>NZ_JAQQXN010000002.1:30655-425441 GCF_046635845.1 Tardisphaera saccharovorans
AGTTCAGTCCAGTACAGTGCACAGTTCAGTCCAGTACAGTGCACAGTTCAGTCCAGTACAGTGCACAGTTCAGTCCACGGTACACCAAAAAACTTCGCTCTCCTCAATGGACTCCACCCGCCGAGTCCACTCTTACTGGACTGGACTCCCTTTTCCCTCAATGGACTCGCCCAGAAAGTCCAGTCCACTGCAAGTCCATTGAAGAGTCCAGTCCACGGTACACTTCTGCCAGACAGTCTACAGCCAGCCCACTGAGAAGGCCCATAACCCTTTTCTCTCAATGGAATTTTTGGACTGTTTACTGAGCAAAGCAGAACTGTCCTGGGTTGTTGCACAATTCTAGAGAGAAGTTTCAGCACATGGAATAAGCAGCGTCAGATCCACAAGGTTATGCCAGCCAGCGGCTTTAACCACCGGGATATAGCAGCGGGTAAGGGAAATAAGCCTAGCCCCAAACGCCATTGGCGTTCCTAGGACGAGGAGCTGGTAATAACGGGCGAGCTCCTTCTGGACATCAGGCCCTTCAAGCGCTGGAAGAAGGAAGTGAGAAGAGCAAACAGGAAAAAGAGAGGGAGGCCTTACCTATTCCCGGATTCTTTGATTAAGTGGCAGGTGGTATTGCATCGGTGAATTGACCATCGCAACCTTTAAGGCATAGCTCGCGCCCTGAAGGCCTTTCACTTGATCCTCAGGACTGACGATTGCACGATTGCCTGGAGAAGGATATCCGGAATGGTCCCAGAGATAAGGCTGCCAAGCGCCAAGGAACTGGAAATAGCGGCAGACGGTACCGGGCTCAAGACGGGAAGCGCTGGCGAGTACTTGACCTACAGGTACGGAAGGCCGGGAAAGAGCAGGAAGCACGTCCTCCTGGTAATCACGGTGGACGTCAAGCGCAGGAAGCTGTTAAGCGCCGACGCCTACATCGAGGGAAGGGGCCATTCGGAAGCAAGGACGGCCGTGACGATGGTCGCCGAGGTCAGGGAGAAGGGGAAGAGCGTAAAAAAGTTCTACGGCGATGGTGCTTACGATGCAAACCTCGTCTTCTCTTCCTTAAGGGACGCGGAGAGCGCCGTGAAGATCAGAACAAACGCGACCACTTACCGTTCCCGCGGCTCTAAGAGGAGAAGGGACGAGGTAAGGAGGTACCATTCCCTGGGATACAAGAGGTGGAAGGAGCAAACCGGATACGGAAGGCGCTAGGCGGTGGAGGGCTTTTTCTCGGCGATGAAGAGGAAGTTCGGTGAGGACACAAGCTCTAGGAAGCCGCAAACGCTCACCGTAGAGGCAGTGCAAAGGGCATGGGCTTACGACGAGATGGCCTGCTACGCTGGGGCAAGGACGCGAAAGGGCGAGGCAAGGGAAAGCACGCGGAAAAGCACGGCCTAGGATTTATTCAACAAAGCAGTTAAAAATGCGTTTTCAAACGACCCACAATTATCCTTCGGTTTACTCGCGCGTTCCAGGCCGGAACGTAAGATCTTGAAGAATTTTGGGTTTTTGATCGTGGCCTTGCTCGCGAAAACCGATGCGCATTCAAAGTCCATAAGTGCTGCGAAACAGGCAGAGCAGAACGCTTATATCATGCTCATCACAAAACTGAAGTTAAGGCCTTTCCGTATCACATTCAGCACCCATGTGAAAAATCTCAGTTCAACGATTTGCTTTGTTCCACTACCATGGCAAGGCCTTGAAACCCGTTTTAACTGATATCGCTTGCGCAGATGGAAAATTAAGTTCTCATTTTAAGAACCTTTGCGGTCTTCATCGATACATCGCCTTAAGTCGCTTTTCATGAAAAGCTTTTTTTATTATAAAAAATTTCACATAAGCTTGTGTAGAGCGCTTCCAAACACTTTAGATCGATCGCGCATCCGCGTCGATGAGGTGTAACAGCCCCCGGCACTGGCAACCGATCGAGTGAGGTATGCTTTACCTGCCCTTAGCCAGAACGCCGCTCACTCCTTGGTCTCTTCATCGCTTCCCTTTGGATTAACGACGACGGCGGTAGCGTATCTTGGAGTGACCCTGGTTACCTTTATCTTGACCTTGTCTCCCTGTTTCGTTCCTGGGACGAACACGATGAAGCGCTCTATCTTCGCTACACCCTCGCCCCTCCTGCTAGTGTCGGTTATCTCTACGTCGTACTCTTTTCCCTCCTCTACGGGCTTCTCGAAAAAGCTGCCGCCACTTCTCCTGTAAGACATTCATTTCACCTCCACATTTATTTTTTGCAAAGGACCGGTAGAAGCGCACCCTATTTAGGATGAGTTAATACCCGTCCGAATGCAAGGAAGTAAACCCCCAGCATATAAGCCTACGGGCCGCTTAATGGAGGGCCTTCCATCACGCCGGACGACCGCAAGGAAAGCCACCATCACTATCCTTTTACACGGAAAGCAGACATACTCATGGTAACAGAGGACGAAATCCTGAAGAGCATCGAGGACGTCGTCGATCCAGAAACCCAAATAACCATATCCGAAATGCAGCTCGTTGACGAGGTAAAGTTAAGCGATGATGGGGCCGTCAAGATAAAGATGCACATGACAACCCCTCTTTGCCCTGCGCAGTACGCCTACAGCATTGCCCTAGACGTAAAGGACAGGGTGTCTGCGCTCAAGGACGTGAAGAAGGTCACCGTGGTCATCACGAACCATTACCTATCTCCCGAGATAAATCAGGCGGTAAACGGTCCCGACTGGAAGCCGGAAAGTCCTGACGAGGCCGGTCCCGTTCCTGGCGAGGAGGGGGATCAGGAAGGGTCAGATCAGCTGCGAAAGCGAGTCATCCTTTTCAACTGACGCGCCAAGACCCTATGGACGAGTGCTTAAGGCCTTCACCCCTTTTCAAGGGTCAGCTAAGTGACCTCTTTTACTGCTGGATCAGGAAGAAGACCAAAGACGGCGAGGAGTTCCTTCCTGCCGAGCCGGCTGACTTCTGGAAGTACGATTTCTCGGAGCATGAGTACACGGACTTCGTAAACTCAAACTACGTGAAACCAAAGGGAGTGCTGACCACGAGCCTCAGGAGCAAGAGGGCATTTGACTACGGGACTTTCGAGCTAAGGACAAGGCTACCCGAGGCGGAAAGGGGGCCCGTACTCTGGTTTGGCTTCGAGTTGGACGACCTGTTCGCGGGAGGGCTATCCCACTTCGGATACTGGACTCACAACGGTTCCCTTAGGGGCTTCTGCGGTGCGGCCTCATTAAAAGCTACCATCGACCTAACGCGCTTCCTTCCCTCAGATCATCAGCAGGTTAAGCATTGGTACAAGATAACAAGGGGAAGGGACTTCACCCTGTGGTTCATAGATGGCAAGATAAGGGGAATGTGCGTGTCGGCCGCCGGAGCCCCCACGGGTACCGTTTATGATGGAATTGAGTACTCCCTTGCGCTAAACGGCGATATGCCATCGAGAAGGTTGCCTGTGCTGCTTGACATAGATGGCGCGGATCAGGCAGACTACGCGTGGGAAGGGTTAAACCCATGGGATCTTAGGGTGTCCGATGGCATAAGCGGCGCCCCACTTCACCTGAAGCTCGAAGACGAAGGCGGTGTGCTAGCAAACAGGCCGCTGAAAAAAGAGACAAAGATAATCAGCGGCCCATTTCCGGCCATCGGAAACGTGCGCGTCCGCGTGGCATCAAATGCGCAGCTGAAAATCACCCTTGAAGCATCAGATGATGGAGAACTTTGGTTCCCGGTGGCCTATGCGGAGGGTTCCATACCTAGCGTTGAGGCAAGATCCCCTGGACTCATAGGGCGGGTGATAATCGAATCTCCAGAGGGTGGTGTGCTCACAGGGGCCAGTGCAACGGTTTTCCCAAGCTAGTTTAGTTGTCGCGATAGGCGTTCAACCATGTTCGGCATAGGATCTAACCACCAAGCGCAACAACGCGTAAAGGGTCCTGGCCCTTGGTCTCATGCAGCCCATAAAGCTGTCTTCGGAAAAAGTCTATCAGTCAAGGACATTCGCCCTCTACAGGGAAATCTTTCAAAAAGATGACAGGCAGATAAGCGTGGACATAGTAAGGCACCGCGGGGCCGTTGGGATACTTCCCATTCAAGATAAAGAGGTCATCCTGGAGAGGCAGTTCCGCTACAGCCTGAACGCGTGGATACTCGAGATACCAGCTGGCACCCTGGAGGAGGGTGAAAGCGATGAGGGATGCGCGAGAAGGGAGCTAGCAGAGGAAACGGGCTACTCCGTCGATAAACTCGTAAAGATAGGGCAGATAGCCGCGACGCCCGGCTACGATGACGAGATCATAAGGCTCTTCGTGGCATGGGTAAGCGAGAAGCCCGCGACGCAGCACCTGGATCAGGACGAGGTCATAAACGTGGTGAAGGTAAGAGGAGAAGAGCTTCTTGAAAAGATAAAGAGAGGAGAGGTATTCGACGGAAAAACCGTTGTCGCCTCCCTATTGGCCAAAGAGCTCGGTTACCTTTAACCCTCGAACACTCTCTTGACGTCGTCAGCTATGTAGCCCTTGAGCAGACCTCCCTTGAGGAAAGGTTGGTATTTCGGGATAACCCAGTACTTCATGAGCGGGAGGTAAAGAAGGCCGCTGATCAGAAACGCGGTTATCCACGAGTCAGCGTAGAGGAGCTCGGTTACGGGGTTAACGAGGAGACCAAGCGGTGAGAGATAGGTCACGAGCACGGCGACGACGAAGGCCGTGATCGCCGCGGGGTTTATACCGTGCCAGTACCTGAAGCGACCCCTGCTCACGTAAGCGTCAACGGCCTCAAACCTGAACCTGCGTATAACCGCGTAGTCAAATATGGTAACGCCGGCAACCGCTCCCAGCACTCCCCCGTAGGCAAGCAGCCAGTCATATATGTACGTGTAGGCACCCTGCGAGTAAAAGGTCCAGGCGCCCAAAAGAGAACTTATGGCAACCCCTATTACAATTCCCCTGAACCAACTCAGGTGCTTAGAATACGTGTTGGCTATGTCGTACCCAGGCGCGACGGAGTTCGCGTAGACGTTTACTACGTAAGTGGCAAGCATAAACGAGAAGAGGACGAAGTAGCTCGCGTAACGAGGAAGGTAAACAGCTGCCAGAAGCACCGGATCCGCTATGCCGCTTCCCGCGTTTAGCCCCAGAAGCTTCGTCCCCCCATACGTGATTATGCCGAGGGCCCCTACGGCGGCCATCATAAATGGCATAGGAAGCTGACCCCACACATGAGCCCTCTGCGACTTGGCAAACCTGGTGAAGTCGGGCATGCTCCTCACCATCGTGGCCCAGAAGGCCACGTTGGCGTTCAAGAAAGATACGGCACCAAGCCAGAACTGAAAGGGCGTCAGCGATGATGACGCGGGGGCAAGGGGAGCAAACCTCCATCCCGTCCTCAGCATGACGCTGAGGAAAAGCGTCAGAAAGCCCGCTAGGACCACGGGGGCCGCGAAGGCGGCCAACCACTTAAGCGGGGGCTGGCCCCTGCGAGGAGGAGAGACGTAGAAGAGCAAGAGCTGGGTGGCTATGACCGCGGCGAAAGTGACCCAAAATATCTTTGGAAACATAACCGAAAGCGTGTATGTCTGGACACCACTCGTCAATATGGACGTCTTACCGGAAGCCACAACGTACATGGCGACCGCTGCCTCAGTTATTATGTATGACTCTATACCCCACCATCCCATTGACACTATGGCCCTAACCCACGAGGAGAGCTGCGTCCCGTAAACTCCCCATCTCGTCCTGCTCAGCTGCGCCTCGGACATGCCGTACCTAGCCCCGCCGTGCGACTGTATGAGCATGGGGATCAAAACTATGGCGTTGCCCAGAAAAACCTCCAGTATGGACTGCCACCAGTTGAGCCCAAAAGCTGGCCCAGCCACCGCCAGCATCCAAGTCGGAACTATGGCGACCATGCTGAACCATATGGCCGCAAAGGTCCAAGGACCCCAGCTCCTCAGCGATATGGGAGTTGGGTGGAAGTCCTCGTTCCAGAGATATTTTTCCTCGGGAAACTTCTCCTTAAGCTCGACCTGACCCCTACTCTTGTCGTAAAAGATAAAAGAAGAACGATCAGAAGAGGGGTCACGTAATCCTTCCCTTTTAGACCCTGAACTTGACACCTGGTCCGTCTTTTAACTCTACTTATATAGATTTCGGAATTACAAGCAAGAAAATTTACATACTTATGTCATAAAGTCAGCTCGCCTTTCGTAAGGGTCGGCCCAAAAGGGATATAAGCCGTCTATTGCCCCTTCTGAACTTCCATGGACTTAGATGGAATTCGCAAGTTCTTCGGCATAAACGACGGCTACGTCCGCAAGGTGAGCGCGGGATCCTCGGTTGCCTATGATATGGGCAAGGGGATCTACGTCATCGACTCCGAGAACGGGAGAAGGATAGCGTGCTATCCCAGCTTCTGCGGGGATGAGATGATGAAGGCCGCGCTCGACATGGCCAAGGACTTCGTGACCATGCTCAAGAAGATGGGTTACCTGGACCAAAGGGTCCTGCTTTTGAACGTGCTGAGGGCGGCACCCGGTTACGGGGTGAGGAAAGCGCTGCTGGATTCTGGCGTTGACGTATCGGAAAGCTGGATAAGGCCCTATTACGTCCACCCATCCTACAGGCTTCACACCGTTCAGGACCTAGGCCTCAAGTTCGAACAATACTCAAGTTTGAAGCCGGGCTCTTATACCCTGATAAAGCCCGATACAGAAGCGACGGGCTTCACCTCCCTGTTCTCCTTGGAGAGGTTTCTCGATAAGTGCGAGAAAGAAGGATGCAAGGTGGAGCGCCTAGTGCTTTACGGCTTCATAGCCGAGAGGGGGCTTGAGGCCATAAAGCGGGCATTCGGCAGCAGGATAGGTGAGATAACCGCATTTGCCATAGAAGACGTAACTCCTCTGGCCCAAAACGGCTACGACATGCCCGTGTACGGAATAGACCTGTCCGCTTTGGAGGAAAGAAACGAGAAGGCATACCTAGCCGCCAAAGCGCCCCACGACGTCATGGATTTCCTGTTAAGCTCGTGCTATCCGGGAATGGATCAGCCGGGTGACTGGTCGGAGCGCCAAAACATCCTTTTCGATGGCCAAGACTGGATAAAAGTGGACCTAAGCGTCCACTTGAAGAGAAGCAGGGACCTCCTCGATCGCCTTAGAAGGGCCCAAGCAAACGAGCCCTGGTACCAAGAAGATCATGAAAGGATCTACGAGAGGCAGGTGAACATGATAGAGGAGACCATTGCCTCGATCCAATAAAAATAAAATAAAATAAAAAATCACTTTTCGAATATCTTTTTCGTGTCGTCAGCTATGTAGCCCTTGAGCAGACCTCCCTTGAGGAAGGGTTGGTATTTTGGGATAACCCAGTACTTCATGAGCGGGAGGTAAAGAAGGCCGGAGATGAGGATGGCCGATATCCACGCGTTCTGGAAAACCCAAGCCTGCCCCGGATAGAGTTGAGACACGCTCAAGGGTAAGTAGTAGTTCGGAGGAAAGACGAGAACCATGGAAACTATGAACGCAACGACCGCTGCGGGGTTTATACCGTGCCAGTACCTGAAGCGACCCTTCGATAAGAAGTTGTCCGGGAGCTCGAACTTGAACCTACGTATAACCGCGTAGTCGAACACGAGGACTCCTTCCACGCCACCGAGGAGGGCACCGTAAGTGAGCAGCCAGTTCTCAACGTAGCTGAAGGCGCTGAAGTAATAGGTCCACGATTGCAGGAGCGCGGCCACCAAGATCACTATTAGAACGCCCCTTATCCAAGATATCTTCTTTGGATATATGTTTGAGAAGTCGTAAGCCGGTCCCACGGTATCGGCATATATGTTAACTATGATGACGCCCAAGAGGAGGAGGAAGAGGGCCAAGTAAGCGAGCCACGGATTGGTTACGACCAAGGCCGTGAGCACTATGGGATCCCACACGGGAAAGTGAAAGACTTCCAGAGAGGCACCGGTGACCACGAGCGCCAGTGCCGCTATTCCGGTCATGAGAAAGGGCATGGGAAGTTGGCCAACCGTTTGCGCGAACTGGCTCTTCGCGAACCTGCTGTAGTCGGGCATGCTCAGCACCATTGTGGCCCAGAAGGCCACGTTGGCGTTTATGAGACCTATAAGCGCGTACCAAAAGGCGCTGCCGGAAACCGTCACAGGCTGCGAAAGTATGGAGAACCAGTGCCATCCGGCTGCGTTCATGGCGTAGTAGAAGAGAATGAGAAAGCCCGCAAACCCTATGAAGGGGACGCTCCAGCTCACCATCTTGAGCACCTTCATCCCTGTCTTTGGCGGTGATAAGTAGAGCAAGCCCAACCTAGCCACTATGGTTATCACGAAGACGGACCAGAACAACATGGGGTTGATCGTCGATATGAGGAATGGAAGCAGCGCCGGAGAGCTCTGCGCAAGGCTGAGAAGAACGTTGACCTGATGCGTGGCAATTATGTACATGGCCCCGATGGCCTCCGTAATTATCCACGTGTCGATCCCCCACCAGCCTGCTCCTATTATTCCCCTGAGTATTGACGGAATCCAAGCGCCGTAAGTACCCCACCGGCTCCTCGTAAGCGGCGTCTCAGGTATGCCATACCTCGCTCCCCCATGGGCTATTATAAGCATGGGCACTAGAACTATGAGGTTCCCGGCCAGCACAGCCACTATGCCCCAAAGCCAGTTCAGCCCAAAAGAGTAAGCCAAAGAAACAAGAGACCACGACTCGACCTCTATGGACATGCCAAACCATATGGAGAAAAAAGTGAGCGGGCCCCAGTTCCTGTTCTTAACGGGAGTTGGGTGGAAGTCCTCGTTCCAGAGATATTTTTCCTCGGGAAAGCCCCGCTTCAGCTCCACGTAGCCCTTGTCTGGATGATAATCGGTGATCGCAATCCTGTCTATTACCTCATCCTTTGAAACAGACACCTGGTCCGTCTTTTAACTCTACTTATATGGTTTTCGAGAAAAAATCGCAAAGATTTTACAAGTTCATGTAGAAACGTTTGGCGCCCTTTTTGAGCGATACCAAAGTACTAGTAAGACGGCGGCAACCGCCACAACCCCAACCGCGGCGTAAGGGGCGTAAACGGTCGCGGGAACCGAAACGATTTCAAGGTAGTTCCCGTTAGGTACGGCGTAGCCATAAACCTGTATTTGCGCAGAAGGGTCTTCCTTGTATGAGAGGCTGTAGGTTTGGCCGTTTATGGTGGCCTTAAGCAGGACGCTCTCGTTAGTCGGGTACTCCTTGGTGAAGGTGGTTATACCTGTGAAGGGATCATAGCGATGGTTCCACTCGGTTAGGGGCTGGCTGAACTCGGAGAAGTCGAGAAGTGCCTTGGCCTCGCCAAGGTGAAGCCCTTCGCCCATCATGATAGATCTCAGGGAACCGCTCAGCGTAAGGAAGCTCGGGAACTGCGGGTTGACGTTAAAGGGAAGTCCGTGGGAAATCACGTCCCAGTCACCTCTAACCGCGAAAGCCCTCCAGTTGGCATTAACGATAAGCCTCGAGGAGTTCAGCTGCGTAACGTTGGCAACGTAGATAGTAAGGGTGAGGTTCTCAACCTCCTCGGCGTAGGTTTCGGTTCCCTTATAAGTTGAAGTATAAGTTAGCGTGTAATTTATGAGAGAGGCGTTGGGATCTTGCGCCTTTATGCTTGCAATAAGTGGACCTGCGTTGCCAGGGCCTCCCTGGCTCGTTACCTCTTCAGAGCTGCTCTTACCGTTTAAAAGCTGGGAAAGGAACGTGTTGCCTGGGTAAGTTAAGTTGAAGGACCTAACCACCGTGTAACTGACCTTCGCCACGTTCTGCTTGGGATATATCACGGCGTTTAACGTAGCTCCAAGGGCTGGATAGACTCCAACGGAAGTCACAAGCAACAACATCACAGATAATATCATAACGCGGTTTTTCATAGTAAGTGATTAGGGGCCTCCGCTAATAAAGAACGCCAGTGAAACGAACTTTTCAGCAAGCGGGAATGCGCGTTCCTGCCCTTGCGGTCAAGGTGACGGCAAGGTGCTCGGGTACTCGGTCGGGTTGTAAACCGTGACGTTCTGGCCCTGCTGGTTCGCGTATTGAACTTCGGTAACGGTGCCGTTATTGCTGTAGTACACCCTGTTTGCCACGATGTAACCGTGGATCTTGGCCTCAGATATGGGAGACAGCATGGAGTAGTTGACGGTCTGCCTGAGATCGCTCAAGCTACCTAAGTTCTCAACCACGTAAGCAGTAACCTGAGCCGCCCTATCGGCCGCCAGCACGCCGTGAAATACTCCAGGGTAGAAATGACTGTTCGATATACCCCTTATGATGACCCAGGGAACGCCATACTCCGCGTTCGCAAAGGCAAAGCCCTATCCCTCGTTCTCGCCTACGTCGGCTTGATAAAGGGCGTTCTGAAATGCGTTCAGAGAAATTGGGTCAGTCCAAAAGCCCCCGGAGCTTATGACACCCACGACCACCTTTGCCTGGACGAGACCCGTGGAGTTCTCTCCGGTTATGTCGGCGATCGGCATAGCACCCAATGAGCTGTAGGAAGAGGCAAGGCGAACTAGGGGCGCCGACGCGGCCAGCGCGGCCACGTAGACGTAGCTCACGTCCTCGGTGCCCGGCCCATATCCGTATGAAGGGGCATTCGCGGGCACTGGCCCCACTTCCCCGTACCCCGTTACCACCGAGTTCCCAATTATGGAGGCATTTATTACGATCATCTCATCACCGCCGTAATCTGTCATGTAGTTCCCATTGTGGAAGTGAACCGACCCCTTGTTTATGACGAAGGCCCCAACGACAACGTCGCCCGTGTTGATGTAGGGGTTCCTTGAGCCTCCTATGCCGCTCAGTATGGCAGCCGTGACGTTGAAGTACTGGTCCATCAAGAGCGCGGCCATCTCGGCAGACGAGTCCTTCTCTCCTGCCCTTACCTCAACCACCGGATGGCCCTTGACCGTGCCAACGTAATAGGTGAAGCCGTCTATGATGACCTCTCCCGTTACGTTCATCAGCGCCAAAACGGGCGCCTGTTCGTAGGCCGTTATGTCAACTATCCCAACCCTAGGGGTATCTAGCGCCTGAGACAGAGGCTGATCCGAAAGGGGAACGTACTTCAGCCGGTAGGAAAAGCGCCCGTAAAGCCCCTCAAGTGCCGAAAGCTTTGCACTTGATTGCGCGTACGAGACGTAGAAGTAAGCCATTCCCGCAAACCCCGCGATGGTAAGGATCAACAGCGCGGCAACAACCTTAGATACGCCTTTCATTACGCGCATATGCAAAAAACTCAGATGAATTTAAGCATATTTTGACATAGCTATGTAATAGGCCTGAACTTCGTCCCGTAGTATATGAGACCCTCCTCGCCGTCCTCGGAGATCTTCCTGAAAACGGCCTCTACCTCCATTCCCTCCTTTACCTCGCCAAAAACGTCGGTCAGTGTTCCAAGTACCCTTACTCCGTTCTCCAGCTCCACAACCACCACGTAATAGGGGACGTAGGCCTCGAAGCCCTTGGGAGGGCTGCGAAGAAGGGAGAAGCTCACCACCTTCCCCTTTCTCGGAAGCTGGACTACCTCAACGTCCTTGGAGTGGCACTTAGGGCACGAGCTTCTAGGAGGAAAGGACACCTCGCCGCAGCTCTTGCACCTTATTCCCTCAAGCCTGTAGTGCGCGCCTATGTTTCTCCAATACCTCGGTACGGTCATCTCAATCACCTCTTCCTCTTGAACACGCCGATCACGGCGTGCGAACCCGATCCACCCAAGTTATGAAACGCCCCTATCTCTGCATTTGGAACCTGCATCTTTCCGGCTTTTCCTTGGAGCTGCCTAACCACCTCAACGGCTCCATAAACGCCCGTGGCTCCGACTGGATGGCCCCTTGCCTTGAGCCCGCCTTCTGGGTTCACTGGGAGCTTTCCGTCCCTCTCGGCGCTTCCCTCGTGGAAGAACTTAGCTCCTTCTCCCTTTCCCACGACTCCTATGTCTTCAAGGGCAAGAGCTGCCATTATGGTGAAGGCGTCGTGCACTTCAAGGACGTCAAGGTCCTTTACCTCTACTTTAGCCGCAGAAAAAGCCGCCCTAGCTGCCCTTGCGGTAGCTGGGACGTCGCTGAGGCTCACCCTTCCGTTCACGCCTATCGTGTCGACGCCAACTCCCATACCAGCAAGCTCCACTTGGACGTCTCCCTTGGCCAACTCAGGCTTAGTGAGCAGGATCGCGGCCGCGCCGTCTCCCGTAGGGGAGCAGTCGAGAAGCCTTATGGGGTCGGCTATCACCCTGGACCTATTTACGTCGTCAACGGTTATGGCTTTCCTAAGTTGCGCATAGGGGTTGTCCACTGCATTCTTATGCATCATGACCGCTATTTCAGAGAACCAGTTCCTGGGCACGTTGTACTCCTTCATGTAACTCCTCATGAGAAGGGCGTTCAAAGAAGTGAAGCTCGCCCCATAGTAAGCCTCAAAATCCGCGTCTGCCGCTTCAGCCAGGGCCGTGGTTATGTTGTCGGAAGGCTCCTCGCTGAGCTTCTCCACTCCGACCACGAGCGCGGAGTCGTAAACGCCGGACTTAACCGCCATGTAGCCTGCCAGAAGCGCAGAACCTCCCGAAGAACAGGCGGATTCCACCTTAAAAGCAGGGACAAGCGGGAAAACCCCTGCCCTGTCCTCAAGCGCAAGGCCCAAGTGCTCTTGACCGTCAAGCTCCCCCGCAACCATGTTTCCAACGAACACGGCCTGAGGCTGGATCCCGGCTTCCTCGATGGCCTGCCTCGAAGCTTCCGCGAACAGGTCCGAAAGGGAGTCTTCCCATCTCCTTCCTATCTTAGTTAACCCAGTGCCAACCACAACGGGATTATCACTCACTTCGCTCCACCTCCAAGCCTTATGCCTCCTCTGAACTTGAGGTAAAGTGCGTAGTCTATCTCCACGCGCTTGCTCACGTAATCCATGACCTTCTTGGCCTTATCCCTCCTCCCCTCGATGCCCTCTTCTATGACGAAGCTGAAGGAGTCACTACCCGCCCCGGACCCAAAGGACGTCACGAGCACCCTTTGACCCGGCTTCGCGACGTCAAGGATCGCTGAGAAGCCAGTTATTGAGGCGGCAGCGTAAGTGTTGCCTATCATGGGGCTGAGCAAGCCGACTTTCAATGCCGAGGGCGATATGCCAAGGGCCTTGGCCGCCGTCAGCGGGTAACGGCCGTTAGGCTGATGAAAGACCACGTAGTCAAAGTCCGAGGGCTTAAGCCCGAGCTCCTCCATTAGGGCCCTCGTCGCCCCTTCAACATGCTTGAAGTAGGCCGGCTCCCCAGTGAAGCCCTCGCCGTGGGAAGGATAGCGCGCGGCGTACCTCCTCCAGAAGTCTGGAGTGTCCGACACAAAAGAAACCGATCCCTCGAGCGTTGCCGCGGCTTCCTTGGAGCTCGGGCCCACGATTATGGCTGTTGCTCCAGATGCCGCCGTGTACTCAAGGTGATCGCCAGGCCCTCCCTGAGCGGTATCAGAGCCTATGGCCATGCCGTATTTTACCATCCCAGACGAAACCAAGGCAATTGCCGCCTGAAGCCCCTCGGTTCCAGCCTTGCACGCGAACTCTAGATCTGCCGCCAACGAGAACGGGCCAACCCCAAGCGCCTCCGCCACCGTGGTGGCCGTTGGCTTCACGGCATAAGGAGGAGATTCCGTGCCGACGTAAAGGGCACCTATCTCCTTGGGATCGACGCCTGCCCTGCTCAACGCGTTCCTTCCGGCCTCGACTGCCATCGTCGCGCTGTCCTCGTCAGGGCCTGCCACCGCTTTTTCCTTGACGTTAAGTTCCTCTTCATACTGGACCGGGTCCCTTCCCCAAACCCTAGATATCTCAGCAACCGTAAGCCTGTATGGCGGGACATAGCTTCCCCACCCGTAAATCGATACCGGGTTTTTCGGCTTCATGCTACTGGCACCACTTAGAAGGCTTTAAGCTCTCCCTGCCCGGACAGGCCGGCCTCAAAGGCCTTTAAGTTGACGTCAACGGCTCTCTTGGGGACGTAAAGCGATATGGCCTTTTTGAGGATCTCCACGTCAAAGGGAAGGTGAAACTCCCTTGCAAGCACGCCCAATAGCACGCTGTTGGTCGCCCTTGGCTCGCCCACAGAGCGCGCTACCTCTCCTGCGTCGACCAAGTGCAAGTTATCTGTTACCGCTTCCATGTACTTTTTGAACTCTTCAGGAGTAGGGTACTTTGTTAAACCCGCGGACGCCGTCACGGGTATCATTCTGTCCGTGGAAACTATGGCGAGTCCTCCCTTCTTCAGGTACTTGGCGTACCTCATGCCCTCCCAGAACTCCAGCGAGAGAAGGACGTCGGCCGAGCCCAAAGGTATAAGGGGGGCGGGCTCCTCCTTTTCCCTTATCCTTACGTGCGATGAGGCCGTACCTCCTCTTTGAGCCTGCCCATGCGTCTCGCCGGCCACCACTTTCAGCCCTGAGAGCACCGCGGCCGCCGCGATGACGCTCGATAGCACGAGCGTTCCCTGTCCGCCGACCCCACAAACCACCATGTCAAGTGATTTCTCGGTCACGATCGTTCACTTCCTCTCAGTGAGGTGTATGGCGTCGAACGGGCAGTCCTGCGCGCATAGGCTGCAGCCCGTGCACTCGTCGGGGTTTATCACGACCTTCCTCGTTGAGTAGTCGAATATGAGGGCGGGGCATCCCGTCTCCAGCACGCAAAGCCTGCAGCCCGTGCACTTCTCAGCGTCAACCTCGTAGAGCGGCAGCTTGATGCCCTTCCTCCTCGCGTCCCTCTCTATCTGGAGCGCGCACTCATGCCTGAAGACCACAACCGAGGGACCAGGATAGGCTATGGCTTCCTCAAGGGCCGCCTCCGAGCGCTTTATGTCGTCAAGCGGGTCGACCGTTATGACCTTTTTGATCCCCACAGCCCTCGCGACATCCTCAATCATTATGGAGGGAGAAACTTCACCCATGGCGTTGAAGCCGGTCGAGGGACTGGGCTGATGACCAGTCATGGCCGTCCACCGGTTGTCAAGGACCGCAACTGTTATGTGAGCATTATCCATGACGGCATCTATGAGCGCTGGGATACCCGCATGGAAGAACGTCGAATCTCCTATGACCGCTATTATGGCCCCCTTCACGCCAGCTCTCTCAAATCCTACCGCCATAGATATGCTCGCTCCCATGGACACACAGGTGTCAAGAGCCCTGAGGGGAGGGTTCACGCCTTGGTTGTAGCATCCCCTGTCGCCGGCCACGACCCCACCGTGCTTCCTTATTATCCTCTTAATGGCAAGGTAGCTCGCTGCGTGAGGACAGCCCGCGCAGAGGTAAGGGTACCTGTTCTCTACATCGGACAACTTCTGCACGCTTACCTGAGCAGGCGGATCGCTCACGATGGCCCTGGCAGCGCCGACCTCAAAGGCTTTAGTTATCCCCTTGATGATCGAGTCGGTCGTTATCTCCCCGTACTTGGGCATCGTGCCAGTTCCTCTTCCCAATATAAGGGCGTTGATCCCATTAGACTGGGCAAGGGACCTAAGCTCCACCTCGACTATGGGCTCAACCTCCTCAACGACCAGCACTAGCTTGCGGTTTGCCATAAACTGAAGGAGTCTGGCCTGAGGTAAGGGATTGGTCATGGCCAGCTTAAAAATCGCTATGCTCTCGGGGTTTGGAAGCTTTGATACGGCTTCCCTGACAAACTGATAAGTTCCTCCACAAGCTACGATGCCCACAGGGGCATCGTTATTTTCGTCCGCGTTGTTGAAAGGGCAACTCTCTGAGATAGACAGGATCTGCTTCTGAAGCTCCTCGAAACCAGGCTGCCTCTTCCTCACGTTTGCGGCCACCATGACGTACCTGTCGTCGTTCTTCTTGAAGCTCCCTGGCCCCCTCCTTGGGGAAATAGGAGATAGGGTAATGGCAGCCCTGGCGTGGGCAAGCCTGTGCGTGAGGCGGACAAAAACGGGAAGACCAAGCTTTTCAGAGAGCTCAAACGCCCACTTGGTAGCGTCCTTCGCCTCCTGAACGGTGGCCGGCTCTATCTCTGGCAACCTGGCCATTCTGGTTATGTAGCGGGTATCACCCGTGTTCTGTGAACTGTACGGGTGCGTGTCGTCTGCGCTTACTATTACGAACCCGGCGTTAACGCCGGTCAGCACGGCAACCATGAGTGGGTCGACCATCCAGTAGGTACCAAGATGCTTTGCTATGGTCATGGACCTCTTTCCCGCGAGCGCTGCAGCATAAGCAACCTCAAAGGCAACCATCTCGTTAGTGGACCACTCCACGTGGAAACCGAACTTCTTAGCGTGACGGGCAAGCGTTTCCAAAACCTCCGATGATGGCGTTCCAGGATAAGCCGTGGCTACATCAACGCCAGCCTCTTCGGCTCCTCTAGCTATCGCTTCGTCGCCAAGCGCTATGGCTACTCCTTCAGCCTCTGAATCTAGAGTTGAAACCTGCAAGTTAACATGCACATGTCCATACTCTACCCTAATATATATATTATCTCCTTTCCGCAAAATAAGCCACGCCGACATAATTTGAACAGAGATAACGCAAGACCCGGCCAAAAATTACTGCCGTCCCATCTTGACCCTTAGTGAATAAGGACCATCGACGCCTTCAGGTGGGATATCCGCAAAAAGCCCCTCATCGTTCTGCTCAAATCCCAACTGCCCGCTTCCCAAGAAATCCACGGTTTTGACGTCATCTGCAAGGCTAGATCCCAGCGACCTTATGGTCACCCGGCTTTTCGGCGCCGAAAGGCCAATGACGTAAATGCTTTCATCCCTGCTGGTAAAGCGGAAGTCCTTCTCGGTATACTTCTGTTCCTTTTCCTTGAACTCACCCGCTTCAGGTCTAGTGGGCCCCTCGCAACACCTCACCCAGGGCCTCGTGGAGTAGACCGCCTCTCCATTTCTCTTGAGCCACTGGCCGACCTCATTGAGTACCTTCTTCTGCTCCTGCGGTATGGTGCCATCGGGGCGAGGAGCGACATTAAGCAGAAGGTTCCCGTTCTTGCTAGTTATATCAGCCAAGTCGGTTATGATTGAGTAAGGGCTTCTCAGCTTACAGACGGTCGTGTAACCCCACGTATCATAACAGATTGATGTGTCCGTCTGCCAGGGCAAATCCCTTATCTGCCCAAGCTTTCCCCTCTCCACGTCAAGTACAGCAGTTCCCTCTGGAAAGGCGGAGTGCTTGTAGTTTATGACCACTTCCTCTCCCCACCTCTCGGCCTCGTTGTAGTAGAATGCAGCGAAATCGCGAAGGTAGCGCTCGAAGGCGGAGTTCTCTATCCACCAGTCAAAGTAGAAGAGGCTTGGCCTATACTTGTAGACCAGTTCCTTTGCCCTCTTAAGCCAGTCCTCCAAGAACTGTTGATTTGGCTGGGTGTTGCTCGGCATGGCTGGGCCGTATAGGTCCTGATACGCTGGGTCGCTCACGTCGCTCTCGATCTGCCTCCCTCCCTCGAAATACCACCAGTGCTCCGCCCTGTGATATGAAACGCCGAACTTCAAACCCCTTCTTCCAACCGCCTCGGACAGCTCCTTCACCACGTCTCTTTTTGGCCCCATCTTGGCGGCGTTCCAGCGGTTCATTTCGCTGTCCCAAAGCGAGAAACCGTCATGATGCTCCGCCACCAGCACCACGTACCTTGCCCCTGCATCCTCAAACGTTGATGCCCACTCGTCAGGATCCCATCTCTCGCCGGTAAAACTAGATATGAAGTCCTTGTAGCCGAATTCCTTCTGGGAACCATATGTCTTGACGTGGTGCTCGTAGGCGGGCTGGCCCTTTATGTACATGTTCCTGGGGTACCACTCGTTGTCGAACGCGGGAACGGAGTAGATCCCCCAATGTATAAATATGCCAAACTTCGCGTCCCTAAACCACTGAGGGACTAAGTAATTCCCAAGAGAAGCCCAATCCGCTTTATATTTCATAATTTAAAACCGCACGGATTTATAACCCTTTGATCAGGCTTTTAACCGAGAGTTTGTAAGTGCTGACGAAGCGATTTGGATTTAGCACAGATTTTTCCGGATCAGGTGCTCCTTTGCTATCCCCATATCAAACAGGGCTTCTTTTTACCATTGCCCGCAGTCGTCTCGAAGCCCAAATCACCGGCAAAGGCGCGCTCTTCAAACGGGTAACCAGCGATGCCGAACTTCAAGATCTTGGTAACGGACTCGGATACCGATGTCGAGCGCTACTTTGCGAAAACCGCGGCTGACCTCTCACCTAGCTTCTTGCGCGGGCCATTAACGGAAGAAAATGCCGCTGAAGCGCGGGATGTGGATGCAATCTGCATTGATATAACCACAACGCTCACCGCTTCCCTCATGCGTGAGCTCCCGAAGCTCAAGTTCATATGCACGCGCTCCACGGGATATGACCACATAGACCTTCAGGAGGCGGAGAGGAGGGGCATAACTGTGTCGAACGTGGTGGGCTACGGCACCCTCCCCGTCCCCGAGCACGTCTTTGCCCTCCTCCTTGCCCTAGTCAGGAAGGTCAGGGAGGCGGACAGGAGGGTGAGGGAGGGGGACTTCGACTACCACGGCCTCATGGGTGTTCAGGTGTGCGGCAAGACCTTCGGGGTCCTGGGGACGGGTGCCATAGGCGCTAGGGTCGCTGAGATAGCGCTGGCCATGGGGGCGAGGGTTCTCGCCTACGACGTGGTCAAGAACTCTTCACTTGAGGCCAAGGGGGTCTCGTACGCCTCGCTGGAGGAGGTCCTCAAGGAGAGCGACTTCATATCGGTTAACCTCCCCCTGCTCCCCTCCACTAGGCACCTCCTAAACGCCGAAAGGATTTCCCTGGTGAAGAGGGGGGCCTTCATCGTGAACACGGGAAGGGGAGGGGTAGTGGACGAGGAGGAGCTGGTGAGGGCGCTCAGGGAGGGAAGGATAGCTGGGGCTGGGCTCGACGTGTTCGAGGAGGAGCCTCCAAGGGGGGAGCTGCTGGAGCTCGACAACGTCGTGCTCTCCCCTCACGTGGGCTGGTACACGGACGCCGGCTTCGCCGAGATAATGAGGCAGACCGTGGAGAACGTGAGGGCCTTCGCTGCCGGAAAGCCGATAAGGGTGGTCAAGAGCGCGAGGTGAAGAGAGCGAGCGGGAGATAAGATGATACCACGTAGTTTGGCTCATCAACTGCCTCGCTTATGCTCAATCTCCCAGCCACGCTGTGAAGCACGTAAGCCTCTTCTTCTTTTAGCCCATAAGCCGCGGCGGAACGCGTCAAGCCTTTCAGTGATTCCCTAAGGGCTTCCCTTAGATCGCAAGATATGCCCATGGCAACCAAGCTGGGGCCTACTGCAGGCTCTTCCGGGACTATGGCCAAGGGACCGCTGAGTTTTAAGTCACGGCGTATTCTCGCTATCGCACGGACCTCGGCTCTCGTCTCTATGGCCGTACCGCACACCTCCCCCTCTCCCTGCGACGCGTGGGGATCGCTAAAGGATAGAAGCGCACCGTCCACGTTAACGGGAAGAAGAAGCTTGCTACCAGCCACAAGAAGTGGGTTGTCCATGTTACCGCCAAAGCTCTGAGGCGGAATCATGGGATACTCGTAATCGCGGGGAGCAGTGCCGATAACTCCCAGAAAGGGCCTTAGGGGAACCCTTACTCCCTTTAAGAAATCTGACCTACTGGTTGCGTAACCGTTGTTCAAACTCCATAGGATAAGCCTGTTAGGAAAAACGCCCTTAAGCACGCCAAAGTCGCTCAGTATGGCCGTCCATCCCCACGTTGCAATGCGTATTTCTTTTATCTCTACCTCAAGCACATCTCCCTTCTTTGCACCTTGCACGTAAATGGGGCCAAG
The DNA here is from genome assembly GCF_046635845.1 of Tardisphaera saccharovorans. Taxonomy (NCBI): domain Archaea; kingdom Thermoproteati; phylum Thermoproteota; class Tardisphaeria; order Tardisphaerales; family Tardisphaeraceae; genus Tardisphaera; species Tardisphaera saccharovorans. The sequence continues at coordinate 50,459 of NZ_JAQQXN010000002.1, forward strand.
CGCTCCATCAAACTTACTCTCGTCGATCTTGCCCATATCCTCGGTTGTCCAATCTTCCGCTATCTGACCTCCTGAGGAATCCGGAATTGCGAGCCTGAACTCCTCGCCCGGGTTGACCTCCGCAATCGGCTCAAGCTTATTTGACCATCTGTAATGCAATGACCCCGGCCTGTTGCCATCTATAAACAACACTCTGTGCAAATTGCGCACTAATAGTTATGCGTTTCGCAGCGATTCTAATTAACGCTCCACGGATTTTCTGTCAAAAGTCAAAAACAAAACGCAAAAAAGCCCGGATCAGCTTTCGTAGTCCGGGCTTATGTTCTTTGTCTCGAAACCCTTTACGGTCCATAACCCAGCGCCAAGTACTCCTATCCCCCAAAGCACGAGGTTATACATCAGGTATTGGAGCAAGCCGAGGTTGCTTGTGAAGTAAACCGAAAGCTCGTAGGTAGCTATGGGAAATATCCTTATCAGGCCTATGGCCGTGCCCCTGAGCTTTGTTGGAAAAGACTCTGGCTCCAGTGTTACTCTGGCGGCCCACGCGAACTCGCTCATCACCATGTTAAAGAACAACAACGGAAAGAAGACCAGGGCGTCCGTAAGTCTATTCGATAGGAGAGCTATGGCAATCGTGCTTAAGAAGCCGCCGAGGAACGTCCAAAGTGCGAAGAACCTCCTAGAAAACGCGTTAATCGTGTAGGCAGCTATAACGCCGCCTACGGCTGCACCAAGGTTTGAGTAAAGTATTATCTCCTCGTCAAAGGTGACGGACTTAAACTCGTAAGGACCAATCACAAAGGACATCAGCCCGTAGGTCAGGTACTGGGAGACGCCCATGAGTATTAACGCGATCACTGGGATTAAATAGCCAGGATGCTTTATGACGATCCCCTCGTCAGCTATGTTGAGCTTTGAGCGTTCTTTCTCAGCTTCGTCGCTGCGGCCCTTTTCCTTTAACCACCGATATGACTCAGGCATGCCTAGTCTTACGGCGATCAGCACCACTAAGATGGCGACCCCCGTGCCAAGTATCACGTAGGCGGTACCTGACGAAGGCATTACCAGAAGAAGGCCAGATATGAAGGCCGCGCCGATATTAGCGAAGTTCGTGGAAAAGGTGAGGAAGAAAGCCCTGCTATCGGCCGAAAAATTCTCCGTTATGAGGGAAAGCGAGGGAGGTTCCTCTCCGCCGATGCCGTACTCGGAAAGCGCTAGCCCGATCACCAGTCCTAGGAAGCTCGTAAGGTACGTGGACAGAACAATGAGCATCATGCCGACGCCGTAGGAAAGCATCGTAAGCATGAACATGCTCTTTCTTCCAAGCCTATCGCTCATGGCGCCAATGGTAGAATCACCAAGCAAAAGGAAGAGCGGACCAACCAGCAACACCGTTACCTTGAAAGGTGATGATAGAGTGCTGACAAGCTTTCCAGAGGCCGCTAAAGGACCAATGGAAGCTATCACGCCCCAAAGAAACATGCTGGTCGCCGTGCTCAGCAATACGGAGTACTGCGCCGGGCTAAGGGACCACTTGCTTCTTTGCATTTTTCTTTTTCTCCGAGGCAGGAGGACCCAAGAGCCTGATCCAAACCAACCCTAATAGCTGGCCATTCCCTACGCTGGTATTGTCCAGTTCAGGTTCAAGGGGTTGGTCCATCGGACCTCTCAGCCTTAAGGCACCCCCTGGCCTCAAGTCTATTGAAAAGGGGCGCTATAAACGTTTTTACGAGGTACCTTGCGCCTGATCTTCGGCCTAAATAACCAGTGGGCCTGTCCGGATTTGAACCGGAACCTCTGCCGTGTAAGGGCGGCATTAGGTCTTTCGATATCCTACCAGGTTAGACTACAGGCCCCATTTCATAAGGAAAGGATAATATAACCGTTTTGCATTTGCGCGCCAAGCCAATCCCAGCAAAACGTTCAAGGCCGAACCCACGGCTCTTTAAGGCCTGCGAAGGAGCGCAGCATGCGCACGCATTCTTCATCGCAACTTTCAATCGCGTCAGTAGCCCACCCCACCTGGAAGCCCCTCTTGATTTGCCTTTCAAAATCTCCCAAGGCCAGCTGCTTAAGCTCTTTTTTAAGCATCGCCTCGAGCACGTCCTTGGCATCCCCTCCAAGCGCTCTGACCACAAGCCACCTTCCATCGCCAACCCAGGGACCCCTCAGGGTTTGCTCGTGAGAGGACCACTTGTCAACAAACTTAATGGAATCCTCGATCAGGTTAACTGGTGGCCCCTCCATAAGATAAGCTGTAGCGCGCATTTTAGAGGACAGGTAAAACGCAAAGCACACGTAGTCGGGCCCAGCGTGGGCGCCTACATCGAAGACCGTAAAGCCTTCCTTGGCCAGCTGCTTCCTCATGCTATCCGCAGCCTTCCAAATCTCACCCCATAAGATGTCGTCGATGGAACTTGGTCTACCTGTCCTCAAGACCAGAACCTGATCCAGTCTGACGTTCGTCTTCTCGCCACTTGGCCAGAAGAAGCGCAAAGACGGCCTCCTGAGGAAGAATCCCGAAGCGGCCACGAAAGTTGAAAGGCTTCTAATTGATACGGACGCCGTGACGTTCCTAGATGGGTCAACTGGATCCGGAATCCCCAGGGCATCCGGTTCACAATTCCAGCCCAAGTTCACCTTACCCTTCCATTTCTGGGCATTCTTAAGGAGGTTAAGAAAGCTGCCGAAGCGGTAAATGAGTACCTCTGAAGCGTAACCCGAAAATCCTCTCACCCTTATCTCCGCGCCGTAAACCCCTATGCCTTTGAAGAAAGCCTTCAGTATCCTTACGTCTCTCTTCTGATCTTGGCTCAGGCTCTGGTTGACGAAGCGCGTGTGAAATGGCGTGCGGTCAACGGCGCTTCTCATTTCTGAGGGGGAATTGACCCCATAACAGGGCACCAAGTCAATGGGCACGTCATCTATCCATCCCCTTACGTAAGGGTGCTCGGCATAGCTTACCTCCCACTTGTCAAATACCACCTTTCCAACCTCCATGACGCGGTTAACCATGCTGTCCTCGCTTGCGCTCGTTGGGAAGATCATGAAAACGTCAAGCTCAGGATCTGTCGCTAGCCAAGTCCCCTTTGCCACGGATCCCTCAAGCTCAGGTCTGAAGTCTACTGCTAAAGGCTGAAGGCGCCTAAATATCTCATCTCTTACGCGCATCACCCTAGCTACGAGCTCTTCACTTGGTGTTACACGGGCCTCGACCTCCTTCAGTACGGATCCTATATCGGCGCTCATAGGATCTACATAGCCCCGTATTTAACTCTTGGTCAACCCCGCCTTAAGGCCTCCTTTATCTGGTATTAAGCAAAGGCGCCACATTTCGCGTGTCAACCTTATAACCTTTGGCATGTATTTAATCGCCTTGAGTGCTCTTGAAAACTCCAAGGCCATAAAGGCAGAGGTACTTACCATAGGAAACGAGGTACTAACAGGAAGGGTCGTCAACACAAATGCCGCCTACATAGCCAGACGGCTGTCGTTGGTAGGTGTTTCCGTGAAGAGGATAACCGTGGTGGCCGATAACGAGGAAGAGATCGTGGCAGCGGTCAGGGAAAGCCTTTCGAGAAAACCCGAGTACCTAATAACGACAGGCGGCTTAGGTCCAACTTACGACGACATATCCATGGCGGCCATAGCGAAGGCCGTGAGGCTGCCCCTTAAGAAGAGCGACTTGGCCTTAAGCTGGATTCTGCAGAAGATCCATTCTGAGAACGCGCCCCTTACCCCCGAGAGAGAAAAAATGGCCTACATGCCAAATCCATGCAGGGAACTTGACAATCCCGTAGGTGTGGCGCCTGGAGCGTGGATCGAGGTTGGAGGCGGCGACCACAAGACGGTCATTATGGTGTTGCCAGGCGTCCCATCTGAGATGGAGGCCATGTTCGAAAAGCACCTGCTGCCAATATTGGTAAAGGAGCAAAGGCTGTTCGTTGCAGAAAGAGAGTTAAGGATAACTGGAATATTTGAAGCGTCACTCGCGCCCTACATAAAAAACCTGGTCAGGGCAGACAGCGCCCTATACGTGAAGACGCATCCCGGAGGCACGGTGGATAAGCCCAGCATGCTTGTACACGTCGAGTACGCCTCGCCTAACAGGCAGGAGGCAGAAAGGAAAGCCGAGGAAACCATTAAGGCGGTAAAGGAAGAGGCACAAAGGCTCGGCGCGACCGTAAGTTAAGATATACCGCTTCGAGTTGGAAAGGGAACGGTTATATTTGATAGAAGTTTTAATTTATGGTAAAAGAGGTCCAGTTAAGCGACGAGACCTACTCCTATCTCGAGCAAGTAAGGCTCCAACTGGAGGCGAAGCAGGGCAGGAAGCTCTCCTTTGACGAAGTGATAAAGAGCCTCGGACAAGAAAAGGACAACGAGGCGGACTCGATGGAGATCATATGGGAAAGGCTGGGCGAGATCCAGGATACCCTTTCAGAGATAAAAGAGATGCTCTCAGCTCCAAAGGAGGAAGAAAAGGAGCGCGCTCCCCAGCCTAGGGTTGAGCGCGGAGAAGAAGATTTTGGAGAAATAGAGGAAGGTGAGGAAATAGAGGAACCAAAGGAAGCACAGGAACAGGAGGAAACTCCAAAACCACAACGCCCCAGGATATCTATACCCACGTCCCCAATAAGGGGTTCATCAAGGGGCAGTTACAGGCAGCAACCCCAGGGAGCCCAAGGTGCGGTAGGACCGTCGGACAGCTTCCTTAACTTCATCAAGAGCGTGGGCGCATACCCCCTATCGAGAATAAGGAAGCCCATATCGCAGATTAGAGACCTAGAAGAAAAGGGGGTTGTAAAGATAATAGGCGAGGACGAGGACAGGGTCTTGGTTTACAGACCTTATTACGATGCCATAATCGCAAGCCTTCCAAGGACGGAAAACGAGGTCGAGGAGCTAAGTCCTGCCCAGAAAAAGGTACTCGACGAAATGCATAAAGCAACGCTCGTCTACAAAGACCAAAACGGCGTCTGGCGGCTGACCACACCCTCGGCCTGAAAATCGCAAGCGGATGCGCTATCTGTCTTCGCCTCTAGGGATCCCCTTGGTCCCTCCACATCTTAAGCTTGGAAGTAGCTTTCTGCATGAAAGTCTCCATGTCTCCCTCGTTAACTAAAAACACGTCGGCCAAAGCTATTAGGTTCCCTAGCCCGATCGATAGCTCTGCCCAATCCCTGTTTCTCAGATCATTTTCCGTCTTCGGATCCCCTTCCCTTCCCCTACCATAAAGGCGAACAAACCGATCCTTGAAGGGAGCCAGCACCGCCAAGACCTTTACGGACTCAACCTGCGGCCATCCCTTCATGTGCTCCACTTCGGCCAAACTCCTTACGCCGTCTACAATGAGCTCTGGCGTTCCAAGATATCCCCTTTTCCTTATCAGCTCCAAGGTCAGTACCGCGATCGCCACATCTCCGTACTCGCGGCGAAGCCCAACAGTTAAGGAGTTGAAGTTCTCAGAAGTTGGCTCAAGATTTCTTCTCCTTAGCTCCTCCCTGACGGCATCTCCCATGGATATTACTGGCAAACCTTGGGCTTCAGCCAAGGAGGCCACGGTTGATTTTCCGGCCCCTGGCAGACCAGTCAAAGCGAGGACACGCAAGCTCAGTTCAAAGGTAACCAGCTTTTAAGTATCTCAGCGATAACTTCATGCGCGTTTTCGTGGCTGTGGATCTTCCAGACGGCGAGGCCAAGGCCAAGGTCTTAGCCCTTTTAAGCGAGCTTCACGCTAACCGCAACCTCAAGGTCGTGGCCCCCGAAAACCTTCACTTCACTTTGGCCTTCATAGGGGAGGTTTCCAATGATGTGGCCAAGAGGGCCTCTGAGGCCATATCGCGCATAAGCTACCAAACCTTCAACGCTTCTCTTTCTGGGATTGGGTATTTCCCGTCTAGAGAAAGGGCAAGGGTAGTATGGGTAGGTATAAAGGAAGAGCAAGGAGGAAGACAACTAGAGGAGCTTGCTGAATTGGTAAGGGGTGCTCTTTCAAGCGCAGAAGTGCCCTTTGACGAAAAGCCCTTCGTTCCTCACCTTACCCTTGCAAGAGCAAGAGAGGGAGCCGTGGGGCACATCGACGTGAAAGAGGAGGTATCGGGGCAGTTCCAAGTGGCCGCATTCTCCCTGAAGCGTAGCGTTCTGACTGGCCACGGGCCCATATACTCAGACCTTGTTCAGGTCAAGTTGCTCTGAGCCGTTGCCCGCTTTCCTTTCAAAGCAAAAAGAACAGCTACCCCAATAACCATGAGCATAACGCCGCCCGCTATGAACATCACCTTAAGCGCATAGGCAAAGGCGGAGGCGTTCTTGTAGAGGCCCATCATGTAGACCCCCAGAGACGGTCTGACCGCTATCAGAATGCCAAAGGAGAGAAGCGCCAGGCCTGGAAGAAAGAGCGATAAAAACGTGTCCAGAGGCGGTAACTCATCACTTGTCTTCAGCCCGAGGGGAGCCAAGTTTGGAAAGGCCTTCGCACCCACCTTAAGAAGAGGGGGCAAAGCCAAATACATAAAGGGAAGCATCGTTATCAGCCACCATGCCGTAAGGCCGAGCGAAACGGCCCATCCCCTGATGGTCTCCACCGAGAGACCATGTATGAAAAGCGAGTAGTAAGAAACTACGCCGAGGCCAGCTATTAGGTTACCGATAAAAAGTGAGATAAGCGTGGCCCATACGAATTTCCTCCAAGTAAACTTCCTCAACATGTACCCGTAAAGGTAGAAACCCACGAAATTACCAGGGACACCAGCCATGAGGCTGAGCAGGAGATTACCGTTGGTTAGCATGGCCGCTGTGTTTGTTCCCAGCGCCGCAGAAAGACCTCCAACGAGAGGTCCAAAGAAAATGGCAAAGAAGCCAGGTATTATGACCGCAGGCCTGAACTGGCCAACCCCAAAAGGCGACGCCGTGTACTCCGTTATCATGGCGCCCAGGGCGTAGAGCGCCGCGCCAATGGCTATGGCTATGACTTTGATCGATAAGGGTTGCTTGTCCATGAGATGCTTGTTACATACTATTTAAATCTACTCCATAAATATTCAGATAATGTATATCTTTTTCATTATATTCAAATAAGTACGTATCTCTTTGCCAAGCGGACGATTTTTAAGTCCCCGCCACGACATCCTATATTGGATCTGCCGCTCGAAGCCTTTTCGCACTTCCGCTCAAACGTAAGGGGGAACGGTGAGGTCGAGTTGGGCATGGAGGTCGGGTGCGATGGGGCTACGAAGAAAAAATATCATGTCATAACGCACGCTCATGCAGATCACCTTGGCGGGCTTTCCACCGGCCTTCATCAAGTGGCTACCCCGCAAACCATCGATATAATAAGCGTTGTAAGGGGTAGCCTGAGGCACCCGCTCCCGCTTGAATATGGGGTCCCACTTGAGCTTGAACGCGGAAAGCTCTTCCTATACCCCGCAAACCACATATTGGGTGCTGCGCAGGTAATGGTAGAAACGCCAGATGGTAGCTTCGCGTTTACCGGTGATTTCAAGCTGAAGGGCACGCCTGTGTTACACCCAGATGAACTGGTCATAGAGGCCACGTACGGCAATCCAAATAATGTTCGGGATTACGTGAACGCGGATCTGATCCTCAGGGACCTCGTTGAGCAAGGTCTTGCGCAGGGCTCGGTGGACATTTACGCGTCGCAGGGAAAACTGCAGGAAATACTTTCCATACTTTCATACCTTCCTCGCTGGGTCAAAGTCATAATGGACAGTAAGAGCTACGAGATAGCAAAGATATACGAAAAATACGGCGTACGCTTTCCAAAATATTATAAGATAACCAGCCGCGAAGCCCTGACGGAGATAAGGGAAAAAAACCCGTACGTCGCCCTTTGGCCGCTCTCGACCGAAAGAAACCCAAAGAACATGTCCCTCATAGTTACGGGCTGGGCTGGAAAAGCGCTGAAGCAGATCGGCAAGATGACCTTCATGGTTGGCCTAAGCGACCACGCTGACTTTAACGAGCTGGTATACTACGTGGATGAGAGCAGGGCCCGTTGGATCATAACCGATGCTCACAGAAGTCAATTTGCAAGAACCCTTGCAAAGGAGCTGGAAAAAAAGCTTCACGTAAACGCGGTCGCCCGCCCTTAAGCAGGCTCGGGAAAGATGGGAGTTAGACCGTCTGCTATCTTGCGCAGGTCCTCGAGTTCATCGGGGGCGATTATGTTGAACCTCTCGGCAGCGTCGATTATCTTCGGGACCAATCTGTGATCAGAAGCCGTCGCATAAGTAGTAACGCCGACTTGCGAGAGCGTGAACTTGAAAGCCTTATCGATGGTATCCTGATCGTCAAAGGGCTCGTACCAGGGGTTGTAGGCGTGGTTTTCCGACGCCCACCTTGTCTTAGCGATCGACTTTATGGCTATGACGCCCAAATCCTTCTCGAGCGCCAGGTTTAACACTTTCCTGAAATCGCTGCTATCACTCATGTGGAAATATATGACGAAGTTTACGGGAAGCAACACGGTTTCAAAGGGATAGCGCCTAAGGGCTTCAGCCAGCACGTTCATGTTGGCATGGCCCGTTATCCCTATATGCTTTATGAGCCCTTTTTCCTTGGCCTCCTCAAACGCCTCAATGGCACCCCCTTCTCCCAATGCTGTGTTTAGGTCTTCCATGGTGTTTACGGCGTGAAGCTGGTAAAGATCAAAGTACTCAGCTCCTGTCCGCCTAAGCGATGCATTAAGCTCCTCCCACGCTCCTTCTTTTTTTCTCTGGGTAGTTTTGTCAGCTATAAAAAGGCTGCTTCTGTACTCCTTTATCCAAGGAGCTATGTGAACCTCGGCATCTTCGTAGCTCGGCGCCACGTCAAAGTAGTTGATCCCGTGATCGATTACCACTTTCATGGTATCATCGATTTCCTTCTTCGATAACTTCTTCCAGCCAACCGCAAGAGAGCCGAGAGCCACTATGGTGGCCATATATCCAATTTTTCCTAAACGCCTTTTTTGCATAAGATCCAATCGCAACCCAAAATTTAAGTGTTTAATTCCCAATTAGCCCGCCGACGCTAGCGCTGATCTGTTGCCGTTTAGATGCCGTGAGAACGCAAAGCCCTTTGTCTAACCCAGAAAACATTACCGCAAAAGGCAAAGACACATTCATGAAATACTTATAAGGAAACGACGTATGTTTCTTGGTGGTGATTAGTGAGTATAATACCAGCTAACCTGGGAGGCGTGCCAGTGCTCCTCCTCAAGGAGGGTTCCCAGCGCACTACGGGCAAGGAAGCCCTTCAAAATAACTTATCAGCAGCAATTGCGGTAGCTGAGGCGGTAAAACCGACCTTAGGACCCAAAGGTCGGGATAAGATGCTAGTAGATTCTCTCGGTGACATAACCGTAACAAACGACGGAGCTACCATATTAAAGGAAATGGATGTGCAGAACCCGGCGGCTAAACTCATGGTACAAGCGTCAAGAAGCATCGATGATGAGGTAGGGGATGGCACCACTTCTGTGGTTGTGCTAGCAGGCGCTCTCCTGAGCCAGGCCTCTAACTTGGTTGAAAAGGACATACATCCAACGCTCATATCTTCCGGTTTCCAGCGCGCCGCCGAACTTGCAGAAACCGTAATAGATAGAATAGCAATTCCCGTCAAGGACGACGACCTAGTCCTAAAGGTCGCTCTCACTTCCATAGGAAACAAGGTCGAGGGAGAGGCCAGGCAGAAGCTGGGCAAAATAGCGGTTGACGCCATAAAGCAAATAAAGGAGGAAAGAGATGGAAACATAATCGTCGATCAAGACCTGATTCAGATAACAAAGAAGCAGGGCCAAGGCCTCCTAGACACAGAGCTGGTCTATGGCGTAGTACTTGACAAGGAGGTAGTCCACCCAGCGATGCCCAAGGTCGTCAAAGGCGCAAAAATAGCCATAATCGATGCCTCGCTTGAGGTCGAAAAGACCCAGATAGATGCGGAGATAAGGATAGCTGATCCAAGTCAAATGAAGGCGTTCTTAGATGAAGAGGAACACATGCTCAAGGAGATGGTCGACAAGATAGTTGCGTCAGGAGCTAACGTGGTTGTATGCCAGAAGGGCATCGACGACGTGGCACAGCACTTCTTGGCTAAGGCCGGCATACTTGCCGTCAGAAGGGCCAAGAGAAGCGATATGGAGAAGCTCGCAAAGGCCACTGGAGGAAGCATAGTTACCAGCCTAGAGGACCTCTCGCCTAAAGACCTCGGTGTAGCAGAGCTCGTCGAGGAGAGGAAGATTGGCGATGACAAGATGGTGTTCGTCGAGGGGTGCGCGAACCCCAAGGCGGTGAGCATTCTGATAAGGGGTGGCCTTGAGAGGTCGGTTGACGAGGCAGAAAGGGTGCTAAAAGACGCCCTCGCCGTCGTAGCTGACGTCTACAGAGCTAAGTACGTCGTAGCAGGTGGCGGCGCTGCCGAAGCCGAAATAGCTAAGTCCCTCAGGGCCGAGGCCATAAAGATAGGAGGAAGGGAGCAACTGGTCATCGAGGCCTTTGCGGATGCGGTGGAGTCAATTCCGAGGACTTTGGCAGAAAACGCGGGATTAGACCCAATTGATGTGCTCACAGAGCTCAGGGCTGCGCACGAAAAGCCCGACGGAATATACATGGGCGTGTCCATGGACAGCACCCATCCAGTGGACATGTTCAAGCTCGGCGTCATTGAGCCGGCCATAATGAAAAAACAGATAATACACGGGGCCGCTGAGGCCGCCAGCATAATAGTTAGGATAGATGACGTGATAATGAGCGCTAGGAGCAAGACTCCGTCAACGCCAAGCAAGCCCAGCGGCGGCAGCAGCGAAAGCGAGAGTTCCTGAGCGCGCAAACATTGGTTTTTTTCCTGTGCGGAGTTCCCGGAACGGGAAAGACGACGACAGCCAAACTTCTTAAGGGTCGTTATAATGTAGTGGAGCTTGGAGACCTAATAAAGCGGGAGGGACTCTACACCAGCTTCGATGAACAGACAGGCTCATTCGTTATCGATGAGGAAAAGGTCAAGAAAAGGGTGGCAAACCTCTCCGGAGATGGGACCGTCATCGAGTGGATTGACCTCTCTTTTGTAGATACTGAACCAGATGCCGCGGTCGTCCTCAGGACAAACCCACTCCTCCTGAAAAAACGCCTTGAAGAAAGGGGTTATCCCGCGAAAAAGGTAAGGGAAAACGTCATGGCTGAACTTCTGGGGGTGGTTCACTCCAACATGGTGGAGAGGTGGAGAGAAAAGACGTTTGACGTTGACACCTCGACCTTGCAACCATCCGATAGCATCCAACTTGTGATCTCAGCCTTTGAAGGGCACGCCAAACGCAAAGCCGTAGACTGGCTTTCTGAGCTTAGGCCAGACGAACTCGATGAACTGATAGGTCAGATAGATTTCTCGTCAGCTAGCCTGTAAGTCAGGAATCCTACCCTTTTTTCTTCAATTGCTCTTTTGACCTCTCTTTCCCTCTCGCTCAAATTCGAGACCGAGCCGCTTTTTACCTCTAGAAACAGCACTTCAGCAAGGGAACCCTTTGAAAGGCCCCTGAAAACGACGTAGTCCACCGGCGACCCAAGGAACCTAAAATCCTCCAAGTCTGCCTCGAGAATGTTCTGAAGAGCTATGGGAACTAACTGCTCAGCCACCTTGCCAAGTTTCACCGACGAAGAGCGCTGCGCCGCGTCATCCCTTATCCTCTTTTCCTCGTCAGTTTTCCACTTCTGAAGCGTGAGCTCGGCCTCACGCATGGCCTCTTCCCTGAGCTTCAAGTAGTCAGCCCTAAGCTCCGCTGACTTCCACAGCTCGTACTGCTTTCTCGCTTCCTCTAACGTCCTCTCCCTTAGACGGGATAGCTCGTGCTCGTCCCTGGCATACGCTATGAGAAGCAATAATAAAGCCGTGCCAAACGCGACGACGATCAAAAAGGAAAAGAATTCCATGAGAGGTTATTGATCTTGACGTAAAAGTGTTCGCTGACGATATCCAATGGTTTATAAGCGGATGACCTTGTTTAAGTCATGAAAATAGGTTTCTTCGTATGGGAATATCCTCCGTCCCTCGTGGGCGGCCTAGGGACTTACGCCGAATACATCACAAGAGAATACGTCAAGATGGGGCACGACGTCAGCGTCTTCACGATGAACAGAGACAACTCACCGGAGTACGAGGTCATGAAAGGAGTTGAGGTTTTCAGGCCTAAGATAGTTGATGCCAGCAAGATCTTTCCGCTGATAGTGTCCGAGGACCTGAAGCGCTGGGGAACCGCCATAAAGACGTTTGCTGATGTCTTCACGTATAACATAGCGTCCGCCAACCTGATGAAGCACGAGCTCATAGAGGCAAAAAGCTACAAGTACGACCTAGTAGCCGGGCATGACTGGCTTGGGGCCCCTGCGGGTGTCATCATCAAAAACAACGCGTCCCTTCCCTTCGTGTTTCACGTCCACTCAACGGAGTGGGGCCGTAGCGGAGGGGGAGGCTCGCAGGTCGTAACCCAGCTTGAGGAAATAGCGCGCGATGAATCGGACCGCATAATCACCGTGAGTAACGCCATGAGAGACGACCTGGCCCAGCACGGATGGCCCGAGTCTAAGATAAGCGTGGTTTGGAACGGGGTTGATCCTGACCTCTACGATCCAGACAAGTACCCCACCCAAGAGGCCAAGACCATCAGGCAGAAGTACGGCATAAAGGATACGGATATAATGATACTTTTCGTGGGAAGGCTCACGTGGGTAAAGGGCGTGAGGAACCTCATACAGGCAATGCCAGCCGTTCTTAAGGACCACCCCAATGCTAAGCTCGTGGTCCTTGGAAGGGGAGAGGAGCAGAAGGACCTAACGGAGCTGGCCGCAAGGCTCGGTGTCGGAAATAACGTCATATACAGGTTCGACTTCGTTGAAGAAAGGGAAAGGATACTGCACTATGCGGCTGCTGACCTTTGCGTTTTTCCATCCGTTTACGAGCCCTTTGGCATAGTTTCTCTGGAGGCCATGTCGATGAAGAAGCCGGTCATAGTTGGGGCGAGAGGCGTCGTAGGGTTCAGGGAGCAGGTAATACCTAGTGGACCAGACAGATGCGGTTACCACATAAACGGCAATGATCCAAACGACATAGCGTGGGCCATAAACGATGCGCTGAGCAAGCCAGATGAGATGAAGTTCATGGGCGAAAACGGAAGAAAGCGGGTTCTGCAATACTTCACTTGGAACGCGGTTGCCAAGCAGACCCTCGCCATATACCAGGAAGTGGCAAAGCGACTTACGCGATGAACTCGAGATCCTTGAGCAACTTTATGGCAGAGGCCCTCATTTCCTGGAGCCTGTCTTGACTCATGAACTCCGCGTAAAGCCTTATTTTTTCCTCAGTTCCCGATTTCCTGAAAAGCAACCATCCATCATCAAAGAGCAACTTGACGCCATCGTAGTCCTCGATCTTCTCTGGGCCGAACGCTGATGATGAAGCGGACTTAAGTTTCTCGGGATCCCACCTCTTGTAAATGAAGTCCTCCCTTGTGTTTGGATAATCGGGAATCTCGCTGAGAAGGCCAGAAATCTCCACTCCCGTTTCCATCACGTCTTGGGCTAGCTGAATAGCGACCCTTATGCCGTCTGCCCACGGTCCCCAATCCGGATCCATGATCTTCCAGGGCTCTCCAAAAAGTATGACGCCGTCACGGCTCATCGCTATCTCGTGAGACCCTCCGAGCCTTGTCCTCATAACGCTCACGTTGTACCTCTTGGCGACCTCGTCAACTGCCATTCCAACGTCAACAGTGGTGGCCATGATCCCCCCTTTTCTGGCCTCAGCCTTCTTTTTCAGGAAGTAGGCAAGTATGCGTGTTTGAGAGAGAAAGTTTCCCCTGCCGTCAAACACGGCCACCCTGTCAGCATCGCAGTCATGCGCTGCTCCGAGAGCAATTCCCATCTGTCTCGATATGGCAAGCGTCGAAGCCAAGTTAGTCGGGTTGGGCTCGGGAAGGCGGCCGGGAAAGCGCCCGCTCTGATCGCAATTAACGCATATGACGTCTCCTCCGGCCTCCGCTATGATCGGGGGAGTTGCCACGGAGGCTGTTCCGTTACCAACATCAACAAGCACTTTCTGTGGTTTGTGATGAACAACATGAGACCTGAGCTCCGCTAAGTACTCCTGCAACGCTGGAGACGGCAGCGGCGCCTCAAGAGGGCCGACGCTGGTTCTTACCTTGACATTTTCGCTTACCTTCTGTTCCTCCTCCCTCGTTAGCTCCCAGCCGCCCTTGAATATCTTAATTCCGTTGTAGTTTGGCGGGTTATGGCTAGCAGTTATGACCACACCCAACCTATGCTCCTGTCTTCTGCTGGCGAAAGCAAGGGCTGGCAAGGGCGCAACGCCCATATCGTATACCACAAAGCCGGCGACCGACAGTGCCCTCGATAAAAGCGATGATATGATCCATGAGGTCGTGCGATTGTCACGCGCGAGTATTATCCCCGAAATATCGCCAAAACTAACGGCTAAGGAATTGGCAAGACCGCTTATTAAGTCGTTGGTCAGCTTTCCGGGGAAAGTAAAGCGAAGGCCAGACGTCCCGAAAAGATTTGGCATAAACCCTTATTTGCTAGCGCGTAAAGGAATAGCGGTGGGGCTATGGCTCAGCCAGGTAGAGCGACGGGCCCCAGGGCTTACCAAAGCCTTTGACCCGCAAGGGGATGAATTGGCCCTGGAGCGGAGCGACCCGTTGGTCGCCGGTTCAAAACCTTTGGTGAAAGTCCGGCTAGCCCCACTTCAACTCCATTGGACGCTTCTTCTACTCCAGGCAAACAAGATAAAGAGAATTGCCATCATGAAAAGCGCTAGGGAAAGGGCGACCACCAACATCTGCAGGCCATATGGGCCAAAACCAAAGGACAAGGGAAGGGGGCCAATGAGCACAACAACGCCGCCACTAAGCGGGCTTGCAGGTATGAACTGAAGAAGCGATGTAATTACCAGGAAAAGGCCAACCATAATAAGAAAAATCCCAAAGACCTTGAGCGCAGTTCTTTCCATCAGAATCACCTCACGAATACGTAAAGCAGGAGCATCGCGATGAATACAGCCAAGGCCAGCAACAGCAGCTCCTTGGCCACCCGGACGTTCTTACCTATCACTATTGGAATCGGCCCTATGAGGATGACCGCTCCTCCGTCCCACTTGCTCTCACGAGAGCTTGGCTGATCGGCTTTTGTCTCCTTCCCTAAACGTGCCACCAACAACAGCACGATCCCCAAGGCCAGTAAGGCAATTCCTGCGATCAGTCCATATGTCATATTTTAGATCGAGCGGGAGTATTAACGCTTAATTCTTCTGGTCATTCAACGTGCCCTTGTTTAACGCTCACGTGATCACACCGTAGAAATTATGGGACGAACACCAACTGGATGAGGGTATACTTTTCAGGTCGCGATGCCTAATTAGGTAGCATAATTTTTAGTGTTAAGGTTAAAAGCCCGGCTTAGAAGCATAGATCGGGTTAAGCCCGGCGATGCCTCAAATGGACTTGAGCGACATATTCAATAAGGCAACCAAGTCAAGGATATTTGTTGATCGCTCATATTTGAGGCCGGACTACATACCTAGGGAACTACCCCACAGGGAAGAGATGATAAATGGCATGGGTATGATATTGGCCGCAGCCCTAAGCGGCGCGCGCCCTTCGAACATATTTGCCTTCGGCATGACGGGTACTGGAAAGACGGCCGTCGCTAAGTACGTCACAAGCGCGCTCATAGAGCACGCGAGTAAGATCAAGACCCCTACTCCCATCGCTGTTAAGCTGATCAACACGAGGGAAAACGACACTAGCTACAGGGTGCTGGCCGAGATGGCCGCAGGCATAAACCTGAAAGTACCCTTTACTGGGCTATCCGTGGCCGAGCTGAGAGCCAGGGTGATAAATGCTTTAAAAAACAAGAGTATAATATACATAGTTATATTGGACGAGATAGATTCTATGATAAAGAAGATAGGAGATTCTTTCCTCTACCAGATAACTAGGATGAACGAGGAAATAGGACCATCACAGATGTCTCTTATAGGCATAACGAACGACATACAACTAAGCGACAACTTGGACCCGAGGATAAAGAGCTCCCTCGATGATGAACAGATATTCTTCCCTCAATACAAGGCCGAGGAGCTTCAAGATATCCTATCTCAAAGGGCAACCATGGCCTTTCTTCCAGATGTACTAGACAAGGACGTAATTCCGTACTGCGCGGCCATAGGGGCCAGAGAGCACGGTGACGCAAGGAGGTCGCTAGACCTTCTTAGAAGAGCGGGGGAAATAGCCGAAAGGAAGGGAAAGGATCGCGTGACCAAGGAAGACGTTGAAGAGGCCAGGGAGTCGCTTGATAACGATAGGATAATCGACGCCATAAAATCCCTTACCTTCGACTCAAAGGTGCTCCTCTTGGTTCTTGCCATGAGCAAGCTGAAAGGAAAAGAAAAGCTCACCAGCGGCGAGCTATACGCGGGTTATGACGGCATAATGGACGAGATAAAGGGTCAGTCACTTACCGAGCGCAGGCTGACGGAGCTCGTCAACTTCCTGGAAATGTCCAACCTCATATCAGCAAACCTGATCAGCGAGGGCAGAGGGGGAAGAACAAAGCACATACAACTTAAGACGGAACCAAAAAGGGTCCTTCAATCACTGGCCGACGATCCCCAGCTAGGCGACATAGTTAACATGGTAAGGGGGAGCTACCTCGCTTGAGGGAGCTTCGGCTGAGCCTGGCCTTGGGCGATGGATATTTTAACCCCAACAAGAAAGGTAGAAAAGGTACAAGGGCATTGCTGGTAATCGCCCAGTTCTCCGCCTTCGAGATCGTGGGGCTAACACCGGTTTTCATGACCGTTGACGGGAGCGATGGAACGCAGATGATCATCGAGTCAATAGGTCGGGCCGGTAAGGGTAACTTCCTTATGATGGATGGAGTAGTTCACGCCGGGTTTAACTACGTAGATCCGAGGGAGGTCTTTGCCCAGACCGGCATGCCCGTGATAGTTTTTCAAAGAAGGTTGCCTGATATGCTGGCCGTCTATTCTGCCCTCGAGAGGCACTTCGATGATTGGGAGGGCAGGTGGAAAAGGCTAAGCGAGCTATCAAATTTTGAAAAAGGAGACCCTGGAGAGTTCTTCTTCGCGGCCTACGGGATGCCATCGGAAAAAACAAGGGAAATAATAGCGCGCTCGCTCATAGTTTCTGACTATCCCGAGCAGCTTAGGCAGGCGCGTGCCATAGCTAAGGCCTTGGGCAAGTTCGCGGAGGCTCGCTTAGAGGGACCGGTTAGATAGGATAACAGTTCGTTCAGCTCAGAGGCATCTCCCCTTACGGTGACCTTTATGGGGCCGAGAGGCGATTCGCCTTCCTCTGTCACGAAGCTCGCCCTTTGAGCGTAAGCAGCCTGCTTGTGAAGCTCGAACTCGAGCTCGCCTTCCCTCAACCTCCCCTGAAGTATCGATCTGGCGGCAGCCCTTATCAGCTGTCTCTCGAGGGCCTCCTTTAGCGGTCTCAGGGCCCGCCTGTCATCGGATCTGAAGCTTATGCCCTCCTGCGTGCGCTCTTGAGTCACGCGTTTCAGATCAATTAGGGCTGAAACGGCCCGCATCACTCTTTCCTCGGACTCGGAGGGATAAATGGGTACTTCCACAATAAGTTCCATACCTCTTATCATCTACACCCTTTAAAGCTGTGAGGTGCACGCTTCCCCCGAAATTATCTGCCAGTAAGGTCTGGCGGCGCACCGCACCTGCAATGGCTCATCATCTATTGCTCAGCCCGCCCGTCTTAGCGGTACGCTTTCGCCCATGCGTAATGCCCTACTATCCTTAATAAGGATTAGAAACTAGTCTTTCAAAAAGTTCAGCCACAGACCTTTTAACGGAGCGAACTACCTAATGGACGGGCTTCGCTCGAGGTCACGACTGCAAGGGCTATTGACATTTGCCCGTCCTTAACGGGCAAAGCCCATGGAGCAATAGGCCCGCGCTCTCTCCGATCGCAAATCTATTTTTAAGGGAACTATCCATTACCTTCAAGGGGCTTTTGCCCTCTTGACTATCACCGAGACAAAAGGTGAGCGAAAACGCGCACCCAAGCCAAAACTAGCCCAAGAAGAGCTCCCGCGCGGCAACGCAGAAGAAGGCTTATAACAACCTGATCAATTAAATTGAATTGAGCGAAATTAGACCCACGATAACGGTCGAGTTCCCAATATGCAACTCGTGCAGAAAGCCCATAACGCCGAAGGAAAGAGGGGTGTCATTCCTGTGCCCTAACTGCGGTTCTTACACCATCTGGCGCTGCAAGACGTGCAGGAAGCAGGGCACCAAGTACGTGTGCCCCAATTGCGGATTTACAGGCCCTTAGGTGATTTATTTGGCTGGAAACGTTTTGGCCGTCATAAGGGTTTATCCAGAGGGAGATGAATCTGACCTAGAGGAAATAAAGCAGCAAGCAAGCAAGGTATTACCTCCTGGGCATAGGATAGGAAAAATTGATGAGGAAGAGATGGCCTTCGGCCTCAAATGCCTTGTCCTTTATGTGATAATGCCCGAACAAACGGAGGGAGGGACTGAGTCAGTAGAGAAGGCGCTGGCCGGCATTAAGGGAGTCAGCAGGGTAGAGACTGACATGGTTACTAGGTATTAGACGTTAACCATTTATCGTAGGACTCGGCTATCTTCCTTAAGGCTAGGGAAAAGTCCCTGGCAAGATAATACCTGTTTTCTGATTCATCTTTTCTTATAATACCATAAGGTATCAAGAACTCGTAAAGCACCTTATAGGCCATGGGCTTCCTAGAGGGGCCAAGCCCCTGTAATATGATCTTTGACATCTCAGATGCAGTGATCCAGTAAGGATTTACCCTCTTCTCTTCTACCGCCTTATACCTAAGCGAGTTAACTATGAAAGAGGCAACCTCCCTGTAAGCCGGCACTCCTGAGAAGAGCATCGATATGATGTCATCGAAACTTTGGCTCTTCTTTAGGTTGCGGTTATCGAAGTAAAAGTAGCCCCTATTTCTTACCCTGGTATCCTTGCTTCTTCTTGGCATCACGATATTATCGATTTGGCTTAAAAAACGTTCGTAGGCAAGCGGGAATAAATTCATATGCGATCTTGATTGCTACCTATGGAAGTTTACGCCGAGGTTGACCCCTTGAGCAATGAGGGGAAGCTTTCAGAGGAGCTGCGGTCACTTAAGGCCTTTGACGGGCTTGACGTACCTCACTCACCTCTTGGACTTCCATCAGTTTTGCCTTTGGCCATATCGGCGAGGTTGCGGTACAGGGAGAACTACGAGGGAAGGCTGATAATAAACCAAAGACTAGCTGACGTCAACGAGCTTTACATTAGGTCCCTAATGTTAACCTCAGACGTTCTTAAACTCGACGTTGCCTTCACGGTGGGGGATGTGCCAAAGTTCGGACAGCCCGTGTCTCAGCTTGACTCCGAATCAGCTATCAGGATCGCGAGAGAACAAGGAACTAAAGCAAAGGTCGGACTTTTCCTGAGCTTTAGATACCCACGCGAGATGATAAGGGAAAGGATGAGGCGTGGGGCGGACTTCTTCTTAGCCATGAGGGTGCGCGGCGCTGCCGACCTAGAAGGGCTTGACACATCGCTGTTAATACCTTATGTTATAATTAGCACCGATAAAAACAAGGACATTATAAGGCGCATAGACCAACCGACGGTAACCTTGAATAAACTCAAGGACCACCTAGCAGAGTTTGAGAGCTCTGGAATAAAGTCGGTGCTCCTATCATGTCCTGGCGATTGGCGGTCTCTGAATGAAGCATTTAGATTGATTAGATGAGGCCAAGCTGTGAGGCCTCGCCACAAAGATTAAAAGGGTTGGGTTTTGAATCATGCCGGGGTCACCTAGCCTGGCTTCATGGTGCCAGACTCATAAGGTCTCTAAGAAATCTGGTTACCCGGGTTCGAATCCCGGCCCCGGCATTACTGGATCGATTCCCTAACCTATGCTTGCGACCATGTATTGTTAGCTGCGGAGCTCGCCTCATGCGGGCACTTGCCTCAGGGACCTGTCCAAAGAAGTATTGATAAAGCGCCGAGTTCCCATAAGTAAGGGCAGAAGCCAACGCAAAAGGCAGATAAAGCGGGAAACCGTTCAAAAGGGCTCCGCCAAGCGAAGTAGAGAGAGCTGAAGCAAGTAACCTCGCGGCCTGATTTATACCAGAAGACCTTCCTCTTGCACCCTCACT
Organism: Tardisphaera saccharovorans; assembly: GCF_046635845.1. Lineage (NCBI taxonomy): Archaea > Thermoproteati > Thermoproteota > Tardisphaeria > Tardisphaerales > Tardisphaeraceae > Tardisphaera > Tardisphaera saccharovorans. Next base: position 70,700 of record NZ_JAQQXN010000002.1, read on the forward strand.
TATTAGCGTCATCTGAAGCGCGCTTTGCGCGGGAATCGATAAAGCCCTCATGGGGGTTGCAATCAGGTAAAGCAGGCCCGCCATGAGTCCGTTAGGAGACAATGGAAGCGCTAAGACCATGGTTGCTGATATGGCCCTTGTGACTATGATCAGCTTCAAAAAGCCCAGCCTACCCGCAAACCAGCTGGAGAAGAGATCCACTACCCCCGTTGCAAGCCCTCCAATAGTCATGAGATACCCAACTTGGGCGACCGTGAAGTGGAAGAAAACCTCAAATATGAGCGGATAAAATGGCGTTATCAGACCTTGGGACATTCCATTGATCAAGCCGGTTAAGCCAAACGCCTTTATGAACTTCTTATCTCTGTCACTCAGCGACGATATCCCGCTGCCGCGTTGAGGCCTTGAATATATTTCTTCAAGAGGGATAATCAAAAGAACGGATATCAACGTGATCGCGATACCCAGCAAAAATAGGGGCTCATAACTAAAAAAAGACACCATTAGGGCACCCGCGGCCCCTGTAAACGTAGAAAGCGCGGTGTTGATTGAAAATATGAAGGTTCTATTGCGTTCGTTAGTATTCTCTGCAAGAAGGGTGGTCACCACGGGGCCTACCGACGCCCCTACTCCACCTCCAACGAGTCCTCCTGCAACTCCAAATCCTCCCAGCGCGCTGGCAATGGCAATCGCGGTGAGGCTGTGATTTACGACAATTATAGCAAGCCCAATTGGCAAGGTTAAAAGGTCAAAGATCAGCACCGGCTTCCTACCGTACTTATCTCCTAGGAATCCCACAAGCAACGAAATAACGGGCGTTGCAAAGGCCCCAATGGCCAATATGACACCCACGTGAAACACGCTCATCTTCAGAACATTATACAGGTATAGGCTGAAGTCAATAGCAAGAAAACCAGCCGCAAAGCTCCTCATCGCTCTCGAAGCTAGCAAATAAGCTATGTTGTGACGCTGAGAGGCCAGGAAGGATCGAAGTTTACCAGATATCCGTAATTAAGTTTTTTCAGAGAACAACCAAATCATTCACGTAAAAACCGAAATTGCAGAAACCGCAAATACCGGAGAAACTCCCTTAAAGCCCAAATCCTCAAAACATATGGCACTTCAAGTAGGGCTGGTTGAAGTTTACACGGGAAATGGTAAGGGAAAAACCACTGCAGCTTTGGGTTTAGCGCTAAGGGCAATTGGACGCGGAAACCGCGTTCTTTTTGTTCAATTCATGAAAAAAGGGGACTTTGGCGAGCACTTGGCTGCCAAAGCGCTACAGCCTCAGCTGCTTTTCATGCAATTCGGAAAGCCAACGTTTTTGGCGAAGAGGAGCGAATTAACAGAAGAAAGAAAAAGCGCGCTAGGAAATCCAGAGGTATTCGAAGAAACTCCCCCAGAGGATTACGTCCAACTTACAAGAGAGGGATTTGAAAGGGCACGCGAAGAGGTCATTTCTGGCCGCTGGGACCTCGTGGTACTCGATGAGATCAACGTGGCAATCCACATGGGCCTCCTCGATAAGCGGGAGGTCCTTAAGCTAATAAGGGAAAAGCCAAAAGGGGTTGAGCTTGTGCTTACAGGTCGCTACGCAGATCCCGAAGTGATCGCGGCCGCTGACCTTGTAACCGAAATGGTCGAAGTCAAGCACCCCTTTCAGCGGGGAATAAAGGGAAGAAAAGGAATCGAGTTTTGATGGACTGGACGGGATTTGAACCCGTGACCCCCCGCACGCCAAGCGGGTGCTCTTCCAATCTGAGCTACCAGCCCCTATCCTACTTAGCTTAGCGCCTTAAAAGTCTGACCTCTCTTATGGCACAAAGGGGAATCCCGCGTTCAAACCATCGACCTATCCCACCGATAAGGGTAAAAACACCGACTCCATCTTCTCATGCGCAAGATAGCTATTGCGACCACCGGTGGAGATGCCCCAGGCATGAACGCTGCCATAAGAGCAATCACGAGGCTAGCTGAGGGCGCCGACATCAAGGTCATAGGGGTTCACCGCGGGTACTGCGGCCTCATAGAGGAAGATTTTGAGGAGCTCAACCCTCGCTCCGTAAGCGGGATAGTTAACATGGGGGGGACCATATTAAGAACCGTTCGCTGTCCTGAGATGGAAACAGAAGAGGGAATCGAAAAAGCGAGCGATAGCCTAAAGAAAAACGGGATAGACGGAATTATAGTTATAGGGGGTGACGGCTCGTTTAGAGGGGCCATGGCGCTTTACAAGGCATCTGGCATACCTGTCGTGGGTGTGCCAGCAACAATAGATAATGACATAAACGGCACCGATAGTACGATAGGCTTCGATACGGCCGTAAACACGGCGCTCACGGCCATAGATAAAATAAGGGACACCGCTACTTCGCATGAAAGGGTATTTGTGGTGGAAGTAATGGGAAGACGCAGGGGTTTTCTTGCCCTATCAGTCGGCCTCGCAGCCGGGGCTGAGGTCATATTAGTGCCAGAGGTCGCGTTCACCATCGATGAAGTGGAACAAGCTCTTGAGGAGGGAAGAAAGAGGGGGAAGCACTCAAGCATAATAGTGATGGCAGAGGGCGCGGGAGACTCAAGGCTACTCACCGAGCGCATAGCAAAGGACCTCAACTATGAGGCCAGGCTAAGCGTTTTGGGCTACATGCAAAGAGGGGGCAGCCCCACCGCAATAAGTAGGATCTTGGCGAACCGCTTCGGGGAGGCCGCCATAAACACGATATCTCGCGAGAAGGGCGCCAAAATGGTTGGAATAGAGGGAAACACCATCGTGAGCAGACCGCTGAGCTACGCGTTTGAAAGACCAAAACCGCTGGACCTGTCGCTTTACACCCTCTCAAAGAACTTGGCGGTTTAGAGGCCTCAATTTTGCAATGCCTTATCGTGCATCCAAACCTTAAGCAGCAACCGTTAAACCCGTGCGAATCGCGGACAGTCCTAGAAAGCCTAACTCCCTTTACCCTTTCCAGACACCTATTATGAAGCCAATTATGAAGAACACGGACGAGTAAGGAATTAAAGACGATATGTGCTGCGCTTCCTCAAGGGCTTTCGGCCCATAATACCGGAAGTAGTTTATCAGGGTGGCCGTGAAGCTGGGATGTATGTAACCTATGGCCATGAGCAACAGCACAAGCGCCAGGAGCAAAAGGCCCACTGATATGATCTTCTTGACAAGTAAACCTATGAGCAAGCCAATTACGAAAGATATGGCCATACTCGTCAAACTTCCAACCGAAAACACGAGTGTCACAAGTACGTTTGGCTGTACTTTTTAACTCTGACGGGGCTTGGGGAGTGGAAGTCCGCGAGTAAGGGATGGATAACGCCCTCACAGAAACGGTTTTTACGGTTGTTAGAAAATTATAATAACTGTATGGTACAAAATCGGATAAAGAATCTCACTTGGTTTACGCCCTTAACCATCACTAAGTCCAAGTGATGAAGTACAGCAGGAAGGTATTTGACAACGGCAAAATCGTGAACTTCCTAAAGGACAAATTCAAGAAATAAGCAAAACGTTCGAAGTCGAAGTTATAGACATAGAAGTTGATAGGGATCGCTTCCACGTACTATTCAAGGCAAAACCAACCCTAAATATACCCAGGGAAGACGTCAACGCTGATGGGCTGTGGCGGGTCATTTTTTCTCCTTTAGGCTTTCTAAAATCCTCTTCGCAACATCAACTCTTATCTGCCCGCCCTTTATGAGCTCATTGGCGACAAGGTCAACTAGAGATCCCTCGGCGCCAGCTGCAATGGCGATGGTCCTGGCTGCGAGCCTCATATGCCCTTTCTGTATTCCCTCAGTTACAAGGGCCATTAATGCTGCAAGGTTCTGAGCGAGCCCTACAGCAGCCATAATCCTGCCCAACTCACTTGCCCTTGAAACCCTTAAGAGCCTCAAGCAGAAAGCTGCCGTTTCGTTGCTCTTAAGCGATCCCCCCACAACTCCTACCGGCACGGGAAGCTCGATCCTTCCGTTAAGTTTGCTTCCGTCAAACTTCCACCTCGACAGAGGGGCGTACCTTCCTCCTTTGCCGGCATATGAATGCGCTGCTGCCTCAAGGGCGCGCGTGTCGTTTCCCGTTGCAAGCGCTAGGGCAACAACTCCGTTCATTATGCCCTTGTTATGCGTGACAGCCCTGTCCTCATCTAGCATGGCGAAGTCGCTTGCCTCAGCTATACGAGCGGCGACCTCCCTTCCCCCTACCGCTTCCGCTGGAATCTCGACTTCTGCCCACGCCAGGCGCCTGGTAACTCTGTTCGATAGTATTTTCAGAAGCGCCCTTCCGCCGGTGGCCTCCTCAAAAAGGGGGGCCAGTGCCTCAGCCACTCTATCCAGCGTGTTTGCGCCCATGCTGTCAGCTGGGTCGATCCATACCCTTATCACCAGATACTTCCCCTTATTTTCCGCCTCTAATCCCCTGAAGCCGCCTCCGGCCGCTACAACAGAGGGCATCTCGGATTGGGCAATTCTCGACGCGACGTCAACAAACTGAGTCACATCTAAGTCCCTCTTAGCGTCAGTTATCACTATCTGAGATAACATGGACTGTTCCCCGGTCCCGGTTTTGAATCCGCCTCCTGCTCTCGCGATCTTTGCGCCATGGCTAGCCGCCGCGACAACGGACGGCTCTTCCGTTGCCATTGGAATGAAGTAATCCCTTCCATCTATGAGAAAGTAGTTCGCAACCGCAAGGTTCACCGGGAAGTATCCGATCGAGTTCTCAAGCGGAAGGGGAGGGGGAGGGGAAGGAAGGGGTACCTCCTCCCTCTTCACGCCAAGAAAATCGGCAAGAATCTTTATCCTCTCCTCCTGAGACAACTTATAAAAGCCACCAATATCAGATCCAGAGCCCATGACTAAATACGGCCGCTTTTTTTTAACTCTGACGGGGCTTGGGGAGTGGAAGTCCGCGAGTAAGAGATGGCCTCTTAAGACGTTTATAATCGGGTCATATTATTTGAATCATATTATTACTTATAATGCGATAATTGCTACCAGAGAAGGTACTGCATTTCGATGAGAACACCTTAGGCATCGACCCTGGGATAGAAAAGTTCGCAGCCCTCTCGAACGGCTTGGCGCGCCGAATCCATAAAGAGGGTCGAGAAGAGGCTGAAAAGTACCGCAGAAGTGGTTATTGGTCAGGATAAGAGGGGACAAAAACCCGAGAAAGGACGTAAGAGGGCTCCGAAGAAGCCATGAAGGGTTGCGCAATAAGCGCGAGCTGCTCGATGATGCATTTGGCGCGATAGGCTAGCAGCACGATACCATAATAGCTGAAGACCTCGACGTTCAGGGAATTGCGCGGAACCATTACCCATCGAAGGCGGTAGGAGATGCCTCATGACATGCCTTCAAATGGAAGCTGAACGAAAAGCGAGAAAGCGCAGAAAGGACTTGGTAAAGATGAGCAGGCTTGATCCCTCTTCAAAGGCGTGTTCAAGGTGCGGGCTATCGGGCACTACCCGAAGCCCTCCGACAGGGTTTACAGCTGCGATGTCTGGGGCTTGCTATCGACAGGGATCTAATATCGCAATTAATATTCTAAAGGTTGATCTCATCAAAGTAGGGCTAGTGTAGCCTGAGCTCACGCCTGCAGAGAGCGCTATTTCGGAGCTGCGTAGGCTGTACCCGTAGAGACAGATGCCGGTCATTGAAGCGGAAGCCTCGCCCAAAAGAGTGAGGTAGTTCACCCTCTTGCTCGCGCGATCAAGGCTGCCAAAATAGCTGGTGCGCTGTTAACAAAGTACTCCCAGTGCTGGTCAAAGAGAAGCGGGTGACCTGTTAGGTAATCCTGCATTCTTTCATTAAACGCCATCTCCATTGTGGAGGGCGGAAGCCAAATGTAGACATGGCGCAAGAAGGCGTAGGCCTTTATCAGATTTTTCCTGCGCTTAAACCAACTCGCGTAGCGCCATATATCTCCCCTGTTGATAGCGTCAGCCAAAGCGGAGGCAGAGGCAGCTGCAAAAGCGAGCCCCCCTCCGGTTGTTATCTTCACCTGGTTCGCTGCATCACCCGCGGCTAGCACCCCTTGAAACCTGCTAGAGTAAGGGGAGCTGGGCGGTTTTATAACTACGATCCCTCCAAATGCTCTCACAACCTTCGCGACTTCCAATCTCTCCTTTAGCATTTGACTTCCCATGAAGGCGTCGAGCTTGCGCTTGACCGCTCCCCTGCCAGCGGTTCCAACCAGGTATCTTCCCTCACCCTGAGGAACAACCCAATAAAAATACTCCCTTGGGATGCCACGCTCAAAGTAGACCTGAGGTATTGAAGGACCGTTCCCCTCGACCTCGTATTGAAGGCCAGCTAGCCCTTCCCTTGCTCCTCCGCAGTCGACAACGGCATCAACATCCACATTTTCTTTCATCCCACGTGCTTCCGAAACCACCTCCCTTCTGCCCTCCGAGTTGGTGCGAACCTGCGTTACCCTTTCTCCAAATCTGATCCTGACACCGGCTTCGGAGGCCATGTTTGCCAGCTCCAGCTCGAAGCCCTCCCTCTCAAGCGCCACCGCACTAGGCTCCAGCTTAAGAACGAGGCTTCTGCTGCCGTATATCAGCTCTGCCTCAGAAAACTCTTCCAGTATATGTGCTTTTTTTCCCGTCATACCATAGTAGCTTGGCACATCTCTCGAAACAAGGCCCGTGCAGTGGCGGGGCCTTCCTACTTCCGCGTGCTCTTCCAGCAGGAATACCTCGTGCCCTCTTTTGGCCAATAGCCTGCCCACTAAAGAACCGCAGGGCCCAGCTCCTACCACCGCCACCCTAAGAGGCATCTTTAGTTATTTTTCCTGTACTTCCAATTAACGCCATTTGCGCGGGCCGAGAACATCTCTACCACGTGGGCATCAAAGGAAATACCTTCAAGTTCCAGGGCATCATAAAGGCCGTTCAGCTCCTTCAAATCCGTATCCATTCCAACCAAATATCCGATCTCGCCGCGTGGATACACTTTTTCAAGCGCCTTTGAAAGCTGATGCGTACCAGTTAGATTTAGCGCGAACTGCATAACGGGATCTTTTGCTATACCCGTACCCCTCTTTATGTCTATTAAGGTGTACACCGCAGCGACCAATATAGACTGAGGAGTATAAGCCAAATCGACGAGCGCTATTGGAATCCTTTTTTCCTTAAGGAAGTTCATGAACTCATCGATTTTTGGTATCCTCGCCTTCGCCAAGGATACCGTGTGACCCTCTCCGTCCACGTTTACCCTTACCAAGGCCTTATCCATGGCTTTTACCAAGACGACCGACCTCGGCGAACTTCTTTACGTCCCCTGACCCGTTAATGACGACCTTAATCACCTGTCCCTTGCGCCTGTCGCCTATGAACCATATCTCGTCCGCTGAGAAGAGCGGCATCACAAGTATACGCCTGTGGTTTGGGTTTTTCTGGGCGTAGTCAGCAAGGCCCTCTTCCGTGTGCTTAAATGTCTTGCACTCGATGGCAAGCGGGTGCGTTTCATCCAAGTACATGACGTCAACGCGCCTGTTGCCAACAACCACCTCCTCCTCTATCTTGTGTGAGTCAAAGCCGTCCCTGGCAAGTTCCTGCTTTACGAACTTCATCAAGGACGTATGGGAATAATAAACCAAAACCTGCACCTATGCTAATTGGCCGGGGCAAAATAAACTTTGTGCGAGGGTTTTGGAACCGCTTTTATGCCACGACTAAAGCTAAACCATGGATGACGTAAAGCTGTTTATTGTAGTTAGGAAGGATCTCAAGATGTCATGCGGCAAGATCGCGGTCCAGGTGGCGCACGCCAGCGTCATGGCCGCGCTTTCCTCTCAGGGCACCAGAGAGTTCAAGTTATGGCTCGATGGAGGGCAAAAAAAGATAGTCGCAAAGGTGCAGGGGCTGGAGGAGCTAAGGCAGATAGAAGAAGAGGCAAGGAAGAGAGAAATACCCGTTCACGAGGTAGTCGACATGGGACTTACGGAGGTACCACCGGGTTCCGTGACCTGTGCAGCCCTTGGTCCAGCTCCATCGTCTTCGCTTGATCCCTTCACCGGAAACCTGAAGCTACTGTGATGTGCGGTAGGTCAGCTTTGAATTGGGAGAAGTTCGGGATCAAGCGTACCCTTAAGGAGGGGATGGGCGGAGAGGTTATTGGGCCACTGGGTTTCTGCGTTAGGGAGATCCTATTACCACACCGCGTGTGCCCCCAATCACTTTCTGACAAAAACAGTGGAAACTACACGTGGGGTGTGCTGGTGAAATATGGGGTTGACACGCTGACCGCAGTCGGCGAGCTGTCAAGTGCGGTAAGGGCGCCCGTTTCCTATGCTGGGCTTAAGGATGCCATATCCGTTTCCTCGCAATATGCCGCGGTTAGGGCCGAGCTAAAGGACAGGATCATGGGAAGGAAGTGGGCGTTCATACCCAAAGGAAAAGTTTGGGCACCCCTGAACCACGATCACCTATGGGGAAACCTCTTCAACGTTCAGGTGATGAATTACCGGAGATTATCGTCTCTGGACATCTTTTTAGGGGGGACACCATTTCCGAACTTCTTCGGTCCCCAGAGGTTTGGGCTTCGGCCTCCCTATACTCACGAGCTCGGCCTGCAGATATTGAGGGGCGAGGAACCCGATGAGCTCAGGGAAATGAAGCCGTCTCTTCGGAGCAAGGTAAGGGAACTTGCAGTGCAGGCGCTTCAATCTTACCTCTTTAATCTAATCCTTAGGGACCGCATAGATAGGGACATAGGTCTAAAGGTGCTGGAAAAGGGGGACCTAGTGGCGCCTCTTAACGTCTTTGGCCTGCCAGCCTACTCAGAAATATCGGTAAGCGAGGGTGGAAGACTTAAACCCAATCAGGCCTTGCTTTTACCAGTTCCTGGGGCGGGTGTAAAGGGGCCTGGGCTTGACGTAGCGGCAAGGACGTTGAACGATTTGGGGGTGAAGCTACCCCATTGGGTAAGGGGCTGGTACAGGGAAGCCCTAATGACCCCCCTATCTCCCGCTTATAGCGCGACCAAAAAAGCCCTTTACCTGAAGTTTGAACTACACAAGGCGCAGTACGCCAGCGTGCTTCTCCATGAGCTGATTGGAGGTAGTTCCGAAATCCCTAGGGTTCAAGACGCCTCTTATCCCTTGGGAACATGACCACTTCCCTTATGTTATCCTTTCCAGTCAAAACCATGAGCAGCCTGGCCAGACCAAGTCCAAAACCCGCGTGCGGAGGCATGCCGTAGTTGAACCACTTCAAGTGTGTCTTGAATGAGTCTGGATTAAGGCCTTGAGATGACATCCTTTCCCTGAGAAGCTTTCCATCGTTTATGCGCGTGGCTCCTGAGGCCAACTCTATCCAACCATACATCAGATCAAAAGACTCGCACCTCTCAGGCCTTCCTTCAAGAGGTTTCGCGTAAAAGGGCCTAGCAGCGGTAGGCCAATCCGTTATGAAGTAAAAGTCGCTGAGCTCTTCAGAGAGGGCTTTGAGCTGAACGGTACCAAAATCCGCGTCCTTCTCATGCTCGACGCCCTTCCTTTCGAGTACGCTGACGGCTTCATCATAAGTTATCCTCGGGATGGGGAGCTTTACCTCAACTTCTTCGCGTCCAAGGACCTTGAGCTCCTTCTGGTTCTCTTTGTTAACGGTTTTTACGACGTGCTCCACGAGGCCATCGAGAAGTGACATGATGTCTTGATAATCCATAAAAGCCGCCTCAGCGTCGACCATTGTTATCTCGCTTAGGTGTCTTTGCGTGTCGCTCTCCTCTGCCCTAAAGGCCGGAGCTATCTCAAAAACCCTCTCAAAGGCCGACGTGAGCTGCTCCTTGTAGAGCTGAGGGCTCTGAGATAAATAAGCTATCCTATCGTAGTAGAAAACGCTGAAGAGGCTCGCGCCTCCCTCAGTTGCAGTGGCTATTATCTTAGGTGTAAATATCTCGATGAAACCGTTCTCGCGTAGGTATGACCTTATGGCCGAGGACACCGTGCTTTGGATCCTGAATATGGCCTGAGGTTCGGTCCTCCTCAAATCCACTATGCGGTTATCGAGACGCGTGTCGAGGTCGGCGTTGGTCTTGCCAACTACATCTATGGGTGGGTCTTCGGAGGGCGATATCAACGTTACCTCCCTTATCCTAACCTCCGCACCTCCCGGCGCCTGAGGTGATGCCTTGGCAATCCCCTTAACGGCCAGCACGCTCTCTCTCTTAAAAGACGAGATCTCATCCCAGAGCTCCCGTGAAACCTCTTTTTTAGCTGCAATGGTTTGGACTAACCCGCTTCTGTCTCTTATGACCAAGAAGCGAAGGCCACCAAGGTCCCTTTTCTCGTGAAGCCACCCAAGCAGCGTCACTTGGGAACCGTCAAGTTCAGGGGTTATCTCTGAGGCAAGGTGAGTGCGTTTTATTCCATAGGTCAAGGAAACCTACCCTTTAGCGCTTGAGCTTTGCCTTCTTAGGCCTCAATAAGGTCCAGTGACATCTCCTGCACTTAGTAGCGTTAATCGGGTTCTTAGCGCCGCAGTGCCTGCATATCTTATAATTGAGTAAGGCCTTCTCCGCAATAGCTCTCTTTTCTGGATCTTCTATTGGCATTTCGGATGAAAAATCCATCGATGAGGTTATAGGTTTTTCTACTCCTATGCCATTATATTATGGTAAAAGACTCTGCGGGGCTTGCGCTTGCATCTTTAGATAGCTCAATTCAGCTAGCAAGAACGAGCTTGGATAACTACAACGACCTTCAGAGGGCGTTTCTGGAGCTGAAATCGCGCTTGTCATTTCTGGAGGTACAACTAAAAAAAGTGAAAGCTGACGCTGAAAAGATAACCGCTCCCGAGCTAAAGGAAGAGACGACCAAGAACATCTTGACAGAGGACGCTATATTTGAAAGAATAGCAAAGGAGCTCTCAGCGCTTGAGCCCACCGTAGACAGACTCAAGGAAGGGGCAAGCGCCCTTGAAGGCATGATAAAGCAAAAACCGGTTTTAGGAAAAAACAAAGAGGAACAAACCATGTCAACCATGAGGCTCTCGCTTTCCATACTTAAGGCCCTGGTCGACTGCCAAAGGGACTACTTCCGCGTTCTTAGGCAGCTCGCTATCGTCAGATTTTATGTGGAAACGCTGGAGAACCTGCTTTCCGGTGAGATCTCGCGGGACGAGGCTGAAAAGGCACTTCGCTCTAGGAAACGTTAGGTTTTCTGTTTATGTCTATCTTGAGCTTGCTGACATAGCGCTTCTTATCCTGCTCGTTCCTTTCCTCCGTGAAGATCTGTATGTCTCCCAATAAGGCCCTGTTATCAAAGGACCGGACTATGGAAAGCGCAACCTTTATCGCAACCTCCATACCAGTTCCCTCGCTTATTATGGAAACGTTTCCCTCTTTATGCAGATAGTAAAGGCAGTCTCCAAGAACCGAGCGTTCGCTAGCCCCATCGCTTACTTGCACAACAGCCATATTTAATCCAGCGCGGCGACGTTAAAAAACTTTTTTTGCCGAGAAGAGCATTGGATTTTTTCAGTCAGGTTGCGATTTGGCGAACCAGACGACGCCTAAACCCCTGCGTGAAAGGGAACTTATGACCAGCAACAGGGCGTCCACTCATGGCTTCCGGTTGACAACCACGCGAGTAGATGGTGGCAGCGCGGGCAAAAGCTCTAGCCCAATGGGGCTGCGGGGATTTGAACCCCGGTCCGAAGGACCCGAACCTCCAAGTCTACCATGCTAGCCTACAGCCCCAATAGTAGGGGGAGACCGACTTTAAAGCTTGACCTGACCTCGCTTCTTGAGCTCCATGAGCGCACCCGCTATATCACCGTGCGCTTTTATGAGCGCTTGCCTTGCCTTCTCCTTGTCAACCCCAGCCTGTGAGGCAACGAACTCAACGTCGTCCTCTGGCACTTGAATCTCGGCCTGCTTCCCTTCTCCCTCTTCCTTTCCTTTTCTGGTAACCTCACCACCTAGCACCTGAAAACCCGCTTCTCCGACTTTTCCCCCTATTTCAAGCACCTTGGGGTGATCAATTTCGATGATCTCATCCTGCGCCTGTATTATCACCTTCTCGACGTTTGGCACCTCGTTAAGCGATATCCCGAGCCTTTTCATGGCCCTTAGCGCTTCGCGATTAGACAACGTCAATTCCTCTGTTTAACCACTGGCACAGCACTTAAATGTAACACCTCTTCTGACGACCAGGCAGCCCTTCCCCAGCCCAGAAGCTCTCCCTTCGAGTTAAGTATGACCACCTCCTCTCCCGCGTAAAACCTTCCAACCCCTTTCACGTGCTTCGCGAAGAGGCTCCTTCCCTTCTTTATGAACTCCCCTACCTCATCCGAAGCTATCACGTATTTTTCGGTTCCAAACTGCGCAAGCCTTTGGGCGCCTGATCTGGTGAGGTTTATCAGGGAATCCCTTCCAAACGTGCAAAGGAGATCACCGTTGAGCTTGACCCCTCTGAGCGTCCCCCTCCGCGACCTCAATACCTGGCTTCCATCGGGAAAAAGACCTCTTCCCGTGCCAGGACCGAACTGGTAATCAGCTATGGTCCTCACCTGCTCAAGGTCTAAGGCGGCCTCAGAGATACCCGACACCGCTTATCCCCTTTTCCTTCCTTCTCACAAAGGCCAGCGCTTCCTTCAGGTCGTTCATGTTGACCGCCTTAGCTCCCCTTCTTATGGCGTTCATTCCCGCCTCGGTAACCAATTCTTTCAGATCAGCACCGCTCATTCCTTCAGTGGAGCTTATAAGGTAGGCCATATCGACCTCACCGTTCAGCTTTATCTTCTTCAGGTACAGGTTCAATATCTCCTCCCTTCCTGCTTTATCCGGAAGCGGCACCTCCACAAGCCTATCGAAGCGGCCTGGCCTAAGTATGGCGGGATCCAATATATCCAACCTGTTTGTGGCCCCTATTATCTTAACGTCTCCAAGTGGATCAAATCCATCTATCTCGGCAAGGAGCTGCATCAACGTCCTTTGCACTTCCCTTTCTCCGCTCACGGAGGCATCAAGCCTCTTCGAGGCAACGGCGTCTATCTCGTCAATGAATATTATGCTTGGGCTCTTTTTCTTCGCCAAGTCAAAGAGCTCTCTCGTGAGCCTTGCGCCTTCGCCAACGAACTTCTGCACGAGCTCAGAGCCCACAAGCCTAATAAACGTAGCATCCGCTTCATGAGCAACTGCCTTAACCAGCATGGTCTTACCGCATCCTGGAGGACCATAGAGAAGCACGGCCTTTGGGGGCTCTATGCCTATCTCCCTGAAAAGTTCGGGCTTTTTGAGCGGAAGCTCGACGGCCTCGCGCAGAAGCTGCATCTGAACCTGCAATCCTCCTATATCTGCGTAGGTAACCTTGGGTCTCTCCACTACCTCCATCAGCTTTACAAAGGTATCCTCCGAACGGGGCAACAGCTCCACGATGGCGGAGCCCCTTTGGTTAAGGGCGACCCTATCTCCTGGCTTCAGCTTGTTTTGACCTATGGCGCTGGTCACGTAGACAACTAGGTTAGGCCCACTGCTGCTCTTTACCACGGCGCGACCATTAGGAAGGACGTCCATCACAACGGCCTCTATAAGCGGCGGCGAAAGTGCCTTCTCCTTGTCCTGCTCCAGCTGGTTTATGTACTCTTTCAGCCTCTCCACTTCCTCCTTAAGCGAACTTACCTGCTCTTTGAGAACCCCTATCTCTTTTTCCTCGTCTTGAGCGCTTTCTCCCTCAAGAGGCCCAAAGTCGTCCAGTGCCTTGTCTGACATGAGTTAAACCCGGAGAGAACGCTTTAACTTTTTCTACGAAACAAACGCATATATCTCACTGGATGTATTTTTCATGGATTTCTGCGAAATATGTGGGGCGCCCATAAGGGGAAAGCCCTACATTGTTTACATAGAAGGAGCCAAGCTTAAGGTATGCGAGAAATGCGCTAAGAAGGCAGACTCCATAATCGAGAAGCCCACGGCTCCCCAGCCCGTGAAGACCCAACCCGCAAGACCGTTTGCATCGCAGCCCAGCCACGCAAGGAGCCCATCTCATAATCAAGGCCTAAGACCTAGGCCTAGGCCCCAAGCTCCCGTGCCCCAAGACACCATATTGGACGAAAACTACGGGGAAATCATAAGGCGCGCCAGAGAAGAAAGGGGAATGACGCCAGAACAACTAGCCAAAAAGCTCAACGAAAAAGAGTCGGTCATAAGAAGAGTCGAAGAGGGGAAGTTAAGACCACCCGAGCTTCTCATAAATAAGCTGGAGAAACAGCTCGAAGTGAAGATAAGGGCCTCTCCTCCTCCTTCTCCTGTCTCGCCCAAAGCGAATAACGATGGAATAACACTAAAGGACGTGGCGAAGCTCAGAGATGAAGCTCGAGCCTATCGTTGCTCTTCCATCCTATGAGCGATGGCACCGACGATTTCTCGTAGATCTCCCGCATGTCTTCTATCAGCTTTTTAGCCATATTCCATTGTACAGAGCCCTTTCCGAACTCCCTCTCGAACCTTGCCAGCACGTGATCGGGTCCCAATATGGACGTACCCTCGACCAGTTTATCGGCAAAGGACACTATCTTTTCTTCAATGGTTTGTGGCACGTAAGCCCTTTTGGGCAAGCCAAGCTGCACTGCCTGTTCCTCCGTTATCCCCGCGCCTACGTGCCTTTCCACGGCCAAGAGGAGCTGCCTTGGATATCCAAGCCCTTCTAGGTACTCTGCTCCTTTCACGGCGTGCGCCACTCCCTTGGTAAACGCCCTCCCTACGTCATGAAGAAGGGCTGCCTTGACGGCTAGGTCCTCATCAACACTAAGCCCGAGCCCCTTGGCAGACTTCACCAACTCATAAGCCACAAACGACGTGACGAGGCAGTGGGCTACGACCGCGGAGTTGGCCCCCGCGCGCTTTAATACCCCTAGGCCCTCCTTCACGATTCCTTCCTTTGCCCTGATATACTCTCCAATAGCTGGGTAAGCCGGGATATCTCCGACCTTAGCCTCTCCACTACCTCCTTGTTGTCTTGGGCCTGAAGTTGAGTCCCACAATCAGTGCACCTAAATCCATATTCCAGCGCCTCCTCAAAAGTGTAGCGCTTTCCGTCCTTCGGACAGTAAAAGAAGGAATGAGATGTCTCGTATTGAAGCCTCTTGTTCAGTATTTCTATGACCTTCTTGATGCGCTGCTGTATGAGGTAGTTTATGTTATTCATGTCAAGTTTCCAAAAGTAGGCGTACCACTTCTGGTTTGGTATCTTTCTTTTCTCGAAGGTCACCATTCCGTTGGCGTAGAGCTCGTTGAGCTCAGTTCTCACCGTGTTGACCTTAACGCCTATGAGCGCCGCCAGGTCATCATCGGAGACGGCTTCGCCGCTTTCCAGGTTCTTTATTATCCCGCTTATGACGGGGTTTCCC
The DNA here is from genome assembly GCF_046635845.1 of Tardisphaera saccharovorans. Taxonomy (NCBI): domain Archaea; kingdom Thermoproteati; phylum Thermoproteota; class Tardisphaeria; order Tardisphaerales; family Tardisphaeraceae; genus Tardisphaera; species Tardisphaera saccharovorans. Next base: position 86,065 of record NZ_JAQQXN010000002.1, read on the forward strand.
TTAGAGTGAAGAAGTATTGGAACGAGCTCCTCTATGGTCTTAGCGTCAAGGCCAACTTGGCCGGTCTTCTCAGCGGACTTCTCGCTGGACGCTTTCCTTGTCCTGCGCTTTGACGACAATTTTTCCATCCTTCGAAGGCAATATAGTTAGGAATGCGCCATTAAACCTTTTCATAAGCTCCCGCCCCTCGAACAATCTGTCCAAGAAGACCGCCAAAGCGGCCACTTCAGAGTGAGGTTGATGGCCAACCGCAACGTTATAATCAGCTAGGTCATACACGTCACGAGGAACCTTTGAAGAACCCACGAAAACCATGACGCTTTCCTCGGCACTTATCTGACCAATGATTGATTGAATGTCCTGCCCGTACATGGTAAGGTGAACCAGTTTTCCTCCCGCTTGTTTCCACTTCTTTATTTCCGCGGCGTAGTCATCTATCCAGCTTACCCAGAAATCACCGCCCCACGTCTTGTTAACATGCACCAGGGAGCGAATCAAGGAGGGATCGCGCTCTCCGTAAACATACATGCCCTCAGCGCCAAACGCCCTAGCCACAAGCCCAACGTGGGTGCTTATCCTCTTATCCCTGTCTCTCCTATGCCCATACCTGAGGACCACGACCCTCATAGTCATAACCGCTCATCCGCCTAAGAGCTTTCTCATATCCGCGCCGGGGACGGGATTTGAACCCGTGCGGCCACAAAGGACCACGGGCTTAGCGAGCCCGCTCCATACCAGGCTAGGAGACCCCGGCATGAAAAAAAAGCACCTTTAGTTTTAAGGGTTTAGCCCAGATCGAGCCTATCCAGGTATGTGGAATGCCTTATCCACGTCAAAACCCATGCTCTTTCCCCACTTCTCCATGTAGTGGAGTATTATGAAGGGCCCTATGGAGACAAGCGCCCTAAGCACCGGGCGCAGGTAAGGTGGCACCGACTTCACCGCTTGACTGAAGTACATGGCCTCCTTCGCCGTGTGCCTCCAAGTCCTGTAAAGCAGCGCGAAGCGAGCCTCGGTCATCTCCTTGCCGACGTCGAAGAACTGCTCGCCGCTTAGGACGGCCAGCGGCACAAAGGAAAGCGGAACGGCCACGAAATGCGCCTTGGGCCCTATCTTCTCTGGAAGTTCCCTCTCCATCTTATCAATGAGCCTAACGCTGTCCCAAACATCCTCTTCGGTTTCTCCTGGAAGGCCCATTATCATGGTGTAGGCCGGGAACCAGTAGTTCTCGTTAAAGGTCTTGGTGCCCTCGAAAACCACCTTTTCCCACTCAGAGGGTGAGAAGGGAAGCATCTTGTTCCTCATATACTTCGCGAGAAGCTCTCCCGAAGCGGTTTCGAGACCGGGCTGTATCCCTATCCAGTTATCAGGACCCGCCTTAAGCACCGGAGAAAGCCTTGGCAGCAGCTTCTCATCGGCTATCACTGGTGCTATGGTGCCATGAGTGGGGTTGCTGTGGGTAACACCCTTGAAGGACATTATGGCCTGGAACATCTCAACTATGGCGTCAGTGTTCGGATAGAAGTGCCTCTTGTCCTCAAGTTTGTACAGGAATATGTCGTCGCTGTGCGCCCAAATGGCCGGCTTCCCTCCCTTAACGTTAACTTCGACCTCCTTCATTATCTTTTCAAGGTCCATGTACCTTGCGCTTCTCACGTTCGGCGCGCAAAATTGACACCCCCTTCCGCAGCCCCTCATAACCTCAACCATCCCGTTCATGGCCGGATTGACTATGGGAGGTATGTCTTCGACCTTGGGCCACCCAAGCACCTTGTAGTTCTTGGGAAGCGACCCATCCTCGGCCTTCTTGAAAACCTCAACGGCCACATGGTCAAGCTCTCCCTGAACTAGGTTATCTATGGGAAGGGTCTCAAGCATGTCACGCCTCGTGTCCAGCTGCCAAGCTCCTGGACCCCCAACCAATATCTTCGCGTTCTTCCCCTTGGCTTTCCTTATGGCGTCGGCCTGCTGCACAAGCTCAAGAAACCTCTTCTTAGTGTAAGACGTGAACTGCCCGCCGAAAGTGAACATCATGGTGACGGGACCAAGACCCAAGGGATCCATGGTTGATATGCCGATTATCTTCGTCCTCTCATCAACGAACTGCGACAGGTGGTCGGGATCCGTCACGACAATATTCTCGCTGGGGAAGCCCTTGAGAAGTGCGGCTTCAAGCTTTCTAATACCATAAGGAGCGTAAATGGCGACGCCGTTCCTTGTGGGAAGCGGCGTAGCTATGAAGTCAAAGAGCCTTTCTGGCACCCTTTCAACAGGTGCGCATCCGAAGAAATCGGCAAGTGGTATGTTCCTGTACTCGCTCATCATCGTCTTATCTGTTGTGAGCACTATCTCTGGCAACTTAGTCACCTCGAGTGTTTGGCCTTGATGCTGCGCTTCTTCTCGCTGACCCAGCGAGAAAGCGATCCCAACGTGGTTTCATCAACCCTCTGATTGTAAACCACGTAATCCCTGGTCCAGAGCGACGGAAGCTTCTTGAGCTCTGGGAAATGAGACCTTAAGGCTCCAGACGTCCTCGCCTTAATGTGAGCAAGAGCGTTATGTGGGGCGACCTTCGGGTCAACGCCAAGCTCCAGGTAGACGGCGTTCGGGTATATTATGCGCTTCCCAACTTCAAAGCCCTTTTCCGTTGCGGCGTCGTTTATGAGCTGCTCTAGCTTCTCCCTTATGCTTCCCACCAGCACTGATTTCCTTCTCTTGGTCTCCCAGAAGAAGGAATACCACAGCCTCTGTTGATATACCAAATTTATCGACAACATTATAACGGGCTTTTATAAGCGTATCTATCGTTTGGCGGCGGCCCTGAAGGTGCCAGGCAAGGCCCGACGCTTGGATCGCGGATGAGCTTGCCCATCACCCCTGAACGACCGAGTTCGCCGGTGTGACTGCTCCCTTCCGGGCCTAGTCCGTTCCCGGCGGCTAACCCGCTTCCCTTCCCTCCGGAAGGGAACTCGGGCCCTCGGCCCCCAGGGGGTAAGGGTTCATCGCCCATTTGGCCCGCTTTCCTCCCGTCGGCCCCGCCTTTTACACCCCCAGTTGCTGGCCCCAGCTGATGCCCGTTGCTGGCTGGGGAGAGGGCAGGCCTCCGACCCTACCCGCCGCCAATACTTACCCAACCGAGTTTAAAAAGGCCGCGCTCAGCGCTCTTGGTTGGCCCCGATTAGAGCTCCCTTGACCGAGAAGTTGATCTCGCAAACCCTGCAGTATTTCCGCCCTCCAGATGTGGGATACCCGCAGCTGGCGCACCGCGCTCTGCTGAGCCCTTTTCCTTTATCTTTTAGCTCGTCGCCAAGCCTCACAAGGCTATCGCGCGCCGCAGGGTGATCCCTTACCAGTATGTCAAGAAAAGACCTCACTTCATCTCTAAGAGATAGGCGAGCGTATGGGCATTCCTCCTCCTCGGCCGGTATCCCCATGAGGTAAGCGTAGAAGGCCGCCTCCCTCTCGGTTACCCTCCTCATGGGCTTTATCCTGGGAACGTAGAAGGCCGCCAACTCCTCCGCGTAGTTCTCAGAGCGCCTTAAGGCCTGCGAATCACCTCTTATAACGTTCATCAGCACGGTTTCTGCCTCATCGTCCAGGTTGTGGGCTATGGCCAAGTAGTCAGCCCCAAGTTCTTTCGCGTAGTCGTTTAACGCCCTTCTCCTGAGAACGCCGCATATGCTGCAGGGCTCCTCCTTTCCCTTAAGTGCCACGACCGCTTCATCAAGAGTGAAACCGTACTTCTGCTTAAAGCTCCTGAGCTCCCACTCTATTCCCCTCTCCTGAGCTATTCTTCTTATCAGGTCAAATCTCCTTCTCCTGTACTCTCCCCCCTCAATTCCCTCATCAACGGTAAGCGCTATGAGCTCAACGTCGTACTCCCTTTCCACCCTCCAGAGCAAGTCCATCATAACGAGACTGTCCTTTCCTCCCGATATACCCATGGCTATTCTGATGTGGCGCTTTTCCTTCCCTATCCCTTCACCCCTTATCTCCTTTCTTACCCTGTCTTCCAATCCTTCCCTGAAATGCTCCTCGCATAGCGCTGTGCCCGACCTCCTATCAACGTAAACCGCGGGCCTTCCGCACTTCTTGCATTCCATTTTAAAGTAAAGTCGAGGCGGAAAATATCAGGTTTGCGAGCAGCAACCCGATGGCGAGGGTTTCGAGCGAAAGCGCGATGCCGTTTCCAAGACTGGACGGCAGCCCCCTTTCCTTTAGCGTGGCCACGATCTCCTTAAAGAACTGGTCGCCGTCAAGCAGAGGTATGGGCAGGGCGTTAAAAATCCCAACGTTAAGGTTTATGAACCATATCCAGAAGCCGTAAGTCTGAAGCTGAAGCCACGCGCTGGTGGAAAGGCCAAGGTAAGCGCGCGGAGTGAAGAAGGGCATGCTGCTGAGCTCAACCCCTATGAAGCCCTTATCGCTTGATCCATAAGCGGTGGGCACGCTGCCCAACTTTCCGGTCAGGTTGCCGTGATTTGTTACAATGGTTATGAGCTGTCCTGGGTGCGTTTTGGCCAGCACCGCCGATAGTGCTGAAAGCGTACCCGTGGCCGTGTTGTTCAAACCATATATGAGGTAACCCGCCTTGATCCCAAGGCTAGACGCCAAAGTGCCCGGTATAATGCCCTGCACGACCACAGCGTTTGGTGAGCTGGGATATCCATTGAGAAAAAGCACGAGCAGCCCCAAGACTATTCCCGCCGTAGCCAAGTTAGCCATGCTGCCGGCCGCGAGAACCCTTAGCTTAGAGCCGTGGGAAGCTTCCTTGAACGATTGCTCGTCGGGCTCGGTGAACGCGCCTATGGGAAAAGCGAGAATGAATATGACCCCGAGCTTGTTCACCTTAACTCCGCCGTTTCTAGCTGCCACGGCGTGAGAGAACTCGTGAACCACCACAGTTACTGCAAGCGCCACAAGTCCTGGAAGGAGAGGTATCGTCAGACCCGGCACCACGGGCATAACCGTGGCCTGCGGTTTTACCGCCATTAGCCCCTTTGCAAGGTCCCCCCCGAGAAGGTATATGGCCGCGGCGGTGCTGGCCGCAAAAACCGCGACACCCAAAGTGAACCAGCCCTTCCATACCCTCTTGGCGCTTCTGGATATCCTGTCTATGAGCTCGTTAAGGGCAGCTGAGCTGTAGATCGCGTAACCTGGTCCCAGCTTCAGGCCGCTTGGTTTTTTCAGGTAGCCAAATATCCAAAGAGCTGCGGTCACGGCCAGAAACCCAGCCAGCCACGCTACGTAACCTTGCAAGCTTCTGTCCCCTTACGTGACTTTTAGGGTCACGTTTAAACGTTTTTCACGCCCCCATAAACTGCAAATGCATGTAGGCATAAGCTCCAACTTGGTAAGAAGAAGAGGTTGGATAATCACGGTTATCAGCGTAAGCAAGGTACCAGTACCAGTGCTTATAGTGCACGATAAGGCAAGCGACCGTTTTTACGCAATGGATGGGGTGTGCGCCCACTTTGGTTGCGGATTGCTAACCGACGTGCAAGGACTTAGTGCCCGCTGCCCAATACATGGAGCCGTATACGACGTCAGGACGGGCAATCGCGTGACCGAACCCAGCTCAAATCCGTCCTCGCCATGTGGCTTCTGCGCCGGACGCATACCGCTGAGGACCTACGCAATCCCTGGTGATAACGGCGCCCTGGACCTAGAGGTAGAGAGACGGTTTACCGCGTAAGACCCCGCACGCGGATCATCATCGCGAAAACGCTCGCCAGCGGAGTATGGCCGCTATTCCTCCCAATCCCTGCAGCTCAGCTCCTCCTTCCTCCGAGATTATCTCCACCGTTCCCCCATCGCGTTCCACGTCTTCCACTATATCCATCAGTTTTTCTGGGGGATCCTTAAGCAGCTTTGTGCTGAGCAGCAGCACTTCAACCATGCCCTGTTTTGCGGACTCGGCAACGGCCTCTACTCCAACGGCAACGCCCTTGCCTTGGGAAAGCCTATCGAACACCTCCTTTATGAGTTCCCTCTCCTTAGCAACCCTTAGCTTTGAAGAGTATGCACCAAACTCCGGGTTATCCCTCAGAAGCTCGAGCCCCTCCTCCCCGCCGTAAGAAGAAACCAGATGATTAAACCTCACGGACTTAAACGGCCCACGGCTTTCCACCGAGCGCTTGAACTCATCCAGCACCACGCTCGGTCCCGTCACTATCACCTCGTTCAGCTTCCTCTTCTGCAGCTCTGATAAGAGGATCGATCCCACTTCCGAAAAGAACTCGCCGAGGTGGGCATCCTCTTCCTCCCTCTTTGCCCTGAGCTCCGTTATCTTCTCGAACCCATATGTCCAGAGCGCCGCAAGGGCAGCTGAACCCATGTCAATGGAAAGGATGAGCGCGTTGGCCTCCGTGCTTTCATTGGCGCTCATGAGCTTTCTCTCCAGCGGATCAAAGGGACCGTCCTTTCTTATTTCCACCTCGTCTCCAACGCCAACCGATATGGATTGGTGCTCACCCTTCTGGGCTACCCACTCCATTCCTCTTTCAATTCCCACTATCCTCCCAAGAAACCTCATGGAATCCGTGAAGGGTTGGAACTCAACCCTTTCCACTTCTATGGCCAAGCTCAGCGATATCCTGCGCTTATCCCTCACATCTCCTCCTTCGTCTCTCAACTTCAACTGCCTCGTCGTCTTGCCGACCAAAACGTAGCCGGGTTTGACCACGAAGCTCAGTTTCCAAAGGTCGTCAAAGCTCTCGACCTTTATAACCACATCGCCTTCTCCTTTTTCTTCGGATTTCAAGAACCTCACCTTGCTAACGCCGTGAATGGCCGATATTTCGCCCGACGCAGGCTTTCAAACGCAACCTCGAGCTAACTGCCCTCGGACTATTGGGGGCGGCAGGCTGAAAGCCTCGGCTTGCGCCTCGGCTCTTACACCTCCGCTCCATCAAACCCATCTTCTATGGGTGTCCTTGTGCCTGACGGCATGGTCGCCTATTTTCGGGATGGGCTTCCCGCTTAGATGCACTCAGCGGTTATCCCGCATGGCGTAGCTGCCCGGCAATGCCCTGTCGGACAACCGGTAAACCAGAGGCCACGACGCCCTGTTCCTCTCGTACTGAGGGCGTCTTCCCCTCAGGCGACCAGCAACCCTGATAGGAGGAGGCCGACCTGTCTCACGACGGTCTAAACCCAGCTCACGATCCCCTTTAACGGGCGGACAGCCCTACCCTTGGAGGCTTATGCACCTCCAGGATGGGAAGAGCCGACATCTAGGTAGCAAACCGCGGGGTCGATGGGAACTCTCGCCCGCGACGACTCTGTTATCCCCGGGGTAATTTTTCTGACATGTTCGGCCCCCAGCGAGGGGGACACGGACGTTCGCTAGGCCAAGCTTTCGCTCTTGGATCCCTTGCCGTTGAGGATCCAATCAGGCTGGCTTTTGGCCTTGCCCTCTACGGTGGGTTTCTAGACCACCTGAGCCAACCTTTGGGCGCCTATGTTTCTTTATCGTAGGCGTGCCGCCCCAGCCGAACTACCCACCTGCTGGTGTCCCCTTGCGGGTAAGGGGCGCAATTGTGGAAGAACGGTGTTCCATTGTCGCTTCAGCCTTGCGGCCACATTGCTCCCGTCTGCGCTCTACATCCACAACCGCACCTCAACAACAGGCTGTAGTAAAACTCCACGGGGTCTTTTCTCCCAGTCAGGGTTTCCTGGTCTATGCGCCAGGTCACGTAGCTTCGCTGGGCTCCGGGTTGGGACAGTGGGGACCTCGTTGATCCATTCATGCACGTCGGAACTTGCCCGACAAGGCATTTGGCTACCTTAAGAAGGTCAGAGTTACCTCCGGCTTTAAGCGGCGCTTCGCCCCGTTGTACCGGGGTTTGACGTCCCGCCATTGGCCAGGATTCAGCCCCTGTTCTCGACCTTGCGGTCTTGCAGGGACCTATGTTTTTAGTAAACAGTCAGGTCCCCCTAGTCACTGAGACCTGAAGGGCCGGGTTGCCCCAACCCCCCAGGCACCCCTTCTCCCTAAGTTACGGGGCCAATTTGCCGAGTTCCCTAACCCAGACTCACCCAACACACCTCGGGCTTCTCACCCAGGGGCACCTGTGTCGGATCTCGGTACGGTCGTGACGTCCTCACCGCGACCCTTTTCATGGGCCCTAAGACTTGACCGAACCACCCTTGCGGGCGGCCTTACCTTGTTCGCCGGGATCTAGCCATTACGGTATTCCCCCGGTTTCCAAGGCAAAATGAAGCGACGGCTCCACTCGGCCTATCTCAAGGCGAAGGCGCGGATCAGCGGACTACCACGGTACGGGGATATTAACCCGTTTCCCTTTCGGCTACGCGCGTTACGCATCGCCTTAGGACCGACTCACCCTCGGCCAACGATTGGTGCCGAGGAACCCTTGCCCTTTCGGTGGAGGGGATTCTCACCCCTCTTTGCTGCTACTTCCACCAGGATTCTCACTTCACGCCGGTCCACACGACCTCACGGCCGTGCTTCTGGCCAGCGCGAACGCCTCCCTACCAGCCCGTTTTCGGGCTTCGCGATCTCGGCAGTCGGCTTAGCCCCGTCCATTTTCAGGACCTCACGCCTCGGCGAGTGAGTTTTTACACACTCCTTGGAGGATGGCTACTTCTGGGCCCACCTCCTCGCTGTTTTAGGCGTGAGATGCCTTTACAAGCACTTAGCCGACATTTTGGGGCCTTAATCGCGATCTGGGTTGTTTCCCTCTCGGCCCGCGAGCTTATCCCGCGGAACCCCACTCCGGCCATCTACACCGGTGACGAATTCGGAGTTTGACGGAGGAGAGAAACCTTTCGGTTTCCCTTCCTCTATCGGTAGCTCTACCCCGTCACCAAGCTCCGGCCAGGCTGTGCTGAGACACACTTCGGGAGGAACCAGCTATCACCGGGCTAGATTGGTCTTTTGCCCCTTGACCCAGGTCAGAGGAACAACTTGCAAGTTAGAACCCCTTCGGGCCTCCACCGAGCGTTAGCCCGGCTTCGCCCTGCCCAGGTCAAGCTCGTCCGGTTTCGGGTCTCATGAAAGCGACTTCAGGCCCTTTCAGACCCCGCCCCTCACGGCTTTCACCGCTGCGGGCAAGTCGGTTTCCCTTCGCCTTCGGGGTTTTAACCCCTTAAGCTCGCCGCTTCCATGAACTCCCTGGCTCGTGCTCCTAGACGAACGATGGAACCCTGGAACAGCTCTCCCTCGTACAACCACGTCGCCGTGGCTTCCTTCGGGAAAGCCTACCTTTTGAGCCCCATCGCATATAACCGCCTAATTTCAGGCTCTTTTCACCCCCCTTCCGGGGTACTTTTCAGCGTTCCTTCACAGTACTGCTCCGCTATCGGTCTTGGGGTGTATTTAGCTTTAGAAGTCGCTACCTCCCGTCTTCCCACGACAAAACTAAGCCGTGGTACTCTTGAGGTAACCACGCCCACCCTCCCTTCACCTACGGGACCATCGCCCTCTTTGGTGGGTCCTTCCAGACCGCTTCGGCTCAGGAGAGCCGGGCGCTAACGGCTACCTCACCTCACATCTCTGAGCCCTTACGGGCCAGATTCGATTTGAGCTGTCTCCCTTTGGGTCGCCCCTACTCAGGAGATCCCTGATGGTTTCTCCTCCTTCCCCTACTGAGATGTTTCCGTTCGGGGAGTTCCCCTCCCTCAACGAGATGCGCCGGGTTGTTAGCCCGACGCAGGAGGTCCCATTTGGGCATCCCCAGATCAACGGTTGCATGCACCTACCTGGGGCATATCGCCGTTTGCCGCGCCCTTCTTCGGCACCCAAGCCAAGCCATCCGTTAGGCGGTGTAGCAGCAGAAAGCCCTACTATTGCGCTTACATCAACCTGCGTCAGTCTGGCGTATCAACCATTCACGGCGTTCAACGCGAGGAACTGCTTCCTCGCTCCCGCAATCAGTTCGAGGCCCACGCCCCGGACATCACAATTGAAGAGGGTACCCTTTACACTTCCCTAAAATATTATTCGGAGGTGATCCGGCCGCAGGTTCCCCTACGGCCACCTTGTTACGACTTCTCCCACCTCGTCGACCTCGGATTCGACACCAGCCGAAGCTGATGCCTCATCCGAAGCCAACTCGGTTGGAGCGACGGGCGGTGTGTGCAAGGAGCAGGGACGTATTCACCGCGCGGTGTTGACACGCGATTACTAGGGATTCCAGGTTCACGAGGGCGGGTTGCAGCCCTCGATCCCAACTGAGGCAGGCTTTGAGGATTGCTTCCCCCTTACGGGGTCAAATCCCATTGTACCTGCCATTGCAGCTCGCGTGCGGCCCAGGGGTTTCGGGGCATGCTGACCTGCCGTTGCCTCCTCCTTCCTCCACCTTAATCGGTGGCGGTCTCCTTAGTGTGCCCCTTTAAGGGTTGCAACTAAGGATGGAGGTCTCGCTCGTTCCCGGACTTGACCGGACGTCTCACGATACGAGCTGGCGACGGCCATGCGCCTCCTCTCAGCGCGTCTGGCAAAGTCGTTAGCTTGGCCTTCACACTGCTGTCTCCCCTGGTGAGTTTTCCGGCGTTGACTCCAATTGAGCCGCAAGCTTCACCCCTTGTGGTGCTCCCCCGCCAATTCCTTTAAGTTTCAACCTTGCGGTCGTACTCCCCAGGCGGCGGGCTTAATGGCTTCCCTGCGTTACCGGAGCGGCCCTAAGCCGTTCCGACAACTAGCCCGCATAGTTTACGGCTGGGACTACCCGGGTATCTAATCCGGTTTGCTACCCCAGCTTTCGTCCCTCACCGTCGGACGCGTTCTAGCCGAGCGCTTTCGCCACTGGTCGTCACTCCGGGATTATAGGATTTCGCCCCTACCCCGGAGGTACCCTCGGCCTCTCCCGCTCCCTAGCCCGGCAGTATTTACAGCGCTCCGACACTTGAGATGCCGGATTTCACCATAAACTTACCGGGCCGGCTACGGACGCTTTAGGCCCAATAACCGTCCTGACCACTCGTGGAGCTGGTATTACCGCGGCGGCTGACACCAGTCTTGCCCCCCACTTATTCGCCCAGCTTCTTACACTGGGCAAAAGCAGACCTCAGCAGCCTGCACTCGGGATGGCCCCGTCACGGTTTCCCGCATTGCGAAGGTTTCGCGCTTGGTGCGCTCCGTAGAGCCTGGGCCCTTGTCTCAGTGCCCATCTCCGGGCTCCCGCTCTCACGGCCCGTACCCGTTATAGGTTTGGTGGGCCATTACCCCACCAACTGCCTGATGGGACGCAGCCCCATCCTCGCGCGGACGAAGGCCATTCCCTCCGTCCCTTTCGGTGAGCGGTTCTTCCAAAGCCGCTCGCCTATCGGGGATTATCCTCAGTTTCCCGAGGTTATCCCCGTCACGAGGGCAGGTTAGCCACGCGTTACTGAGCCGTACGCCACGTGCGCAAGGGCGCACGTCGACTTCCATGGCTTAGCCTCATCCCGATAGCAGTCAGGTCCGGCAGGATCAACCGGAGTCGACCGTTTGAAACTTATTTTAGGGGAATTTATGCGGATACCCTCTTCCGATCTGAACCCATTCAGTTCAGGTCGCCATCACCTAAGCGTACTCCATCGCTGGAGGCGGCATCTTCATCCCCGGCCATCCGGCCTTGGTCTTGCCGCACCGCCGCACGATGGAGGCAAGTAAGATTAGTTGGGGGAGATTTAAGCGCTTCCCCTTTTTTCATGTGCATTTTCACCATCCACTCCCAATCCCTTAAGAGCAACTCAGAGAGAGACAGCCTCCATAAAGTCGACCTCTCTGCGTTCTGCAATAGCTGTGTGAGATGAAGTGTTTATCGGGAAGCGGAGGAACTAAAAGCCCATCTTTCCTCTGAAAACCTCAAAACAAGTCCATTCTCTTAGGCCTAATTCAGTGTAATATGGCTTATCTTGCTGATAAAAAAACCGATCAGCGTATAATTATGAAAATCTGCTCTCTCATAACTGCTTTCCAGGATAACCGGCGAATGCAAAGAGGTAAAGAGGCTCCAGCAATACTAAGCCAAAACGAAGTAACGAATTCCCCCTCCGCTTCCAATCCCGCGCATATCGATTGCAGTTGACAAGCTATGCTGTGCACCAATTAAGAGGGACCATAAAGCAGGCCGTACACTTCTCCGCTGATTGCCATTAGTTGATACATAGGGTAGGGCTACTAGCTCCTGAAGGAGTGCATTTGATCTTTTTGATACCTCTGCTATGAAGTACGTCATTACCATATCGAACGCGAAAAGCCCCGACTCCAAGAAGTTGACACAATACTTCAGTTCCATGCTCTTGTTCGAACCTTCTCCTCTCAAAACGCGTTTCCTTAAGTGATAGTACTTTGTCTACGCCGAGCCCTACGGCGACCCCCCCATGGATGTTGCGGCAGGCCTCCTGATCATGATCAATATTCTAAGGTCAACCTCATCGAACGTGACAACGATCCTGTCCGCCTTGGTCAGCTCCCTGAGCTCTTTTATTTTTCCACCGATACCCTCGATTGAGTGTAAAATTTAGCATTACGCTGACTTTAAACATAAACCCGATTCAGCACAACACACCGATAGAAAGCCGGTCACATGCTACCTCAAAATTTCAAGATCAAGCTCTAGCCTGAAGGAAAGGCATTTATTGAAGTGCCGAATATTTCTGTAAAAAAAATTGCCAGCTAAGTTTCCTTGCCGCTTTCTGAGCTGGGAGGAAGTCGAGGAAATGAGCTATAATCTGGCAGAAAAGATAAGGGCGTCAAACTTCAGGCCAGATGTCATAGTTGCGGTGGCCCGCGGAGGCGTGGTAGGTGCAAGGCTCGTTAGCGATATATTGGGCATATCTGATTTCACGTGCCTCAGAATCGCCCACTGGGGAGAAACGGCCGTAAGGGGCAAAGACGCGAGGCTAGAAAGAGGTATCGGTGGAAGCATAACCGGAAAGAACGTACTTTTAATAGATGATGTAACTGACACAGGCAAGAGCCTAACAGTTGCGAAAGCCTACCTCGAGACCCTAGCTCCAGCTGAGATCAAGACGGCCGCTCTTCAATACATAAAGGGATCAAGCTTCATACCTGACTACTATGGAAAGGAAGAAGATGAATGGGCATGGTTCGCGTATCCATGGAATAGGTGGGAAGACCTGAGAAGCCTCACGCTTAGGATACTGGAGGAGGGACGGGGACCCCACGCCGCCAAGGAGGTAAGCGCAAAGTTCCTGGAGTACTATGGAGTAAACGTTAAGCCGGAAATCATCGAAAGGACCTTCGCGGATTTGGAGAACAAGGGCTACGGAAAGAGGGTGCAGAGCTCTTTCATCATGGAAAGCGCGCCAAAGCAGTAACGCTTATCTTAGAAGAGCGGGCGCACCTTTTCAAGCTTTTTTCGATTTATTGGGTATTGACCCTGAGCATTGGCGCTAAGCCACATCGACACAGCTATCTCAACGTGGCGGTCGATAAGTTATCGACCTGGAGCATCCTATCATTCACTTCAAGAAGCTTAAGCGACTCAACGGCGTAATAAGTGTTTTCAAGATTTGATATCCCCATTTCAGGGAAGTACCTAAATCCGCCGTTGCCATTCATAAAACTAAGGACGAAATCCCTCACGCTGTTAGCGCTTGCTATGCCGTAGCCAGTAGCCCTTGCGAGCCAAATTCCATGATAGATATCTGATATGACGGGTGGATACGTCATTGGCCTTTCCGAAAAGCCCAAGCCTTTGATCTCGCACTTTGACAAGAAGTCATGGCATTCTCCAGTAACGTCAAATCCCAAGTTCCAAAGAGAACGGACTGCGTAATAAGTCCCACTAAGCGTGGCCCTCTTAATGCCGTAACCTCCCTCTTCGCTTTCAAAGGCCGCCAGATCCCTGCGCAGCCTATCCACGTCGACGTCATCAAGCATCCCCGTCATCTTAATTACAGAGGTAGCCGCCTCAAAGAGCTCAAGCGCGATCTCGCTTTCGCTCTTAAGCCAGAAACCATGGCTAGAGCTGGAAAGCAGCCAATTCTTGAAGCCCCTTTCGACTACAAAACTATCACTTAGCTCCCCTAATCCCTCTATCACGTAGCGCGCTACCTCGACGCTAGAAAAGGAACCATCTTGCCTCTGCGCTCCCTTAAGATACCTCACTACCTGTTCTTTCCTGGGCACGTCCTGACCTAGTGCCTTCAATATTTTTATGGAGTAAAACGTGTCTTCCACGCTTGGCGTGCCAGCCTCTCTAGCAAAAAAGAAGCCACCATTGTCGAGCTGCCTTTGCTTGACGTAATCCACAGTTAACTGCATGCGAGAAAAATCCATGAGCTTAGCAAAAAAGCGCGTAAAAACGTTTCCACCCAATTCGACAGGAAAAATTTGCATTCTTCGCGATGCTTTAGGCATGCACGTTAAACGAAAACCGCAAAAAGAAACGCAAGAAAAAGGGGGATCACAAGAAAAAGCGCGACGAACGCACCACTAACCGAATAGTAGAGCGTCGCGACAAGCATACCTGAGCCCAACATGGACACGGCTTTACCCAGCCGAGTTACCTTGAAAGCTGCTATCGCTACCACGAGAAGGCTCACCACGTAGTAAAGCGAGTCAACGGCATATGTATACTCCATAATAGAAAAGGTCGATTCTAGGGCATCTCCTCCCCCAAGGACCATTTCAATAACATAGCCTACGATCAAAATCGCCGCGGAGATGCCGGTAACCAAGTACGCCGCGAGGTTAGGGCTTTGTCTGGAGTTCAACTTTGAGAGAGATTTAGGGAGTGCCCCCTCTCTCGCCATGCCGTAAAGCATCCTCGTGACGGAATTCAGCGTGGCCAAATAGCAAGAAAACACGCTCAACAATGAGGTTATTATGAACGCGTAAAGACCAACGCTTCCAAGGTAGCGCTCCACAAAAATGTAAATGGGATTTAATCCATTCGATGCATTTGAAACAAACGATCCTATCTGCCCCTTTGACAAACCCACATCTATCACAAGCGCATATGTTGAAAACATGAAGACCAAACCCATAAAGGAAGTGGCTGAAAGAGTTCCCAGCGGCACGCTTCTCTTGGGATCTTTAGCCTCCTCGGAGAGTTGGGTACTGGTTTCAAATCCCATAAAATACGTAACTGAGAACACAAGTCCACCAGCCAGAGCACCCAGCTCCCCCATGGGCGAGGCCTGGAAAGTCGCACTGGGAGTAAACGGATATGTCGTTAAACCCAAGGGATTTTCAAAAACACTAAGCAACGCAAATCCGAACAAAAGGAGCACTTCAACAGATGTCGTCACCATCTGTAACTTTACGCTTAGCTTTATTCCCAGAAGCGCAGGAACAAGAGGCAGAAGGAGGATGACAGGCAAAAACGGCAGTGGATTTACCCTCAACCCAATCGAGTAAGCGCCCTGCACTGCGAGGTACGAGAAGGCCACCGCAACGGAGGCAGTTGCAAGCAACCCATATAAAATCGAGTAAACGTAACCAGTAAAAGCACCAATGTGAGCGCCAAAGGCGCGACTTGCGTACTCATAAAAACTTGCGGCGTGAGGATAACGCTTAGCCATTACGTAGACCGAAAAAACTATTGCCAACATACCCCCGCTGGTTATCAGCATGGCAAGGGGTGCGGCCGCGCCCGCGCTTCCCATTATGAGCGCCGCACCGGAGGCAACGCTATAAACGGGAGCCTGACCGGCCAATGAGTTAAAGAAAACTCCTGCCGTTCCCAAGACCCCTCTTTTTAGACCATCGGTCACAACCTTCCTCTCCTATGGCTCTTACGCGTGTCGCTGCTGTTGCGTTTCAAGGCTTCTCCACTACCTGATGCGAAACACGGTTTAGGCGCGCCCTTAAGCAAATGCCTTCTCGAAAACCAATTTTCGTTATCCGAACCCTCCAGATGCTAATTAAAGGGCTGTCGCTAAACACGGGTTACAGGGCGCGTCTGGCCACTAAACTAACTGTTCGATCTCATCTTGGGGTATCTCAGAGATCAAACCGCCATATCCCTTACCCCGCAAAAGAAGCCCCTCACCTGCTTTCACGTTCCCGATTACTCTGGCTCTTCCGCGAAAAGCGTCCAATATACGGCTAACGTTATCAGGTTCCGCGGTCAATAATAGAGCTCCGCTAGACAACAGCTTTAATGGGTCAAGTCCCAGTTTTTGACATATAGTTTTTGTCTCCTTCCTTATGGCTATTTTTTCCACGTTAACGTTGAACATGGTGTGCGATGATAAAGCCATCTCCAGGAGGCCCGCTATAATGCCTCCCTCGGTTGGATCGTGAGCTGATACGGCTCCGAGCTGAGAGGCAGCCAAGGCGTCCTCGGCAATGCTCAGCTCGTCGATAAAGCGCTTTGACCTTTCGACAACATCTGCAAGATCGGATATCATACCACCATGATCTAAGGCTATTACCGCGGTTCCTTCTATTCCTGCCTCGTTAATCATGATTATCATCTGCCCCGGCCTTATCCTTTTCACATCTAACAAAGGCCCCTTGGCGATCCCAAAAGTAGATATGCTGACTATGGGAGCGGTGACGGAGGAGGTGACCTCGGTGTGGCCACCTACTATAGAGATGCCAAGCCTTTTTGAGGTCACGTCTATCTCGGCGGTAATCCAGTCAAGAAGTGCCTCATCAAGATATGGCAACAAGATCGTAACCAATGACCACTTTGGCCTCGCGCCCTTTACCGCCACGTCATTAGAAGAGACTTGCACGGCGATCTTTCCGATGTGATTTTTCGCCTCGGTTATTGGATCAGTATGCGAAACCAAATATGCGCCGTCCACGGTCACCACACCGGCATCTTCTCCTATACCGCTTCCGATTATTACGCTGGAATCCTGACTACCAAGCCTATGAAAGAGGTATTTCCTCTGGAAAGATAGAGGGATCTTCACAAGCTAAAGGCATAACTGGCTTTAAGGGCAACCGAGAATACTCGTTGCATGGTAAAAAATTAAAAACTCATGAATCTGATGCTTGGTAAGTCTGAAGCGCTAGCTCAAGCTCATGCATTGCATCGATTATCAGTTGCTGTGCTTGGACCTGGTTAGAGGCAAGCGCGGCGGCGTTGAGGTCAGCCTTGGCTTGGCCTATGTATTTGGTTGCCGCGGGATCGTTTTTCAAAAGACCGACCGTGGCATTTTCGACCGCCCAAGCCGCCTGCAACTTAGGCGTCTCGGGCTTAGGTCCAGCCCTGCTCTGGGCATTTAGCGCGAGAGCATCTTGAAAGTCCTTCATCGCCACCCTGATGTATTGGACCGCAAAGACCAAGTTTTGACTACTTATCGAGGCTGAGTTAACGGTTGCCGTAACCCCTGAATTTGCCGGAATCATGGGTCCTCCAGGCTGTATTGTAGGGAAGATGATGTTCTCAGCGAGAGTCAGGTTGCCCAAGCCTTCCTTATAATCACGCTCGGCCGCGTTGGAAACGAGCAAGCCCATTTTCTGAGTTATCTCGAACTGCCTTTCCACCGTTAAGTTTAGGTGCATAGCTCCCTGAAGCATCTCAATCAACATCGGTCTGGACTTGCCCTGCGAATTTATCAGGCTGATTTCTGCCCAGATTTGCTTTTTCTGCAATGTCACGTTTCTGAGGTAATCGCCTATGGCTTGTTCAAAGGTGGCCGCGTTACCACTAAGCGCGGCTTTGTTAAGCGTATTTACATTTGACTTAAGATCAGCCTCGAGTTTTTTCGCTTGGTTTAAGAGACCATGCTCCGCCAGCGCCGTGAAGTTCACCGCGGGTAGCATGACCTCGGACCAAGTTTTAGTCCTATTGTCAAACCTATAATATGATATGGGTGTAGAATTCGCACCAATCGTTGCGGCGTTTATAACGAACACTCTGTCTACTCCAGGCGCTTGCGTGTTAAAGCCCTCGCTTATCCCGACCGCTGCATCAGATGCAAGCGCTGCAAAGCCCCTTGAAGCGTTAATATCATCAAGAAGTTTTGTAAAATTAACGATGCTAAATCTATTAAAGTTTACTTTGTCCATCATCTTTCCACGCTTAACAATTATAACCTCCCCGTTGTTACTAGAACCCAAAGAGCCCAACGAACTAGCGCTGCTCTTCTGTAGGCTCCCAGACGAAGTCGTTCCTACATGCAACGCAAGTGTACCAACGTTTACGCCCAGAGCGTACACGTCCGCATAATATATACCAGGAGCCACAGGATGCCCTTGGTTATCCCTGTAATTCCAAACCACTGTCCACTGCGTAATTCCTGGCTGAACCTCATAAGGCGCTATTACCATAGACGTCATACCCATGTCGTGAACCTTGCCATAGTCCGATGACCAAACGAGTTGCTTGCCAAGGTAAACGCTGACGGAGTAAAACGGCTGGGATACATATACGGTCACCGGAACATTCCCAGGATTGTCCACGTATATGGTGAAGGTCACTCCAGACGGGGTCGCGGTGTAGCTGGCGCCATAAGTCAGCTGGGTATTTTGCGAGGGACCAAAAGCAAGCGAGTAGCCCGAGGTAACACCCACTAACAGCATAAGGAAAAGTCCCAAGATCTTTGTTTCCATTTTCAATTATAATCCTCGCCCAGATTTATTAGGAACAAGCGCGAAATGCGCGTTCCATTCCTGAAACCGCGCTTTCAAGGTGGGGTTTTGTGAGCTATCCCATGAAGAACCCAATTTCCTCATGGAAGTAGTTCCTTTTTTTTCTAAATGGTTCAAAAGGTTTTTATTTTATACTGAGATTAACATTTATGATTTGTGAAGAAAATCCCTTTAAAATATCTTCAGGAAATG
Source organism: Tardisphaera saccharovorans (assembly GCF_046635845.1). Taxonomy (NCBI): domain Archaea; kingdom Thermoproteati; phylum Thermoproteota; class Tardisphaeria; order Tardisphaerales; family Tardisphaeraceae; genus Tardisphaera; species Tardisphaera saccharovorans. Next base: position 104,789 of record NZ_JAQQXN010000002.1, read on the forward strand.
GATGGATATTAGGCATCACGCACAAACCCCGGGAAAAAGCTCCTCTCGTGCTGATGCTCCATGGGTACACTGGGCACCACATAGAGGATCACAGGCTCTACGTCGACATTGCCAGAAAGCTTTGCGCTGAGGGCATAGGCGCGGTCAGGTTTGATTACAGGGGCCACGGCGACAGCTCCGGGGAGTTCGAGGACTTTGACATAGATGAAGCGATAAAGGACGCCGAAAACGCCTTCGCCTACGCCTCTTCCCTTGACTTCGCTGACAGGGAAAGGATTGGATTGCTGGGCCTAAGCATGGGAGGTTATATAGCCGTAAAACTTGCATCGGAGGTAAACGCTAAGTCGATAGTACTCATTTCGCCTGGGTTGCGTATCCCCGCGGTAAACGTTAACGCGCCAGCGCAAGACGGATATACTTATATGAACGCGTTTAGAATAAAGGCCGAAAACGCCAAGAAGGTCATGCAACGCATGAGCGGTGAGGCCTACGAACTCGCCCCGAGGTTAAACCAACCTTTCCTGATAATCCACGCTAAAGACGACCCCGTTGTACCATTCTCGTCATCCGAGGGGTTCTTCGAAAGGCTTGGCAGCAAAAACAAGCGCCTTCTTACTTTTGAAAAAGGAGGACACGTCCTCACCGACTACGAGGTAAGGAAGAGGGCCTATTCAGAGATAGTTAACTGGTTCTCGACGAGCCTACGAAAGAGCAGCTACCAGTTTTTCCGCTAGTTCGAGGTCCAGCATGCCTTCACGCCCACTTGAAACGGTATCTTTGTGCTGTCTTACGGCGTTAAAGAACTCTTCCACCTCAACCTCGAAAGACCACCTAAAACCAACGCGATCGTAAACCTCAGTCTTATCCGGTGTGCGTAGCTCAACCCTTGCAGTTGCGTTCCTAAACAAGAAGATGGGAGGATCCACTCTGAGCACCGCGTTACCCCCAAAACACGCAAAGTAGTACTCCATGAAGTCGCCCTTCCAAGCAGAAGTCAGCTCCATGGTAAGCAAGAACGAACCGTAATCTAGTACCGATGCAAAGGAATTGACCTTTAAATCTCCTCTCTTATCATTTTTACTAATTGACGAAGACGCTATGCGTTTTGGATCTCCAAACAGATACCTAATTGTATCTATTTGGTGAGAAAGAGCTAAAATCCATGCGTAGAGGGTTTTTTGCTCTTCGCTAAACCCCAAGTTTGGATATCTGTATTCAATCGACGGAACTTTCTCATTAGACGTGATATACGGGAATTGAGAGTCCCCCGCAAGCCAATTCCCATTCAGGTAAATAGAGTCAGCCATCACAGGAGCCCCCAGCTGAGATATTAGCCTCTTGGCTAGCCTAATCCCATCATCGTAACGCCTCATGTATCCTACCGAGAGCACAAGACCGCGCTTCTCCGCCTCGGTTACGAGTTCATTCGCATCCTTTGAGTTTGTAGCAAGTGGCTTCTCAACAAATACGTGCTTTCCGTTTTCAAGAGCGAGCTTGGCTATCTCGTAATGAGATGGATCATTCGTGAGCACAAACACGGCATCCACGTCATCGCTACGAACAAGCTCATGGTAATCGCCATACCAGATAGGGATACGCCATAACTTAGCGACCGAGGCCGCAAGCTCAGCCCTTGAATCTGCCAAAGCCACGAGAGACACATCCGCATTTCTGTTAATCGATGGAATGTGAGCGCGCTGCGCTATGAGCCCTGCCCCAACAACTCCAACTCTAATCTTATCCATTTAATGTAAAAATGCGAACAAAATTAAAGTGTTTCCAATTCACGTTTTCGAAAGGTCAACCGAATTTTTGTAACCCTTGGCTATAGCCGAAGCCAACCTCCTTCCCTTCTTGGTTAACGTGTAATATGTTCCCTTCGGCTTACCGCCCATTTCCCTTGACTTGACCTTAAGCCATGGTTTGATCGATGAGGTTACTGATCTCTTCAAAGGACCCTCGTATCTGACCAGATAGCCGCCATCTTCAAGCTGTCTGCATGCCTCTTCTATGGAGCTCTCGTCATAGCTTGGAGCCCACCCGGAATTTCCCAAGAGCCTTCTGGCCATCAACCATGGTGTATCTGGACCAAACTTATATATGTGAAGCAGGATTTTTTTCTGCAGATCTTCCATAGCTAAACTATTGTTGAAGACTTAAATAAACTTGAGCGCCTTTAATCTATCTTTCCATTGCGCTTTTCGAACAACCTTATCTTCTCAGGAACCTCGCGCTTTGCCTCCCTTATCATCGAATAACCCATTATGAGCATCAACGTAGTTATCACCCCTATTATAAGCGCCTCTTTTGGCATACCAAGGAAAACCGTGAGCAGCGCGCCAAAAGTTACAACGGTCAAGTACGGATAGAGTGGCGTTCTAAATGGTGATATAAGGCCCTTCCTACGAAAGTGTATTATTGCAAGAGTAGTCATCAGATAAGAGAAGAGCAGGCCGAAATTGCTTATGGCTACTATGACGTAGACGTTTCCCGCGAAAAGAGTTATAACTCCGATCATCGAAGATATCATAACACCGGTGCTGGCTACGTCTCTTTTTGAGTCGTATTTCGTAGTTATCTTTGGAAGAAGGCCATCCGCACCCATCTGATACAGCATCCTTGACGATGTAAGAATCGTTGCTAGTGTCGCTGAAGTTGTGGCCAGAAGTGCGCCAAAGTCAACTATTAATTTCATAAATTGAGGGGCCTTCGCCAACGAAAGGGCAACTGATAGAGGATCAGCTGATATGGCATAGCTGCTGGTAGGCGCCATCACTACCATAGAGAGAGCAACGGCTATGTAGAGAGCCATACTGATTATAACGGAGTAAACTATGGCCTTGGCCGCTCCCTTTCCTCCGCCCTTAACATCCGAGGCTATCGTTGCCACGCTCTGAAATCCAGAGTAAGCGAAAATTATGGCTCCTGATGACTGGAAGAAGCCATTCACAGGATCCTTCGGAACCTCAAAATGGGAAAAGACGTTTGGTATACGAGTTGAAATGAAAAGCGCAAAAGCTATGAATATCAACAATACCAACACCTTAACGACCACTATATAGAAATCGGTCTCGGCGGCCTTCTTGACACCAATCATGTTGACCACAGTAAGCACAGCAATCAAAAGAATCGCAAGCATCACGGGATCGCCAAGACCAATCAGTCTAACAAGATATGAGCCAAAGCCGAGAGCTATGGCGGATATACTTGTAGCATAGCTGAAATACATAAGTACACCCGTTACAAAACCCATTTGGCTTCCAAATGCCTCGTATGCAAATGAATAAGAGGAACCCTTAGTTTGAGGGAATAAAGAGGTAAGTTCTCCAAGCTCAAATGCTATCACCAGCGAGACGAAGCCCATGTAAATGAAACTCAGAAACGAGTACGCACCATCCAGAGAGAGCACGGTCCCGCTAAGCACAAATATGCCAGCACCTATTATGGCACCAAGGCTTACAGCCGTAGCCTGTGCTACGCTTATCTCTTGCGATTTAGCCATATTTTTGCAAAACATATCCCCTTTAAGCTTGGCCGTATCCTCAGATGCATAACACGTATAAATCGGTAGATGATCAATATCATGAAATCCGCAATAAGGGAATACGATAACAAGAACATAGACCCAAAGAAGCTTGGGGAGAAGCTAGAAGATTACTTTAAGGAGGAAGGGTATAAAACTCAGAGGGCTGAACACCCGCTTGGAGTAGTCGTCCAGGCACAAAAGGGAGGCATCCTGAGAACCATATTGGCAGCTGATAGGGCTTTAACGATAACCATAAGTGGGGATCCAAACAAGGTAACCGTTAGGATGGGTGTTAGCAAATGGCTTCAGGATTTAGGAGTCGCAGCCTTAGAGGGCCTCTTCTTAACTCCGTTGCTCTTCTTCATAGAAATACCGGAATCCCTCTGGAGCTTTGAGATAGAAAGACAAGTTTGGAATTACATAGAATCGCTGATAAATATGGGCGATCTCACGGCCAGCTGATAACGAATACCTATCCTTGAATGCCTACTAGATGTTTTGACGGGGCTTAAGTGAGCATAAATAAGTTTATCCTTATCGATTTTTACGAGAGCTAAAGGCATGGATTCAAATACAGTATTATAAATAATCATAAAAATCTTTAAATCAATTCTATTAGATGCACCGCGTCGCATGAACATTTTTACTTAATCAAAAACAACCATAAATTAAATCAGAACATCGGTTACTCCCTGAGCTAATTGCCTTCATAAACCTTGGGTTTCTTTTCGCCTTTGATATAGCGTTCTCATACCCGAGTATGCCTATAACTACGACGGTTATTATGACCAAGAAGAAGCCGATGCCCAAGTTGTGCAGGTTATGGACGTGTATACCCGTGTTAATTCCCCAATTAAGGAGCCAAGGGTCAAATATTATAGCTAGACCTCCAACTATAAACGCAAGACCGCCATAGGTTAGGACGTAAGTGGTTATGGTCTTTCCAACAAACGCTATACCCTCCCTTGTAAGTCCTTTAATCGAGCTAAGCCATGCGGCAAAACCCATTCCAAACAATATCTGCATGGTCATGGTTCCCAGCCCGAAAAGCAACCCTGGGAGAAATCCAAACCATGGGTTTGGCATCATAGGAGCCAATACCGTGTATATTATCAGCGCAAAGGCCCCAAAGCCGAAGCCCGCTATGAAGCCATGAATGAGCGCTAGCTTTACCGGGACGGGTTTTGTGTCTATCTCGTCGTCAACAACGGTTGCAGGGTTTATTTCATGTGCTAATTCTCTTTTCTGAGCCTCACTTCCTTCCTTATGAATTCCCATCTTCACCCCAAGCTTCTCCTCAAGGTAGTGCCAGTGAAAGTACTTGCCTTTTTTAGCTATGTATATACCAGCAAGCGCCATGGCAAGACCCACTGCTATATAGGTCACACCGAACGCTAAAGCAGTCATGAAGACTCCAGCAAGCGCGAAATAGGCAAGCTCCGACAGGATTGCCCGCTGTACCGTAAACCCCGTTGAAAAGACCAATCCCGTCTTGGCGCCGCCCTTGGTACTGAACGTTCCAACTGAATAAGAGAACGTTATGGGCCAAGTGTGTTCATCGGGAGTTATCCCATGCACTATACCAAGAAGATAAGCCGTTATCAGCGCCAATTCCAAAGTAGTTGGATGTGGATTCCACAGGTCAATCAACGATCATCGCCTCAACAAGCTATCTCCTTACCATGGGGGCATTCGGTAGGCCTTCCCAAATAATCGTAAAGTTTCCTAACTACGACCTCCGGTACGAGGGTATCGAACTTCCTTGCCTGGACACACGCCTCGTCTGGGGTAAAGCCTGCCCTGTAAAGCAGGGTCTCTACGACCCTATGTGCCATAACTAAGTTCTCTGCCTCCTTCCTGCCTTCTTCCGTAAGCGCGTATCCTGACGAGCCCTTCTTAAGCAGGCCCTCGCGTACCAACTTCTCAACCATGGCTAACGCAGTAGGCGGTTTAACTGACATGGACTTCGCCACATCCGTAAGCCTGACCGGCCATCCATCGCCGGACCTCTCGTAAATCAACCTAAGGCAATCAAGCTCCCTTGCAGTGGTCATTTAGACCTCACTAATAATATTAGATTAGACTAATCTAAAAGCCTTACGCTTTGGTTTCATAAATTAGCCAGCGGCAATCTGGTTGGTCTTGGCGCACAGGCCGGACAGAAAGACATATAACTCGGAGCAGCTTATACGCGAAGATGTCGAGTAAGGCAGGCACCTTAAAGACCGGATCTCCTAAAGGCATGGCGGCCTTAAACGTTACCATAGGCGTCCTCGACCTCATCCTCATACCCATAGCCCTAACCTTAGGCAAAACTTATAACTATGATGTGGCAATAGCGAACTCCGTCGTGGCAATCCTGTTAATAGCCATCGCTTACGCGGATTACGCAAGCAAAAAGAGGGGAGGAAAGGGAACGACACTTCCAGTGGTAGTTTTCCTTTTCTCCTTGATATTACTCTTCCTTTACCCTCAGACTTACGACACCCCTTACATAGGAACTTATCACCTCTACGTGCTACCGACCGTTTACAAGGGCAATCTCTTCTACCTGAGCCCTTATGAGGTCCAAAACTACGTGTGGAGCCTAAGCTTCGCGTTCGGGATGATGCTTTTCGTCACATCACTCTACGAGATATACTTGATTAAAAAGTCTTGAATTTTTGGTGGGCCCGCGGCGAGTTTCACCCGTTAAGCCGGGTTTTGAACGCCGGACCTTTCGATATCTGACCCAGCAGGTTATCAGTTTCGTCCCATTTAGGGCCGAACGCTCTAACCATGCTGAGCTACGGGCCCAGCCCCCTAAGGGCAGGGTAATATTCTTTTGGGCCTATAAGTTTAGTGCGAGCATCCCACTCGATCGTCCAGAGATGGTCGAAAGTTGCCCCTCTAGGAAAAGCCATAATTACGCCCAAAGCGAGGATTGAAAGCTCAGGGAAGAACATGCCGCTGCGCCTTAGAACGCTTACTTCTGCGCCCAAATCCCGCAAACTTAATGAGCCAAAGCCGATCAGTTTTTTGAAGAGCGCTCACCTTAGGGCTCATACCATGCTCCAGCCCGGAAAGATAACATGATACCAATGCTCTTTTCTTCGGATCTAAATGGCCCACCTGCTTCAGCATCGAACTTATCTCTCTGGCTCTACGCTCACACGTTGGTGGCAACCCAAACCTCTGATTTATTTGCGGTATCCAGTCCATATCGCTCAGCTCCTTGAAGCTTCCGCCCATTTTCTTCCACTTCCAAAGGCCCCTCAAAAGAAAGGCCTTACTTATCCTTAACACAACAATGACCTCTTCCGTTGAAAGAGGGATCCCGGACTCGCGCGAGACCACCAACACCGAAACCGCGACGCGCTGCTCGCAGCTCCTCAGCTCAACCATTTTTGGGTCCTGTAAAAGACGCAACGCCTCTTGCCTGACGTAACTCGGAACGCTCAACATCTCGCACGCATAGCCCAACAGATCAACGCATCCTGTACCCATATGCTATCCAGTTTTGTCCATAAATTGGCAAACAGACCTTAGGAAGAAACTGCACGGGATCGCCTCACAAATTTTTGGCCCTGTACCCACCTCTATGCTCCGGTTTGTTTAGGTCTAACCACCGGACTCTCATTTGTGATGAATTTCTTTAACAAGCTGCTCTCTAATCAAGTGAGCTTGAACGCAAAAGTTAAAACATGGTCATGTAACATCTTTATGCTATCCTCCGAGGAGATAAAAGAAATGCTTGGTGCTGGCATAATCATAGAACCTTACGCAGACGAGGCCTTAGGCCCTTCAGGCTACGACATGGCACTCGCATTTGACCTAGTAATTCCTCCGCTGTCTTGGACGTTAGCCTCCACTCGTGAGAGGATTGAGCTGAGCAACGCCGTGTCGGCATCCATTTACATGCGCTCTTCCTTAGCCAGAGAGGGGTTGATTGGCAGCTTTGCGTTGATCGACCCCGGCTTTAAGGGTAACCTCACCATTTCCCTTTTCAATGCCAGCGATAAAGAAGTAAAGCTGAGAGCTGGCGAAAGGACCGTGCAGGTGGCCTTCTTCAGGCTGGGCAAGCCGACGCTAAGGCCCTACTCAGGAAAGTATCAAAATAGCATAGGTGTGGTCAAAAGCAAAAGAGGGGTGATAAGTAATTGAAAGACCTTTACGCGAGCCTTAAAAAACGTATGAACGCGGTAGACGCGCTTAGGATAATAAAGAAGAGAGAAACGTACGAGAAGCTATCGGTTGACCTAAAGCTTTCTCCTGCCATAATAAGTCGGTACATAAACGGCAGGGTCCTTCCATCTAGCAAGAGGGCAGAAGACCTGCTTTCAACGATATTTGCAACACACCCATCGTCCAGGATCATAGAGGACTTCGTAAAAATAGATGAAAGTGGAGTAATAGATGACAGCGATGTGATCTCGAATCCAGCTCTGTTGCACCTCCTAGCCATAGAGTGCTCAACCATTATCAATGAAAAGGTAGACGTTATACTGACCGTGGCAGCTGACGGTATTGCTTTTTCTGAGGAACTAGCCAACGTGTACGAGGCAACCCTTGCGGTGGTAAAGAAAGAGAGAGAACTTGGAATAGACGACTTCTACGAAGAGACGGAGATCTCGTTTGCGAGCGGCATAAGAGAAGCATTTTACCTTCCCAAAAAACTACTGAAAAAAGGGCAAAAGGTGCTCATAGCTGACGACCTGGCAAGGACTGGACGTACCATAGGCGTTCTGCTCAGGATGGTTGAGTCGGCAGGAGCAATACCAGCTGGAATAGCGCTTATAATATCTACCAGAAACGCAACGATTGGAGTTCCTCAGGAGGTCAAGAAGTACATCGGACTAGAAGTTGCTTGAGGTCGTTGGGCATGGCGATTCATGGAGCTGATGTTTGGAGGGATGGAAAACCCCTAAACGTCATCGATTTCAGCAGCAACGTGAACCCACTTGCCCCTCCTAATGGGCTATTGCCATATCTCAGGAAGATAGTTGGTCTATCTACGCGTTATCCAGAGGCAGACGCCATTTCAGCCCGCGCCGCTTTAGCTTCTTTTCACGGGCTAAATAAAAAGAACATCGTGATTGGAAATGGGGCCAACGAACTTATTCACTTGATCTGTTCAGCAGTCCCCAAGGGAAAGGCGCTGATACTGGCCCCAACTTACAGCGAGTACGAACAGGCTGTAATAGGCCATGGATTAAAACCCTACTTTTATTTGAGCAAGCATCCCTTTGACGTCGATCTCAATGACGTCAAGATAGAGCCAGGCACTTCCCTCATATTTCTGTGCAATCCCAACAACCCCACTGGAAAGGTTATAAAGAAAGACGCCATAGTTGACTTTCAGCGCAGGGCTGAGGCCGCAGGCGCAACCTTGGTTGTAGACGAAGTTCATATGGACCTCTGCGACCAAGAGGGGGAAAGCGTGATAAACGAGGGACTAGAAAACACGGTCGTCCTAAGATCGCTTACAAAACTCCTTGGAGTGCCTGGCCTGCGTTTGGGATATTCCGTTTCTTCTCCTGAGTGGGCATCTAAGATAGATGCCGTAAGACCGGCTTGGAACGTAAACGTGCTCTCGATCGAGGTTGCGAAGAACTGGCTTGACTCGAATTTCATTCAGAAAAGCAAGACTTACGCTTCGCGCGAAAGGACTTACCTTTCTGGCTCCCTTACAAGGCTTGGATTCGAGGTCATACCATCCCACACCGATTACCTTTTGACCAGGATCAAGGGGATGACGTCGATTGAGCTAAAGGAAAAGCTCCTTAATAAGGGGTTTCTGATAAGGGACGCTTCAACCATAAAGGGATTGAACAACCAATACGTTAGAATTGGAGCCCTTTCTCACAAGAAAAACACGAGACTCATGCGCGCCGTTAAAGAGTTACTGACCCAAGTTATCCGAAAAGATGGGTATCACGTGAAAAACTGGCTCGTGCTCTATAATCACCCTAACCCCATATACGCGGCTTATCATATCTGATGTGAGCACATCTCTGGGTTTGCCTTGCGCTAGTACCGTGCCTTCCCTCAGAACAACTATCCTGTCGGAGTACTGCCCAGCCAACGTTAGATCATGAAATGTGGCGACTATACTTCTCTTTTTAGTTAGCGACCGAGCTAGCTCCATGATCTCCTGTTGCGCTTTCAAGTCCAAATGTGATGTGGGTTCGTCCATTAAGATCACGTGCTGTCCCTGAACAATCCCTCTAGCGAGCATCACCCTTTGAAGCTCTCCTCCGCTTAAGGTGTTGATCTGCCTATCTTTTAGATGCAGGGCTCCAAGCTCCCTAAGCGCCTCTGTAGCGGCACTCATATCTGCAGGTCCCTCATCTTCCCAGCGGCTCAGGTAGGGATAGCGACCTAAAAGCACGAAGTCCATAACCGTTAGGGTTGAGACCGGAGGCTCTTGAGGAACCACGGATAAAAACTTCGCTATATCTCTTCTCTTTAGCTTGGTCGCGGGAACTCCGCCGTAATATATGGTGCCTTTATAGGGGAGAGAGCCCGCGATGGCACGTATGAGCGTTGTTTTTCCTGACCCGTTCGGGCCAACGATACCGACCAGTTCGGCCTCTCCCACGCTTAGGTTTACGCTTCTAAGGACCTCTTTTTTTCCAAAATCAACGGTTACTGCTTCACAGCTAAGGACCTCGGTCAAATCGCTCACCATATCCCCTTTTCTTCAATAGGACAAAGAAGAATGGCACTCCTACGAATGCCGTAATTATCCCTATAGGGATCTCCAGTGGGGCCATGGCTGTTCTGGCCAAATCATCGCAAAGGAGGAGAAATACGCCTCCCATGATCGCGCTGAAAGGAAGAAGCACCCTGTGTGCGGAGCCAAATGACATCCTAGTCATGTGCGGTATCATTAACCCAACGAAGCCTATGAGACCACTTACCGAGACCACTGTGGCAACCATGAGTGCCGTGATAGACATGAGTGCCACCTTGACGTTTTTCACGTTGACCCCCACGTAAAGCGCGTCCTCATCACCCAGGCTCAATGCGTCGAGATCCCTTCTAAAGGCGTAAAGGGCAAGCGCGCATATCGCAACTATGCCAAAAACAAAGGGGATCTCCTGCCACTCGGCATCAGCAAGACTCCCCAATAACCAAAATATGACCTCGGGTCTCTGAGCCGCGTTGACGTATATGACGAACGAAGAGAGCGAGCCGAAGAGCAAGCTTACCGCGATACCTGATAACAGGAGCACCCCTGATGAAGTTCCAATAACCGACGAGGGGCCTAGCGCGCGGGCCAGCGCGTAAACCAGAAAGGTCGATAGGAGAGCGAAAACAAAAGCCATAATTTGCATTGTATATGGCCCAAGAAAGTAAAGGGAAAGGGTAGACGCTAAAGATGCGCCAAGCGCCGCCCCGCTCGAAAGTCCAATCACGTAAGGTTCAGCCATGGGGTTCCGGAACATGGCCTGAACTACGACGCCCCCCATAGCTAACGAAGCTCCCACTAGAAGGGCAAGAATTACCCTTGGCAACCTCAGGTAATAGATTATGTCCCAATAAACGGCCGTGGGTTTAGAAAACCAAGGCAAAAAATCAAAGAAAAAACCCGCAACTGCCGATGCAGGTATCCTAACCGGGCCTATCATGATTGAAAGAAAAAAGCTGGCCAAAAAAACCAACGCCAGCAAGGGTTTCATTAAACGCCGCGGCATAACTAGCGCCTCCTTTCGTACACCACCACGAGTAGAACCACGATGACCACTGCCAATGCTGCGATCCCGTAGTCGAGATAAGGTATTCCCTCGCTGGCATTTACGTGTATCGCGTGAGGTAGGGTGACGTTTTCGGTCCCGGTTTCCGCAGGGCATGGAGGTACTTCAAAACCCTTCATGGCGTTAGGATAGAACGCCTCAGCTAGCCAGACTATACCATAGACAAGCCTGTAAGTAGGCTGAGCAAACCAACCCTCATGCGGTATCACGTACACCTTGTCGTTGTGCACTGCTGCTGTGGCCATAAATGGCATCTGGTTCACAACGCTGGCGTTGGCGTACTGATCTAATATAAGCACCGATGGATTTTCGCTCAATATATCCTCTGGACTCATTATGCCCCAACCAGATATGTTGGATGCTATGTTCTCGCCTCCGGCCAACTGTATCATCGAATTCATGAACGTCCCGCTTCCACCCGTCCAATAACCACCGGTGGTATCTAAGAGGTAAAAGACCTTTGTCTTGTAACTGGGTAACCTTGACTGAACGTCGGCTATCACGGTATTCATCCAGTTCACTATCTGTTCGGCTTTCTGTTGCGTGTCGGTGGCGTTACCGACAAGCATTATGTCCCGCTCGACGCCTTGAATGCTCGTAGCGTTGAGCACTAGCACGGTGAGATTCATGCTCTTTAGCTTCTGTATGTCCTGAGGTGAGTTTATGCTCGATGCAAGTACCAGCTGCGGTCTCAGCTCCTCTATCTCGTCGAAATCTATACCGTAATAACTACCCACGCTGGTCAGGTTCTTAACCTGAGGTGCTATGGTCGCGCACACGTACTCGTTGGCAAGCCCACCTACGAGGTAGTTGCCAAGTCCAAGACCGTAAACCAATATGGTGTTACTGGGAGCAAGCGATACTATCCTGGTCGGTCTCTGGTATATCGTTACAACGTTACCATCATCATCCACAAGCCTCACGGGATAATAAGAGCCCTGTGCAACTGCTGGTCTGTAGAACGACAACACAAACATTAAAATTAAGGTAATCGACAAAACGCGGATTAGCCTCATTTTGATCGTTAAGGTAGGTTTGCCATATTTAAGATTTTGGATAATTTATCCAATTCTTCGGCGCCTTCATCAAACCCCGCAAAACAATGAGTCCTGCACCAAGCTTCATCCCTGGGCTCCGTGAGAGGGGGGCCGAGTAGCTTGTTCAGGACAAAGTAATGAGGAAACTTCAGGTGCGGCACCACGGCACGGAATAGATTTTCATAAGCGCTCAACTCATAACCCTTAGCTATGGGAACCCTGAGCTCCACCTTCATGTGCGCTTCTGCAAGTAGGTCAAGTGACTTAAGAAAGTTTGAAAACATTGCCGAACTGGCAACTTCGCCGTACCCGTAAAATTCTGGCAACTTCAGGTCCGTCGCAACGTGATCAAGCAGGGGTAGTACCTTTTTAAGTAGCCAGGGTAAGGTCAAGTTCGAGTTAAGTGAAATATTCACGCCCTCGCTCTTGAGCTCTTTGAAAAGCCCTTTCAGCTCGTTGACCTGCATGAGCGGCTCACCTCCGGTTACGTGGAAATAGTCTACGAAACTTAGGACCGACAAAAGGTCTCCTTTCATTTTTTCTATGTCAATTTCTGAGCAAGCTTCCCGTGAACCATTGGCAATCTTCCAGTTATGGCAAAATGGACAACGCAGGTTACAACCACAAAGCCAAAGCGTGAACGTCACCTTACCCTTAACGTCCACCAGAGATATTGGCTTCCAGCCTGCCCCCTTCAAAGCAGTCAACCTAGGTCGTAGTGCTCCCTTGTCCAGAACTCTTTGCGCCTCGCTGGGTTCCAGTTCTTCAGTGGTCTGTAGTATCCTATGATCCTGCTCCATATATCTACTTTTTCTGAGCCGCATTTAGGGCACCTCGTATATATACCGGTAAAGCTTGAGCCGCAAGTCCTGCAAACCGTCAGAGCAGGCGTGTAACTCCAGTAAACCAGATCTGTGTTAATTAGCTTCTTCGTGAGCGAGGCTAAGGCCTCGGGATCGGGCCGCTCTCCCAGGAAGATGTGCATCATAACTCCTCCTGTAAACGAGCGCTGAACGCCGGCTTCGATATCCACGCGATCAGAAAGCTGCAACGAGCCGTAGTAGGGCGCTATGCTGGTGCTGTATATGGGATCCGTCTCCCGTGGCAAAAAGGGCAACAGCTCTGGAAAATCCCTGAGGTCCGAGAGGGCCAACTTAGGAGCCGCGGATTCTCCCGGTATCTCCTCAACGTTCCAAGGGATACCCGTATCCTTCATCCACTCCCTTGCGCGTTTGACCGCGAAGTCGACAAATTGTTTCATCGCATCCCTTGCCCTTAACCAATCTCTCCTACTTCCCTCATACCACAAAGCTGGCTGGTTCATATATATGGCTGCGGCTTCGGGCAGGCCAAGTAATCCTATGGTGTTGAAGTGATTGGCTGGAAACTCTGGCAGGTATTCCCTAATTGCCCAATAAAAGGAGGGATAAGATCTTAGAAGCCTTACGTATCTATCCCTTAGCCATTCTTCTGCCTGCCTCACTTTACCCAATGCCTCATCGTAGAGCTCCCATACATCCCGATGGTCGCGCTGAGCCTTCATGAAAACTCTCGGTAGGTTGACGTCGGAAGCGTTAACCGATCCAGTCGCATCAGGAAGTGCCCAAATCCCTCCGAAGGCCTTTCTATCTTCGCTGGCTGTAAAACTCTGTTCCACCGAAAAAGACTTGGCCATGGCCAACTCGTTCCTGTCGATGTTTATCCTACAGCACATGGCGAAACTCGCGTCTGGGTCAACAACCCGAGTATTAAGCCAATAGAAACTTCCTTTCTCCGCAGCAGTTTCAAAGATCGATTCAAATATCTCGGGATCATCCCATAGCATGCGCGCCGTCGTCATAAGAGTCGGTATGGGAAACGTGAACGGCTGCCCAATGGAATCTCCGCTCCTCAGAAGCAGACTCAACGCAATCACGAACTCCTTCGCTTCTTTCTCGTAGTTTCCAAGGGTCCCTACCGCCATCCCTCCTAAAATTGCCCGATCACCATCGAGCATTTTCTTTGACGCATCCAACGTCACGGTGAAGTTAGTAAAGGGAGTTTGCATGCCAACCCTGCTCGGGTAGTTTAGGTTAAATAGGAGCCTTTGAACGCCTTGGATGATGCGCTTGCGCTCCAGTTGATCAGCTCTTATGAAGGGACCCGCGTACCACTCTACAGAAGAAAGAGCCTGCGCGCCCGTGAAGAACTGCTGTAGCGTTATCAGGTAATTTGCGATATGATCAACATATGTATCGAAATGTTTTGCAGGCAAGGAGTTAACGGTCGATGTTTTTAACCCCTTGGTAAGCAGCGCGTTCATCGAATGACCGCTGCAGTAAGGAAGGTAAACGCTCATGGGCAGCTTATGGACGTATATCTCCGCGCTCCGCATGGCATCTCTCACCGCAACAGGCATCGATCCTTCCGCTTCGGTCTGAAGAGCCTGCTCGGCAACATAAGAGAAATATCCGGTAGGTCCGAGGTATTTATTCGCATTTTCCAGGACGTCAAGAGTTTCCCTTTTAACGTATCTCAAAAAGCTCTCGCTTTCAGAAAAACCTCCCGATTCCGCCTGCTGGGCCATGCCTCTAATTTAGCTTCTCCATTTAAGGCTTTGGATAAATTATCCAACCATCTCTGCTTCGAACCTAAGCAAAAAAGACCCTTAAGATCATTAAGCCTCCAATCAAGCGAAAAATCTCAACAAGGTTGTCGCACTTCACCAAACCCCCAGCAGTAGCAACAACCCAGTTGTATCTTCCCGAGCGATCTCGATTGCAATAGATCTAGCATCGAAGCAGCAACTGGACGTGCATGAGATAAAAGAGACCTGCATGCAAAAACAGTAAAACTGAAACCTTCGAGAAAGTGCCCTTCCCTATTTCTCGGGCTGACTTATCGTGTATATTTTGTCGACGACCATGGGGGTCCCATCCTTTGGGCAACTTTCTCCTATCTTTCCGACGTAGTCACCGACCATGAAGTCCTTGGTGAGTTGATATCCACATGAGGGGCATCTGTAGACCGTGAACGTCCTCTCCGGTATCGCAGACATAACATATCCGATTCTGTAGTAATTCAAGATTGTGACATATAAAAGCACTATAGCCGCAGCATAGCTTATGAGGGCAAGAAGCAACCCCATTATCCCATCAGCTATTGATTCAGACCCAAACACTATGAGGAAGAGCGCCAGAACTACTCCTATGATAAGGTTTACATACCTGATGGTGTTGCTCGGTCTTTTCTGGGCTTGCGATGACAATCAGGCCACCCCTATGCTGTTACCTATGCCAGCGATTATTACCTCATCGCCGGCCTTCGTCTGCTCCCTTATGACCTGCTTCACCTTCTCCACGGCCGCTGGTACGGCATCGGCTATCTCCTTCTTCATACCGGTTATGGCCTCATCCATCGATTCTTTGAGGATTACCGCTAGTAGAGGGACGTTGTGCGTCCTGGCAGCCTCTTCTATCTTGAACTTCTCAGGACCAGGATCTCCTATCGCGGCACCAACTCCCTCAACTATCTCTCCGCTGTTATCCCCTTCTAGCTTCAGCGCTGCATCTACCGTTATTATAAGCTTGACCTTGTCTCCCTCGCTCTCTATGAGCCTCTGCACCCCCTCGCCTGGCTTTCCAACCCTCCCGCCAGGCCCTTTGGCCTTAAGTATAAGTAGCGTCCTGCCTTCAAACTCCTGCTTTGCAAAGACGGTCTTTGTTCCCTCGATCTCCTGCATTGGCGCGCCCGCGGCCAGCATATGGGCCACCATGGGCCCAGCTCCATCGCCTATTGGCTTGCCATCTAAGAAAGCATTCATGGCCTTTTCATAGCTGCGCGCTATTTCCTTTATTTGACCAAGGCTCATGGCTACCTGCATTAATATCATCCAATTGTTCTGTTTTGTTCCAAGAACAAGGAAGTGCCTTATGTAGCGGTAGATGAAGTTAAGTGCCATGGCCGCCTCCATGGCTACAGCCAAGTTGGCCTGCTCTTCGCTTGAGGCATTAGGTGCGAGCTTTGCCATCTCCTGATCAAACCTATTCTCTCTCACGTCAAGCAGATACTCCAACCTCTTGAGAACTCCACTGGGATCCCTGTCCACTGGCTCGATGGTGAAGAACTCTAGGAAGTCCTTTATCCTTTGGCTTGGATCCATGTTCGGTTTCCCCTTCTGAACTACGGCGTTGATCAATTTAGCCGTCGCTGCGTCGCTGACCGCTTTCATCTCTCTTAGAAAGCTCTCGATCTGGTTCTTCCAGATCATAGACTGAAGTTTTTGCCCGTAGAACATCAGATATATCCATGCTATTGTCACTAGCAAGTAGATGATCCATCCGGTCGTGCTACTCGGCAATAGACCCGACGTGCTCAACTTTAATTCATATTCTTCTATGATAGGTATTTAAGTATAAGTATGAACCTTGCGTTTAACGGCGACACCTTTATTTATAAGCTGGGGCCTATAGCTCGCATGCCCTGCTTCGATAGAGGGATCCTAGGGGGTACCTTCGATTTCATACACAGAGGACACAAAGATCTTCTTGAAACGGCGTTTAAGGTAGCCGCAACGGTAACGATAGGGCTTACAACAGATGAATTTGCGGTGAAAAAGAAAAAAATAGCTCACGTTTATGAGGAAAGGAAGGCCTCCCTTGCTGCATATCTGGACTCTCGGGGATTCGCGGGGCGTTACCATTTGGTACCGATATCCGATCCCGTAGGGCCTGCCTTAGGGGACTACGACGTGCTTATAGTGAGCGAGGAGACTCTTCCGGGGGCAAATCTGGTTAATGAGGCAAGAGTCAACGCGGGAGTTAAAAAGCTCATCTTAATTGTGGTACCTATGGCCTTAGCTTATGACAAAAAACCTATTTCTAGCACAAGAATTAGAGAAGGAGAAATAGATGAAGAGGGAAACAGGATTGAGCTCCGATAGGATTCAAGTCGTGCTTGGTTTTATAAAAGGCCTTAAGGAGTTTAAACTTGAATCCCTGTCTCAGGCTCTAGGCATACCAGAAGCCACCTTGGCCTCCACACTTGAGGATATGAAACAGAGCGGCATCATCGACTTTACCGCGAAAGAGGAAGAGAGCTACGAGCTCACCGAGCGGGGAGCAAAGTATAAGGCCGAGGGTTTACCTGAGATAAGGCTGACCTCTCTTGTAAGGGAAAAAGGGGAGTTAAGCATTGATGAGGTAAAGGAGAAACTAGGAGATGAGGCAAGCGCCGCAATATCTTGGGCGATCAAGAAAGGATATGTCTCATTAAAAAAAGAGAGCGGAAAAACAAGTATTTATTTCAGGAAGGCTCCAGCTGAAACACTTGAGGACTTGATATCCACAAACCGCGCTGAAGCTCTTCAAAGGGGTATAATAAGGAAAAAAAACGTGAAAGTATATCATTTGGTGAGCGCTAAGGTTGTCGAGCAACCGCACTTTCTCGCGTTGACAAGGTTAACTCACGATGAAATACTAAGCGGGCGGTGGAAACAAGGCCTTAAACCATATGATCTTTCGGTGCTACCGCAACCTTCTAGAGGAGGAAAGAAGAACTTCTTCGAGGAGTTCCTAAGTTGGGTGAGGGAGATTCTCGAGGACATGGGATTCCAGGAGTCGCTTGGACCATACGTTGAGACCGAATTCTGGAATTTTGACGCGCTCTTTCAAGCCCAGGACCATCCGGCGAGAGAGATGCACGACGTGCTTTACATCGAGGGAAAGGGAAAAATTGATGATGAAGATTTGATCAGAAGAGTTGCCAGAGAGCACGAGCTGGGATGGGGGTACTCATGGAGCCTGGAAAAAGCCTCGTCCTTGGTTTTAAGGTCTCAAAACACAGCGGTCTCCGCGAGGTTTCTGGCGGAACACAAGGAAAGGCCGATAAAGATGTACTCGGTTGACAGGGTTTTCCGGAAAGACGAAATCGATCAAAAGCACCACATAGAGTTTTATCAGAGCGAAGGCATAGTGGTCGACAAAAATCTGTCCCTGGCAGACCTCATAGGCTTCCTAACGCAGTTTGCAAGACAACTGGGTTTTGATGAGGTCAGGTTCTATCCAAGCTACTTCCCCTTCACCGAGCCCAGCGTTGAGGGATATGTTAAACACCCGGTTTTGGGGTGGATGGAGGCACTTCCGGGTGGTATTTTCAGGCCTGAGGTAACCAGGCCCTTGGGTACCGACGAGCCAGTACTCGCATGGGGAATAGGGATTAGCAGATTGGCCATGGCCAAATTTGGATTGAATGACATAAGGCTTCTTTACAGCCCCGACGTCGATTTTCTAATAGAGGAGGAGCTTTAACATGCCAACCAACAATCTCAACCTTGGAAAACTGGTGTCCGATTCTGGCCTTAGCGAGGGAGAACTCTTGGAGACCTTGCCTCTTTTGAAGGTGTCAGGCGAGGTCCTTGGAAACGATTTAGAAATAGAGGTCACTCCAGATAGACCTGATCTGCTTGGGCAGAAAGGACTGGCGAGAGCTTTGAGGGCATACTTCGCAGGTAAGGATGAGGAGCTCAAAACCGTTATCGATGCTGTGCCAGTCTTCCAAGACGAAGGGACCCTTAGGCAAAGGGGTTACTTCCAAGGTTTCTTCGTAAATGATGTCAAACTAGATGATGATGATATAAAAGAACTGATGATGTTTCAAGAGCTTTTACACAAGAGTTTTTGCAGGAACAGAACAAAAGCATCGATAGGCCTTCACGACGCAGCTGGAATCAGCGAGATCAGGTATACGACCGCAAGGGGAGATTCGATACGGTTCGTCCCCTTGGGAGAATCCCGCCAAATGACTCCAAAAGAGGTTTTAAACTCCACGGAGAAGGGAAAGACGTATAGCTCGCTGATCAAAGACGACGAGTTCCTGTTCCTGATCTCAAACAAAGGGGTGATGTCAATGCCACCAGTGATCAACTCCGTTGAGACGCAGGTATCGCAATCAACGAAAAGGTTATTCGTGGATGTCGAGGGGACTGATCCTAGAACCGTTGAGCTAGTCACTGGCATTTTGGTGAGGGAGCTCTCTGGATACGGAAACATATCGAGAGTTGTTATCAATGGCCCAGGAGGACAAGCAGTTGTGCCCTCCCTTTCCGAGAAAAAACATGAGCTCAGTATTTTGAGCGTCTCTAAGAGACTAGGCATAAGCTTGACCCCAGTAAGGGCAGCCCAAGCATTACGTAAGATGGGGCACCGCGTGCAGTTAATCGGCGAAAAGCTGGAGATCTTTTCCCCGTACTACAGGTTTGATGTAATAAGCGAGGTTGACCTTATAGAAGACGTTATGATGGGATTGGGGCTCAAGGAACTAACCCCATCTATCCCTAACACCTACACCATCGGAAAGAGGTCAGCTACGACGTCACTTGAAGATAAGATAAGAGAGGTCTTAGCTAACTTGGGTTATGTTGAGATCTCAATGACCTTGCTAAGCGAGGGAAAGAACCAATCGCTCGTCTATGCAGCAGACCCCGTAAAGGTCAAAAATCCAGTTAGCTCTTCTTATGATTCGCTCAGAGAGGGACTTCTTCCGGACCTACTTCAAGCCCTTTTCGTGAACAAAAAGAAGCGCATGCCGCTGAAGCTCTTTGAGGTAGGTCCCGTTGTAATCAAAGAAGAAAACTTTTTGACCCAGAAAGTTAACGCGGCAGCTGTGATAAGCGATTACTCGGTCAGTGCGGAAGACATACAGGGAGACCTCCTAAGGCTTGCCAAGCGCCTGCGCTTAGCTCTTGACATAAAGTCTAAGGATTTTCCTTTCGCTATCACTGGAAGGTCAGCTGTTTTTGACTGTGGCTGGATCGCTGAGATCTCACCCGAGGTTTTGCTGAAGTTCGACTATGACTTCCCCGTTGTGGCGTTTGAGCTCACCGTTGCTACGCAGTTCCGCACAGAGATCACGCAGTAAACCCACATCTCCGTCAAGGCGGCTATCAACTCAAGGCTACAAGTAAATACCTTCTTTTAGTTGCACGAGTTAATTGTGAGGAGTAATCTAACCGTCATGCTTAAAATTGAAACAAATAACCTTTGCCCCCGGACCTTTCTAGGAGCCGCCGAGATAGCGCTACGCTCACGATGAAAGCGGTTGCAAAAAGGGCCCAGGGGCCTTTTACCATTGGCGAGCTTATGCGTGAGAACATGGTTGCTACTCAAATTAGATATTGCCAACAACCGCGTAAGAAGCCAACAAAAAGCTCTTATTCGCAAAGAGGGCGATAGCAGTATGCTTGCATGGGTTCCAGAGGGGGCACTAACAGGCGCTTTATCCGCTAATAGACCAAATCTGGCAGGAACCAGCTCGCGCTTAAGTCCATTTGATATGGTAGCTCCCTCTCTGGGCATCGATTTGCTAAAGTACCAGGTGATTACACGTGGAGCTCTCTGAAAAGGTCAAGGCCTTTGAAGAGGTAAGCGAGGAGATCATAACCAGAGAAGACCTTGTGGAGTTACTGAAAGAAAAAGAACACCCACTTGCCTATGATGGTTTTGAGCCATCGGGCATAGCCCATCTTCCCTTGCTTTACCGCGCAATAACGATAAAAAAGCTCCTGGCAATCGGGGTTAGGTTCAAACTGTTCCTGGCGGATTGGCACGCGTGGCTAAACGGGAAGCTTGGTGGTAATATGGAGGCCATAAGGGCAGCAGGGCAGTACTTCGTTGAAGCTTGGAGAGCAGCGGGCGTGCCTGTCGAAACTGATAACGTTCAAATCGTGTGGAGCACCGACATACTGGATAGTGATTACTTAACGACAATGCTCAGGATAGCGAACTACGTAACAGTGAACCGCGTTACCCGCGCGCTTCCCATAATGGGCAGGACAGCCGTTGAAAGCGATAAAATAGCTTGGCTCTTCTATCCGATAATGCAAGTAACCGACATCTTCAAGCTAGGGGTTGACATTTGTCAACTTGGCCTCGACCAGAGAAAGGCAAACATGCTGGCCAGAGAAGTTGCTGAAAAGCTGGGCCGCAAGAAGCCAGTGGGTGTTCACCATCACATACTTGTTGGCCTTGAGGGCCTAAAAGCCGGAAGGGGGATGGATGAAAATGCCAAGAGGGACTCCATAATAACAAGCAAGATGTCAAAATCATCTCCAAAGAATACCATATACTTGACAGATGACGAAGAAACAGTAAGAAGGAAGATTTTGGGTGCTGCATGCCCTCCAGCAGTACTTGAGGGCAACCCGATAGTGGAGTACGCGAAGTACATAGTGTTCCCCTTATTTGGTGAGCTAAAGGTGGAAAGGGAGCTGGCACATGGAGGTGATGTCATATATAAAGGGTTTGATGATCTGGCAAGGGACTACGCAGGCCAAAAGCTTCATCCTCTTGATCTCAAGCTCTCCTTGGCCTTGGCGCTTAACAGAGCAATAGAACCTGTAAGAAGACATCTGACCACCGACAACAAGGCCAAGGAGCTTTGGGAGACTTTTTCTCCATATCTACCCAAACGATAAACCGTTATGCGTTTAAGCCAAAATCCGTAAGCGTATTATGAGCAAGAGAAGAAAGAAAGAGGGACCAGCCCCAATGACGGCCGCGGGCCTAGTTAGGTATTACGAAGAGGATAAGGGCATAAACTTCAAGCCTAGCGTTGTGATAGGGATTGCAGTTGCGTTTTCTGTAGTGATCGCGCTGGCCGACGCAGGGCTCTTCAGCTTTATAAAACCTTAAGGGGTAAAATTGGATCCTCAGAAGTCAGCCAACGAGCTTGAAAAACGCAAGAAATGGCTTTTTCACGTGCCAATACCAGACTGGCTGATATTTCCGGTCTCTTTTCTTGAGTTATTGGCCGTATTTCTGAGGTCGTACATCCCGCTTTCAGCAGCTTTACTAGCTGCATCAAGTGTTGTTGTAATCGGGCTGCTTGCGACCTACTTACAACCGAAAAAACTGTTTAACTTTAGGCAAACACTTCTCATGGGAGATTTTTTCTACTCCATACCGCTGGCCTTCGAGTACCTGCCCTTCAAAGGGGTCGACCTCATGCCCATAGGCGTCTCCTTTACGGCATATCCCATGGCGCTAACATATGTAGCTACCGTCGGGAATCCCCTCTTTTACCTTCCCATAGTGTTGGTTTTCTTCTTTCCCATTTTAGCTACCTCTGGCCTTCATGAAGTCCCTTACATGGTGGTTATATATGTAGGTTCCATAAGCCTGGCCTACTTTACGGTGCACAAGATAGATAAAAAGACGCTGTCCATAATAGGCCTGAGGGGCTCAAGTTTCGGAGCTAGCTTCTTCAGGGCGTGGTTCAACAAAAGCGACCAAGAATACGAGGACTATCTGGAAAGCCTTTCCAGTAAAAACCCCATAAAGAGCGATGTTTTTTACTTCGTTGATAGGAAGGGGTCGCCCATAGGAAGTATAGTGGTTACCGACGCGCATCCCGGCCCCTTTCACGAGGTAGGAAGCAGCACACTTCCCACAATGGTATCGGAAGGAGTGGAAAAGGTAACGGGCGCTCCATGCATGGTATTAAGGGGAAAGGGAAGTCACGAAAATGACATACCAACCAAGGAGCTCGCTAAAAGCTATTCCGAAGCGATCTCCAACTCTATGTTAATCCCCCTGAAGCTTCCGGCTACCGACCCACCAAGTGGCTGGGCTGCTTGCACTGCCATCGACTTCAATCAAGTGAAGGCGGGACCCTTCACGTTAACTTCCATAAGATCCGATAGAGAAAATCTAGTGCTTTTGAGCAAGGCGCCATATCCGTGCGACGACATACCATGGGAAATAGGACAGGGGTTTGAGGCCATAGGTTGCAAGGTCGCTGACACACATAACTCTGGTCCCATCGATGGTTATTCAACCCTCAATTACTTCCCCCCGTCCAATGTGGACCAAATAACCACCGGGATAAAGAGGCTCATGAGTTCGCAGGTAGAAGGGAACGACCTTCAAGTTGGATTTTCACATCTCGAGGTCAAAGAATCGCTCAAAACCGGCATATGCGCTGGTGGCGTGGTGGCTATGACTTGGAAGAAGATGACCAAGAGCGGCGTATTGGTTTCCTTCCAAGGCAACAACATGGTCCTGGGACTTAGAGATAAAATAGTTGAGGCGCTTAGAGGTATGGGTTTTAAGGAGGCAGAGGTAGCCACAACCGACAACCACCAATTGTCAACGTCACTTCAGGCCGTAAACAGATACAGCATGGTAGGGGCCGCCGATGAAGAAACCGTTCTTAACTTAGCCCTAAAAGCAGCAAAAATGGCCCTGGAGAAACAAAGAGATGCCATGATGCTAGTTGAGAAAAGGGTTGACGAAATCAAGGTAATAGGCTCGGAGGGACTTGACAAAATAAACCAAGCAATGAAGGCCTCTCTTCCAATACTTGGAAAGTACTTTGCGATATCGCTCGTTTTGTTGGTATTAGCTTCAGCATTTTTCTGTTTTGTTTGAATAAACTGCTCCGCCCTTACGGGCGCAGCTTCCCGCTTCCTTCGGCAGGGCTCGCAACCGCAACGGCTGCGCTCACCTTACCGTCCGCGGGCATCTCGCCTGCGTTCCACAGGCAAAGCCCTATTGGTCAGCGGGTACCCAGCTCTCTGGCTTTCAAGTTTGTAGCGTTTCCGTAAGGAGGTCGTCCATCACCCTTTAAAGAAGAGTTTCACCTCTAACTCCTGTCATGGTTGCGCGTTCCATGGGATTTCCAAGCAGAGATGGGGTTTGTGCCGTAAATAGCACGCAATTTTTATGAAGCAAAGCAGGGCAAAGCTTATTTTACACGGATCGGGAAATTATGTCCTGCCGGTCATAGCGGATGGGGAAATACCCGGACCCATTCCGAACCCGGAAGTCAAGCCCATCCGCGTAAGGGATTCGGTGAGGCTACAAGCCTTGCAGGGTCCCTTAACTGGTAGGGCACCTATGCTAGCTTAAGCTTTTGGACAGGTGGAGCTGAAATTCCTGTACGTTGATCTCTTCTATGTTTTTGCCCATAGATTGCGCTAGTATCAATACCAATTGATGATAGCAAGGCACGCCAAGCCCCCTTAGAACGTTGTTCAAATAGAAGTCTTCACAACTACAATATCCCAAACCGATGGTGATGTAATCGAGCCGCTTGCCGCGCACGAGATATATGGGTTTACTCTTCACCTTAAGAATCTTAGTGTTATCCTTTATGGCCTGAACGGCCTTCTTGCCGCGCCTACCAAAGAGCGAAATAACCGTCTTAAATTTCTCCTCATCACTCATCTCGGCCAGCCTTTCCTTAAGCGGCTCAAGAAGAGAGACAAGATCGTTTTTTTTGACACGGTCCTCGAAGCTCATGATACAAGCCCCCACGCAAAGATCGTTCTCGATTCTTGCAACGCACGTAGCCCGCGAATCAGGTCGCGCCAAAGCGCACGCGTTTTAAAGTTCCTTAATGCAGTTGGTAATATTCCAGAGTTAATCGTATGAATAAGAAAACACAAGAAGCCACAAAGCTCTACGGCGGGAGTGGCCGGCATTTTTGTTTAAAGGGGCAACAGCGCATAAGCATTGATGCTTATCGCGCGCGTCGCGATTGCGCTTAAATTTGCTCATGTAATTACGTTATGGCAGAAACGAAAACACCCACAAGCCTTCTAGCAAAAGTTATCGCCATAGTCCTGATTGCTATTATGTTTTTGTTTTCATTTGACTACATATTAGCCCCTCTGGTAAACGTAAAGCCAACAGAAAGAACCAATATTCACGTATTGATAATAGGTATCGTCACCATCGTGCTCCTCTACGTTCTCAAAGACTTTTCAAAGGCTACCTCAAAATACTTTGGGCCTCACATATCTGGTCTTCTTAATTTCTTACTCGAGATTGCCATAGTTACGGCTGGCGCTTTAGCCATAATGGCAACTCTCCACGTATCGCTAACAACTATCATGGTTAGCGGTGGCATAGCAGCAATAATAATTGGTCTTGCCATATCGACTTTAGCCAGCAACCTCATATCCGGTATGTTCATTTATGCGGCCTTTCCGATAAGGGTTGGAGATTCCGTTTTTGTGAACAACATACCGGGAAAAGTAAACAAGATAACTGCCATTTACACCTCGGTAATGACCGAAGGAGGAACCGAATTAGTGATACCAAATTCTGCCGTAGTGCAGGGGTTCTTCTTGATAGCAAAAGGTAATCCTGAGCGCAAAATGATTTTCAACTACAGAAAGGGCGATCAAGTATCTTTACCAGCTCTAAACGTAGAGGGCAGCATAATCGAGCTAAATGAGGTTACGACCGAAGTCGCCACAAAGAAAGGGACGCTAATAATACCCACTTACGTGTTACTCACCGGAGGAGCGTTAATGGCAAAAGCGGGCGAAAGCATAAAGTTCACCATAAAAGTCAGTAAAAACATCGAAAAAGTTAAGAAGGCCCTAGAGGACGCAGGCGCCAGCGTGACGATGACTTCCCTAGAGGGAGATTCAGTCGAACTAACTCTAACAATTAAATCGCCTCCAGGTAAGGAAACCGAATACAAGGAAAAATTGATAAAAATAGCTTATGACGAGCAGCAAAAGGAGTAAGCGGAAGACCAAAAGATTTTGCCAACGGTTGGCAATCAGATGCCTAATTGCTGCTGACCCAGCTATTTACGCTCATTACATGCAGTTGGTTCGCAAAACTTCCTAAAGAGGGTTTGTTGCGGCTACCCATATGTCGTTTGCCGCCTGATCCAAGCAGAAAGCTTTTATGAGGTCTTCGTCTTTTCTCGATAAAGTTGAGTAATGGCACAGCTTCCAAAGGGAAAGGAGCGGGAAAAAGAACCCATGTCATCTGCAGGCGCTGTGGAAAACACACGTTTAACGTTCACACTCACAGATGCTCTAGCTGTGGTTTTGGTGCAACGCCAAAATTTAAATCACATTTTAACATAAAATGATACTTTAAGGTATTATCAGGTTTTTAACGAGATCTACGTCGAAAACCAATCCGTCTATCTCCTTTTCGTTTCCGACCGCTACTTGAGGAGAGTTGCTCTTCAGCATTTCTTGCACGGCCTGCCTGACCGGTGTCCCAGGTGGTACCACTGGTAGCTTCCTTGTCTCCAAATCGGACAACCTTTTATTGGGGAAGGTCAACGATTTCTCACCCATGTAAAGCACCGGAGCAACTGACCAGTCCCAATCTTCCCCTTCACTCGAGGCCTGTATTAGCGACTTACTGCTGCTGTACTCCTCTTCGAGTTCCCTTAGGAAGTCGAACTCCATAAGAAATCCCAAGGCCTTACCTGAGTCATCTAGAAGCGTTATCGTGTCGGAGGCCGCATACTTCATTACCTTGTAGCCAATTGCGATTGGTGTGCCTATCCAGGCTGATGCAAATCTGTCAGCCAAGTAGTTATCTATTGAGTCGGTTAGAAACGAATCGCTTTCTATCCTCGATAGTAAATCTTCAACGGAGACTATTCCCACAAGCTTGCCCTCGTCATCTACCACGGGAACGGCCCTAAAACCGCTTTTTATTATAGCCTTGGCAGCTTTCTGAATAGGGTCCTTTGGCCTGATCTTGGGCGGTTTGTTGTTCATGAGTAAAGCTGTTTGATCGGTTTCGCTTTTACTCATGAGCTCATTTATGGATATTATCCCTGCCAGTGTATTCTTTCCTCTCCTTATTACGGGAGCGGAGGAAACCTCGTTCTTGAGAAGGACGCTCAGCACCGTCCTTCTGTTACTTGGAACCTCCACGTATACCGGATTACCGTTCATCACGTCTTTAACTAGCATGCCAATCTCCTCAGCTTTTTCCTTGATTGATCCCAATCAAGGTCATTTCAATCATCATATGCATATTAGGCATTCATTTAAAAACTTGACGTTAATGCTCAGAAAGAAATTAGCTTTAGTTGAAATTTGTATGCCATGGCCATTGGGGTTTCTTCTTGAATTTTTGATTAAGTAAACTACCCGTCCTTACGGACAAGTCTCTAGTGAAGAAAAGATGAAAACCGACATTCTCCTACCCAAAGAATGCGGGTTTTCCAAACTTTGGTAAAGCGCGAACATACCCTACTTCAAAATATGTGATATGAGGCCCCAAAGGAAATAGCTGATGAGTTTTTCGCTTAACTTTTGAGGCTAAGATAAACGCAACACTGGTTTCGTATCAAGAAAGCTTTAAATTTTTACGGCATGGATTAAACTAAAGGTCGTCGTGATTTGCCGCAAGATGTAGTTTTCCCGCCGAGCGTTAGCAGCAGCCAGGTTATGGCACTAATAAAGAGCGTTAAGGAGGAGGGAGGGAAAGTAGACGCAGCTAAGCTTGCAGATGATTTCGGATTTGACCTAAAGTCAATGCTTCCAATATTAGATGTCGCTGAAATACTGGGATTGGTTACCGTAAACGGCGGAGACGTGTCCTTGACGGATCTCGGATCTCGCATAATTGAAGAGGGAACTTCTGGCTTTAAACTGCTAAAGCAAAACATAGGCAAAATCGAACCCTTTAAGACCGCACTTGAGCTGACCGAGAAGTCGGGCTTCGTTACCTCCAGAGAGATCTCGGAAGCGCTCAAGCAAAAGGGGATAGTCTTCTCCGATGATGATGAGGAAAACGAAAGTATTGTAGAGGCGGTGCTGGTTCATTGGGCTATTTACGCAAACATGTTAAAATACGATGGAAAAACCGCCATTTTCTCAAGAACAAGCAGCTAACTATTCCAAAACATATGTGTGCGATTGAAGTCGGCTTCAGCCTTTATCACGTGTGTTACAAGCTCCTTTGGAGGCCAAGAAAGCCTTGGAAACGAGTTGAGTATTCTGAGAGCGACGTCTGGCCCGATGCCCCTTCCCGCAAGAACGTAAGCGGCATATCTTCCCCGCTGCGATATCAAATTGCTCGATCTCATAAGCTCATTTGCAAGGCTTTTCTCTTGCGGAGAAAGCTTCCTTCCATTTCTGACCTTTTTTACAAGGCCTTCAGTCTTGGCGTGTGGGCCTAGGCATCCTACCATCATGGAACCGCACTTCGGACACACGATTTTATCTGGCAAGTCTTGTACCTTATATACGTTTTCCCAGCCACAGCTGAGGCAAACGAGTTTAACCTCACTACTTAGCAGGCGATTGTTCACTGCATCCAATGTTGTCGCGAGATCGTTATAGCGCCTTTCCACGAAGAACGCGTTCCTCTGATCTTCAGAAAAGACCACTGGAACCTTCCCTTGTTTGACGTCTGAAAGAAGTTGAAGTAACCCCTCCACATCAGCATCGTCTGAATTAATCTCAGAGACCGTTTCCCTTTCTACCCACGTACCGCTCCATGCGTCAGCTATCTTCCTCAGAAGGGCCTGTCCAGGTGAAGTTTTATTGTCAATAAGGCCAATCCTCAGACAAACCCTAAGGAGCCTGCTCAAGTATAAGGGGGATGAAAGCAGGCCGTTTAGGTAAAGCGTTTGAACTTCGTCCGCGCTCTTTTTGAAGAAGCCCTGCAGCAAATCATTGCTTACGGGTAGGCTCGTTTCTAGCACGATTTTGTATTGATCCCTTGAGAATATTGTCGGCACGCCGTTTTCCTCAAGGTATCTTGAAAGGGCTATGCCAAATGCCATGTTCGCCTTGGTTCCCAATGGGGAAAATAACGTAATGCCAAACCTGTCTCCCACGGAGGAACCCGAAAACACAAGGGCTAGGCCAGGAAGTGGGGTCTCCTTGAGCTGGTTTTCTGCCTCTAGGACTGATGAGGCATCCGTTAAGGCCTTGAGCTCGGGCCCAAAATCGCCTAAGGCGGCTACTTCCCGCGCCACCTCGCGGTCCACGGGTATCAGCTCTCCCTCCCAAGAGGGAATAAGTCCAAAAGAAGACGCTGGCGAAAGCCATACCTGCATCCTATCGTAATCTACGGAGTCAACCCTCCAATCCCTTCCACCAAGCCGTACCAACGAGCCAGCTTGACAGTGCGCTATCACGAATTCCCGGTCGAAGCGTCCAAGTTCCTTCTTGTCGCTTGACTGCATTGCGCTGTACTCGAAGCCACCGGGTATCATAGACACATGCAGCGCGTAGTATTTCCTCGTCGTCAGCGTTTTCTTCGCGATCCCCTTCGCGTACCTAAGCGCCCTCAGGCGTTGTAAGGCATTGAAAACCTGTTCTAAATCCTCGTCGCTTGCGCTGAAATACCATGAGCGGGAAAAAACCCTCTTTACGTCTTCCGCAGTGATCCTACTCATGTCAAGCAACAGGCCAACTATCTCATGAGCCAAAACATCAAGCCCCGCAGGGGGTGAGGCAAACTTTTCAGCGTGGCCGGCAAGCGCCCTTCTTGATATCACCAAGCTCTCTAGGTAATCCAAAACGTCGTCAGTGATCACGTATCCCTTGGCCACTCCTCCCTCCCTGTGACCAGCCCTTCCGATCCTCTGCACTAAAGCCTCTACCCTTCTGGGAGAACGATATTGTATTACCGCATCTATTCTTCCTATATCTATGCCGAGCTCAAGAGAAGAAGTGCACACAAGGGCTTTCTTCGATCCCATCTTAAATTCGCGCTCCAAGTCTTCCCTTATCTCCCTCGAAAGAGAGCCGTGATGGACACCAACATCAACGATCTCGCCTAGCCTCCTTCCTAACCATTCCGCGGTCTCTCTGGTATTGGTAAACAGCAAAACCGATAACGATTCGCTGATTATCGAGGCCAGCTCTTTGAGCTCGTTCTCCCTTGGCACAAGCTTCACGGTTAGCTCAGTTGGCCTAACGGCCTTGAGCTCTACCGTTTTATAAGCTCTTTTGCCGAACGCAGAGCGGGCAACCGCCTCTGGATCGGAGGTAAACGCCGAAAGAGCTACCCTTTGGAACTCACCGGCCTTCTCGCAAAGCCTTTCAAGAGCGTATGAAAGCGCTATTCCTCTCTTGTTATTGGTAACCTCTTGGCACTCGTCAATGACTACGGCCCTAACGTTCTTGAGAAAACCCGCAAGGGACGGGCTTATCAAGAGGCCCTCGAGGGATTCGGGAGTAGTTATCATAACCCTTGGAGGGTTCTTGCTAATCTTGCTCTTTTCCCAACTTGTGGTATCACCGTGCCTGAGGGCTACGCTCAAGCCAAGCGCCTTGCCCAATCTCCTAAGCCTCAGCAAGATGTCCCGATTGAGCGATCTAAGCGGGGTGATGTATATTAGCGTTGAAGAGCTATCCCTTAGCATCCTATCCATTAAGGGAAACATGGCCGCCTCGGTCTTCCCGCTCCCCGTGGGGGCTATAACCAACACGTTTTGACCCGAACTTATAAAGGGAATGGCAAGCCGTTGAACTGCGTTGTTTTCGCTGTACCCAAGCTCCTTCAATACAGCCGCGGTCTTCTCTGATAAAAAATCGGCCAACATTTTTTACTTCAATGTCTTCTTCTTTCTGAGAGCATTATATAAATCAGCGCCAAGGCTATAACCGCAAAGGCAAGGTAATAGCCGATGTTGATAATCAGGCTAATCGACAACTCACTGCCCTTTCTTAAATCGCTATTAAGTTTTCGGTTTGCTTGGCTCGCCAAGCCTAGCTATCCTGCGAACGGCATTGGGAACTGAACTTTCAAACCAAACCGTGTGATCCTTGTGATCTATTAAGATCACGTTTTCGTTCCATAGCGCTTGTCTGATCTTATCGGCCTCGGCGAACTGCTTCTTATGGCGTAAAAGAAAGCGCTGCTCGACAAGGTCGCGATGCCGTTCATCGACCTGAGGCAGCGTAAACCCCAGCAGCCCAGCGGCGTATTCAAAACCTTTTCTCACGATTTTGGCGTCTTCAACGCTGAGCCCATCCCTTGCAGAGGCCACTCTGGCTACAAAGGAGGACCAGGCGTTCAAGTCTGAAAGGGCCACGGGTGTATTAAGGTCATCGGAAAGGTGAGAAAGCAAATTTTGCTCCAGTTTCATTTCTCTTTCAGGTAGCTCGTCACTTGAAAGCTCAGAGGATGCGGGATTTGGACACAACGCCTCAGCATAGGACGTCTCTATCTGAAGCCAGTTATTCGCTGCAGCTTCCATGAGCTCTTCGGTGTACGTTAGGGGGGCGCGATAGGGAGCCGAGAGCAAAAATAGCCTTACCGAGTTCGGCCCCCAACGGGCCACGGCATCGCCTATGGTTATGAAATTCTTCAGAGATTTTGACATCTTCTCTCCCCCTATGTTTAGAAGACCCACATGCATCCATGAAAGGGCAAACGTCTTTCCTGTTGCTGATTCACTCTGAGCGATCTCGTTCTCATGATGTGGAAATATGAGGTCCTCTCCACCTCCATGTATATCGATCTCATCGAGGTACTTCATGGACATCGCAGAACACTCTATGTGCCATCCCGGCCTTCCATCTCCCCAAGGAGACTCCCAGTGCGGTTCTGCCGGGTCTCCTTTGTAAAACTTCCAAAGGCTGAAGTCCAAAGGATCCTCTTTTTCGGGATCAGGCTCGATTCTTGCTCCTTTTTTCAGGTTTTCAATTGATTGATGAGAAAGCTTGCCATATCCCTGGAACTTCTGAACTCTGAAGTAAACCCCGCTGGAAGTCGTGTAGGCGTAACCCCTTTGCTCTATCTTCGATATGAGGTCCTCTATCTCTCTTACGTGCTGCGTGGCACGAGGATAAACATCCGCGTCCATGACGTTAAGCTTGTGCATATCCTCGAAGTAAAATGCTATGTACTTGTCTGCAACCGCCTCCGCCGATGTGCCAAGATCGCGAGCCCTAGCTATTATGCGGTCATCAACGTCAGTGAAGTTTTGCACGTACTTCACGGAATAACCATTATTTGCCAGCACGCGCCTAAGCACATCAAAGACCACAAAAACTCTCGCGTGGCCTAGGTGCGGCCTATCATATACAGTAAGCCCACACACGTATATGCCCACGTTTCCCTCCTTGTTAGGAACCGGGACCTTCGCCCTTTTCATCGTATCGAAGATCTGAACCTGCATATTACTTTCACTCAAAGCATAAGCCCAACTTTTTAAGTTGTGGGGCAGTCAAAAGCCCATCATATCTGCGGGACTGAGTTATCCCGCCCGTCAATCACAGCGTCAATCTGCGGGTTTTGCGGATTCCGATTTCTTGTTTCTTCTTGTTTTTGGAGCTTCGTCCTTGCTTTGGTTTTCCTCAGAGCCTGACCCCGTCTCTTCATTTTTCCGTTCTCCCTGAGAGCTCTCGGAGGTCTGCGACGGCTGTACAGTGGGCGCGGCCTGTTGTTCTTGCTGTGAGGGGGCTTGCGCCTGCGCTTGCGTCTGTTGAGCGGGTTGTTGCGGCGCTTTGAACATGTAGGTGTCCACGAAATGTATAACGTAGACGTTCGGGAAGTACTTGTTTATATCCCTGGCCGCAGCTGCCTTATAATAAGCAGCGTTCTCCATCAAGTTCGCGCTCTCCGGCAACTGAACCGTGCATGAGTTCTTATCCAGGACCACAACTATGTCATCCCTCTTAAGTCCCGAGAATCTCCTATGAACGAGTGCCTTGATCTTATCCTCGTCCTTCTCCAGTTTTTCCCTGACCACGAACTCGTAGACAAGCGTTTTACCGGCCCTTGGATCATTGAAGTCTATTAAGACCCTTCCGCCTCCGACACTTAAAACGGTTCCAACTTCGCCGTTGACCTCCACAAGTGCACCTACCCTTGGAGGCTCGCCTTTTTCAAACGCTCTCATGGAATAGTGCCTCTCTTTTCTTGGGTCTCTTGGGCCATATCCCTTATCGTACGGCACTTCCACCTTTGATTCCTTGCCCAGCTCAGCGCTTCTGAGCGCCTCTTCGAATCCCTTAGTGACCCAACCCTGACCTAAGACCACCAAACGAGGGCCATAAACGTCCCCTTCTCTGTAAATCCCCGCTGACTTAGCTACCTCTTCTACCGTTGTCTCGAATACTTTTCCGTCGTCCTTGTTCTTCGTGGTATAGTCCACATATATGAACGATCCGTCTTCAAATGGCAATGCATATGCTATATGATACTTGCCTTTATTCTCTTCGTTTTTTAAAAGGCGAAAAGCTAAATTGGCTCCAGATGCAAAGATCAAGTTGAAATACGACGATGATGACTTATTGCTGCTGACTCCGGGTCCCGTGAAGTTGCATCCTCGCGTGCTAAAGGCACTTTCAAGCCCCGTCAGATACCATCGCGAGAAGAGCTTCATAGACTCGTTGGAGTTCGTGACCAAGTCGATCTCCAACCTAGAGGAAACCAACAACCTTACCATTCCTATAACGGGCTCCGGCACGGCTGCCATGGACTCGGCGATTTCCTCTATGATTAAGCGCGAGTCCAAAGTGCTCAGCTTTGTTAACGGGGCCTTTTCCGAGAGACTCTACAACATATCCAAGTACTATTCCGATAATGTCACTCCTTATTTTAAGGAGTGGGGAAAGGCCATAACGGCCGAGGATGCCAAAAAAGCGTTTGACGAGAAGGATTTTGACTTCGTAACCCTAGTGCACAACGAGACCTCAACGGGCGTGCTAAATCCCATGGATGAAATAATGCAGGAGGTCAACAAAAGAGGGACCATATCAATAGTTGACGGCGTAACTTCCGTCGGCGGTGACAGGGTTGAGGTCGATAGGTGGGGTATCGACGCGATGATAACGGCCTCACAGAAGTGCTTGGGAGGACCGCCTGGCGTATCGTTTATAACTCTCAGCAACAGGGCGCTATCCATAATTGAAAAGTCCGATAGAGGACAAAACTATTACTTAGACATTAGAAATTACATCAAAGGTGGAAGGGTCGATGTCCCTTTTACCACCGCCACTTCCCTCATCATAGCCTTGGAGGAAGCCATAGCCATGATTTACGAGGAAGGGCTGGATAATAGGATAAATAGGCATAGGTTAATGGGAAAGGCCATAAGGGCTGGAGCTCAAGCCATGGGATTAGAGCTTCTGGCTGAGAGAGGACATGAATCAAATACGGTGACGGCAATCAAGATCCCTGAAAAGGCCGAATCCGTGGTTTCACAGGGAAAAAAGTATGGAGTGCTCTTCGCAGGGGGACAGGGAAAGCTCGCAGGAAAGATCATTAGAATAGGACACATGAACACCGTCGGGGAAAGAGAGGTGCTAACGGGCCTGTCGGTGCTCGACGCCGTGCTAACGGACCTAGGAATCGCGCACGAGACCGGAAAAGGAACGCTGGCCGCTCTCAAGGAGCTTTCTTCAACGGGCAGGAATTAGCCCATGATTTGATTCGCTGCCATGTTGCGTATCCTTTTTAAAGATAGCTTTTTTTTACTGAGATTCTGCGATATACGTTCAAGCTCGTCAGGACTTATTATGGGGCCCTTTATAACGTACCCGTTTTGCAACATGTACGTGTTGCTGTTCCAAAGTTCCCTATCAAATGACAGCGCACGCGCTTTGGCACATCTCTCTATTTCCTTCTGGCACTCCATGAGGATTTCCTTGATCCCATGCCCATCTGTTTCACCAATGTCTTGAATTAGCTTCGGCGAGCCCGCGCAGAGGGCCGCCAAAGCCACGAAAGCCGCCACCTTTCTTTCTGCCATGGCTAATTCTTCATTAACCAGACTCATCGTTTCTGGTCGCCTTGAGCTTTGCTCCCTCCTCGCATCCCTCAATTATCTCTTTTAAGGAACCGGCGCCCCGCTCCTCTACAACGCTTCCAGTAACCACTACATCAGCTCCCGAGTAAACCACAGTTTTTGCGTCCTCTCCCCTCCTTATCCCTCCTCCAACTATCAACAGAACGTCGCGAGGGAGCGCATTCCTTACGCGAGACACCGTGCCTGGCGGTATAGGAGCAGGAACTCCTGAGCCTCCTTCCAAGTATATTGCGTGCATTCCCATAAGCGAGGCAGCCAAGGCGTAGGCTGTAGCCGCCTTATAATTCGCGGGCTCAATCTCCTGAGTCATACCCATTACGGAAACCATGCTGCTCTTCCCAAACACTATGTATCCAACAGGAATGACCTCTAGGCCTATTCTCTTGATAAGCCCAGCGGCTTGGGCTTGAGCCCCTATGAGGAAGTACGTGTTAAGCGAATTCAAAAGCGAGAGGAACAGTATGGCATCGGCGTTCCTAGCTACCCCGAAAACACCTCCAGGAAACAGAACGACGGGCTTATTTGAGATCTGCTTTATGCTCGAGATCACTTTCTCGACCTCTGGCGGATAAAAACCGGTGCTGCCCCCTACGAGGAACCCGTCTGTTCCCGATTGGTCTATTTCCTTTATGCTCCTGCTCAGGGAAGCGTCGGTTTTTTCGGGATCAACTAACGTGAAATGAAAGAAGCCCTTTTCTGAAACGGTCTTCCTGATATATTCCTCAATATTGCTATTGTGCATGGCTACCTCACGCCAGGCCAGCTATTATGTCAACGAGTTTGTTATAGGCATCAACGGCTTGTTGGTTCTTATTCACCACGACCTTCTGCGTGAAACCGCAGACACCGCACTTTAACGTGTATTCCTTGTCTCCATTTTCGTTGGTAGAGGTTAGAGTTGCCACCAAGCTCTCGCTATCGCATTTAGGACACCTGAACACCTTCGGGATTCCTTTCTTTGCCCGCACCGGATTTATTTTCCTTCTTCTTCTCCTTCCCATTTACGTATTAATTTACCTCAAATATTTAATGGTTTGGCGAGGAATTGGACCATGCCTAGATACCACTCTCAAGGGATCTAATTTTGACCTCTCTTAGTCCTTTACTGCCTTCGCATCGACGTGAGCATAAAGCTCGAGTACACCATGTCTTTAGCGAACTTGCTAAGGGGAGACGCCAGCACTGAGTAACACTTGCCAATCCAGTCAAGACCTGGCTCCTTGTACTCATAATGGTCACCCGCCCATGCCAATCCACTGTTCTCCCTCCTACCCAAGTCGCACCCGATTATCACGCCCTGATCACCCAAATCCATAAGCAACACCATCGAGCTCATGCCTTGGGGATCTACTGGCTCACCAAGTACCTCCCCAGCAACCTCGGCAGCGCTTGAAAGAGTCAAAAAGTGTACGGGTACTCCGGCAGCAGGCAGGCTCAAGAAGGGCATTGAGTGCTCACCAGGGAGGAAAACGTCATCGTACTTCAAACTTCTGGCGTTAGAGGGATCCACGGCAGTCCACTCGCCAGCTGGAGTGCTGGCCGTAAGCCCAGACTCCCGGAATGCAGGAGGGAGCCTTATTGGAGGTATAACCACAAGGAGGTCGTAGGGTACTTCCTCTCCTTCCAATACGACCTTCTTTCCCACTTGGTCTATCTCTACGGGTTTAGCTCCCCCTACGTAGTTTATACCCCGGCTCTGAAACCTCTCTTCAAGGTAACCCGAAATCTCCCTTCCTAGAGGCTGGACAGGTTTCTTAAAGGGATGTATCAGAGTTATCTCAGCTCTATCTCTTATCGCTCTCTTTCTTAGAGAGACGTCAAGCCTACTCGCGAGCTCAAACGGATACATTCCGCACCGATGGACCATTTCTGGAGCGAATATGACGAGCTTACCACCTCCAAAAGAAGAGAGGGCCTCCCTCATCTTCAGCGCCCCTTCCAGCGTATAGTTGTGAACCCCTGCTGAGAGCCCATAACTTGAGAAGTCATACACGGAGCCAAGGCTGGCTATCAAGTAGTCATAGGCGACATCTCCCGATTCGGTCGTCACCTTCCTGTTTTCAGGAGCAATCTTCGTTATTTTGGCCTTCACCACCTTTACTCCCCTTTGAGAGAGATGAGAAAGCGGCTGGTATATCTCGGATGGATCCATGCCCCCAAAGGCAACATCGCTGAGGTAAGGCGGCCAGTAGAAGTAGTCTGAATCGCTGATAAGAGTTATTTCTGCTTTTCCTTTAAGGCGCTCAGATAGCCTTTTTGCCGCCACAACCCCCCCTACGCCTCCTCCTGCAATAAGCACTTTCTTGGCGGTCATAGGATGACTTAATCGAAAGTCATACGCTTTTCGCTTTATACCTAAAATCTGAGGGGTCATATTATGTTAAGGCTTGAGAGCTTTGGCCTGTATATGACTAGTCAACCACAGCCGAACGCAGGCAAGGAGCTGAGGGCGTGGGCTTAAGGCCCAAAATGACGAGGCCTTACTCAACGCGGGTGCGATAGAGTTAAGTACAACGGCCCCGGATTACTCAGATTGTCTGAACCGGCCACACAACAGCTTATGGATAGCTCGTTTGGAAAAACCGTGTTACTGGTGTTAAAAGGAGGAAAAACGATTAGAGGCCTCCTCAAGAACTATGATATATACCTTAACGTTGTGCTGGAAAACGCCGAAGAGGTATCTCAAGATGGAAAAAGTAGGGATCTGGGAACTATTGTAGTAAGAGGCGATAATATAGTAATAGTTTCTCCCGTGGCGCAGGGATAACGTGCCTTTTGCTAAAGCATTGCAAGAGCGCTGTTATTAGTTACTCGAGTTGCTCTTATCCTTTTGCCCTGCGGATTGCCCTGCGGATGTCTCGCCCTCAAGCTCCTTATTTATCCTTTCAAGCTCGGATTTCAAGAAGTCCCTATAGCGCTCCTTGATGCGCTTTAGCTTTACCTCTGGGCCCACCTTCTGCTTAAGCTGGCTTACACCTGACGTAACGCTATCGATGACTTCAGAGGTGACAAGCAAGTTCGTATCGGCGATCTTGGTTGCGAGCTCTTCTATGGCAGCTATCCTGTCAATTAACCCCGCCTGATACTTGTAGTAGTCGGCCAGTTTGGCTTTGCCCTTCTCAGTTATCTTGTACTTTCCGTCCACCTCTTCTATGAATCCCTCATCAAAAAGCCTCCCAAGCATTGGATATATCAGTCCTGGTGAGGGTTTCCAATGAAGGCTTGGATCCAAAGAGGCAGCGTCGATTATCTCCTTTCCTGTCATGGGGTTCTTCGAAAGCAGGTAAAGAACGTAATAGCGAGTGAATCCTCTTGGAACCGCATCTTTAACTTCGCTCATATGGTTATTATTACCATCGCTTTTAAGTATATCGCTAGTGATATAATTATTTTCAACAAAAACGAGAAAACCTCGCGCGAAATACCTCTCAAGTAATGGAGGGCAGTTCGTTGGATAGGCTTGAGCGCGACCTACAAAGGCTGAGCGCGGCCACGCAAAAGATAGCCTTGCAAAAGTACATGGATCAAAGGACCGACATGGTGGAACTTTACATATCCTTGAACCGGTTTATGGCGCGGCCCGATAAGAAATCGCAACAGCGTTGTCTTGAAGAAATTGATAGGTTAATGAAGCGCTATCCGCATGGAAATGCAGATGTCGGAAAGAAGCTCATGGCTTTGGGCATGATTTTGATTGCTGCCCCAGAGCCCATAACCACTGCCATTGGTATTGCCATGGTCGCGGCTGGTAAGAGGATGGAAAACGAAGGACCTAAGCGATGACCTTCGTGGAACGGGCTAGTTTTTCAGCCGCATCAAAGGTTAGACCTTCGCTCAATATGGTATACCTGTTATTTATCTTGTTGGCTATGGTTAGGGCCCTAATTATGTCTATATCCGCGACCCCAAGGCCTCTGGCGTCAACTGGCGCGCCGACCTCCTGCAGCGAGAGCCTTATGTTTTCCCAATCTATACCGTGAAGCTTTGCCATCATTATAGTTCCAACTCCACACATCTCACCGTGCAGGGCCGCATCTGGGCGCAGCAACTGAAGTGCGTGAGCAAAAAGGTGCTCTGAACCACTGGCAGGCCTGCTGGACCCGGCTATGGCCATGGCAATTCCGGAGCTCACTAAGGCCTCGGCCAAAACCCTCACCCCAAATTCGCTTCCATTTGCTATATAACTTGAGGCCCGCAATACATGCTCCGCGGAGAGCTCTGCAAGTGCGGCGGAGTAATCTCCATAATCCTCAACTCCTTTTTCGCTTGCAAGTTTCCAGTCGAGCACGGCTGTCTTCTTTGCCACGGTATCCCCAAAGCCCGCCGCCGCGAAGCGGTGAGGTGATGACGTAGCCACACCCAGATCCACGAAAACGGCCCTAGGGACTTTGGCAGCCATGGATGTTGGCCCGTTATTCGACCTAAGGGAAGCACGCGGAGACGCTATTCCATCGTGAGAAAGCGAGGTGGGGATCGAAACGTTTGGTATACCCAACCGTAAAGATAGGAACTTCCCAGTATCTATGATGGATCCTCCTCCTATTGACACGACGGCGGAGTAATGAGATAACCTAAGCCTTTGGGACGCCGCCAAAACCTCGGCCAGCGATGGAGGGGTGCCTACCTCAACATCATCAAGAGCAAGCCCGCTTAAGACCCCTGAAAGCTTGAGATAAGAGCTCTTACCATGCACAAAGAGCACCTTGCCACCAGACGTGAGGTTGTTTATGTATTCCCTTGCGGCGTCGGATAATCCTGGCCCTATCGCGACCTTCTCCGGAAGGAGAACATCGTGTATGCCCTTGGACTTCTCTTCGTTCAAGCTTGACGCATCTACATATTCAGCTCAAATTATAAGTTTCTCTACCTTCAGTAAACCCTTATGGCATCCATGACTTCAAGGCCAAAGGCGTTGACATGAAGGCGGAACCTAAGATACGAAGCTAGGTCATCGATCTTCCTTGGCTCGCCATGGTTCACTATTATGGTCTTAGGGCGCATTCTGAGCCTTTCGACGAACTGGACAAGTTCCCTTCTATCGGAGTGCCCAGATAACCCCTCTATGGGGATGACCTTCATCAAGACCTTGAATGTTTTCTCCTGGCCTGCTTCGTCCTCTAACTGTATCTCGTTGGCCCCTTTGGCTATCTTCCTGCCGAGAGTTCCCTCCGCTTGGTAGCTCGTGAATATTATGGAGTTCTTCTCATCCTCAACCATGTACTTGAGGTAGTCCAGCGCCGGCCCTCCCGTAAGCATGCCAGCTGGTGCCATTATTATACACGGCTCTCCCTTAGCTAGTTTTTGCCTGTCCTCTATCCTTAAGTGCATGTCAAAGTTCTCGTGCATGAATGGATTCTCATCGTAATATATCGAGTCCCTCAAGTCCCTGCTCAAAACCTCAGGATGCGCCATGTGAAGTGCGGTGGTCTCGTAAAGCAATCCCTCCATGTGAACCTTTGTCTTAGGAAGCGCCCGGTCATTGAAGGCCTGCGCGAGTATGACCATGAGCTCTTGCGCCCTACCAACGGAAAGCACGGGTATTAGAACCCTTCCTCCATGCTCAAGGGTAACTCTCACCGCCTCAATGAACTGCCTTTCGGCCTCTTCGCGGGGCACCATTATGTCATTCT
Organism: Tardisphaera saccharovorans; assembly: GCF_046635845.1. Classification (NCBI taxonomy): domain Archaea; kingdom Thermoproteati; phylum Thermoproteota; class Tardisphaeria; order Tardisphaerales; family Tardisphaeraceae; genus Tardisphaera; species Tardisphaera saccharovorans. The sequence goes on from NZ_JAQQXN010000002.1 coordinate 145,245, forward strand.
TAGCCCCGTACGTGCTCTCCATGATAAGGGTCTCCACGCGGGGGAAGTCCGTTTCAGCCCTTTGAAGAAGCCTTGTGTCGGCATACTTGAAATCACCGGTGTAAACTATGTTATGTTCCCCTTCCCCTATGTGAAGATGCGTTATAGCAGAGCCAAGTATGTGACCAGCATTGTAAAGCGTGGCCTTAACGTCGGGGGATATATCTACAACCTCTCCATATTCAAGGGGGATCGTGTGAAGAAGGGCCTTCTTGTAGTCGTTAACACCGTAGGGGGGCTTTTCTCCTCCTTTCTCGGTTATATCCATGTAGTCGCTTTGGAGCAAGGCCATGAGCTCCATGGTGGGCCTCGTCATGTATACGGGGCCACGGTAACCGTACTTGAACAGATAGGGAAGAAAGCCCATGTGGTCTAGGTGAGCGTGGCTGATTATGACGGCATCAAGCTCATCAAGATCAAAATCAATCGCGTCAAGCCTGGGGAATTCGTCAAGTCTGTTAACAGCTCCTGGCTTAACGCCACAATCCAGAAGAACCTTGCTAGACGCCGTCTCCACAAGTATCGAACTCCTTCCAACCTCTTGAAATCCTCCTAGTGCCCTCACGGTCACGTAGTTGTTCTTATATATGAGGGGCCTATGTATGCTCTGTCCCACTTCTCTTAGGAAGTCCTTCCTGTAATCTCCCTCATTATTCATCAGCGACAAGATCCCCTTAAGCGTGGCGGACTTTATTGGGGGAGCCCTTATGAAGAGCGGTCTCCAACCAGTCTTCTGGGCTATTTCCTTGAGCAATGGGCTGCTAGGCCCGCCCAAAGGACCATACTTCTTTGCCACTATCATGACCTCGCCCTCGTCTTCATTAAATATAATGCTCTCCAAGCCGATATCATCGCCCAAGGTCTCCCTTATGAGCTTCTCGGCATCTTCCTGAGGCATAAGCTGAGACGGATCGGTCCTTACAATAATCCTGGTCTTTATCTGCTTTGCCATGCTTCTCACTATGCTTTCATCTGCAAGGAGCGCCTGTGGCTTCTCGCAATACAGCGCTATGTTGGGCCCCTCAAACTCGACCTTCGTGAGCCTGGCTTCCGGAGGGACGCTCCTGAATATTACCTCCCTTATCTGCTTCAGCCTTGCTTCGAGGTCATAATCAGCCAAAAAAGTTCACCGGATTCCTCATAACTTTTTAGCGCCCTCTTTGGTTATTGCCACCACGTCGACGCCTTCTCCTGTGGCTGTATCCCACTCCATTGCTGCTTGTATTGCCCTTCTAACTATGGGTAGGGCCTCCTCCACCTTCATAGAAAGGAAGTCGTGACCCTGAAGCTCTCCGAGCGCGACTGGCGAACCCGAGCCCGTAGCTATGAGTTTTTCCTCTGTCATAGCACCGAAGAAGTCCACGGCGAACAGCGAAGGGCCATCGTCGTCATATCCTCCGATTATGAGTTGAATTGGGTAATGCGCGAACCGATATTGCCCTCCCATGTTCTGGGCTGCAAGCGACGCGAGCGCCCTAACGGACATCCTTCTGCCATAGGTCATCTCGAACAGGTTGGCCTCACCCTTAAGCTGATCTATCAATATCTGAGCCTCAGCAACTGTACCAGCCATGGTAACCGCTATGTATTGCTTTATCAAGGAGATCTTGTCAGTCCTCTTGTGGCTTATGAAGTAACCAGAAACCGCCCTCTTGTCAGCGGCCATTATGACACCATCAGAGCAAAGTGCACCGACCGTCGTAGTACCCTTAAAGACTTTAGCTGTTTGCAAGCTAGAACACAATTGTATTGTTTTTTTGCTTTTAACGTTATCGGAGCTCGGCGAAACCCCAGCGGACCTCTTAAATGCGGATCGTTCTTTAAAATATGCAGGAGAGAAAAGTTGTGCTTATGCCGGCCGAGTCCGCTAAGGTCGGCTACACTTTCAAGAGGTGGGTTGGTGAGTCGGATTGTTTGGATTGCCCTTTGCGCGACTTTTGCGGAGGAGACCTTGACCCAAAAGCCAATTATAGGGTAAAATCCGTTAGAGATGCCGGGAGAAAGTGCCCGAAGACAGGAGAAGACCTGAGGGCAGTCGAGATAGAGAGAGCACCAATAGTGACCGTAGTGGAGAAGAAAGGACTCATAAAGGGAATGACGGTGACCTTCAAAAAAGTGCCATGTGATAGCATCCTAAACGAGTACTTCTTTTACTGCCAAAAACAACTCGATGAGGGCGATAGAATCAGGGTTGAAGAAGTGCTCCGGGACGTAGTCATAAATGGGCATGAGTACGCCATGGTCAGGGGTTCTCTGAAGTCCGAGACCTCAGGCGGCAAGCAGAAAAGAGATCGATCACTGCCCCATATATTTACTCTTAAATTCCTTTATCTTTGATGCCACAACCTCGATGTCCCACGAACTTATGTTAAACCTTGCGAGATCTACTTTCCACTCCCCATTCTTGTTTCTCCAGCGGTAGAGCCTAATCTGCTTCGACCCGTTTCCCGTTTCCACGGCGAGTATGGCCTCCCAGAAATTTTGGCTTTTCAGTATAGTGTATCCATCGAGCACCTTGTAGAAGTCACCAACTGGATACGTAGTTCCTTCCTTCGTTTGCCCCTCAGGGGCTCCTTCTTTTTCGCTCAATTTCCATAGAACAAGCGGGCACAAATTTAAGTCTAGCCGTTAAATACAAAAAATTTATAATTCACAGCATCTAAAGCTTATATGGAAGAAGAAATTTTTCCCATAATTGCAAGAAAAAACACCACCGGGGAGCTCGAGATATGGTATACCGATGGCGAGAGGCGTTACAAGGCGCTGTCAACGCGAATAGACAGGATCCCGCTCTTCAAGTGGTGTAAGGTCGAGCTCACGCCAACATATTCCTACGGCCCTGAGCAGCAGGCGCAGTTCGCAATTGAGAGGGTTGAGGATTCGGAGAGAAAGGAAAAGCCGAACATCAGGTGGGTACTGATCGATATGATCGCATGGCCGCGCTTCAAAATATACAGCTCGTTGAGGAGCACGTTTGGGGATGAAGTCGAGGGCGAGGGCTTGTTTGCAACCATAGGCTATTATGATCCAGATTTCATAGGGATAACCACGCGCAGCAGGCGCGCGCTTGACTCGCTGGCCCTCGACCACGCCAAGGAACTCAGGGCCCTTGGCAGAGATGGTAAGGGATCGATGATAAAGGGATGGGGTATTCCTAAGTTGGAGGGAAGGATCGCTTTTGATCCCCTAGAGATTTCACACCTTACGGGTCTTTACGATCTTCCGGGTCCTGATGCTTTTCCAACCCTGCTGGAGGCGGTCGAGTTCCTCATGCAATTGTCCTCGTCCTCATACTCGTTTCTGCTGACATCTGGCTTTAACTCGATAGCATCCCTCATACGTAAGCGCAAAGAAAATGAGGCAGTCTACGCAAGAACTGGCATACATGAAGGAGCTTTTTACGATTCCGTTGTACTGGCAAGCGATCTGGCCGATCTGGCCAAGATAGCGGACTCGCAGTTGAAGATGAAGCTTCTCTCTCAGGTCGCCGAAGGGCTACCCGCAGGAGAAAGCGAGGGCCAGCCCCTTTACAAATGCGGAGCAAAGATCATATCAGGTGACGGCATTGGAACTGCTGTGGCAAAATACAGCAAGGTCCTCGTGGGAAGGAGAGAAAGAGAGTGGGCGGGGATAAGCAATGATGGAGTATTCGCTGAGTTCCAAATGAGTAATCCTAGATACTCTCCCCTAGCGAGAAAGTATCAGGCGTCCTTTATAGCCGCCGTGCTACAGAAAGGGCCAAAAGAGGCCAAAGACGAAATACCTCCATCAATGCCTGAAGTCGTAAGCCCGTTTCAACTGGTTGTCGAGAGAGAGATAAGAGTGGACGATTTAATCAAAAGGAGGAGAGGCGTCTTGATGATAGATGGAAGCCTGATGCCTCCTCTTTGGGTTAAGCCTGATTTGAGTGGCGTTGACCTAGAGGCTTACAAAAAAGAGCTATCAACTCTTCAGGCTCAGGTCCTATCGATTTTTGAACAAACCAGGCTGGGAGACTTCGGCACGCAAAGCCGACAACGAGGCTCCTAACGTTTTCTGAGTTCCTTTTCTGACATTATGGTGAGGCCAGGGGGGTTCTTGGAAACGTTGCCAACCCTTACCCCTATTATGGTCTTGACGTTCTTCTCTGCTGCTATGTCAACTAGGCGCTGGGTTATTACGCCGTCGAAAACGACCGCGTAGACCTTATCTGGCTCTGAATCTCCTAGCTTTTCGGCAAGATCTCCTACCGGAATGCGAGCTATTGTGTTTAGCTTTGAGTCAAGAAGCACTGCCTCCAGCGTCCCCTGGACGCTGTCCAATACGTCTATGACCTTCTTATCTACAGTAGGTTGAGGTGCGGCTTCCTCAAGATGAACCTGCTCTTCGCCACGAACCTGCGCAACCTGCGCAGGTGGTACGGCTTGCTCCTTGACCTCCTCTTTTTGCTGCTCCTCGACCTTCTCAACTGCTTGTTCAGCGACTTGCTCAGGCCGCGCTTCGACGCTCTCCTGCTCGGTAGCTTCGTGGGCTTCAACTCTAGCCCTTTCCTCGATGCGCTCACGGGTCTTAACGAATGGCTCTTTGGCATCTAGCGCTCTTGCTATCTCTTTGCCTGTTAGTTCCTCTACCTCCTTTCCGCTGGGAGCGCGGGCCACAAAATCGATGTCAACGCCAGCTTCCTCGAGCTCTCTCAGTATCATGTCGCCTCCGCGATCTCCATCGAGAAAGGCTATGAGGGTTCTCTCCTTGCCAAGCTCTATAACCTCTTTCGGGATGTTGCCGCCCGTAGCACCTCCCAAAGCCAAGGCATTCTTATACCCATGCTTGAGCAGATTAACGACGTCTGCCCTACCCTCCACAAGGATGACTTCCTCGGATTTCTTAACTTCAGGGCCAGCTGGGAGCCTTGACTGCCCGTACTCTTCGATCGAAGAACCCTTTATGGAATACATGAGCTCCATAAGGGCTTCCTCAACGCTACCTACGTTCTCCTGCTCTTTTTGTTTCTCAATTATTTCTTTCGTGCGCTTTAGTATCTCTTCCCGTTTCTGCTGACGCAAATCCTTAAACGATTTTAACTCTATGCGAGCATTATAGGGCCCTACCTTGTCGACGCTCTCTATTATAGCGATTATGAAGGCAGTTTCTTCCTTGCTGAGGTTAGATGGAACGGTTATCTCTCCTATTGTCTTCTTTCCCCTCACCTCAGAATTTATTTGAATCCTACCTATCTTACCCTTTTCTTGAAGCTCCCTTAGATCATATTCCTCCGTAAATAGGCCCTCTGTCTGGCCGAAAAGCGCGCCCACTATGTCAGCGCGATCAACTGGACCGTCAACTTCCAGCGAGAAGAGCGCTTCATACTTTGCGCTTGCTAAACTTGCTCCTCCCAAAACGTTTCACCGCTCACCTGACGCCAAAGGTATCCCCGGCGCCCTGTTCTTGTCCGGCGCGGCCCTTCTTTGTGGTCCACTTCAGGTCCATTTCCATGAACTCAAGGGCCACTTTCTTAAACCCGTCGAATAGCTCTCTCAATTCATCCTCCGTGAAGGTGTCGATTATGGCTGGATCGCTAAGCCATTGATTCCAGCCATTTACCGACTCCAATATCGCGAGATTGATAAGTCTCACGTCGGAGTAAAGGGATAACCTATCCCCATAATTCATCTTTTTAACCATATCCATTTTCTTAATCAATCTGTCTTCCCATGTGGACATTCCTAATCGCCTTAATGAATAAACTATATTATCTATATTTAACCTTACCGGGCTTAAGCGAGCGGAAATCCCATTCAGTAAAGCATACGATGAATAGCCCCTCTTATATGCTTTGTTGAACAACCCCTAAGTGACTTTTTTCCCTGGCCTTTTTGCCTCTCTTATTCTCACGTCTTTACCCTCGCGTAGCGGGCCATAAAGTCGTGAGCTTAGGCTTCCTGAGCAGCTCTACCACGAGCGTTCTCTTATTTCTAAGGGTTGAATGCTCATCGATCTTCCTCTTCACAGCGGGCAAGAAGCCCTCGACGGTCCGGCACATGCCATAATCGACCTTTTTCGCTAAACCTCCTGTACCGAAAGCGTGGCGCTTCCCGATCTCGTCAGTTCTTCTCTCAGACCCATGGAAACGATCCCTAATGATTTTTCCCTTATGTTCACGGCGCTCTCCCTTGCTCCCGACCTCAGACCTAATACGGTTTAATGACGTCTTTAGCTCTTGATGCTTAGTGATTTATTTCTGGGGTCATCCTCGTATGCTATGCAGGCCGTTATGCAGCAATCAGTTCTGGGTATCATGCGACCTACCCCCTCCCCTCCCCCCGCGTCGTTACGTGAGGACTTTGGGGGCCTCAAATAGCGTGGCCGCCTTAACCTCCCTTAGGGTTGCGCAGCCGAGCCACACCTCTCGTTAAGTCGCTGGACCGCGTTTGAATCGCGATCGCAGGTTAAACACAGGTTTCCAGCGATGAAATAATGACCATTAGCTTCCAAGCGTAGCGTTTATCGAGCACCACAAGCAGATGCATTCTTGCTCATTTCATCGTTCTCTTTAGCCGTTCAAGGGCGTTTTGCATTCTAAACAACATCTCATGTTAGAAGTGCAAAAACCTGGTCGACGTAAGTGTAAAACTCAAAGGACTTCTTATCCCTTGGCCGATTCAACAGGATGTCGATCTCACCCACAACGTGAGCGGGACGGGGAGAAAGGACAACCACCTTATCGGAGAGTTCTATGACCTCCTCAACATTGTGGCTTACCATTATAACGGAGCGTATCGGAGATTGGGGGTTAATGAGATAAGAATATACCTCATTTCTCAAGTGGTCGGCAGTTAATGGATCAAGCGCGCTGAAGGGCTCGTCCATAAGCAAAATCTCGGGCTCGAGGACAAGCGCACGCGCTATGGCCACCCTTTGTTTCATCCCGCCGCTAAGCTCGCCCGGATAAGCGTTCTCAAAGCCGCTCAGCCCAACCGCCGTCAGGGCCTTCAGCGCTTTTCCTCTCTTCTCCTTCGCGGGCAGCTGATCATTAGAATAAAGCGCTATCTCAACGTTCTCGAGAGCGGTTTTCCACGGTAGCAAAGCGTAATTTTGGAACATCATTGATATGTTCTTAATCGGACGAGTTACCTCTTGATCGCGATAATAAACATGACCGCTGGTAGGGCGCACAAGACCCGCAATTATCCTCAGCAGCGTCGACTTGCCAGCCCCGGATGGACCTATGATTGAGACGAACTGCCCATCGTTAACCGAGAAGCTTATGTCCTTAAGGACGTCGAGCACGCGTTTTTCAAGCTGCACACTATAGGATATCGACTTAACCGTAAGAAGAACTGCGCTCGTTTCCTCTTGTGGCTGGCCTTCATCCTGTGTGGCCTCTTCATACATTGTAGCTGAACCTCTTGGTCGTGTAATTATAAGCCCACCGCCAAAAAGTCAAGTTTATGACAACAATCAACAGCGACATGGAGATAATCGATAACCCGAGCAAGGGTAAGTTTCCTGAGTACGTAGCTATGTCAAGCAGTTTTCCTATGCCCTGGCCGACCTGGGTCAGTACCACCGATCCAGAGCTGGATGAAACGGCGAAATACTCAGCTACCATAAGGGTGTTCCAAGCACCTCCTATGAATGTTATAGAACCCGTGACTAGCGATGGCATTACGGCAGGTATATAAATATCTTTCCAGCGCCTAAGTCCCCTAATTCCGTAGAGGTCGGCGGCTTCTAGCATGGGCTTCGGTATGGTGCGGGCCGAACCTAGGACGTTGAAGAATATATACCAAAAACTTCCGAGAAAGATTACTATAGCAGCGACAAGCTCTCCCCTGAAAGGCAGCGTCAACAACGCAACTACCATTGCCGGAAGGAGTACCGGACCAGGTATCGAAGATATGATCTGAGTCGCTGTTGACACTGGCTCGTAAAGCTTCTCCGAAAGGGCGGCTTTTATTGCCAGAGGTACGCCTATCACAAGGGATATCGCGTAAACGCCCCATACGCGAATAAAGGAGTAAGCTAATGCCACGATGACCTCCCTCTCGAGATGGGCTAAGTAAAGCCAGAACGAGAGTTGAAAAATCGGATGGAGCGCCACTATGCCCAAGAATATTGTATGAATAATCAGGGCCAGTACGAAAAGAGAAAATACAATGACAGCCAGCTTGCCGACAAAAGTGGACCTAGTTCCAAGGCGCCTGTTAATGGACCTAGCCGCCCTTGAAAAAGGCTTGAATATTAGTCCGATTCCTTGAAGGTTATAAAAGATCTTTGCCTTTGCTTTTTCGCCTATCCATCTATAGCTTCTGTACACCACGTCCGGGCGCTCCGCTCTGGCCTCTTCGGCAGTCTTGAATTTCTCCGACCACAATGCCCATGGCCGTAGGAAAAGCGCGCGCGTGATCACAAGCACAACTAGCAAAAGCGCAATTGCTTCTGAATATGCGACGTAATTTCCCTGCGCTGCGTACGTTGCTATGGCAACGCCGATTCCATGGCTGACCGAGTAACTAGAATTGCCAAGTGTTATTATCTCACTCGAGACTAGGAAGAAAAGACCCACATCCCATGACACCAGGGCGTTGTAAGCGAGCTTTGGCCAAGAGGCAGGGATGTACAGGTGGCGGAGCTTTCCTAACGCTGACATACCTATGTCGTTGGTCATCTCTACGAATTCTTTCGGTATCGCCTTCACGGCCTCGTACACGGCAAAAGCCATGTTCCATGCCATGCTTGTGAATATCAGGAACACGACCGCAAGTTCGATTCCTGGCTTTCCTGGCAAAACTGCAATTATGGCAAAAATCATGACGGGAAAAAAGCCGAGTATAGGCACCGATTGCAGTACGTCAAGAGTCGGAAGGACTATCTTTTCGGCAGTTTTGTTTGTGGCTGCTGTCACGCCGACCGCCCAGCTGAATATAACGGAGAGCAGAAGGGCGGCTAACATACGCCACCATGAATAACCTATGTCAACGAGTATAGGTATAACGTAGGCCAGGGGGCTAGTCATTACTTTAAGCTACGCTTGCCCTTTAGGTTTTTTCAATGGGGTTGTCAGATTAGATTGGGCTACGTTAATGTACCGAGTTGATAGTTGAGCCGCGTCGCCGAATCCCTGAGGATTGCCTTCGTCTCGAGGGGAAAGTGTGTCAGCGAAAAATCGAGAATCTTCTTCTTGGCATTCCGCCTGGGTCCGTCACTGAGCTTGCCTAAATATGCGTACAGCGATGAACGGGGCAAGCCCAGTTGACTTGACAGCGCAACACCACCGATGCGATCAACTAAGAAGGATAGGAGCATCTTTGAGGCAGCCGGGGATATTAGGTCAACTAGCTCAAAAGACCCCCACCCCTCCATTTCCGGTGGAATAGCTTGTTTGTTTTTATTTTCGTGCGAACGTATTTTCTTTCTTACCATTTCCAGCTTTCCAGTAGAAGAACACGGGTGGGGGATATGTGTTTCTACCCGCAGACTAACGCTCTAATTGATGACATAAGCACATTGCTTTTTCGTCGTTATTAGTGTAGATAAGCAGATTACCTCTCGGAGCTTCCCATGTTAGGACTTAATTGGTTCATTGCCAAATAGATATCTGTTTTTATCTTAAGTCTATGTGAGGCGTCAATCAAGGTCGTACTTTGTGAGGAAAATTCAATTAAAAAAAGAGGGAAGAACGCCTACCCCTTACAGTTAATATGCATGTGCTTCATAGGAATATAAATTATGTCGCGCAAACCCGCTCTATCGGTGAAATGTGCGGTTTACGTTCTTTTAAGCCCCTTAATTCGCTAAGCAAGCCTATACTCTCTATGAACGCGGTTACCGCGACATACGAGCTTGCCGCTCTCTTTCATTCTACTTAGATAAGTAGATACAACAGGCAGTGGCACATCTCTGTTGAGTTGTTCACGCAATATGTCTCTTGCCCTTTTGCTGTCGAACCACTCCGTGCCGAAATATTGTACTGCGCTGTATAGCATATCCATTAGAGTACCCCTTTCTTCTTGCGAAGCGTATTCCGCGTATTGGTCCTGCCCCTCACCAATTATTGCCATTATCTTGTTGAGTTTTTCCGCGTCAAACTTACCACTCATAATTATGGTCAGTTTCGACCCGTTGCCATCCTTGACCTCAACCTTGACCTGGGGCTTCACGGTCAATACTTGACCCGTTAACAGTGCATATACGTTTTTTGTTGAAAATGATAATGTGTTAATCAGTTAACTCGCTCAAAGATCAGCCGTTAAACGTCTACTCGCGCTTGTGGATTTCCAAGCGCTCCAGTGGAAATACAGGGGTACTTTTGCCAGAGGGAGCGCGCAAACAGTTTAAAACTGTTGAAGCGGGCTTAGGCACGCTCTTGTAGAAATTCGGTAAACAGTACAACTGAAAGAGTTGACCTGGCATCGCGTACGTCGGTTAACCGGTTAAAGTTTCAGCAATAGCAATTTGAGTTTTAACCGTATCAGATATAGCGCGAACTGACAAACAAGCAACGCTTATATCCGTCCGTATCGCTAAAAAATAGCGAGGTAGAGAAGCCAGGTTATCTCGCAGGGCTCATAACCCTGAGATCCGAGGTTCAAATCCTCGCCTCGCTACCAATTATTAGTTCTCATCCAAAACCATGCTCCTTAATTAAGTGTCCATTAATTTAGACACCGCTATGTGCGGAGGCTATTCGATTTTTACGTTAAGTCGGCCCTAAAGGCGCAGTACAGCGGCGCCGCCATATAAGGCATGAGAGACCCTACGGTGAAAGTCTTTGAACGGGTATTATCTGAAAAGTACTGAATGATTTTCTTTTGAGATCGGCTTACCGGGTTGAGCAGCGGCAATGAGCAAATAGACCAAGTAGCGAGCTAAGGACCGGCTTTTATGTGCGCCCGGTTAGATTAATATGATACCTAAACCCTAGGTGAAAGACGAAGCGATTTTTGATCTGCGCGCTTCATCCAGTTCATTTATGATCATACTATTTTATGAGAGAACGGATTTGATCTCTTGAGGAGTCCGAATTGGCCTGCGGCCTGCGGGTTTCATAAGGTGCTTAAATGCAGATGCCGATGGTTGATATATCCTATTAACTATAATATCCCGCTTAAGGTAAAACCGTGCCCTGCCTATGGCCTGAACCTTGCATGTGTCACATATGTAACGCCCCGCGTTGACTTGCCTCATTTTTCTATGGCAAAAAGGGCAAGAGGGAACTTCATCATACAGGATTTTTGGTGCGATCAACACGAGCCCTTGTCCGTTGATGACCTTGCGTTGGGTCTCTGGCCGCACGCCGCCCCATACGCGCACAAGGTCACCTTTCATGAGTCTTCTAGCCACACGGTTCAAATTTCCCGTCTGCCTATAGAAAACTGCCTGCCCAGAATTCCCATCTCTATCAATTATGTCTATTACGACGTGCCCCCCAGGTGTTATGGTCGGATTTGAGACTACGCGCGCCTCTATGGACACGGTCGTGTACGGATATGCCAATCCAAAACCATTAACCCCGACTACATGCTCATTCGTTCCTTGGTTGGTCTTGAAGACCATCCAAAGCGAACATCTGTTCCCTAGCATCATCATTGCTGCTTTTAGTACCCTCGGATCTTCTCCCCTTATGCCGAATAAGACTGGGTCTGGGCCATGCGGATATATTAACGGCTTTCCCACTTCCCTGTCGAAGTTCGCGAATGTGACTGGAGCAGTTAGCGAATCCATCCAAAGTACGTCGTCACGAAATTCCGGACGTTCATAGTTCTGGTCGTCACGATAAGCTATCAATTCGTAAGTTGCATCAGACCATGGGTGATTGATAGCCGCTATGCAGCCTATTAACCCCCGCATCTTGCCCGGTTTCTTTAGAAAGTACTTAGAGGTAGGGCCTATTTTTTCCAGGGTGCGCTCTAGCTCCCTTTTCGTAATTATATCTCTAATCGCTTTAATTGCGAACCTTTCCTGCCTTTCACCTCCCCAACTTATAAGAAGAGAGGGGTTTGTTTTTCCCTCATCGCGCGCGGTAGCCATTACAAACGAAGCGACCTCTTCTACTTCCTTGTCAGTCAGAGAAGAAAGCCCTATTGCCAGAGCCCCATTTCCACGGGTTTTCCAAGGTATTTCGGGATTAAGCCTTATCAAATACGGAAAGTCCACCAGCCTGTCCTTAAACCGATAAGAGAGCTTAGCGGCGATCCAAGTCGTGCATCCTCCATAATAGGAGTCCGTGTCGTCTATTCCAATCCAGACAGGCAATTCACACATATAAGTGAGCCATCTTTTTGTCTTACGCTATCCTTAGAACATACAAGCCTGCCGCATATCTTACACGTGCCTATGCTAAGGTTGGAGTGACAGACCTCGCACATGGTTTCTTTGCAGACCGAGCATAAGCCCGCACCAACGTCGTAGTCGTCCTCGCAGACCATTCTGCCACATACTTTACATTTATAGACGGCTGGTTTTTCTCCGCATATGGCGCATACCTCTAAAAAAACTTTATTTTTCTTCAGTTACGATCATCGTAAGTGTAGACCTTACCTTATCTATCTTTCTTATCTTGTTTGTTACCGTGTCTTTTAGCGCCTCGAGGGTAGGTGCCTCTATCTTAACGATGAGATCGTAGACGCCGTATACTTCGTGAGCCTCTTTGACCTCTGGTATTTTCCTCAGCTGCTCTAGGGTTTCTTCTTCGCCACCGATTTCGGTATTTATTACCACGTATGCGGAAGCCAACTCAATATATTATGCGCGCAAGGCTATATATTTATCCCCTTAAGGAAAGAAAGCACCCTCAAAGCATCTGAAAGGGTTTATTAACAACAGCAAAGCTCTAAGTGAAGGATGCCGAAAATTTGGGTATATAGGAAAGGGGATGATAATCCCCACGCATGTACCGCGCTGCGCTTGGCCAAGGCAGGAGACGTTGAATTAGTCAGAAGCGTTAATGCAATTCCTAGAGGTTCGCTTTTGCTTGACCCGTTCTCTCAATACGCACTATCTCCTGCGGATGCTACATTTGTTGGATGGCATGGACTTGTCTTGATAGATTGTTCTTGGGAGCACGCCGAGCTCGTGTTTAAGCATGTGAAAAACAGGGTAAGAAGGGCTTTGCCTTTTCTCATAGCCGGCAATCCAGTCAAGCAAGACCAACCGGTTAACCTCTCTACTGCCGAAGCCCTTGCGGCCGCGCTTTACATACTTGGATGGAAAGATAAAGCGCTTGAAATTCTTAACCGCTTCAAATGGGGCGCGCATTTTTTTACCCTTAATCAGGACCTTCTCGACAAGTATGCGAGCTGTCTCACATCTAGGGAAGTAGTTGAGGTACAACTTAGTGAATTAGAAAGGAGGCGTGATGCCCGTAACCCGCCTTCTGTTCTAGATGGCATTTAACTAAGCGGGCTACCTTCACCTCCCCGTGGCTCTCATTGGTGATGCTTGCCCTTGCACGCCAGAGGCTGGCCATTTCACCACGGCAAGGGCTCGTCAACCGCTTGGTCTCCCCCTCATATGCCCTTCCGTGCCTCGTTTCTGTGCCAGGAGCATGGCTCTCGCCATGCACCGTTACGGTGCTCTGGTGCCACGGCGTGGGCGGAGTTTCCTCAGCACCTGAGGTGCCGATAGCCATCCAGCATCTCGCCTCCAAATAAAAACGCTGGTAAAAGATAAACATGATATAGCTAGTATATTGCCAGTAATACTATAAGAGCTCCGTTTACCATCAACGATACCAAATAAAGCTCCTTCTCCCTTGCCTGAAAGTGCATTTAGATCGCACATAAATTCTATTGTTTGGATGGGATCATACATGAGTTCCTTAGAAGTCTGGGCTTATTCCTTGGTTGCATTTCATCGCGTTCGAGTTTGTACTATGTATGAAAAACTATTATCGGATTAACGCTATGAGGGTGAAGCGTGACACCTGCGTAATGTTCCGGTGCAGGCATTTGCTCTAAGTGTTTTTCGGATTAAATCCACATAGACTTGTATTTTATTTTGGACAATATTTGCGGTATCCTGGGGCATTATGTGTACTCGATAATCGTATTTACGAAGGTACGTTATGCGATAGCTGTTTTTACATGTTAATGTGGTTGTTCGGTAATACATAGCACCAAGGGAACGATCATTTTTTGAAGTACTTGAGTTTTGGTGATCAAATCCCCAGCTTTAGTATGCGTAGAGCTCGTGATATTCTACTTTGTTCTCTCAAGCTAATGTTATTAATGGTAATCAGAACACGCAGAATCCTGATGATTCATTTGACAAACAGATATTGCAGTATGAGTCAAGGCCTCACCAGAAACCCAGTTGTTCTTAGCATTAATGCTGGTAGGTCTCATTAGTAATGCTCCTATGGAGTCTCTATACAATGAGGTCTTTGGTCTCAAAATCTAAGCGTAACGCTATGACCTGCTGCAATGGCCTCAGTGAGTCCTTGAGGCTTTGTGAGCTGTCCGGATCTGTTGCCATGAATTGCCGCTCCATTTGGCTGGATTTGCTTGAGAGTTCCTTACCAATTTTATGAGCGCATACGTATTTATTCTGAGCTTATAATCGAAGGGTCCTTCAATAATCAGAGGGGTATTGGCGGAATGTGCAGATGGCAGTATACGGACGACTAAAATAGCTCCGGTCTTCTAGCGACCGGCAGTCTACTGGTTTGCGCAAAGCTGTCGAACGTTCAAGCAAGTCTCGATTTGCAGACTGAATCATTCATAATTATCACTCTTGTCTAAGACTAAGTCGTAAGGGCGTTCGAGGGTTTTTCGGTTATTGGCGCGCGATGTGCGAATGATTGCCGATGTTTTACGTTGTTTATCCATATCCCGTTTGGAGTTTATATAAGATATTGTGATACGGAAGTTGCGCGATTGCGCTCTATATGTATAAAAATGATGCGTGTGAAATAGGTTAGCATAGCTTAGCGTTGTTAAGCATTGATATGTGGTATACGCAATATTAACATAGGGGGACTCCTTTAGGGTGAGTTGTGCTGAGTGCGGTAGCGACCTGGTGTATGTTGGTTACCCCGGCCGGTACTTATGGGTTAGGTTCGGTTTTCGCGATGCGTTTTTTGGGCAGTGGTTCTTTGTGTGGTTTGGTTGGCGTAGTGATTGGTGTCTTTTATGGGGTATTTTGGTATTTGTTATTGCTTGGTTGGAATTACTCATTGGGGGCTCTAAGGTGAGACCCTGGGCAATACTTAAATTGGTATCTGCTAGCTATGGTATGAAAGTAAGTACCAGCTTTGTGTTGCCGGATGAGCTGTGGAAAAAGATCAAGGTTACTGCGATCGAGCGTGGCACTACGGTGTCGGCGATTGTCGCTGAGGCGCTTTCAAGCGCTGTTTCCCGCGGGAGTGGTTCTGGTATGTTTATTCCCGAAGGAGCTCCCAAACATGCCTTCATGCTTAAAGTCTTGACGAGTGAAAACAAGCAACAACTGATGACTTCACTGATAACGGAGTTTATGGAGATGGGCGTAGGGGACGTGGATTTGCTCGGAAAGTACTTGAGGGGTGCCAAGGATGGCTGGAAGCATCCATCTAGAACGGGAAAGGAATCCGAGGCACTGACTTACTTGTTTAAGCTTTGTTCCGAACTGCATTATCCTGGTTTCGATTAATTAGCGGAATAGAAATCGCGTTCAATGACCGACCGGAAGAAGAGCTCTATGCGCAAAGGTTTTAACTGTAAATGCGTGTTCTGATATGAGGAAGCCCTCTGTAGCGGACAGGATTTTGCTTTTGTTATCTATAAAGGAAGAAGGCAAATACATAGGAATGGACCATATATACGAAAAGGTCGCGAGGGACACCAAGGCCTTTGAGAAGATTGATCTAACTAAGTCTGAGTTGGAGTCTGAGGTCAAACTTCTTATAGCTAACGGCCTTGTAGAAGAGTCGGCGGGGAAGTATGCGATAACTGATAAGGGCGAAACGGAGCTTGATAATAGACTTAAGGAGATTTCCGAAGGCCTTAATTTATCTTATGTAACCGTATGGAAGGCGAGAAAGTATTATCCGGAAGTAGCCAGAGCGTTGCTTCCTTTTTTGACCGACCGCCCAGTATCCGTTATTAAGGTGTTTTCGGGAAAGGAAGACCCCATACATCAACTAGAACCCCTTTTCGTGAGATACAAGAGGTACAAACCTAAGCCGCAGTTCATATCCATATCCAATGAGCAAGAGTTGCTAGCATACGTAGACGATCATTGTGTTGATTTCATACCTTATGTCAGCAAGTTCAATTCGAATTACCCTGACTACTTGATCCTGGATTTGGATGCAGGTGAACGGCTCAAACAAGGCGAAAGGGGATTCCTAATGGTCAAGGCTGTGGCTGAAGCTATAGTGGACTTAATGGAAGAAGCGCGCATAAATTATCTACTGAAGTTCAGTGGATCGCGTGGTTTTCAGATATGGGCCGCGCTGGATAACTCTAATAAAGTTATATCTGAAAAACCCGACGCTTATTCGTTCTATCGGCAGGTAGCTGTTGAAGTCAGAAACTACGTGGAAAAGAAGTTGGAAGAAGATAGATCATGGATAGAAGAGTATGGCCTTGGAGAGGTAAAATGGCCAGTAACTTCTTCTATTGTGGCAAAAAAAGAGGAGAGATCAGATCAAATATTGATAGATTGGTCAAGCATGAAGCCCAACGGTGACGTAAGAGCCCCTTACTCTATGCACTATAAAACGGCGATGATTTCGTTACCGATCTTCCCCTCCGAGTTAAGGCAATTCAAAAGAGAGACCGCGTCAGTTGAAAACGTGATGGCAGCTCCCATCAAGGAATTCCCGCCTCCTGCGCCATCGGACCCATCGGCTTTGTTTCGCATTTTAGGTATTACATGAACTCGTCTAAATAGACTTATATCTGTGATGCCATTTTACACAAGGTTGAAATAAATGACCAGAGCGCTTTCTCCCGAAAAAGGCGCTGGTGGCATGAAAAATTCTGCTAAGGTTAGCACCGGAACTGCGCCCCAGGGTTCGGTAAACTCAGGGCAAAAAATCCCATGGAGTGCGCTAATAGCTCTAGGCATGGGGATGTTGGTTTACGGGGTTGCGGAGAGCTTCGGCCCGGTGGCGGCCATCACCGGGATAATCCCACCGAGGCTTGCCTTCTTGGGTTACAGCCTTCCCTATATAGCGGGGGGAGTAGGAGCCTTCTTCGCGGGATATATGGCCGACTACATGGGAAGAAAGACATCGTTTTTAACAACAATCGCAATGCTGCTTGCAGGGCTCGTGCTGTACATCGCTCTAAGTGGGTCAACAATAGCACTTTTGATCTCATTCATATTGGTAGGGATGTCAGCCATAGGTCTTGAAAGCCCGATATTAGCGATGATGTCTGAGCAGGCATCAGCTAAAACCAGGGGGACTCTTCTTGTCATAACTCAAAACTTCGGTAATTTGGGTGTTGCGATAGTATTCATTCCCGTGCTTCTGGGATTCAGCGCTTTTCAGCAAACCATTGCGATATCCCTTATGTTCATAGGCCCTCTTATCGCCCTAGTGGTAACCTGGTTCCTCGTAGAGGAAAGCACACCTTGGAGCGCAGTAAAGCATAAGGTTGACATGAATGTCGAACAAGCTTGGCATCAAAAGGACGGTTCTGCTGAACCCGTGAAGCCTCGGGGTGGACTATCTCTGAGGTTTCTTGTCCTGATTCTCATAGGCATAGCTCAGGACGTAGCATTTGTATACGCCACCTATGGTGTGTCTTACTCCTACTTCTCATCATCAGCTGCCAGCCTAGTCCCGTTAATAGGCGGCTTTACGATGGTCGTGGTAGGTGTTCTAGCCGCCCTTTGGGTGGTCCCTTACATAGATAGGAGGACGTTTGCGACTCTGTCCTATGGTCTTCTTTTGCTCTTATGGCTTGTCTTGTGGGCCTTTGTCTCAATAACTAGGAGCAATGGTGGTTTTATGCTGCTAGCCATAATGACGTTGATATTTGTGCCCGTTGAAATCACGTGGGGGGCTAGGGCCGTGCTTGAGCCTGAGTTGTTTGGCACAGAGAGGAGGGGTCTGTACGTCTCACTTGTAAGAACAGTCGTTTGGATCGCTACGGGAATAATAACCGGCATCCTCACCTCAGGAATAATTTCGTTCAGCTTCAGCTCGGCGATGGCAATTACAACCATTGTTTTTGCCATAGGCCTTGCGGCTGCGCTAATTTGGCAGGTCAAAGGGTTTGAAACCAAGGACAAAAGCCTGTATGGGCTTGACACCGCTAAATGACCTTCCATAAATCTAAGTCTTGTTTTTTACCTAGAAAAAACTTAATAGCGATAGCTGAGATTTCACTTGCCGGTGTAGCTCAGCTACAGGTAGAGGCAAAAAAGCCGCCTAAAGCGATCGGCTGTTAACCGATTGGTCGAAGGTTCGAGTCCTTCCACCGGCGCCATTTTCATCAGCACGTAAACGGAGCCTGTCTCGGTTAGCTCAAAAATTGTCTTTGCGCCTATTACGGTTTGAGGCGATGGAACAGGTGTCGCCCTCCAGCTCGTTGATTTACTACCGATTACAAAAGAGATAGGCTGGTATTCTGCGTTTTTGCGAATTTCGATCCTCACCTAAGCGCGAAGCCCCAACTCAGAACTGTTCCAGTTGATTGCGAAGGGTTTAAAAACGAATTTCTCTAAAATATTCGTCGGGCTGTAGCTCAGTGGTAGAGCTGGCGGCTGTAGAGATCGCGGGCGCAAGGGCGCATCAGCGCATCAGTGAACGCCCGTCCGCCGTCACCGCTAGGTCGTGGGTTCGAATCCCACCGGCCCGACTAACCTTGTGTCTTGGTTCCATAACGCTTTATTTCCACCTATAATTCTGCATGGGCCTGTGGCCTAACCTGGATAGGGCGGCAGAATCCGGCCGAACCCCCTAAACAGGATTGGTGAGGAAAGCTGTAGATTGTGGGTTCAAATCCCACCAGGCCCGCTTCACCGTGTTTTCCGGCGCTTTTACACCGTATCGAAAAAGTGTTATTCTCTTATAGAATAGAAACTTAAAATTTGGGAATATTGGTGATGCATAGCTTAACCCGAAAAAGCTCGACATCAGATTAATCTCAACTGCGAGGTTGGCGGCGAAAGGCAAAAAAGCGCTTCGATTCTAAAAGATGGACCCGTAGCCCAGCCAGGATAGGGCGGCGGCCCTCTAAGCCGCAGATCCGGAGTTCAAATCTCCGCGGGTCCGCGTGGTCACTTTCATGATACTCATCAATGTTTAAAAGCCGATTTAAGTATTTGATGTGCCAACCGACGAGATAGTTAAACGGGTATTTTCGTCAACAGACTTTCTCTTAAAAAAACGCGAGCAACGGTTGCAGGAGCTGTCAGCGTACGTTGAAAAGCTTCGCTTTGCCTTCATTAAGCGCGAGGTGGTCGACGCTAAGCCGCTTAGCTACATGGCCATAGACGGCACGGAGAGCGTTGACAGTCGGTATGACCTTCTTGTGTTCTATGCTGGGGCCTTCGGATATGCTGGCACGTTGGAAAGAGATGCTTCGGGGGGGCTGGTCATGTCGGAGGAGACGTCCGTAGACCTTCCTACTGAGATCTCCATGGCAATACCCATGCATGAGGGAGACGTGGCTGATGTTACCAGAAAGGTTGATGGGTCGCCTGCCGATGTCCCGCCGCTCCTCATGGAACTGAGCGAGCTCGCCCTCGCTCGTGCAGCTGTAAAAACCGGTGACGTGGGAATCCTCCTCTTGGATAGGTCGCTTTCTATGGAATATTCACACCTTTCAACCGACGTGGAGAACTTTCTAAGAGGACATCAATCGCTTTTCTTTGACGATGCCACGGTAGAGATCGCCCTTAACGCTATCCCTTCTCGCGGGGCCACGGAAACGCTTGGACCTCAACTCGCGTGGCAGGTAATGAACGAGTTCGGCAGACGCGGTGGCTCTTGGTCCGAGATTTCCTCGGCCTTAGGTCTCAGCAAGCCAGACCTCGCGCGCGAAGCGCTGTCATGGCTTGAAAGCGCTTCAGCCAGGGGTATTGCGGAAAAAATTGACTCGGACAGGTTTTTCGTGGGATTTGAGAACAGGCTAGAAATGGGCCTTGATAAGGCATTGGGCAAAGTCCTGTTTAGCCCAGAAGGCCATCCGCTCTGGAAAGATGGAAAATGGATTGAAGAGGGTGACATAAAGTTATTATCACTTCTCGTGCTGCGCTCTCTCCTTAAGCTTGCGCTCGAAAAGAACACCCTGCTGATAGGCATCACTAAGGAATCTTCCTCTTCTGACTTCATCGAGGGCGCATTTAAGGTGCTTGCCCTTAAAAAGGGCATCTCCGAGTACTCGCCTAACATGGGAACAGATTTGGCCTATCTGTCAACGGTTTCTGACATGCTGGGAGTGCACGCTCCTTGGAGATCGCTTGAGTTTGATGCGCACTTTCATGGGGAGAGCGTTCCCGCCAGGGTTTTCGCGAGGGGATATGTGAAGCTGTCCTCTTCATCACTTAGCAGGGTTTTCGGATATGATAGGCCGTTTTACTCGATTCCGCCTTGCGATGACTGGGTTGAGGGCAACGGCGACTGGGGAGGAGATGGTTATTCCGATCTCGTGCTGACTTACCTTGAGCCCATGGCGAAGGAGGCGATACCTGAAGCCCTTGGATACAATTACCCACTCTTCCTGGCAGATAAAAAAGCCAAGACCATGCAGGCTGAAGCCAGAAGGGCTTACCTTTCGGCAATAGACCTAGAGCTAAGCAGGGCTGGTCTGCCGCCCGGTGCGGGAAAGTACAGGGACATGAGAAAATACTACGAACAGATGAGGAGGAGGTCCGTTGTTCGACGACATAGGAGGGAAGTTCAACTGCAGGCTCAGAGAACAGGTCTCAGTTAATAGGAGCACTGCGGATGGACGTGGCATAATCACGTTTAAGCTCGTAAAGCTGGAGGCAGAATACGACCCCGAAGTCGCCAAAAGACTGACCGTTGGTCGCCTTCTTGCTCTTCAAAACGTGAAGACCAAGGATGGTTATTACTCGGTTTACGAGTTGGCTGACAGGAACCTCATGCACTACTCCATGCTCACGCTTGATCTCTCGCAGCCTGCCGCCGTCAGGAGAGAGTTCATGGATTTAATAGAGAAAGATTGGGAGGGCGGGAGCAAGAGCACTTGGATAGAGATAGTGGCCGCGCCAACGGGATACCTGATGAAACTTGAAGATGAGCCCAAGTACGTCAAGGGTGAGGAACCCTTACTCGTGGGATCAGCCGCGCAGCTGCTTGACGACGAGGCCCTTCGCTCGTTTTTCTGTTACAGCGGTAGCGACAGCGCTCTTGGAGACCTCATGATAGAGGGGCAGAAACCGATACCGCTTACGGTCAATATGGAAAACCTTGTCCATTACCATGCTGGGGTGTTCGGATATACGGGAGCCGGAAAGTCAAATCTCATGGCCATGATGATAAGGAAGGCGTTGGAGACCATGCCTGACCTGAAGGTCGTCATAGTTGACGTGTCATCTGAGTATGCCATGTCCCTCCTTGACGTCCTTTACGAAGACGGGCGCGTGATCATAGCTAACCGCTTGAGGGGAAGCGATCCAAAGGAGCAGAGCTTTGACTTCATGCACAGGCACGTCATGCCAGCTTCCCTGACTTCCCTAAACGACCTCGTAAGGCAAGCGGTGTACCGGCTCATCGTAGATGAAAGGGTCAAGGAAATCGAGCTGCCAAATCCCGACGTTGAAAGCGCCATGCGCATGACCACTTATGGAGGCCTATTGGAAGTCCTTGGGGATATGAGCAATGACAAGTACACTCCCGCACAGCAGAAGGTAGTGCTGCCAGTTCTGATAAACATGATAAGGGCGAGGGCCGAGGAGAGGAAGGTCGAACTTGGGTTTGACGGCGAAGCAGAGGACATAGAGATATATGGTGATAAGAAGCTCGCGAACGAGTTTGAGGCAGAGCTTGACAAGGCCCAGATTAGGGAGAGCAGCGCGCTAAGGGCCATGGCTGCGTCTCTGAAAAGCGTGATTGATGTGATTAGGACAAAAAGGGCAGGATATACTTTGGAAAGGAGCCTAACGGAGATAACTTCGCCTGGTTCGCCGAGGCTCTTTGTCTTTGATATAGCTGACACGCGCAGGGCTAGATGGCTTTCCAGCTATCTCGTCGACAGCTTGATGAAGAAGAGGCGCAGCGAG
Organism: Tardisphaera saccharovorans; assembly: GCF_046635845.1. Classification (NCBI taxonomy): domain Archaea; kingdom Thermoproteati; phylum Thermoproteota; class Tardisphaeria; order Tardisphaerales; family Tardisphaeraceae; genus Tardisphaera; species Tardisphaera saccharovorans. Next base: position 167,448 of record NZ_JAQQXN010000002.1, read on the forward strand.
TACAATGACAACCCAAAGATACTCTTGGTCTTCGATGAGGCACAGGAGTTCATACCTTATGAGACCAAGAGGGAGGATTACACAGATATGTCGACACAGGCCGTAGAGACCCTGCTTAGGCATGGAAGGAAGTACTACCTGAGCGGTTGGATAGCCGCCCAAAGGATAGCCCGCCTGAACACTAACGTGCTGCAGCAGCTCCACAGCTACTTCGTAGGGACGATGCCAAGGCCATACGATAGACAGGTCATATCGGACACTTTCGCCATAGACGACGTATTTCTCGACCGCACCTTGAACTTCAACAACGGAGACTGGTTCATGGCCAGCTTCAAAGCTACAAACACTCAAAACGTGCCCGTGTTCTTCCATGCTCAGAATAACGAGGAAATACTGGTCAGACGGATAGAGGACATAGCGAAAAGCATGTGAGTTCTCATCATTGTTAGGGAAAGCGTTAAATCCGAATAATTTTGTGATAGCACATATGTCGGTTACCTTTGACGAGTACATAAGGCGCATACTTAGGGCAATCGAGGACATAGGATTCTTCAACAAGGATTTGCTGGCTGAGAAACTGGGCATGAGCAAGGAACAGCTCGAGCTTGCTTTAAGGGAGTATTTCTTTGGAAAGAGCTTCGCCATCAGGGCTTATCCAAATTACGCAAGGCTGGGACTTAGGTACTCCGTGGCGTTTCTTGACTTCTCCTTTAAGTGGATAGACAAGGCGCCTGGTTTTTTGGACGCGATGGCAAGGGATGGCTTTCTGGTCACTTGGCTTAAGCCCTTTGGAGGCTACACCTACGTTACTCATCACGCCGTTCCGTCATCCTTAATTGGCAATTACAGGAGGTTTTTCGACCACCTTACCGACCTTGGACTGTTGACTGGATACAAACTCTACGAGATTGATTCCGAGCCTGAGGCTTTCGCTTACGATCCTGTGGTCTTTGACTACAGGAGAGGGGAGTGGAAAGAACGCGCGGAATCCCCGAGAGTTGAGCGCAAGCTTAGAGAAAGCGCGCAGGAGGCCTTTCCTCAGTTAGACGAAACCGACCTGCTGATAATAGATCAGTTGGAAAGAACTTCTCTGCAGAGCTTAGATGCCATGGCCAAAGCGCTGGGACTAACATTAGATAACGTGAGGTCTCATCTAGAGGAGCACGTCGTTAAAGGTGGCTTGATAAAGAAATACATCATAGATATATTCACAACACAGATGCTGAGCCCTGAAACGGCCGTGCTCGCGGGTTTCTGCGAGGGAATGAGCGGCGAGGGATACGGCAAGCTTTTGGATTACGTGCTAAATCATCCTTACCTTGGATACGTAAATCCAGGGGCAAGTGCCTTGGAGTTCTATTTGGAGATGCCATGGCGCGTTGTACCCATGTTTAGCACACTTTTGGATAAGAAGATTATAGAAGTTAAACCCGCTCAATACGCGTTTGGCATCTCGGTGCTGAGTCAAATCCACACGTTTACGATACCGTACGAGCACTTCAGGGAAGGAAAATGGTTCTTTGATGAGGCTGATGCGTTTAGCACTTTTCAAAGGTACTTGGAAAACCCGCTATTCTAAAATCAGAATAAAAAAATCAGAATGGTAATCCGCCGCCTATCGGATTGCCGTTAGGAGAGACCTTGACAGCTAGAGCCAGCGCTATGGAGACTGCGAGTAGGGCCAACCTCATCTTCATATAGGAACTCATTTTGCTCGTATAAATAAATCAACGGTATATAAACTTTGCTCGACGTTATGTGAAATTAAAAACAAAAAAATAGCAATCAGTTGGTAGGCGCGGTCGTCTTCTCCCCTACAATCGTTTTATAGCCAAGTTCCGTTATACCTACGGCCGGTCCTTTTCTCAGCTTCCACACGAGCCCCTTCCTTTCGAGCTTCCTCAAAGCCATATTGAGGTTTTTCCTGTCGACGTTTAGCTCCATCGACAGGCTATCTAAGGAGAGAGGTGCGCCCTTCTCTACCAGCTTCTGAAGTATTAGGGAGGTATCCACGGGCTTCCTTTTGTTATAAAGGGATAAAATCTCATCCTCATCGAGCCATTGCCCCTTCACATAGATCTTGGACAATCTATATAGAATGGCGCAATGAAATATAAATGTTGTTCAGAACCCACACCTAGAAAAAGCGCCGCGGCCGGGATTTGAACTCGGGTCTGGGGCGTGACAGGCCCCCATGCTAGACCGGGCTACACCACCGCGGCACCCAAAAAAATGGTTTTGGAGCATATTAACCTTTCGGGTTGATTTTGTTTCAGCTATATTCCCTCCAAACGTATCCGCAAACGGTGCATTTGTAGAAGCGCGTCATGGGTTCATCCCCTGCCCTGGTCTGCTCCATCCAATAGTAAGCCTCCACCTCCTTTCCGCACTTCGGGCACACGATTTTTATCTTTGGTAGGTTCTTTTGCTCGTTTAAGTTGATCTCCACCATTTTATCCTTGTGTTTTATGGAGACCTTCTCTTTAGTCTGCGCGGCCTCCTTTATCTCCTCCGTGTAGCCACAGGAGGGGCAATACCACATGGTCTTTCCATTTACCTTCTTTATCTGCATAAGAGTTCCGTCCTTAGGGCAAAACTTCATTTTACGTGCTCACCTTTAGAACCTATCAAAAGGAAAGATTCCTCTCATAAATTAAGCTTATCTAATTTTGATCTATCTTCTTCGCATCTTCCATGAGCTTCGAAAGGACCTCGCTCAGTGCTTCGACCGCCTTCCTCACGGCCTCGACAGGTTTTTCCTCCCCATCGGTTGAAACCCTTATCGTTGGCACGCCGAGCAAAGGGTGAGCGACTCTATAGGCCGCAAACGTGACGTGCGAATCCTCTCTGAGCTTGTCTACTAGCATATTTGCGATGGTCTGGTCGCTGTCCTCGAGGCCAAATTCAAGGTTTTGATCATCACTCCTCTTGATCTTAACGTTAAATTGTGGCATAAAAAATCAGTTAAATGGCTTATAACCTTTTTGCGTTTTTCAGCATGCGGGAGGTGGGGTTCGAACCCACGTAGCTATCCGCAGCGGATCTTAAGTCTGGGCCAAAAATGCCCGCCCCCTTTGTCCCCTCGGGCACTCCCGCATGCAATATTGCGTTGTAAGCTTTTATGTTCTGCGGTTGCTGAATGCGTTAACCGTTCCTTTTATAAACTCCCTTACGAGATTAAATCGGCAAGACTTATGGCAGAGCTGGTATTTACGCCCTACAAGGCGTCTCCTCAATGCCTGTTGTGCAGGGGGACAAAGATGCTTTGCGGGCGCTCATATTGCCCCATACTGGCCAGAAGTTCTGCCTTGACTAAATCCGTTGAGGCCGTGAAGGGGTTAAGCTTTGATGGTCTTACTCCTCCGAGTCTCTTCATCGGTAGATATGGCTACCCAAGGGTTTATGCTGGTCCCCTCCTTCTTCCCTCTCGCCAAGACGCCGCGGTTTACGACTCACCAGACCTATGGCACGATATAACCGTCTTCGACCTCATAGCAATGCGCTCCTCTTTAATAAGGGGAAAGTATCCGGTTTCAGCGAAACAGCCTGAGGGCAGGATGGTGGACTATATCCAGGAGCTGGCTTTAGCCCCCTCCCCAGCAGAGGTCGAGGCCGTATTTGAAAAAGAGCCAAGAGGAATGATAGCGCTTGACGAAGACGTTCAGCCTATGGGGCCTAGTGCAGAACTCAAGGACCTTAAGGTTTACGGGGTTAAGGGAGATAGGACAGCAGAAGCGGTGACCTCCGATACGGACCTAGACGCCACGCATGGTATGTTGGAGCTTTACTCAAGAGGATTGAACGTTTACAGAATACAGAAGATATTGAGCGCAGGCCTTCTTGGGGTTAAGAAGGACAGGAAGCTTGTGCCAACTAGGTGGGCAATAACGGCAGTTGATGATACAACCTCGAAGGCTTTACTTGAGCGGGCTAAGGAGTTTCCAGAGGTCTCTGATTACAACCTTTACGTAAGCGAAAGCATGGACAACACTTACATGGTGCTTCTCATGCCGGGCAAGTGGGAGTACGAGTTAGTAGAGGCCTGGTACCCGGGTAGCACGTGGAATGCGTTCGGTACATCCACGGAAATTTACTCATCATATGAGGGTTATCAAGGAAGAAAGACCTACGCTGAGATAGGAGGCTGTTACTACGCGGGAAGGCTTGCGGTGGTTGAGGCGCTTACGAGGCTTCGCAGGCAGGCCAGGGTCGTGATATTGAGGGAGGCAAGGGAGGGTTACATCCTACCCGTGGGCGTTTGGCATGTGAGAGAAAACGTGAGAAGGGCCCTTTCAAGCCAGCCCATGAAGTTTTCAACACTTAGAGAGGCACTTGAAGCGATAGGGGAGAGGGGAACCGTGAGCCTGAACGACTGGATCTCGCACAGTAGAATACTTTTCGACTCGCTTCACAGAAAAACCCTGCTCGACTACACCTGAACTCTGCTTAGATTTCACTGTTAAGTCATTTCCGTTAAGCCACCCTCTTAAACCCAAGGGCCTTCCGAAGAGCACGCTGAACACAGATACCACGGGCTTGCTGAAGGAATCGGCATCATCGTAAGGGAGTCTCGGGCAGGCTGCTAAGATCAATACATCATAGGGGAGCGCAGAAAGCTGAGCGGGATCGAGGTTTGAAGCCGATATGATGTCCACGTGCTTTCCAGAACGCCTCAGCTCAGCGGCTGCCTGCTCGGCCTCCCACAAGAACCTTTGCCCAGGTTCCGTTCCCACGATCACTCCCACTTTTGCGGCATCCTCTAGCTTAGTCCAGGCGTAGCTTTCACCGATCACCCAGGATCTGAGCGCCGTGGGATCAAGTTTTTTCCATGACAGCGAGTACGGATCCAGTTGAAGTAGTTCTCTGTTAAGCGCAAAAACTGCACCTAAGGCATGAAAGTCGCCTGCCGTAACGATCAGAAACTGATCTGCCTTTCCCGCTAGCGACGTGAGCGCGAAGTAATCGCAACCAAGGATCTGTGCGGGCGCTTTGGTCCTCTTGCCATTTTCAACCATGACGTTGAAGCCTTTTTCGCTGAGGTGTTCCGATATGGGTTTAAGAGCCCTAAGGTACTGCACGCTCGCTGCCACTGCAATGTTCCTTCCGCCTTTTGCCAGCAGGATATCGAGTTCCGCAAAAGACGGCGAGGGATCAAAGTCATAATAGGCCGGCACGTAAAGCGCGGGAAATCTTCTGGCTACCATTTGTAGGTGACCAAAATGAATCACGTGATCTACTCCGAGCGATCCCGCTTCTTCATCGCCTACCTCGCAAGCGCCGTGAAACGGTTTAGATGACATAAAAACCGTATAGGAGCTAAGCGCAGGCAGAACTTCTGCGACGATTTTTTGCTTGAGCCCCTCTGGGGCTTCTATTAGCACCCTTTTTGCTCCCTCATCCCTTAACCAGCTCAAAACCCTATCTAGTTCAAAATCGTAATCGTTCAACGACCTTTTCTGCCTTTTCCTGCTGTACCGTCGTGCTAAGGGGCAGCTTCTTCCCGGCAAGGCGCAAGGCCTTCTTAACGGTCTCGGCCGCGCTCTGGTTTGCCCTTACCAGAAGGACATAATCACCCGAGTTGACTCTAACTGCCAAGCCGGCGGGCTTTCCAAATGAAAGCCTCATTCCATCCTGCAGCCTGTCTGCTCCGGCGAACGCCATCATCTTGTTTTCCCTTATTACGTGATGAGGATACTTAGTTATCCTGAGGTCGAAGCCCTGTTCGGTGAGGGCATCGGCGAGGATCTTATGCGCGGCATTTCTGGCTGCTTCCAATGCATTGTGCCTTATTTGCCCTCCCTCCTTAACCACAAGCTTGAAAACAGTGTCGAAGTCGCCGTTGGGATTGCCCATTGTGAACTTGGTTATTTTCGGAGCTGGTACCCCCTTTATATACTCCTTTCTCGTGTAGGGTGGCGTGATGAAAGCTCTATAGCATTTAGCAGGCCTAATTCCCAATTCTAATCAAGTAAGTCCTTATACAAGATATAGGGTTATCGCTTACGCCGTTTCGCTTAACCTCCTTCACGCAAAACCGACAAACGATAAAATATGCTACGCTCAAAATAGATTTATAAGCGATTACGTAAATCTCACGAAATGAGCAAGCCAGTGGAATTAGGCACTCTAAAAGAGGGAAATTACATAATATTAGACGATGAACCTTGTAGGATAGTTGAGGTCGAGCACAGCAAGCCAGGAAAACATGGAGGCGCGAAGGCCAGAGTCGTCGGCATAGGCCTCTTCACACAAAACAAGCGTACCTTGGTGGCGCCGGTTGATGCCTCAGTACAGGTGCCCATAGTTGAAAGGCGCAGTGCGCAGATAATCTCGAAGGCTGGAAATACCTTCCAACTTATGGATCTTGAAGATTTTCATACCTTTGACGTGAGCGAGGGTATAGAACCAGACCTTGCCGCTAGGCTCCAGCCTGGCGTAGAAGTTGAGTATTGGCTTATAATGGGAAGGCCAAAGATCATAAGGACGAAGCGAATGAAAGCCCCTATGATCGAAAAGCTGGCTGACTTTTATGAAGAGCCTTATGAGTGGAGAGGGGTGAAGCGCCGATGTTGGACTCCCTTAAAGGTTCCCTGCAAGCGGCGCTTGACAAGCTTAGAGGGGCGGCTGCAGTTAACGATAAGCTGGTTGACGAGACCGTCAAGCAAATAGAGAAGGCTCTTCTTCTTGCTGACGTCTCCCTTCCTCTTGTCGCCTCCTTATCATCCCAGATAAGGGAAAAGGCCAAAACCGAGGAAGCCCCACCAGGATACACAAAAAAGGACGTGGTTCTGAAGCTGATTTACGACGAGCTCGTGAGCCTCTTAGGAGGGGGTTCCCCTCGTGCCCCGAAGCCCGACAAGAACCAAGAACATAAGATAATGTTGATTGGGATAGAAGGAAGCGGTAAGACCACAACCGCAGGTAAGCTTGCCCTTTACTATAAGAAGGCGGGCTACTCTGTTGGCTTGATCTCGCTTGACAACTACAGGCTTGGTGCCGCAGAACAGCTCAGGCAGATAGCCGAAAGGGTCGGCGTGCCCTTTTACGCCGATCCCTCATCATCAATAAAGAAGGCCTTTGAAGAGGGTCTAAAGCAGCTGAGGGAACGCGGCGCGAGGTTGATCATAATAGATACCGCGGGCAGACACAAGGACGAAGAAGGCCTCATGCAGGAGATGGGAGAGCTGAACGGCTTCATCCACCCTGATCACGTAATGCTGGTTATTGACGCGAACTTGGGGCAAAGCGCATCATCACAAGCGGCGGCCTTCTCTTCTAAGGTCAAGGTCGGGTCGGTCATCATAACGAAGCTTGACGGTTCCGGAAAGGGAGGAGGAGCGCTATCCGCGGTCGCCTACTTGAAGGTGCCGGTTTCATTTATAGGTGTCGGCGAGGGTTTAGACGACATCGAAGAATTTGAAGCATCGAGCTTCGTGAGTAGGCTGCTTGGTATGGGAGATCTAAGATCCCTTGTAATGGCCATGCAGACGGCCGAGAAAGAACAAGAGGAGTCCTTAGAGCGCATGGCGAGTGGTCGTATGACCCTTGATGACATGCTCAGCCAGATAAAGGCCTTTAGAAAGATGGGACCCCTAAGCAGCGTTTTGGAAAAGCTTCCCCTTGGGGGAGGGCTGAAGATCGACCAGTTGACCGAGGAACAGGGGGAGGAGCGCATGAAAAAATGGGAGGTAATAATCCAATCTATGAATAAGAAGGAAAGGAGCGACCCCTCAATTTTGGATTCGTCGCGCATAAGGAGGATAGCTAAGGGCTCGGGCACGCGCCCTGAGGACGTCAAGGACATGATTAGGCAGTACGAGCTTTTGAAGAAGACCATGAAAAACGTGAGGAGAAACAAGCGCCTTGCTAACCTTTTGGGTGGTTAAGTGATGGAGATACTGGACAAATCGTTGCAGCTCTTGAAAGAGCACCCTCTTTGTGACCACTGCCTTGGCCGCATGTTTGCGAGATATGGCAGAGGCCTAAAGAACGAGGAGAGGGGAGCCGCGATAAAGGCCGTGCTGACAATGGAAGCGCACAAGGACATATCCAGCGGAGGAGAGGAGACGCTTAGGGTCCTGTGGACTAACGGCGCTTACGGGCCAGCCTTAAAGGCCCTGGTGTTTGAGGGTCGGGAGGTAAGCGAACAGCCGAAGAGCTGCGATGTCTGCGGTGGCGTGCTGGATAAGCTGGCCGATGCCGTCAAGGATGCCCTATCGCAGCTGTCGGAAATCCAGTGGAACACTTTCCTGGTGGCAACAGTTGGGGCTGAGTCCATAATGAAAAAAGAAGAGGCGCTAGCCGTGAATAACGGCCTCGAGGGATACGAGTCGATAAAATGGGAGATTAATAGGGAAGTCGGGAAGGCCATATCCGCAGCTACAGGAAAGGAAGTTGAGCTCAAGAGTCCAGATGTGATAGTGGAGGTTCATCCGCTTTCCATGACGGTCTCGCTGAACATCTCTCCGGTCTACGTTTACGGGCGGTACTTGAAGCTGGAAAGGGGAATACCTCAGTCAAAATGGCTTTGCAGTTACTGTCATGGAAAGGGGTGTCCTCACTGCAACTTCACCGGTAAGAAGTACCCGACGTCGGTTGAGGAAGAAATAGCGGCCGTGCTTGTACCTCTGGCAAAGGCGGAGGGCGAAAAGATACATGCCGCCGGTAGGGAAGACGTGGATGCGAGGATGCTGGGTAGTGGAAGACCTTTCGTTATGGAACTTCTCAGCCCAAAGATAAGGCAGCTTGACCTGAGCTCAGCGGAAGAGGCCATAAAGGAGCACTCAGGGGGTAAGGTGGAAGTCAGGGAATTAAAGCTCGTGGGAAAGGAAGCGGTGAGCTTGGTTAAGGGAGAGGAAAAGAGCAAGAAAACTTACGAAGGAGTGATCGAGAGCGCTGAGGACATAACCGATGACGATATATCAATTCTGAACTCGGCCTTTAACGGAGTCGAAATAATCCAGCGCACGCCCACTAGGGTGAGCAGGAGAAGGGCTGACCTCGTTAGAAGGAAGACCATTTACGAGCTCAAAGTAGAAAGAGTTGACTCAAAAACGCTTAAGTTTTTAGTGAAAGCCGAAGGAGGTACGTACATAAAGGAGTTAATAAGCGGTGACGGCGGTAGGACTTTACCGAGCTTGTCGAGTAAAATAGGAAAATCGCTTAAATGTAAGTTATTAGATGTTATGGAGGTAGAGGGCCCATTTGAAAGCCAAGGGATATAGGAGAAAAGGTAGAAGCGCACTGGGAAAGGATGGAGAGAAGGCCGGCTTTCCTCCCCTTAGAAGGTGGCTTGCCACTTATAATGAGGGACAGAAAGTCATCATCGACATATGGCCTGGAGTTTACGAGGGAATGCCCCACACTAGGTACCAGGGAAAAGTGGGGCAGGTAATCGAGAAGAAGGGTAGGTGCTACGTGGTTGCCATTCCTCTTGGTAAGAGGAGCGCTAAGCTTACCGTTTCACCAGTGCACATAAGGCCGGCCGCGTAGGTGGTTCTTTTGAAGATACTGGAGAAGAAGGAAATAACGATATCTGAGGCCAGCCAGTACTATGGTAGGATAGCCGTAACCACAAACTACGAAGACGCCATAGTACAGGAGTACCTCACTAAGTTCTCAAAGCTTACGGCCGAAAAATCAAGAGAGCTGGTTAATGAGCTGGTTAGCAAGGGGGTCAGCGTTCCGACGGCGGTGTCAATAGCTAATTCGCTGCCCAGTACAAGGGATGAGTTGCTCCCGTTTTTAGCGCATGAGCAAGCGATAAGCCCGCTGGAAAAGCTTGGAGAGCTCTTTTCCGTGGTGGAGAAGTACTTGCCCCCCAAGCAAGCCTCGGTAAACGGGTGAGTTAGGGGGAAGAGCGATTGAGCGAAAGAGATAGGGGAAGAAGGGGGCACATAAGGATAAACGAAGAGTACGCCATAGTGTTGGATTACTTGCCATATGGCAACCCCTACTCTAATCGCCAATCGCCCACACCCATAATACAAGCCATGGGCGAATTTTACTTCACCTTGTTCGAGGCGACCCCTGGACCGGCATTGGGGCAAGTCAAACCGGGCGAGAGGATATACGTTGGACCGGACGTGAGTTATAATTACATAAGGGTAGACGGTATAATATCCTACGACGACCTCACCCCCGCGGCAAAGAAAACGCTTGACGAGGTCCTTGATAATTTGATCAAGCAGAGGGAAAAAGACTTCGTCAACTTCCTCAACAATTCCTCGCCCATAACCACTAGGCTTCATCAACTTGAGCTTATCCCGGGGATAGGGAAGAAGATTATGTGGAAGGCGCTGGATGAGCGCAAGATGGCCCCCTTTCAGTCCTTCGAGGACTTTGAGAAGAGGGTTGGTGTGAAGAACGTGGCGCAGGCCATAAAGAAAAGGATAATCGAGGAAATGCAGGGCAAAGATAACTTCAGGTTGTTTGTCCGCTATTACAGAAGGCCCGTCACACGCCGACTTTCAGCGTGGCAAGCTTCTAGTAGTTGAAGCGCTACGCCTGCGCCTTGACGTCAGTCAGAAAGCGTTTTTAAGTTCAACGTATTTTGGGTATGGAGAAATACACCAGATGGAGCAAGGGCGTGGAGATCTTATACTTATCTCATAGGCCTGGAAGCAAGGCAGCACAGGAAGCTGAAAACAAAGTTGCTTCGCTCGCTGAAAGTATGGGCATAGAGGTAGTTAGGCTTTCTGAAATAGAGAAACTAGAGGCTAGCAGAAAGCCCTCTATTATAATATCGCTGGGAGGAGACGGGACGCTTTTGCGGGCAAGGGCTAAGGTAGGGAATGCATCAGTGCCCTTTCTTTCAGTGAACTACGGTGGTTTGGGGGCACTCTCTGAATTGGAGCCCGAGGAGCTTGATGGGTGGTTGCCAAAGGTCTTGAAGGGAGATTTTATGGTTGAAGAAAGAGCGCTTTTGGAAAGCGAGAACAGGACCGCGCTCAACGAGGTCCTCGTAAAGTCGTCTGAAATAGGCAAGAGCGCCCTCATAACGCTAAGGGTAGGAGGGCACTACCTGTTCAAGGCTAGGGGAGACGGGATAATCGTGGCAACTCCAACGGGTTCCTCGGCTTACGCGTTTTCGGCAGGTGGTCCATTGGTCGATCCCTCTTTGGTTGCCATGGTCGTGGTACCAGTGGCTCCCTTTTTCTGGGGTATCCGCCCGTTTGTGATAGGGGATTCCGATGTGAGCATAATTGCCCATGAGAACATAGCCCTAGTCATCGACGGCGAAAGGATTGCATGCGGGGCACGTGAGGTATCCGTTAGGTTATCAAGGGAAAGGGCAAAGTTCATACGCGTGAAGCCGTTTTCATTCTCCGGTCTTTACAGGAAGCTCGAATCAAGGCTTGTGTAAGGTCGTTTAATGGGATGCCCGTTTCGGATTGCGGCCGTTACCAAAGCGGCAGACGACTGGCATTAAACTTTAAATGATATAGAGGTCCTCAAAGAAACGCGACAAATTTATAAGCTATGCGAAAAACAGATATGTTGCCCAATAGGGCTTTGCCTGTGGAACGCAGGCGAGATGCCCGCGGACGGTAAGGCGAGCGCAGCCGTTGCGGTTGCGAGCCCTGCCGAAGGAAGCGGGAAGCTGCGCCCGTAAGGGCGGAGCAGTTCACTGTGGGCTGGTAGCTCAGCCTGGAAGACCGCATAGCGGCCAGAGAGCGCTCGGTTCGCATCCGAGAGGTCGCGGGTTCAAACCCCGCCCAGTCCACTTAGTTCTAGAGCCAGCTTAAGAAAAAGGGTCGCAACTCCTTGGCTTTCTTGAAAGTGATCGCGAAACTCCTCGCTGCAACCGATAGGAAGGGACAGGGTCGAGCTGCCGTGAATCTCTTTTTTGGGCCATGAAGGATAGGGAGGCGGCCCAACGAGCAATATGTACGACGCGTCACCAAAAGTGGATAGAGCAGTCACGGCAGCCCAGTCTCTTGACCTCTTGGCGTCCGCGTTCGATACAAGCTTACCTCTAAAGGAAACAGATACCAGCATATCGTCTATAAGAAACACGTAAACGAAGCGTTTCTCCGACTTCATTTTTAACGATGCTTGCAGGGGCGCTTTTACCCATTGTCATGGGCATCCCATCGAGAGGGCCCCGATTTAGGGATAAGGCCGTAAAATTGTGGGCTCAAACCTGAGAGGTTGGCAAAAGTGGTCGTTGCGAAAAAGTTATATGTCAAGTGGCAAAGAAAATATGGAGACCGTTTACAAGGAGAGTAGACCACAGCTTCAAGAGATAAGCTGGGAAGATGTCATGATATTATCATCCAAAGTGGCAAAGGCAATTCTCTCCGGGTCTTACAGGGTTGATGCCGTTATAGGCATATCCAGAGGGGGTATAATTCCCGCGCGCATAATCTCGGACATGCTTTTGGTGAGGGATTTCTACGTTTATGGGATAAAGTATTACAGCGGTATAAACGAAAGGGATGAGATAAAGGTAGTTCAAAAACCCGAGGGGAACTTTAAGAACAAGAACGTGCTAATAGTTGACGACATAATAGATAGCGGAAAGACCATGGCTTTCGTAAAGAAGGAGCTTGAGGACGAAGCGGCAAGCGTAAAGCTAGCGGCTCTTCTCAAGAAGCCGTGGAGCGAAATTGAACCCGATTTTTGCGCCGGTATAACAGATAAATGGGTGGTGTTTCCGTGGGAGATCACGGAAACAAAGGCCGAGCTCGAAAGCAAGGTCGCCGGCGCCGAAAATAAGGCATGAGGTAGGGTTAGGCCTTGAAGGTAGTTCTGATAGTCACGGGGCCACTTAAGAAATCGCACCCAGGGCCAAGCTTGTTTGATGCTAAGGAGGGGTGCACGCTTATCCAATTCCTATCGGAGACCGCCAAAGACCTGCTGGACGGGTCATCGCTTAGGGGAGATTTGCTTTTTCTTATAAACGGTATAGACGCCGAGGTAAGGGGAGGGGCAGCTGCTGAACTAAAGGACGGTGACTCGATAACAGTAGTGCCCATAGCGCACGGTGGTTGATCGTTTGAAGTACAGCACTTCTTCTTCAAAGATCTTTTTTCCTATTTTGGATTGGGGCCTTAATAACCTCATGGTCCTCTTAAAAATTAGCTCCCGGATATCGCACTCGGCTCCTAATGGAAAGTTGAGGTTCATGGGCCGCCCAGGCACCACATGTCTTGTGGACTTCGGAGGATATAGGTTATGCATCATGGCATTGGATATGATCTCGGGTTTCGACGGATATGGAAGGTATATCGTGGGAATCCCTTTTTTGGGAAAGGCATCCCTGAGCACTATTCCTCCGGTCTCTTCTATCCGTTGGCTTATATCCCGTGCCTTTCTGAGAAGCTCCATGGTTTCTCCTGGATCGCTCGCGTAGAACTCCCCGCGATAAAACAGAGTGAGCCGTCCTGGCCGAGGGTGACCACTTACCTTCCACTCCTTTGTTAACTCATCTGGAACTGGTGTCGTTCCAAGTATGTTCAGGACCCATCCCTTAACGTGTATCCTGTAATCGGCGTAGTCAACACAAGCTGCTGGAAGCTTCTCGATTTTGAGTTCTTTCGCAACGGCATACCTATGAGTGCCATCCAATATAACGCCTGTCCTTCTGTCCACTATTATCGGGTCTTTGATCCTGTTGCTTCTGGTGACGTACTTTCTGGTTGCCTCCAGAACTCTTTTATCTGCCTCTTCATGAGGCATTATCTCATTTACGTCAACACAGCATAAGACTATATCCGGTAAACCATCAAACTTGATCGCAAATGGCGAGTAAAGTTTCAACAAAAAGATCGCCACGTCCCAGAATACCGGTCAGCGAAGGCGCATCTCTTCATCGATCCGAGCAGGTCAGCTGACATCATCCCGGTTTCTCCTGGGAGCTTTTTTGGTCGGTTTCGCTTTTTACCCCTTCAGCCGCTGGGGAAGGTTCCTTCTGTGCGGGTTGTGCACCGGCTTCCTGAGTTGCCGCTGGCTGAGCCGAGGCCTGCTGAGCTCCCTTTTCAGCCTTAGTTACCCCCGCCTTTTTGCTTTTGCGCTCCCTCCTGGGCTTCTTCTCACCCTCCTGCTGCGGGGCTTCTGCGGCAGCTGGCTTCGCTCCCTCTTTTTCCTCTTGCTCGGCCACTTGCTCGGCCACCAATATCTCGGCGCTTTCCTCAACAGTTGCACCCTGCTCGGCCGGGCCTCCCTCAGCCCGCTTAGCTATCCTGGTTATGTAACCTGCCACCTTATTTCTCATGCTTTTTGAGGGAAATATCAACAACTCATCCAAGCTTTTCTTGTTTTTCTCGAAGTCTGAGCTGAAGCGGTCTGGATACTGCGAGACTATCAGACTTGCTATCCTCTTCGCTTTATGAGTGTTTAACTCGCTCAATTACATGATAAAGGGGATTGGCCTAAAAAGGATTTTCAATTAAGATATTATGGGAGAGCTTCCTAAAACCGTTATAGAAAGGATGTTGAAACAAAAGAGTGGGCTCAGGATATCCTCCGAGGCCGTGGAGGAGGTTTCCCGTTTGGTCGAAGGCTTTATAGATCGGGTGGGAGAAGAAGGCGCGGTCCTCGCAAAACATGCAGGCAGGAGCACGCTTATGGCGAGCGACGTGCGGCTTGCGGCAAGAAGGGCCAGCGAGGAAATAAGTCGGTCGGTGGCCCAGCGAAAAGGTTAACTCGCAAGCCAGGTGAAACCCATGAAGCGGGTGATCGTAGCGGGCACCGGCGCCAGTGGCATGCCGTACTTGATATCTGTTCTGAACTACTTGAGCGCGCTGCCCGAAGTGGAAACACACCTCATAATGACCGAGTCCGCGCGTGAAGTGATAAAGAGGGAAACAGATCTCGCGGAAAGCTTCTTTGCGTCAAAGGCTTCAAGATATTATGATGAAAGGGAGATATATGCACCCATCGCGAGCGGTTCATTTAAGACTGACGGCATGCTGGTAATACCCTGCAGCACAAAGACGTTGTCTTCCGTGGCTAATGGTTACTCCGAAAACCTGGTTTCGCGGGCGGCTGAGGTAACGTTGAAGGAACACAGGAAGCTGGTCCTCGTGGTGAGGGAAACCCCACTCTCGCTGATGGATATCGAAAACATGAGGAAGGTAGCGCTGGCCGGTGGCGTGGTGATGCCGGCGTCTCCTGGATTCTACTCCAAACCTAAGACCATAGATGATCTCGTCAACTTCGTGGCTGGAAGGGCGTTGTCACTCCTCGGGATAGAGAACGACCTTTACAAGGAGTGGAATGGGCGAGCTTCTCGTCGGGCCCCGCCCTCAGATAATGGCGGTCTCTCGGAAAAGGCCAAGTTAGTCCGTACTGATTCTCAGTTGGTTTTGGCAAGAACCATGAGACATCACACTTAAATATTTTCGTCTGGCAGATCTTGCCTTGAACGGCGTCAGCGCGTCCCGCGAGCGCGTTGGATGCGCTCGTTCAAAGCGCCTGGGCCCGTGGTCTAGTGGTTGGGACGCCACTCTCACACAGTGGAGGTCCTGGGTTCGATCCCCAGCGGGCCCATCAAAAATCACCTGATTAAAAAACGCTTGCTCTGGAGACTTCTTCGCGGCCTCTTCGAGAAATGGGAAAATTGGTTGCGATTTTGCCCTTTTCAGCATTCACACGGTAAACGAGTCGCCGTTGTTGGCGGCCACGGCGTCTATGCCCATTCCCCTAAGCGTGTCCTGAAAAGCTTTGGTTGTCTCCGGTTCTCCATGTATCAATATGACCTTGGCCCCTCCCTTTAATTGCTTTACGAAGTCTAGCAGTTCTTTTCTTCCCGAATGAGCGGAGAAGTCGTAGAAGTACGTCATGTCACTGGCATCTATGAGCTTGCCCTCCACGGCGATCTTTCCCGTGTCGAGAAGCACCCTACCAGGCGTGCCGGGTATCTGGAAGCTTACGAGGAATATCCCGTTCTTGTGGTCTTTGATTATGTGCTCCAAGTAGAACATCACCGCGCCACCCCTGAGCATTCCTGCTGGGCTGACTATCACTCCAGGCTTCTGTATGGCCCTTTGCCTTTCCCTGTTCCCCTTAACGAGCCTAACGCTCTTCATTACCTTTGTAAATTCATCGTAGTTTTTGATGTACTTCGGAAATCCTTTCATGATCTTCGCGGCTTCTCTTGCCATTCCGTCTAGATAAATGGGGCCATCGTAGTTTTGCGCCCTAAGGACCGATACGATCTCCTGCGAGCGCCCCACCGCGAAAGCCGGTACAAGCGCAATGCCACCTCCCTCTACGATCTCCTTCACCTTTGAGGCGAAATCTCTTTCAAGTTGGCTCCTTTCAGGGTGATCCGTTGACGCGTAAGTGCTTTCCATTATCAATACGTCAACGTCTGAGAGGTCTACCTTTGCGCCTGTCAACAGCCTTGTATCGGTAGTGTTAAAATCTCCTGTGAAGAGGATTGTCGAGTTCTTTGTCCTGACCTTTGCCATGAGGGAACCGGGTATATGACCCGCATTTATTCCCTCGAGTTCTATGCCCTTTACGTGAACTTTTTGATTGAAGGTTATGGGATGGACGTGGTCAAGCATTTCCCTGAGCTCTAGGTCCTCATAGGGAACGTAATATCTTGATATGTTTAGCATGTCCTCTATGAGCAGCGTTGTTATTTTCGCGGTAAGCGTCGTAGTGTAAATTGGTGGTCCTCCCCTCAGGTAGAGAAGAGGGAGGCCGCCTGAGTGATCGAGATGCGCGTGAGACAAGAACACCGCGTTGATCGAGGAAGGAGTTACCCTTTCGGGAAACTCGGGCTTCCGATCGGTCATCAAAACACCGTAGTCCAATAGCACGGTAGCGCCATCGTTAGAAACGCTGATCGCTTCCCTTCCTATCTGCAAGCCTGCACCGTGGATTCTGATCACGGTCTCGCTCTTACTAGACATTTACAAAATAAATAATATACCTACAAATAAGTTATTACTCCGTCAAGAGCTGAGCGAATCCCTAGCTGATCCTTGACGCGTGAGGGAAGACCGGGCTTAGCACAGCGCGTATTTTGAGCGGTATCCCGTGCATAAGGGGTTCAGCGTTCGCTGCTCTGAACAGTTGAGCTTATAAAGCAAAAAGATATGACTATAGTGAATTAAATGTTTATAAAGTTTCATTTAAAAGAGGACCCGTCAGTCCTTAAGGATAAGATATTCATCACGGGCTTCCAAGGCATAGGATTTGCTGGATACATAGCCGTATCTCACATGGTCAAGCAACTAAACGCGAGACCCGTTGGATATATACTATCGGACCTGCTACCACCTTTGGTCTCCATGGATGATGGGAAGCTCACCCTTCCCTACACTTTTTACGTGGCGGACGATATGGTAATGCTCGTGCCTGAGGTCGTCCCAGATCAAAGGGAGCGCGGGATCTTGCTGCGTAGGGTTAGCTCGTGGGTAAAGAGCAAGGGAGTGAGAGAAGCCATTCTGTTCGGTGGTCTTATGAACGAGTTTAAGAAAAACGAGGGCGAGCTCGCGAGGGTAGCCTATACATCTAGTTACGACGTGAGCTCGAAGGGAGACTCGCTTCCGCCCACTATAGAGAAGGGGTTGCTGGTAGTTGGCCCAATCGCTACGCTCATGGCTTTCTTTGAAGCCTACGAAGTACCAGCCTTATCTATCTTATCATACGTTGATCCCAACAGGCCGGATCCAATGGGGGCGGCCAACGCCATTAAGGTCTTCTCGAAGGTCTACGGGAAGAGCATTGACGTTGCTGAGCTCGAGAAAGACGCCAGGAGGATTGAGCAGGAGATAAGCGAGGCTGAAAAGAAGAAGCTAATACAGGAGAGCGGAAGCGCGGGACAGGGAACACTTTACGTGTGAATCTCTATTTGAAGCTTATGCCTCCACCGATTCAAAGCTAACTGATAGTCCTAATTCCTTTAGCGCCTTGGCGAGCTCAGCATCTCCTATAACCCTTACGTCCTTTTCCTTTAGAAGCGCCAGCAGTCTTTCTTTTAAAAAGGTGATTTCTTCGTCGTGGTTTGGCTGATTATACTTAGCGAAGTAAACCGGATACACTTTAAGCAGCGACTTTTTGGTTACGACAAATGGAAATCCTGCGATATAGGCGCCTGATGGCGCCTTGTTTGCAAAGTACCTAGTGGTTATCGTTACCTCGCTTTCGGAGTCCAGCAGCCTCTTTATCGACTCCAAATGCCATAGTAACTCGGGCCTTTGAGCGGAGTCGGAGTCTATAACGGAGAACCCTCTGGCACCGGGGTTTCTAACTTGGGTGTGGTAAAGGAATCCCCTAGAGTACAGCCCAAAGTTCTTAAAGACCTCCCAAAGCTCAGGAGAAGCCCTAGCCCTGCTCTCAACGAGGTCCCAGAGCTTACCCTGACTTATTGCGTTTCTTATGGTCTTTATCTCAGCCAAGGAA
Source organism: Tardisphaera saccharovorans (assembly GCF_046635845.1). Lineage (NCBI taxonomy): Archaea > Thermoproteati > Thermoproteota > Tardisphaeria > Tardisphaerales > Tardisphaeraceae > Tardisphaera > Tardisphaera saccharovorans. The sequence goes on from NZ_JAQQXN010000002.1 coordinate 185,811, forward strand.
ACGTAGAGATTATGTTTCGCCAAAAGTCTTTCCCTTTCTTTCTTATCCATCGTCAGCAGCTCGCTGGGCTTGTAAGTGGTGCAAACTGGACAAGAGCATGGGAACTCCTTTAGGTTCTCGAGCTTCTCTGAACCCATTACCGTCATGTATCTTCCCTCTTTGGCAAATAGAGCGTAAGCTGCCGAGTCGAAGGTGTCTGCTCCCAGCGCAACGGCAAACGAAAATATGGACGGGTGGCCAGCTCCAAACAAGTGCAGGGGTTTGTGCGGAGGAAGCATCATCCTCACCGAGTAAAGCACTTCAAAAAGCTTCGAGTACATGTGCCCTTCCATCAAAGGAGTAGGAGATCCTAGCGCGTAAAGGGGATAATCCATGGCGGCCGCTGCTTCAACCATTTCCGTTAGAAGCGACCTATAGGTGCCGCCCTGTATAGGGGCAGTCCAAATTATCTCGTTGTTTGATATCAGATTCAGTGCCTCCTGTTCACTTTTTATCGTATTTTCAACGGTTCTTCTGGCCTCTCCCTCGCTTACCATACCCGTTGGCGTGTCTAGGACAACGCCTATATCGGTATTTATTCTCTCTTGAAAGCGTATTATCTCCTCGTTTGTCGTGTCGACGCTCTTGTAAACCAAGAGCTGGTAAGCGCCGGAGTCGGTCATTATAGGCCCGTTGACGTCCAGAATCGAGTGGATATCGCGGCTCTCGCCTTTTCTCATCCAGAGGTAGGCGTTGGTTATGACTAGGTCAAAACCCATGTCCTTGATTTCTTTAGCTGAAAGCGGCCCACCTGAAACCGATATGACTGGAGCTAGCGTAGGAGTTTCGAAGGAACCCGATTTCGTGCGCATTTCGCCGAGGCGCCCGAGGAGATCCTTCGTTTTGACCTTGAAGGCGTTATTCATCTTTATCACTTAAGGCTCCATCTACTAAGGTGGGAGACAGCAAACAACGTGCTCGCAATATAAGTATTTTTGGGTGCTTTTCTTAAACCCTACTAGCGGTATAAGCACAGCAGAAGCCTCAACGCGGCCATAAGCTTGGTCCCTAATAATAGGTAAGAATCGTGGGCGCGAGCGCAAACGGGCAAGGGCTGTTTCACGACGACGCCCAATTGCTCTACAAACGCCAGAGAGGCCTTAATTGCCTCGCTTTCCTAGAAAGGCGGTGCATTTGGAAGGCGCGGCCTACATATGGGGCGGCAACGCGGAAATGGCCATAGGCGAGCTTGAGTCCATTTTATCAACTTACGATAGAGAAAGCCGCGTTGTTCGGGCAGAAGGAAGGCTCGTTTACGTAGAAGCAAGCGATGAGGCGCTTCGCAGGCTTAACGCGCGCGCCGCCTTTACCAGGTACTCGGGCAAGCTGGTAGGAGAGATCAGTAACAGGGGCCTTGGAGAGATCTCGCTATCCTTGAAGGACGTGGACCTAAGCGCCTTCAAAGTTATCGATGAAACTGGTATGGGCCTTGAGCGCCGGATTGGAGAGGCCGTAGTCAAGGGATATGGAGGAAAGGTTAACCTAGACAGACCCATCAATTTGATCGTTGCAGCTAAATCGGAGGACAAAGTCGTTCTTATTGTCGCCGAGATGCCACCTGAAAAGGGATTTTGGGAGAGAAGAAAGAAAAGAGTGTATTTTGAGATAAGCGCACTTGCCCCTCAGCTCGCTCGCTTCATGGTCAATCTTGCCATGGTAAAGGAAGGCTCGCTTTTTCTTGATCCCTTTGCTGGCTCCATGAGTATTCCAATCGAGGCAGCGTCGCTGGGCGCCTATGCCGTGGGAGGGGAGATAGATGCCGTTTCGGCCACGGGTGGCTTTGAAAACATGAACAACTTGTTCGCCGCCGGCTGGGATGTGCTGGTGGCCGATGCCGTTCATCCTCCTTTTAAGGACGGTACGTTTGATTCCATAGCAACCGATCCTCCTTTCGGAAGGCTGAAGAGGGCCTTCGGAGATAAGGGATCTTATGTGGATTTTCTGTCGACATTCATGCTCGAGGCCAGCAGGTTGCTAGTTCCTTTCGGGGGTCTGGCCTTCTTGCTGCCTCAAGGAGTTGACCAAGGGTCCTTGCCTTGGAAGGAGGCGGGTTTAAAACCGCTCAGGTTTATACCTATGCGTGCCCATAAGTCATTTACGAGGTATGCAGTGAGGGCGATTAAAACTGGATGAGAGGCAAGCTTCGGTATCGCTCTTAAGCGACCAGCGCTTGCTGGCAATAGCGCTTCACCTGGAAGCCGCTGGCATTGACTATCCCTATTCGATAGCAAAAAGAAACGGCATGCCCATGGAGGTCGTTGAGGAGTTGGTTGCACAAATGGTCTCTATGGGCCTCGTGGAGCGCAGCGGATCATCATCCGTGAAGAAGAGCGATGACGTGTTCAAGAAGTCGAACGAGGTGCATAAACACCACACCTACTTTGCTCTTACGGAGCTCGGAGAAAAAACGTTGAGGGAGGTAAAGTTAAGGGCAAGGGCCGTATCGCGCGGAGTGAGCCAAAAGGACATAAGGGTCGCGCTGAAGTCTGGAATTAACGGTAACCACCTTGAGAAGCTAGGAATATTGGTTCGCAAGAATCGTGGAATGGCCCTGACGCCCTTTGGTGAGCTCGTGATGTGGTATTCAAGAAATGGTGGAGACTAATGGCCATAAGGATAAAGTTTCTGGGAACTGCCTCTGGTACCCCGATTTCCGGCCTGTTTCCGGCTTCCGCCTTACTTGAGGATAACGGCAAGAAGTTGCTCATAGACTGTGGTGAAGGAATACAGTACCAGCTTTTCAGGAGTGGTGTGGGGTTAAGGGGACTGGAGGCGGTCTTGATAACACACATGCACGGTGATCACGTGCTAGGGCTCCCCGGATTCCTGATGACTCTCTCGCTTCTAAGATGGGATGGAAAGCTCGTTATATATGGGCCCAAGGAGCTTGAGGGATTCGTGACCTTCACATTGAAGATCACGCGCTCTGGTCTTGACGTTCTTGAAAGGACGGAGTTTAAGGAGCTCGACTCCGCTGGAACTTTCTCGGTTGGAGATATGATGGTAACCCCCTTTCCCGTGAGACACAGAATAAGGGCTTTCGGAGCGGTCATAGAGGAAAGGAGCAAGCCCGGCAGGTTTAATGTGGATAGGGCAAGGAAGCTTGGAATTCCAAGAGGTCCCCTTTGGGGAGAGCTTCAGAGGGGGAGAAGCGTAGCGATCAATGGAGTTGAATTTAAGCCGGAGCAGGTATTGGGACCACCGAGAAGGGGCGCGAAGGTGGTGTACACAGGAGATAGCGCTCCATCTGACAGCATAATCGAAAGGGCACAGGGAGCTGACTGCCTAATTCACGACGCGGCCTTCCCCAAAGGAGATGAGGAAGAAGCACACGCCTTCGGTCATTCTACATGGGGTGACGCGGTTCAGGCCGCGAGGACGGCTGGAGTAAGAAGCCTAATCTTATTTAACTTCGGTGGAAAGGCCGTAAGCAATATATCGAAGATAGGATCAGAAGCAAGAAAGGAATTTCAAGAAACTTACGTGGCGAACGACCTGTGGGAGTGCGTTGTTAAGGCAGAAGAAACACCGAGCTTAAGATCCGATGGGTGAGAATTTGATGAGATCAGGGCAAAACTTCCTGATAGGCCAGGAATACGTTGAAATGGAGTTAGAGGCCCTTAACCTGGGCGGCGATGAAACGGTACTCGAAATAGGCAGCGGAGATGGACGCATAACTAGGCTCATCGCGGAAAGGGCCAGACGCGTTATAGCCATAGAAAAAGACGAGGTGCTGATGGCCGTGGCAAAGGCTAGCCCCAGCCCAAATGTGGAGTGGGTCCTCGGCGACGCCCTGCACTTGGACTTTCCTAACGTCGATCTGGTTTTTTCTAACGTCCCATATTATATATCATCCCCACTGGTCCTTAAGCTCCTTAAATGGGGAAAGTTCAAGCGCGCAATTTTAAGCCTTCAAAAGGAGTTTGCTGCCAGGCTTACTTCGCCGCCTGGAAGCAGGGACTACGGTAGGATCTCGGTTATTTTTCAGCTCTTGGCAGATGGTCGCCCGCTTTTTGACATACCACCATGGGCCTTCGATCCGAAGCCAAAGGTGTGGTCAACTGTAATCGAGGTTAAGCCGGAGCCAAAGCTGGCATCTGACGAGTTGCCGCAGCTGGAAAAGTTCACGGCAGCGCTTTTCTCTCAGAGAAACAGGCTGCTCCCTAAGTCGCTTTGTAAGCTCGGTCTTTGCGACAGCCAAAGGGAGGCGATATCGATGATAGGTGATCTGGACTTGGCCAAAAAACGCGTGCGCGAGCTAACCCCGAGCGAGATCTTGTCGCTTTCCTCTAAATTCTATGGGCGTTTGAGTTGATATACGAGCCTTCCGATGACACGTACCTACTAATGGACTCACTGCCAAACGACACTAAGGGCATGGCCGTCCTTGAGGTGGGCACCGGATCGGGCATCATAGCGGAGGAAATCGTGAAAAGGGGGGCGCCGTTCGTTCTGGCCACCGACGTCAGTTTCGAAGCCGCTCTTTCGGCTAAGTCAAGAGGGCTTGAGGTCGTAGTTGCCGATCTGCTATCTGCTTTAAGCGATAGGGCCGTCTTTGACCTGGTGCTTTTTAATCCTCCCTACCTACCCTCAAGCCCTAGGTCGAACTCGGAGGCTTGGACGGGCGGAATCGGAGGTTGGGAGCTCTCCTTTAAGTTTCTTGCTCAAGCAAAATATCACATAAAGCCCAATGGAAAGATACTCATGGTGCTATCTTCGCTGACTTCGGAGCGGATTCTCAAGGCCTGCGCCGATCTCGGCTTTGCCTTTGAGCGGCGCGCGTGCAGGGACTTCTTTTACGAGAGTCTTTGTGTCTACGAGTTTCGCGAGCAGCGCCAGGGCATCCCAAAGCTCTTATAATGCGACCTATGGGTTTGATTGTTTGCAGCCTTAAAAGTGAGAATCTGGTGATTGAGATGAACTCTCTGAGCAATGTTTACGTGATACTGGTTCAACCCACGGGAGAGTTTAACGTGGGACTTGCGGCCCGCGCATCGGCTAACTTTGGGGTGGCTGGATTGCGCATCGTAAACGCACCGCTGGGTGTTAGTTCATCATCTCTGAGGTATTCTTCCGGAGGGAGGGAGCTGCTCCAAAACGCCCCCCTCTACAGGACGCTGGATGAAGCAATTCAAGACTTAGACTACGCAATAGCCACAACTGCTAGGACAGGAGGAAAGAGAAACGTGCTAAGGGAAACGTACAGGCCCTCATCTATATTGCCGTACATAAACAGCGGTAAAAAAGTAGGTCTTGTGTTTGGGAGGGAGGACCGTGGTCTCACAAATGAGGAGCTTGTTAAGTGCGATTTCGCAGTTACTATAGAGGCTTATGAGGGATATCCTGTTCTGAACCTATCCCATGCGGTTGCAGTTTTGCTTCATTATCTGTTCATAAGCGCAAGCCAAAGCACGCCTAAGAGGCATCCGGCTTTGGGCCCCCTAAGGGCAGCCTTTATGGATCAATTCTCAAAACTTATGAAGAACTCGGGTTACCCTGAGAGAAAGTGGGATGAGACCTGGCTTACCATGAGGCGCGTTTTAGTTCGCGCGGATCCTGATGAGTGGGAGCTGGCGCTTTTGACTGGAGCGCTTAGGGCAGCCAATAGGGCCCTAAGCGGTGACATAGGGGAAGCGGCCGAAGATCACCAGCTCGAGAAAGGATGAGTAAGGGCCATGCTGTTTTTGCTGGTAAACTCCTTTACCTTTTTTAGTACGCGAATGTAGGCCGAATCGTAATCGAGGTCTGTGGGCGTGCCTAGCGCAGAGGCGATTTTTTCTTGGAGGCCAGGCCTTAACCGCATCCTATCAACACTGACCTCTCTAACTCCGGCCTCTTTGAGTAATGTCAAAAGCTCGCCTATATCAGCGTCTGTCCATCCAGGAAAAACTGGGCCTATGAACGCAAACGTATGAAGCCCGGCGTCTGAAAGTTTCTTCATTGCCTTTATCCTTGAGGATACGCTTGGGGCGCTTGGTTCCAGAGATTCCTTGTACTTTCCATCGAGGCCTAACACCGTGAAGCCAACCTGAACGCCTTCTTTATGTGTTGATAAAATGTCAAGATCCCTTATCACGAGAGGCGACTTTGTTTGAATTACAACTCTCATCCCGGAAGAAAGAAGCGATGAGATAGTGGCCCTGGTAAGGTTGTACTTGCCCTCTATGGATTGGTAGGGATCCGTCAGCGATGATAGGAAAAATATCGACCCAGTTTTTATTTTGCGCCCTAATAGCTCTCTTGCAAGAATTGGCTTTAGGTTTATCTTAGCTTTAACTTTTCTCTCCCAATCCGCGTTGTGCGTTAAAAAAGGAACGTAGCAGTAAGCGCACTGGTGTTGGCATCCTATGTATGGATTTACGGTAAAATCACCTAAAGACGACTTCGATATACAGGTTGAGCAGCGTACTTCTTCGAAATTAACGTGATTCATTAACGAGCCCCATCACCGCCTCGATTGCGGCGAGTTTGGCCTTAACTGGGCTTTCAGCGCCGCATACAAGTATTAGTTCCCCCCTCTTGGCTCCCATCTTCAAGAGGGTTTCGTGGTCGCTGGGAGAGACGTCCTTTAACTTGACCCCGTCTGGCGGTATGATCAGATCATCTGAGAACTCTAAGGTAGTCATACCGGTTGCGTTCATGCGCACTGCCAGATCTCTAAGGGCCAAAGGGTCAACGTGACCTAAAGCTTGTGAGTTTATGAAGAGCGCCGCGTTGTATGGCCCCATTTTCAGGTAGTTAGTTTCAAGTGGTTTTATGTCGATTATGAGATTATGTACTGCAGATACAACTGCTTTTCCCTTCTCAGTTAGCTCGTTACCCGATTTTCTTACCTCGATTAGGCCCGCTTCCTTCAGCACCCTTACAAGGGTCTTTACCGAGCCGCCACCCAGCTCCAGCGAGGAGGCGAGCTTTTCTCTGCTCATGGGGCCGCAGGCCTCGAGCTCCAGCAGTGCGGCAACTATTTGCGAGCAACCAAATTCCCTCGGCGGTCCCAGCCTCTTGTTTGCAAGCCTCCTTATCTCAGCTAGCGCGGACGCGTGAGAAAAGCCCTGTTCCTTGCTGTCTTCCATAGTATTTTTTAAAAAGCAATATATAAGTTGTGATGTGCAACTTAGAAAAATCGAATACCTTTAGGAAGTAATTATCATCGGAAACAAGGAGTGCAAGCCAAGCCTTAAACCCAACCCCCGAAACAACCCCTAAGTACCGCGGGCAGGTGCGTTTAGGTGTGGTCATTTATATGTTAGATTCTTAGAGGGGCCCTCAGCCGTATAAGCTACGCTCTAATTTTGTCTTGAGGTAATTACCAATGGATGATGATACTCTCGAAGGCTACATGAAGGCTGGCCAAGCGCTGGCGAGGACCCGGGAGAAAGTCAAGCAATGGGTGAAGCCTGGCGTTAAGTTCACGGACATAGTTAAGCTGGTTGAGGACGACTTCATAGCCAGTGGAGTTCTTCCGTCATTTCCAACAAATGTGGATGTCAACGAAGTAGCGGCCCACTATACGCCCACCATAGGAGAGGAGACCACAATACCTGAGGACTCGGTAGTCAAGATAGACTTGGGTACCCACTACAACGGTCTTATAGCTGATTCTGCTGTAACGGTCTCGCTTTCGGATAAGTACGATGACTTGGTGTACGCGGCTGAGGAAGCTCTGGAGGAAGCCCTTAAGGTAGTTGCACCAGGCGTTCCAATCACCGAGGTCGGCAAGAGGGTGGAAAGGGTGCTTAAGAACTACAACTATCAGGCGGTCTCAAACCTCACTGGTCATTCGATAGAGTATTTTGAGCTTCACGGTGACGTGAGCATTCCTAACGTCCAGGTAAACTGGGATTTGGGAAAATTCGAGGAAGGCAAGGTTTATGCCATAGAGCCCTTCGTTACTTTTGAAGGACGGCCCTCAAAAGTTGTGGATTGGAAGCCCGGAGGCATATACATAGTTAACAAGCTCAGGAACGTTAAGGATCCCAAAGCGAAGTCGCTTTTCGATGAGATAAATAGGAGGTTTAGAACCTTGCCATTTGCTGAGAGGTGGCTGCAGGACTTTATGCCTAGTGACGAACTCCATTTGAACATGGAAAAACTAGTGAAGCTCAAAGCCCTTTACGAGTACCCTGCGCTGATAGAAGTAGGAGGCCGGCCCGTATCCCAGGCTGAGCACACTTTTGTGGTCACGAGAGACGGGGCATTGGTTACAACGCAGCGAGTTTGCTCCTGTTCGCTGAGTCAGCGCGTATCCATATGGCCCAAACCAACTCAAGTCTTGTTATGCCGAGGGTAGAAGACACCTCGTCAATGGCCCTCATGATGTCGCTTGGAGTATCAAGCCTGCTCGGATAGTAAGCGGATAGGAATTTCCTGACGCTTCTGTCTGGTATTGGCACGTCGAGGCCCAGCTGTCCCCTGAGGTATTGGATCGAGAACACGCCAAGTCCCTTTGTTTTAGAGAAGGGGTCGTCTCTGCGAAAGGGATCTGCGTTGCGAGCCCATTTGATCAGCTTTTCTCTCTCAGAATGCTCATCGCGTGAGGAGAAGCGATTTATCGCTGACAGCATTATCAGCGCGCATCTATCGGATACACAGTACCAACTCCTTTGCAGGAAAAGGTTATGCGATGAGCTCAGTGTGAGGCCATCCAGCAGCTCTCTTTCAAAGCGCCTAACCCTTGGCTCAACAAAGGAGAAATAGCTGAAACCTGTTGACGTGAGTGCTGTGTCGAGAATTATTAAGAGCGATTTCCCACCCCATCTCTTTCCTTCAAAACACGCAGTGGCATAGCTTCTTGCTTCCGGCAAGTAGGGGGCTATCGCGTTGCGAAGGGCTTCGAAATTTTCCATAATCCTTTGCGCTCGTGGTTTTTTAACTCGGTGATGGCCAGGAAGCGGAATTCCCATCGCTTCTTGAGGGTAGAGCGCTTCACTAGCGCCTAAGTTATTCCTCTGCAAGAGGTCTCGGATTAAGCTCTCTGTCATGTTCGATAAAACCTATGGCGCTCGCTCTCTGGTTTGCAAATAAAAAACCTTCAAACCTCATTGTGCCTGGCTCCTCAAAAAGTCCTCATAGATTTTCTTTACCTTCTCGGCTGTGGGCCCAGCTCCTGAGACACCCCTATTGGTTACCCTAACCCTATCTGCAACTATGATTAAGGAAGCGGACTCATCGATCTTTACCATTCTCGGAAACGTTTTTTCAAGGATCTCTGCCAAGGCGCGAAGGTCCACGCTCTTCTCTTCAACCACTATGTGCTCGATTATGGATCCTGGAATGAAAACCACCGGCATAGCCTCTCCGCCTTGTAGCGTCGCGTCCTCAAGATAAACGTGAAGGTGGTCTGGGTCGATTGATCTCAGGGTGCCCTCGAATTGCTTTCCGGTTGTCGTGATGATCTTGACTTTGCGGTCCTGAAACCCCATTACATCAGATGCAAATTTATGAGTTGTTATGAAGCTCATGTCATTCACCTTAAGGTTTATAGCCCATGCTTATAAGGGATTATCCTTAGGAAAATTAGGTTGAAATTTGATTTTATTGTAAGGCAGGTCGGCGATAACGTAGAAGGTATTAAAAAGGTTACCTTGGAGGGAAAGGAAGGCCTGGTCTACATGGATGATCCCGTTAAGCTCTTTTCATTAGATCCCGGGGAAAGCGTGCAGCTTCTCATTAACGAAGGAGAGGAGGGCTTCTTCTCGGCCTCTTACTTGCCAGTCTACGCTAAAGATGTGGGAAACGGAAAGAGTTACCTGTACTCGGCCTACGGGTTGCTTATAAGATTTGACGGCAACTTCACCCTTCCAAACGAAACCATAAAGGTAACCCTCATTAGGGGTACAGCGGCTAAGCGCGGCTAATACCTTAACGTTAAATGCTTTAATCGAAAATCGTTGGATAACCCGAGGCTTAACCTTCAGACCTAACCTACTGGTTAAATGCCTCCCTCTTAAAGAGCGGCGCTAAGTGAACCTTTGAAACGGGCGACGGTATGGAGTCGCTGCAAACCACGTCAGAAACACCAAGTGCGCGAATTCTGTTAAGAGAATCGTTAGCGAAGATGCCGTGAGTGCATCCCACAAATATCCTTGAGGGTTCTTCTTCTTCGAGCATTTTGAGGGCGTTTATTACGGTTTCTCCGGTGCTTATCTCATCATCTATGACTATGACGTCCTTGCCCTTTGCGCCGATCTCTCTCTTCTTTGTGCGAACCTCGCCAGTGATCCAATCTCTCTCCTTGAGGTATCCCGTGTAGCAGGACGATCCAGCTCCCTCGGCTGCCTCCCTCGCCCTCGCGAGGTACTTCCCTTCAAGAGATTTGGTGCCGGGCACCAGAATTATGGGGTCGTAAAGGTTGTATCTACTGCGAAGGTATTCACCTATGGCCCTGGCCGTCATGATGTTATGCGCCCTCACAGGCATAATCGGTATGAGGTCAGGATTGTGGTAATCAGCTATGTAAAGCTCGTCAAGGCCGGCGTTTCCCAATGCCCTCACTACCGCTAAAGCGCTTACTGCCTCACCCTCCCTTTGTACGCGGTCCTGCCTTCCGTAGGCCAGGTAGGGTATAAAGGCCTTGATCCTTTTGGCGCCGGCATGCTCTGCGGCGTCAACGGCCAGAAAAAGCTCAAACAATCTGTCGTTTGGATTTGGATAGCTTGTGCCTACAATGATCACGTCATCGCCCTTTACATCCTCGGTTAGCCTTACGTAAACTTCTTGGTTAGGAAATACCTTTTTTTCCACGGGTATGAGATGAGAGCTCAGCAGGTATGCCAGCTCTTGCGCGAAGGACGAATTACTCCTTAGATCGAAGATTTTCATAGTGGGCACCTAAAGGTGTGCCACCATAATATAAGCGTCTTCGCCGTCGGAGTAGTAGTTCGCGTTGACGTCCTTTATCTCGTAAGAGAGCTTCTTGTAAAGGGCTATGGCCTCATCGTTATTAACCCTGACTTCGAGATAAATCTCGGTCGCTCCGTATTCCTTAGCTCCTTCGTGAGCTTTCTTCATAAGGGCCGTTCCTATGCCCCTCCTCCTGTACTGGGGCAACACAGCAAGAGATATTATGTGAGCTTTTGTAACCCATTTCATCCCATAGAATGAAAATCCCTTCTCAACGCGGGTCATTACATAGCCGACTATCTTTCCATCCATCTCAGCTACAATGAACGCCTTGGGAAAGTTGATCAGGTGTTCCACGAAGAACGAGCGCGGGTAATTTTCTGGCAGGCAAATCTCATTTATCTTTATTACCTGATCTAGATCTTCTGGCCTGCAGCTTCTGAGGACGACCGGGGATTGTTCTGTCAATTCCACTAAAACACCATATTATGAATATACGTTTTGCGTGTGCTTGAAAGGCCAGTTGGATAGCTAGCTTTAAGGCAGCTTTCTAAAGTTTATGTGAAAGCGTTGGCTTGCCGATGTCCCATAAACATATAAATTTTGGCAAGGTATACCAGTTGCTATGGAAGAGGCGGTCACGCTAACCGAAACGGCGAGAAAAATTCTTGAAGCCCGTTACTTGATCAAGGACGAGAAGGGCAATGTTGTAGAAACCCCCGAGGGGATGTTCAGGCGCGTCGCGGAAACGGTAGCGAGCGCCGAAAGGGCTTACGGCAAAAGCGAGGAAGAGATAAGGGAGCTCAGCGCGAGATACTACGCGATGATGGCGAGGCTTGATTTTGTCCCAAACTCGCCCACGCTTATGAACGCGGGCACGCCACTAGGCCAGCTATCGGCGTGTTTCGTGCTTCCTGTCCCTGACTCGATAGATGGCATATTTGATGCCCTCAAAAATACCGCCATAATTCACAAGAGCGGCGGTGGTACCGGTTTTTCCTTTTCAAGGATAAGGCCAAAGAACGACATAGTGAAGAGCACAATGGGCGTCGCTAGCGGGCCAGTCTCGTTCATGAAGATTTTTGACGCTGCCACCGAGCAGATAAAGCAAGGGGGCAGAAGAAGGGGCGCCAACATGGGCATACTGAGGGTTGATCACCCGGATATCGAGGAGTTCATAACCTGCAAGGCGGATATGAAGACGCTTCAAAACTTCAACATAAGCGTTGGAGCAACGGAGGAGTTCATGAAGGCATTGAAAAACGACACCACGTACAAGCTGATCAATCCGCGCAACGGGCAGGTAACATCGGAGGTGAGTGCCAAGAAGATATTTCAGGAGATATGTCAGCAAGCGTGGACAACTGGGGATCCTGGTATGGTGTTCCTGGATCGCATAAATCAATACAATCCGACACCCCAACTTGGTGAAATAGAGAGTACAAATCCGTGCGGCGAGCAGCCACTTCTGCCTTACGAGTCATGCAACCTCGGTAGCATAAACCTAGGGCATTTTGTTAAGGGCTATCCGCAGTCTCCCAAAATCGATTGGGAAGGTCTCGCGGAGACGGTTAAGCTGGCCACGCGCTTTCTCGACGACGTCATAGATGCCAACGCCTTTCCGTTAAAAGAGATAGAACGGATGACCAAGGCCAATAGGAAGACTGGGCTGGGGGTTATGGGATGGGCTGATATGCTTATAATGCTTGGCATACCATATGACTCTGAGGAAGGGCTAAATGTAGCTTCGCAGGTGGCGGAGTTCATCAATTACCATTCAAAGCTAGAAAGCATAGAGCTAGCTAAGGAACGTGGTAGCTTCCCCGCCTTCAAGGGAAGCATATACGACTCCGAGCAACCTACGTTGCCATTCTCTGGCAGGCTTTTCGGTAAGAACGTTGACTTGAACAGGCCACCTTTGGATTGGCAATCGGTGAAGGAGGGAATAAGGAAGTATGGGTTGAGAAACGCTGATACCATAACCATAGCCCCTACAGGTACGATATCCATGATAGCAGGAGCGTCTTCAGGCATAGAGCCGCTTTTCGCGGTGGCCTACGTGAAAAAAGTGAGCGTCGGCGAGTTTCCAGAGGTGAACCCTCTTTTCCAGGAAGTTGCAAAACGCCTTGACTTCTATTCAGATGATCTCATGATGAAGGTGTCAAGAGCTGGTAAGCTTGAGGGCATAAACGAGGTCCCGGACGAGGTCAAGAGGTTATTCAAGACCGCGCTCGAAATAGATGTTCATTATCACGTGGCCATGCAGGCCGCATGGCAGGCCTTTGTCGACAACGCGGTTAGTAAGACTATAAATATGAGGAACTCCGCAACCGTTGACGAGGTCGCTAAGGCTTACCTCGAAGCGTACGAGCTCGGATGCAAGGGGATAACGATTTACAGAGATGGTAGCAGGAGCGTCCAGGTGCTTTACACGGGTTCAACTGCCGAGCAAAAGAACGAGCAAAAGAAGGAGGTGACAAAGGAGGCAGGAGGAATTTTGCCTGAAGCCCGCCCGTCAGTCCTTTCTGGCATGACCATCAAGATGAAGACCGATTCTGGTAACCTTTATGTGACTATCAACGAGAAGGACGGCAGGATGTTTGAGGTCTTCACAACTTTGGGAAAGAGCGGGGCGGCCATAGCGGCCTTCACGGAGGCCATAGGTCGGCTAATATCATTATCCCTGAGGATAGGGGCGGATCCCAACGCCATAATAAAGGAGCTGGTGGGAATCAGGGGAGGAGAGCCGGTCTGGCAAGAGGGGGAAAAGATTCTCTCGGTTCCAGACGCTATTGGCAAGGCCCTAAGCAAGTACATGGAGTTAAAGTCCGGTAAGGTGGAGTCCCAAAAGCCGCTTGTTTCGCTGTCGCTCGAAAAACATCAGGAAGGTCGCGAAGGACCCGAAGATGACTCCTGGGGATACGGTAATCCAACGTGCCCGGAGTGCGGAAGCCCCTTGATAGTGTCTGAGGGATGCATGACGTGCCCGGTTTGTGGATGGAGCAAGTGCGAACGAAGCCGTACCGATCCCGGGCAGCGTTTCTAAACTAAGGCGCGCCGCTTTTGCATTAATTAGGCACCTATTTGGTTTGTCTTTATTACGGGCACCTTCCGCTAAGATGCGGGATATGGAAAGGATGCAGTTCAATGCGTTCGGAGATGTTCGCTAAAAGCCAAGCTCGACTTGCGGTACAGGAGAAGATATCCTCTTCGAGCTGCGACCACGTCACGAAATCAAACGAAAGCGATTGGTGCTCTAGCTGGGTTTAATCTGTGATTCAAACGCGGTCCAGTGACTTAACGAGAAGTGTGGCTCGGCTGCGCAACCCTAAGGGAGGTTAAGGCGGCCACGCTATTTGAGGCCCCCAAAGTCCTCACGTAACGACGGGCGTAATCTACTGAATAAGAGATAATACCATGCCAAGGCCGCGAGCCCTTCCCTCTCTGAATATGAATGTATCGCCAACTTTCACAAATTCCGGCCTTTGTGTGAAGATCATTTCGACCTGGTCTACGTCACCGCTTCTAAGCGCCTCTTTGCTCATTTTGGTTATCCTAGCTGCTTGTCTTATGGTGTGTATGTGTACCACCGGAGTGTAGCCCACCCTTATGGTCGTCGGGTGGTGCAAAACCCTTATCCTAGCTATAAATCCTTTGCTGGCCTTTGGCGACAGCGATGGGTCAGCAAGTATCATGCCCTTTCTGACTTCCGCGTAGTCGACTCCGGTTAATGCAAAAGCGGCATCGCTTCCAGCGCAAACCTCGCTTGCAAACACCCGATTTGTCTGTATGGATTTGACTCTTACCTTTCTGAAGGAGCCATCTGCGAAGGGGCCTATTTCAAGCAAGGTCTCGCTCTTGACCTTTCCCTGCTCAACTAAGCCGCTTACAACCAAGCCAACCCCTGTAACGTTGAACTTTTCGTCAATATAGGCCATGAAGGGATAGTTATCCCTTTCAACCCACTTGATTCTGGGTGGGATTAATTCGAGGAACTCCTTTATCAAATCGATGCCCCTTCCATCGACATTCGAAACCATGAATATGGGGACCACTCTGGCGTATGGCATGTTTTTGGCGGCTATTACCACATCTCCCTTTGTTTTGACTAGGAAGGGAATCTTGCTTACGCCCGGTAATTTCAAATAGCGCTCGACTTCCGCGAGCGTCCTCTGTGTGATTTCCGCTGGCGACAAGTCTATCTTAGTTACGACGCAGAAAACCGGCAGGTTAAGGGCAAGCGCGATGCCAAGGTGTTCCTTGAACGTGCCAACCGTTCCGGCGTTGGCCGCGACTATTATCGCGGCGTAGTCTGGCGAGTGCCCCATTATTCCAGCCAACGTGGTCTTTATGTACCGCTCGTGCCCAGCTAAGTCTATTATAAAGACCATCTTTCTGGACTTGAGGAAGATTTCGGCTTCGTCGTAATGAGGTAGGGTCTCGTTAACGGCCCTTCCCTGTTCATCAAAACCAAGGGCGTGAACCGCAACGGAAGACGTCCTTCTGCTCTTTATTTCGTGAAGGTAACGCGCAACTTTTTCCATGGCTTTTCCGTTTCCGTTATCTAGCTCATTAGATATTAGAACTCCCTTGAGAGTGGACTTTCCAGCGTCAACGTTTCCGAGGAATGCAACGTTTACTGATGTGGGTTCTTCCCCTTTTTTCTTTCTAGTTACGTGAAGCTCTAGCACGTCGCCCTTGCTTCCTCTCTCAGAGTTGACCACGCGAAAATCTGCGCCTATGAAATCGCAGAGGCTCCTCATGTTTGCAAGGCTTTCCTCAAGCTCGGCCTGCGGAAGCCCGATTGGCTGGCCGTCGTCCGATAGGCCGAGCTCGTAAAACGCCTCACCCCCTCCCTCGTTGAGGCGATAAAGCATTTGCGTGGCCAGCTCAAGAAACCTGTCGTGATCAAGAGGAGAGATCTTTAGTTTGTACTCTATGTTTCCGCTATCGCTCTCTTGTTGCATTCCCTTAATCCCCATAATATAGGAAGCCTTAACTCTTTCTATGCGAACGTCTGACGGCCAATTACAAGTTAAAAAAGCATACTAAAATCGCGAGGTTAACGCTCATGCCTCTATGTAGTCCTCTGGTTTTGGAAGGACCTGGGGCAGCCCTTTGCGCGACCTTATCTTCATTATTAGGTCGTTAAGCAAAGCCGGTGGCACTGGCGCCCAATGGCTGAACTGGGCTCCCCAGAGCGCCTTTCCTGCAGTCGCGCTCCTTATCTCGTTGCTGAGATCGAAGGACTCGGCTACAGGGATCTCAGCGATTATCTGCATGTTATTGCCCGACGCGGAGGGAATAACCTCAAGCACTCTTCCCCTCTTTTGGTTTATTATGCGGTTGAGAGGGGCCATGTACTCTGTAGATACCCTTATGTCGACCTTCTGCCAAGGCTCAAGGAGTGTTGGGTTAGCACTTAGGAATGCTGCCATAACGGCATTCTTTATTGCCGGCATTACCTGAGCAGGTCCCCTATGAGCTGGGTCTTCGTGTATCAACGCATCGACCAGGACGGCCTTGACGCCCCTCATGGGCTCCTGCGCAAGTGGCCCCGCCTCAGTGCTCCAAAGAAATGCCTGAATAATGGTCTCCTTGATCTCCCTGAGATGCTGTAACCCCTTGGTTCTATCAACAAATATGTTCATGCGTTCATCGATGGTCCATATGTTCCTTGCCTCGTCAGCATCCCAGCCAGCCTCTTCCCTTAGGATTTTTGCCCTTTCCCTGAAGTCTTGACTGTCGTAAACCTTGCCTTCCTGTATCAGCTGAAGGGTTTTTTCAGAAAGTGGTTCTACTGCTACGTAGAAGCGGTTGTGCTTATTGGGAGACTTACCCTCTGCCGGCCCGCCGTTTGCCTGAATGGATTCCCTGTAAACCACAAGTGGCGGGCTGGTAACCACGTCAAATCCCCTTTGCTGCAAGTCCCAGAGCGCGATCTCCAGGTGAAGCTGACCCATGCCGCTGAGCAGGTACTCACCAGTGTCTTCCCTCACCTTGACTTGCAGGTTCGGGTCCTCTATGCTCATCTTATGCAGCGTGTCTATGAACTTCGGTAGATCGCTAGTGCTCTTTGGCTCTATTGCCACGGTGACCACGGGCTCACTTATGTAAGCCATCTTCTCGAAGGATCCCTCTTTCTGGTAGTTTGGATCGATTGCCGTTTCACCAGCTCTGGCCTGCTCCAACCCCAGGAGGGCTACCATGTTTCCAGCTGGTATCTTGTCCGCGACCTCCCTGGTTTGACCCATAAATAAGCCAACCTGAAGGACGGTCTGCGTGGTACCGGCGTTAACAAGGTAAAGCTGATCTCCGGTTTTGACCGTGCCAGAGAACACCCTTCCGGTAGCCACAAGGCCTGCATGTGGGTCAACCACCACGTTGTTTACGGCTACAACCGTGGGCCCTTTCTCATCACATTCCAGAAGCGACTTAGTGAGCGGCGAATCAGAGCTGCCCTGCCAGATCTTTGGAATCCTGTACTTCTGGGCTTCAACGGGTGAGGGAAGGTGATCGACGACCATGTCGAGTATGGCCTCGTAAAGCGGGACCTTTTGAACTAGCTCATCGGGAGATCCTGTAGTGTAGGCCGTTACTACATCCGAGAACTTAACGCCTCTCTCCTTCGCCATGGGGAGCGTGAATCCCCATTTGTCCTTAGCGGCTCCAAACGCGACTTGCCCCTTGTTTGGGTTTACCTTCCATGCATCCTTGTACTCAGGGTCGGCATATTCCTCTATAAGCTTGTTGAAGTCCTGAATGATCTGCAGGAGCCTGTTCTGGACCTCCTGCGGCGATAGCCTTAGCTCCTTGACTAGCCTATCAAGCTTGTTTATGTATAAAACGGGTTTTACCTTTTCTTCAAGAGCCTGCCTTACCACGGTCTCGGTTTGCGTCATGACCCCTTCAACGCAGTCAACCACAACGACCGCCCCATCCATAACCCTTAAAGAGCGCGTGACCTTTCCGGTGAAGTCTACGTGGCCAGGAGTATCTATGAGGTTTATAACGTAACTTTTGCCGTTTCTCTCGTGCAGAAGGCTCACGTTTGCCGCCTTAACGGTCATCTGTCTCTTTTGCTCTATCTCTAAATAATCCATTGCCAAAGCCGTTCCGGCAACCTTGGGCGATATTATTCCAGCAGCCATAAGGAGGCTATCGCTCATGGTTGTTTTTCCGTGGTCTACATGCGCTATTACACCGATGTTTCTTATCTGCTCCTTATTTTCCATTAATTTTAATATTTCCTCAGTTTGTCTATATTTTGGCAACTTAACACGTAAACCGTTTAAGGAGCTTTAAGCTTTTTGAGATCAAGGGGCTTTGTCCATTTGAAGTGCGCGTTATTTTCGGCGAGGAATGCTTGGCGCTTTGGCAGGGTGCGCTAGAAGCGCTTGAACGTATGCTCAATGGTACCCGCAAAGCATATCCAATTAATAAGCGTTTCAGCACAATACTTTTAAACGCGTTAGAGCAGCAATATTCATGAAAATTAGCTTTAGCATAGGCTTCTTTGCACTTATAATAATATTCTTAGTTGGGTTCGGAGCGGGCTTTGGCGCTTATTATGCGATGTATTACAGGCCGCTTGATGCCTCTTATGAGCTGGAAAAGCGGATTAACCTATCCCTATCGGAGTTAGTAACTCAGTACAGCGAAAAAATCTCGCAGCTGAACCAAAATATTTCTAGGATAAACTCAAGTTACTATAATGCCATGCAATCACTCAACGCAGTCGAAGAGGAGAACCTGAGGCTTCAACAGCTAATATTAAAACAAGTTCAGACAAATCAAGCGCTTAGCAATTACTATGAATGGAAGGCGCTGGGATTGCCGTCCCTTCTTCAGGTGTGGTACTCGCGTGCTTTATCGTTGATGCCTCAAGGAGGCAGTTACGGCTATACGCAAAGCGCCCTTTCTTCGGCGGCTTTTCTAACGACCATTGACTGCGGCAATGCTGCCTGGGCGGCCAAATCAATGTCGTACTTAGGCCTTGGGAGTTACAGCTACGATTATGCCCTTTTCTCAAACATATCTCAATGGGCTGAGCCAACGCTCTCCGTATATGATAGGCAGGTACTTAACATACCCAGCGGAGATGAGCTTTATGCGGTATCCATGGTCCTTGATGCAACTTCCTCCATGACGTTTACGAACTCCACATCTGGAGCGCTTTTGTCCCCACTGCAAACACTCATATCTGGCGGAGGCAATCAGCTTGAAGCCTGCGAGCTTGCAGCCGCCTTGCTCAAACTCGAAAATATTAACGTTGCGATTGCGCTTTTGTCAAACAAGGTCAATTCAAGTCAGTTCCTGTTTGTTGTATTGATACAGCTTCCAAACCTAACCAACGTTTACTACTTCCCGAGCCTTTTGACCTATGGGTTAATGGGAGCGTCTTGGGGTTTAATTCAGCCGCAGCTTCCCTTGCGCGCGCAGAACAGCGCGAGCTGGGCGTCGTCGTGGTCAGTTGTAAGTGTTGAGGAGGTTCAGTAAGGATACGCCAACTCTCTCGTTTAGCAGATAACTCGCGAAATCTTAAAACGCTGCAACCCGGTTTTCTGTTATGTCAGTAAATTACTCGAGGCGCTGGACCGTAGTTTCGGTCACGACCTTGGGCACGCTGATGGCTGCTATAGACTCGACCATAGTTATTCTTGGAATACCGGTCATAATGCAGGCACTTCACGCCAACCTGATAGAAATGGCTTGGGTCATAATGGGGTACATCCTCATGAGTACCGCGCTGGTCCTGACCATAGGAAGGGTTGGAGATACGTTTGGGAGGATTAGGGTTTACGAGGCCGGTTTCCTCATCTTCGCGCTCGGCTCGGCTCTCTCGGGCCTTTCCACTAGCGGTTGGGAGATCGTCATATTCAGGTTTATCCAAGGCATAGGTGGAGCCATGATGGTAGGCAATTCGTGGGCACTTATATCGGAGGCTTTCCCGGAGAACGAAAGGGGAAAGGCTTTTGGCATAAACTCCATAGCTTGGGGCATTGGAGGCGTCGTCGCGCCAGTCCTTGGCGGTCTTATAATAACGTACTTGGGATGGAGATATATATTTTATGTGAACGTTCCAATCGGCATCTTTGCGGTGCTGTGGGCGCGCATAAGGTTGAGCGGATTTGTGGAAAGCAAAAGAAGGGAGAGCTTTGATGTAGCCGGGGCAGCGCTTTTCACGGCATTTGTGGCTCTTCTGCTAGTGGCCATAACCATGAGCATTGGCGTTGGGTGGGATGCCCTAAGCCTGACCGTCTTAACGTTATCGCTCATCGCGCTGGCCGCGTTCTTTGCAGCCGAAAAAAAGGTGAGCTCTCCAATATTTAAGTTCAGCCTGTTTTCAAACAGGGTTTACTTGGCATCGACTCTTGCATCCTTCCTTCAATCGCTTGCCATGTTTGCCATAATGTTTTTGGTTATATTTTACCTAGAAGCAGTAAAGGGCTACAGCGTGATTGAATCGTCAATCCTCCTTATACCAATGCCCCTGCTTTCGAGCCTTCTTGCGCCGTTTGGAGGACTTTTGTCAGATAGAATAGGCGCCAGATTACCTGCTACCATAGGGATACTGATACAGGGAATTGCTTTGTTTCTATTGTCAGAATTAACCGTACGCTCATCTTATCTCTTTGTCGCGTTGGGTTTGGCCGTAATGGGGATAGGAAGTGGTCTCTTTTTCTCACCAAACGCGAGCGCAGTGATGTCGTCGACCCCAAGGGGGTATTACGGTGTAGGGTCAGGTATGATGACCACGCTTAGGAATACTGGCCAAGTGATAAGCATAGCCTTGGCCCTTGCGGTTGCCGCTGGTTCGATGCCGGAATCTGCTGTTTTCGCACTTTTTCTGGGTACCAGCACGAACCTTAGCAGTTCAATTTTATCATCATTTGTTGGAGGTATGGATAACGCGTTCAGGCTTTCGATAGCACTGGCGCTTGTCGCAGCCGTTGCCTCTGCTGTCAGAGGGAAAGAGCTCAGGAGATCTCTTCAACAGGAGAAGGGTATTCGAATTGAGCTTGGCTAGGAAAGCTCCTAACAGAAAAGCATATTATCGACGGCGAGGTATTTTTGATAAGAATTTGTACTCCCCTGCATCGATGGGATATGATAGGGTTCCAACCACGTTCTCTCCCGATGGAAAGCTTTACCAAGTGGATTATGCCCTAGAGGCCGTGAAGAAGGGGTGGATAACCTTAGGAATAAAGGCCTCTGACGGCATAGTCTTGGCAGTGGAAAAGAAGAGGTATACGAGGCTTATCGATCCAGCTTATACAGAGAAGATCTTCAAGATCGACGATCACATAGGTGCGGTCTTTGCCGGCTTATCTCCCGATGCTCGTTTTCTCATAGACCAGGCCAGGGTCTACGGCCAGATTTACAAGCTAGTTTACGATGAGCCAGTGGATGTGGAAACCCTTACGAGGTACATCTGCGATATAATGCACGACTACACGCTTCATGGGGGAGCTCGCCCATTTGGAGTATCTCTTATGATAGGAGGTGTGTTCAGAGGGCAACCCAAGCTTTATGGCACCGATCCAGGGGGAGCTTACGCCGGTTACTTCGCTAACGCCATAGGATCTGGTTTCAGCACGGTCATGGATTACCTGGAGAAGAACTATGATGAAAAGGCGCTGCTTGACGATGCCATAGTGCTAGCCCTCAAGGCGATGGCCCCGGTCGTTGAGGGAGGCCTAGCTTCGGGGAACTTCGAGCTTGCGGTCGTGCCAGTTAAAACCGGCCTTTTCGAAAAGCTGAGCCAGGAAAAGGTAATGAGTTACGTGGAAAAAGCTAAAAGCTGAGCGTGGTGGGCGCAGTTGGACATAGGTAAAAACACCATAGTAAGGCTTGAGTTAAAAGGGCAAAAGTTTGAGGTCGTAGTCGTTCCCGAAAAGGCGTGGAAGTACAAAGAAGGAGAACAGATCCCGCTTAAGGACGTATTTGTGACCGAGGAGGTTTTCAAGGACGTTGGAAGGGGAGAAAAGGCATCTGCGACGAATCTAGTTCAGGTTTTCGGAACTGACGACGAGTCAAAAGTGGCCCTAGAGGTGCTTAAGCGGGGAGAGTTGCTCCTCACGACGGAGCAGAGAAGGGAGATGGTGGAAGCAAAACGCAAGCAGATAATAAATCTCATAAGTAAAAGCGCCGTTGACCCAAAAACTAAACTTCCGCATCCCCCGACAAGAATAGAGCTTGCTCTCAATCAGGCGCGCTTTGCTGTTGATCCTTTCAAACCGGTGGAAGAACAGGTTAATGATGCAATTAAGGTCCTGAAACCCATATTGCCGATTAAGATTGTGCAGTTCAGTTTTAAGATAAGGGTGCCAGCGACCTATGCGTCAAAGACGTATAAGCAGATAACCTCGCTTGGCCAACTCAAGAGCTCTCAATGGGGAGATGATGGTTCCATAACCGTAACTATAACGGTACCCGGAGGGGCCAGGTCAGAAGTCATGGAGAAGATAAACAGCTTGACTCATGGCTCTGCAGAGGTCACGGTAGAGGAGGCTTAGGTGACTGTTTTTGTCAGAAAGAATAGAGAAAGTTCGTGAGGTTGTGGTCCCGGGCGAAAGGCTTTCTGATGAAGGCGCAAGGGCAGGAGAAGGTTGTTATCGTGATGACGGTAATGTCTTCTCCAGCTTCCTAGGTGTGGTAGAGAGAGACGAGCAGCGTGGCGTAAGAGTTAGGCCGCTGAGGGGTAAGTACATGCCCAAGGTCGACGATTTCGTCGTTGGAAAAATAATAGAGGTAGGCCTGACTGACTGGACCGTCGACATAAACTCTCCTTACGTCGGTAGGCTCGACTCAAGGGATGCTGGCATTGAGGTTGATCCCATAACCATCGACCTAAGGAGGTATTTTGATGTTGGAGATTATATAGGTGCTAAGGTGATAAGTTTTGACAGGGTCACTCCTCCCTCACTTACCGTTAAGGAAAGGGGGTTGGGAAAGATAAGGGGAGGCATACCCATATCCATAATACCCTCTCGCGTTCCCAGGGTCATAGGAAAGAAGGGCTCTATGATAAGCATGCTTGATAAAATGCTTAAAACCAAGTTAGTAGTTGGCCAGAACGGTTACATAATAATTCAGGGAGGGACGCCCGAGGACGTCTCCTTTACGATCTCGGTTTTGAGGAAGATCGAGGAGGAAGCCTATACCTATGGGCTTACGGATAGGATAAAGGAGCTTTTGATAAAGAGGTATGGAAATCAAAATGGCTAGACTATCACAAGAAGAGTTGCTTACGGATGAAGGGATAAGGAGCGACGGCAGAAAAATAGATGAGGCGAGGCCTTTCGAAGTTGAAGTTGGAGTGCTTACGCAAGCTGACGGCTCGGCGCTTGTAAGGCAGGGCAAAAACCTCATTTTGGCCGGTGTAATGGGCCCATATGAGGCTGAAAGGCACTCTCAGTACCTTGACAGAAGCTCGTTGAGGGTACGCTATCACATGCAGCCCTATTCTACCAACGAGAGGAAGTCACCCACTTATTCTAGAAGAGAGATAGAGCTGAGTCGCGCTATCAGGGAGGCTCTAGAACCAGCGGTCATACTTACGGAGCTGCCAAGGACGCAGATAGATGTGTTCGTGGAAGTACTTCAGGCGGATGGTGGAACGCGCTGCGCTTCGGTTAATGCCGCAAGTGTGGCTTTGGCCGATGCGGGTATTCCCATGCGCGATTTGGTAACGGCTGTGGCCATAGGCAAGGTAAGGGATACGTTGGTTGTTGACATAAATGATTTGGAAGACGAGAACGGACAGGCAGACTTTCCAATTGCCATGATGCCCAATAAGGGAAAGATAACTTTACTTCAAATGAATGGCCTTTTGACTCAAGATGAGATAAAGAGATCAGTTGATATGGCCAAGCGCGTTATTGACTCGCTTTACGCGGTTCAGGTAAACGCTTTAAAGAAGAAATATGCCCCGCTGGCGGCTCCTAACGAGGGATAGAAGATGCGTAGACCAAGTTTTCAGGGAAGTTTGGGCCAAGACTACCTGGAGTTTCTCCTTGCTAAGTTTAAGTCAAACGAAAGGGTGGATGGCAGGGCCTTGGACCAATACAGAAAGCTAGAGGTTTTGCCAGGTGTGGTACCTAAGGCAGATGGCAGCGCGCAAGTGAAACTGGGAGAAACTCAAGTGCTTGCGGGTATAAAGATAACGTCAGGAGCCCCATATGCCGACACGCCTGATGAGGGGGTGCTCACGGTTGGAATGGACTTGGCGCCCTTTGCACATCCAGATTTCCAGCCCGGTCCGCCTGATGAGCGGGGCATTGGGTGGGGGCGGGTTGTTGACAGGGGGATTAGGGAGGGCAAGGCTATAGACCTTGGGTCTCTGGTCATAGAGGAAGGAAAGAAGGTAGTCATAATATGGCTTGACATCACGGTGCTCAACCACGAAGGAAACGCTCAGGATGCCTCGTCGATAGCCGCGCTTGCCGCTCTTATGACAGCTAAGTTTCCGCCCGACATAGCGGAGTCCTTGGGTAAGGACTCGATCGAGCTAGCTCATTACCCCATATCGGTTACCGTTGGGAAGATAGGTGATTACCTCATTGTTGATCCCAGCTTAGAAGAGGAGGATTATCTCGATTCCGAGCTTTCCATAACGACTTTGGAGGATGGGCGGGTTTCATCCATGCAGAAGATATTATCGGGTGCGCTGACCGAAGACGAGGTCCTGCGCTGCGTTGAGCTCGCCAAGGAAAAAGGGGAAGAGCTAAGGGCTGCAGTCATGGACGTGGCAAAAAAGTATAAAAGCGCCGAAGAGAAGAAAGTGAACGAAGAATGAGCGCCATTAAAGAGCGTGCTGGCGGTGAGCTTGGAGTAAAGTACGGCATGAAACTTAGAAGAGATTACGTTAGGCTAAAGAGCCAGAGAAAGCAACCCATGCGTTGTCCCTCCTGCGGCAAGCATGTTGTAATGGACAGGATTGCAGCTGGGATATGGCGTTGCCCCAAGTGCGGTTATACCTTCACCGGGTCTGCGTTTAGCCCGAGGCCCTACAGCCAGGTCATAAGCGCCTAAAATGTCAGAATTCATCCGCGTCAGCATATCGGTTAGGGACAGGCTTGTGCAATACGTGGTGGAGGCGCTGAGACCTGACGATGATGATAACGTGAGTTTTGTTGTCTCTGGCGACCTTCTAACGGTGACAGCAGCCTTCAAGAGGGATGCCAAGGCTCGGGCATGGATCGAGTCTGAGGCCCGCATAATTTCGACAATCCTAAAAACTCTTAACCAAAGCTTACTATAATGGCTGAAGAAAGCGGTTCTGCGGATTATGCTGAGAGGCTGGAAAGCTTGACGGAACAGCTCAGGGCGACGACCCAAGAGCGTCAAAACATAGAGCTTGAAGTTAAAGATATAGAGCGGGTCCTAGGAGAAATCGAGGCGCTTCCAGATGGGGAGGCGGTTTATCAGCTAGTAGGCAACGTTATGATAAAGAAAGATCGCGAGACCATAAAGAAAGAGCTCGAAGAAAAAAAGGAAAGCGATAACCTGTACGTCCAGACGCTGAAGCAGCGCGAAGAAGCCCTGACAGCTGAGATAAACAAGCTTAGGAGAGACATGATACTTAAGAGTCAAGCTTTTCGCGCAACTGGAAGCTCGTGATTGATATGGAGGTAGGGAGCTTCGCCACGGCGTTAGAAGGAGCTTTGCCCGGCAAAAAGGTGGCAGTTTTTTCACATCCGCGCGTTGACCCCGATGGGTTTGCGTCAGCCTATGCCATGGTTTTTGTGGCAAAGAAGCTTGGTGCGTTTCGCGTTTACGCTTACCTTGACGACATGAATTCCTTGGCTAAACGCATGAATACCACTTTAAATTCAGAGCTTCCGCCTGAGGACTTCGTGCCCGAGGTGGCCATAGTAACAGATACATGTGGACTGAAATATAGCCACAGAGGTAGGGAGTTTTCTGGGAATGAGGTGTTCGTTATAGATCATCACGAGTGCGGTAAGCCTGAGTTGGCAACGGCTTTTGTTGATGTCAAATCATCTTCGTCGTGTGAACTCGTGCTTGACCTTATGGATGTGCTCGGAGTGCGGCCTGACCCCGTTTTGGCCACTGCGCTTCTGGGAGGAATTCTGTTCGACACGGGGGTTTTCAAGTATGCCACTCCTCATTCAATCAAGGCGGCCGCTAAGCTCATCGATTTGGGAGCCGACTATGGGACTGCCTTGAGCTTTTCCAAGAGAGAGCAGAGCAAGAACCTCAGGATGGCGCGGTTAAAAGCCGCGCAGAGGCTTAACATAGCCGAATTGGGTGATATAATTCTTGCTACATCTACCGTCGACATCTTTGAGGGTGAGGTGGCCGAAGCACTGTTATCGTTGGGTGCAGACGTGGCATTTGTGGCTGCGCCGCGGGGCAACGGCGTCAGGGTTTCTGGAAGGGCCGATGAAAAGGCCCTTTCTTATGGAGTTAACCTTGCCTCGTTTTTTGGCGAGAGCGGAGGAGGGCATGAAGGCGCCGCCGGTGCTCTTATGAGTGGTGACGCTCAGAGCGTTTTATTGAAGATAGCTCACGATTTTCTGGCACAATACGCGTACATATCATCTCATAGAAACGACTTAAAAATGAGTAGCTAAAAATCTGCGAGCCAAATGAAGCGTTGCGCGGAGGGTTGAGCCCACTTGAGGGCCATAGAAATAAGAGATCTATCGTTTGCCTACGAGGGTAGCGAGAGGCTTGCACTTGATGGCGTCAGCCTAGACGTGGAGCGCGGGGAATTCGTTGTGATCGCGGGACCCAGCGGATGCGGGAAGTCAACGCTCATTAAGGCTATTAACGGCTTAATACCCAGCTTTTACGGCGGCAGCTACAAAGGAGAGGTGAGGATAGAAGGGCACAACCCGGCGAAGGAACAACCGCACGAGCTTTTCAAGGTCGTTGGGACGGTTTTCCAGGAGCCAGATACGCAACTGCTCACCTTTTCCGTTGAGAGGGAGCTGGCTTTTCCCTTGGAGAACTCCGGAGTAAGCAGGACTGAGATGAAAGAGCTTGTTGAAGACGCGCTTAATAGGTTTGGCCTTTCTCACTTGAGGCATAGGTCACCCTCCGAGCTCAGCGGGGGAGAGCAGCAAAGGGTAGCCATAGCGGCTGCCCTTATCTCCAAGCCCAGCGTACTGCTTCTTGACGAGCCGACTTCAAGCCTTGATCCAAGGGCAGCCGTAGAGGTGCTCTCCGTGGTTCACGAGCTGAACAGATCTGGTATGACGGTTGTTATAAGTGAACATAGGTTGTCTCTGCTGTTGCCTTTTGCGCACAAGCTGGTGGTCATGAATCAAGGGCGGATAGTTGACCAGGGCCCTCCTTCAGAGGTTATATTGAGGATGGCCAATCAGGGGCTCGTAGAGGTTCCAGACGCTGTGGCGGCCTACCTTGGTCTCAAAGAGCTCGGGATCAGGTTTGATCGCGTTCCCATGGACGCGCGTCAGTTCTTGGATGAGGTGAGGTCCAGCACCGCCCTCATGAGGTGATCAGGTTATCGATAATAGAGTTCAATGAAGTAAGATATAGGTATCCTCTATCTGATTACGAGGTACTCAAGGGTGTAACGTTTAAGATAAAGCGCGGCGATAAGGTAGCCCTGATCGGCACCAATGGGTCGGGAAAGACGACAATATTAAAGCACATGAATGGCCTCCTTAAACCACATAGCGGAAGCGTCTTTATCGACGGTGTCGACACCAGGAGGGCTAAGGTGTCGGATTTAGCGAGAAAGGTGGGCATGGTTTTTCAAAACCCAAATCAGCAGCTTTTTGCCCAGACGTGCTGGGAAGAGGTTACGTTTGCCATGAGGAACTTTAATTTTCCTGAGGAAGAGATCTCCAAGAGGGCAGAGGGAGCGCTCAAGAGCTTCGGGCTTTGGGATTACAGAAACGAGTCGCCATTCCTGTTGAGTGCAGGCGAGAAAAAGCGGCTGGGCCTTGCCAGCGTTTTAGTCTATGAACCAAAAATACTTGTAATGGATGAACCTACATCAGGCCAGGATGTGGCACAGAAAAAAAAGATAGGCGAGTTGATCCAGAGCTTCAAGGGTGACGCCGTAATAGTAAGCACGCATGACCTTGACTTCGTGGCGCGTTACTTCGACAGGGTGATGATAGTAGAGAACGGAAGATTGGTTGCGGATGGCCAGGCTAGGGAGATCTTCTACAACGGTTCCTTGGAGAAGTTCGGCCTCTTAGAACCTCAAGTGGTGACGATCAGTAAAGGGCTGGGGATCGGGGGCAATCCGCTGACCGTTGAAGATCTTGTGAAGGAGTTTAAGGAGGGACAAAGAACATGAGCTGGGCAGCTGGCCTTTCGTTCGTTCATGGAAATTCTTTTTTGCATAGGTTGAATCCCATACCCAAGATAGTCATTGTTTTAGGTTTACTAGTGCTTTCAATATATGTGTTTCAAAGCATTGCTTATCTGTTGATTCTACTGACATTTACTATTGTTCTAGTGACGGCTGCCCATCAGCTGAAGAGGTGGTGGGGAACCATGAAGATGGCGATGGTTGTTGCCCTTGTGATAGGTCTTTTGGATTATGTTTTCCTTGGTAATGCGCTGTTTTCTGTAGCTATGGGGCTCAGGTTCATCGTTGTGGTGTCGGCATTCTCTGTTTTTTCCCTGACTACTGCGCCCGAAGACGTGGCGGGAGTGATGCTTACCACGGGCTTTCCCTACGCCCTAACTGTGGCCTTTATGATGTCCATAAGGTTTCTGCCATTACTTGCGCAAGAAGCTCAAAACATTATCGACGCTCAAAGTGCGAGGGGTTTTGACATGAGCACGCATAACCCCATAAAGATGGTGAAAAACTACGTGCCAATACTGGTGCCTTTGATAGTCATATCGTTGATGAAGGCAGATTCCGCCGGACAAGCGCTTGAGACAAGAGGTTTTGGGTACACGAAAGACGTGACCAGCTATAATGACGTTAAGCCGTCGGCCGTGGATTTGGTGCTCGTAATTATTACGTGCATAATAACTGGTTACCTCGTTTACCTCAAGTTGATAGGCCTAGGTTTTGGAGTTTGACTTGTCCCCTTTCTTGTGCGGCTTCACCTTGAGCTTCAATCCATCATAGCCTGTCACAATCACTCTCTCTCCAGCGGATATGTCCTCTGGTGAATCGGATATCGCAGACCAGAGCTCGCTCTCTAGGAATATTACGCCCTCTCCCCCGGCCTTTATACTTGTCCTGGCTTCACCTACTAGGCCTACCATGTACTGCGGTAACCTGTAGGTCGGCCTCCTCTTCCTGACGGTTGTCGCAGCGAACCCGATCCCCAAGATCACCCCTATCGTGATAATTATGACGCCTATGGTGGTCTCCAGCAGGTCGCCTGTAAGCAGACCGTTTACTGCTATGAAAAGACCGACCAGATTTATAATAACAACCAATATTAGTGGTCTTATCCCATATATCAAAATCCTGTCAGCGAGCCCGTTTAGCGTGCCCTTTCCCGGTTGTTCGTTAGACAACTCGGGCCACGCTACATTTCTTTATGGTCTCTTCAGCCTCTTTCTTGTTCATCCATCCCAGTACCTTTACGAATTTTTCGGGTTCCAGTTCTTTATAGTGATTGAAGAAGTGCTCGATCTCGTTCCTTATGGGGCTTGAAATTTGAGTTATATCATCTATATCTGAGTAAAAAGGATCGATGTTGCCATAAGGCACGGCTATTATCTTTGTGTCCTCACCTTTTTCATCTACGGTCTTTAGCGCTCCCACGGGTTTGCTTCTTACTATGGTACCGGGTGTGACGGCTTCACGGCTTATCACCAGGCAGTCGAGAGGATCACCATCAGGCGCTGCAGTTCCTTCAATGAAGCCATAGTTGAAGGGATAGTGGGCAGCCGCGTAAAGGAACCTGTCGACGTAGATTTTCCCCGTTTTATGATCTATTTCGTATTTTACGTCGCTGCCCTGAGGGATCTCTATTACGACGTTGACCTGCATAAATAAACACGGCTGCGCACTTTTAACCCTGACGCTATCAAGCATTTTTGATTATCTAACAAAAAATAGGTAGGCTTAAATCCAGTTAGCCCTTTAGCACGAATTGCCAACGCAACCGCGCTCGAAGCTGGTGGCAAGGGTAGGAGCTCTCGTAGCTCTCTCGGTCATGGCTGATCTGTTTCCCATGCCAAGGGTGTTCTTTGGAATGAAGTTGGACCTAGTTGGTACGGTTTGGGTGAGCGGCTTCTTGCTTTTTGGCTTTGAAACTGCCACTTATACGTCGTTGGGTACCTTTCTGCTCATGACCGCCTATGGACCAACTGGTTTCGTGGGCGCTGCCATGAAGTTTGCTGCAACTTACCCCATGATATTGATGCCGTGGCTCATTACGAGAAAGGTCCCAAAGAAATTGCTCGTAACGCCCTCATCTAGGGGTGCGCTGTTGTATGGGTTTGCATCAGGGATTGCCATAGCGGTTAGGGTTGTTTTGACATTTGTACTGAACTACTATTGGGCGATACCAACTTTCATGGGTTTACCCACTCAGGAGGTTATCCAGAGGTTCTTTGCGGGTTCCTTTCTGAGCTTTTTTGCTTTCGTGGCAGGGTTGAACGTCGCCCAGGGAGTGCTGGATGCGGCTTTGCCATGGATCCTGGTTGTAAGGTCTGGACTTGTTAGGGTTTTGGGTTATGGGCGCTAGAATTTCTTTCCTCTCTTATTGCTCTTATTTTATAATCTAGGTATGGATCGTCGGGAGAGAACTTTGCCGGCGCGGCCTGTACGGTCGCCGCCCCGCACCTTGGGCACCTTGGCTTTAACGTGTAGGTTCCGCACCTTGGGCACCTCATTATTTGATGCTTCAGCGTGCCCACCCTAAGACTTCATTCTCTCTATCGAGAGCGAGCCACCGCTTTTCTTGACGTATTCAGCGAAGGCTCCATTTAGTTCTTGGGAGCGTGCTTCGAGCTCCTTGTAGTTAGTGTCGCTGATTTTTACAAGGTAAGATGGTGCGCTCAGATAAGATACCTTAACCTTTAAGCCAGCCTCCTTTGCGAGGTCTTCGAAGCGAGAAAACGCCACTTTTACCTTATTTATACCGCCCTTTCCTTCAAAAAACAGATTGAACCTAAACGATATGGCCACGGTCTCAGCCTTGACGTGCCTTTCTATTAGGGGATAAAGCGTGGAAACCCATTGATCGGGTATGCCCGCTTTCTTAAGAACATCGCTACCGGTCTCAAGCGTCGTGGTCAGCGCCGCGTAAGCGTCACCGTACTTTTCCTCTAATGGCCAAATCACTTCCCTATAAGCGTCTTCCTTGCTCTTTCCAAGGGCCTTTGCAGCAACCATTACCACTGCCTCTACTTTTTTCTCCTTATTCCACTGGGATAGCGTCTTCTCTTGCTCTCCTGCGCTTATCTTTTTCAGCGAAAGAACTATTTGGTTTTTTGAGGGATCAACCATTATAACCTTGAGAGGCATCTTTCTTCCCTCCTTCACGTAATCATGTATGTTTTTCACCCAGCCGCTAGCGATCTCGTTTATGGGAAGGTAGCCGTGAAGCCCGTTAAAAGAGTCCAAGGTCACGTATGCGCCATGCTCCTCAAGCTTGTCAATGGTAACAACGACGTTCATACCAACGTAGGGGAATTTCTCCCTTCTAAGTATGACCATGGTTAACCCTCCTTTATCCGCATAAAATCTTTTCTTTTTTAGCATCCGTTAGTGGGCATGGCGTTTGTTCTCAGTGGCAGGCCCGCGCCTGCCGCGTGAGCGGGGATGGTTATCACGCGGGTCTCGACTGGATCGCTTATCTCAAGGTGGAGGTGATATTTTTAGGCTATAACTTTAATACTGAATAAGCCTAGTAAATTAGCTTGGCTAAACTGGTCTTAAAGGATCCAAGAGAATTCAGGGATATAATTCAAAACGCGTCGAGCGTGGTATCGGAGGGTGTTTTTAGGGTATCAAGCGACGGGCTTACCATGAAGGAGCTTGATCCAAGCAGAATAGCCATGGTGGAGTTTAGTTTTCCACCATCGTGTTTTGAAGCGCTGAATAGCGAGGGTGAGGAAAAGCTTGGGGTAAACTTGGAAGAGTTGCTAAACGTGCTCAAACGGTTGAGACCAGACGATTCCATGGCGTTGGAAAGCGATAAGGGCAGACTTACGGTTTCCCTTTCGGTGAATAAGTACACGAGATCTTTCAAGATACCCTTGCTTGATCTAGGAGGTCAAGAAACACCTACGATCAACGTCCAGTACACGAGTAGGTACAACATACTTGCGGACGGCCTTGCTTCAAGCATAAAGGACGCTGCGACCGTTGCGGATGAGGTTACCTTCAGTTCATCTAAGGACGAGTCCCTTCTGATATCTGCTAGCAGCGATAAGGGTTCCGTTGAGCAAAGGCTAACCAGAGAAAGTGGGATGATATTGGATGCTAAGGTATTGGAGGAGGCCACTGCTAAGTATAGCTTACAATACCTGGAGATGATAACTTCTTTTAAGGGATCTCCGAGCGTTCTCCTGGAGTTTGCTCAAGATAAACCACTTCACTTGGAGTATAAAATGCCAGATGGGGCCTCCTTCCAGTTCATACTGGCTCCGCGCTTATAGCGAGCAACTATGCCCGCAGGATCCGAAGTCCTGAAAAAATATCCTTTTCTAAGGGGAGCAGAAGAGCTTGTCGAGGGCTTATCGCTTACAAATCTCTCCGATTTCCCTAGAGTTCTGGAGCTTGCTGAGAAAAAAATACGCTACATGCTTGGGCTCTCAGGGGAAAGGGACTATCCAATGGATAAGAGAGATGCGGTTGCGGCTTTCAGCGCATCGCTGGCGATGGCCTCGGCTACGGGCAGTCGTCGCCTGATAAGGTCTTATGCATCAGCGCTTTCTAGGGAGCTTGAGAAGGAGCTCTCGACGGATGCTCCAGATATCTATGAGGAGGTCGCTGCGTCTTTAGGCGTGAAGGCGCAGCTCGATGGAAAGGAGTTCAAGATGTCGTTACTGGACTACCTTTCGCTTAAGGGGATAGATAATGAACCCGACCTTTTGCTCCCACAGCTTAAGGTGGAGCATGGGGTCGTTTACTTCCAGGTAAACGTTTTCAGGAAGCTCGTCTCAACGGTTTTCAGGAGGACTCTTGTGGAGAAAATGGAATCACAGATGAGAGAGCTTTCCGCGGCAGCCATAGACCCCAAGGTGAAGGATGCAATAGCCTCGATATCAGCTGAGTTCTCAAAACGGAGGGGCGAGGAAGTCGATATATCATCGCTTTCGCCTATTGAATCCTTGTTCCCTCCATGCGTGAAGTTCTGGATATCCCAGATGAACAAGGGCATAAACATCCCACATCAGGCTAGGTTCTTAGTTGCGACGTTTCTTCTTTCGATAGATATGAGCGTTGACGACGTATTGAAGTACTTCAGCCATACGCCTGATTACGATGAGCACATAGCCCGCTATCAGATAGAGGACTTGGCAGGGCAAAGGGGATCAGGAAAAAAGTACTCCGTACCTAGGTGCGAAACGCTTCGCACGTCTGGCGTTTGCACGTGCAGACAGGGGCTGTGCCAGCACATGACGCATCCCCTGCTTTACTACAAGATATCCATACAGAAGAGATTGAATGGGGATCCCAATGCAGGAAGAGATTGTGCGGGCTCATTTTCATGAGTATTACGCTGGGATTGATGCTGAAAAGCTCTTCATCCCAGATCTTCCCAAGAGGGAATTTGGATTTCTCAGGCCAGACAAGCGCGAGATGATTAGGCACCTTTCGTTTTATGATGTGAGTTCATTGAAAAGCTACCTTATGTCTATACCGATTTCTCATGTTTACTCTTCAACAGCAATTTACAGAGATCCAAGCAATAAAGACATGAACGCTAAGGGATGGGAAGGGAGCGATATGGTCTTTGAGTTCGACGCCGATCACGTTAAGCAGTTGAAGGATAAGCCGAACGTGAGATCTGGTGTGCTTGATGGGTCAGATTGGTCCCTTATAAAGGACCACACGTGGCGCCTCGTAAACGATTTTTTACTAGATGACTTCGGTTTTAGCCAAAATGACATATCGATAAACTTCTCCGGAAACAGGGGGTTTCACGTGAGAGTTTCTTCAAAGCCTTACCTGCAGTTGAGCCAAGAGGGCAGAAGAAGGCTTGCATCTTACATAAACGGGGCGGATTTAGATGTCGACCTAATTTATTCAAAACTAAAGCAGCGCGGGCGCGCGAAGATAATAGCATTATCTCAGCCAGGGTGGATGAGCAAGGTAGCTAAGGTAATAGGAGATGGTCAAAACTCGGTTGAGGAAGCCATAGATTCAATAGCTCTTGATATCGATGAGAATGTCTTGCTCGATTTGCATAGGTTGATCAGGCACGTTAATACGCTTCATGCCTCTACGGGAATGATTGTTATGCCAGTAAGGGACCTGGAAAGTTTCGTACCTTATGAGGATGCGCTGGTGCCATGCGATGAAGAAGTGCGCGTAAAGTTCGGAGACCTTAGGCCTTACTCCGGCATAAGTGTCGGTGGTCTTACCCTGTCAGAAGGTCTCAGTGGCAAGGATATGCGCGTTAACAGGAGCGTTGCCGTTTTCCTGGTTTTAAAGGGATTAGCTAAGGGTAATAACTGAAAGGTAAAATAATCCCTTAAGGGGCTTGTCAATTCAACGATCGGCATATCTAAGCGTAGCTCATGCAACCTCTGATTACAATCTTCGCAATCGTGAGCTCGGGTCGGATTAGCCTTATCATCTATTATGCCCATTACGCGGAACGCTGATAACTGCATCAGGACCCTTATTCCGATTAAATCGTAAGTACCGCATCAGTAAACCTTGTCGAAGAACTTTGTACTGCATTTAACGAGGGAAAACGGATTATTAGTTCCCTCCTTTTGCAGATTGGTGTGTTCAGCTCTAATCCCAATAGGATTAAAAGAAGTAGTCTGGGCTTATTATGGATGACATGGCAGAGCTTGCGTCGTTACTAGAGGCCGAGCTTTCGTCAAATAGCGCCCTGCCGCTCTCCAAAAGGCAGGCTCAGCTCATAAAGCGGTCCTTAAGGCGCAGCGACTCGAACTACGCTAGGGTACTTAACAAGTTGGCAATTGAAATCGAGAAGACGAGAGTTGAGAAGATAGTACAGGGATCAGGAGGCGAGCTCACGGAAGACGAATTGAGGCTTTCGAGCGAGGTGGACTCTCTTTTTGGACGCGGCGTTTGGATAGTTCAGGCGCTCGACGATTTAGCAGCCAACGGCCTGAAGTTTGCCGCGGGAAGCTTAATAGCGCTGGAGGAACAAACTGCACAATCCTTAATAAGTCAGAGAAAGGTGAAACTAGTAATTAAAATTGGAGATACCGGCAACGATCATGAAGTATTGCCCGAAGTGCAAGACATACACCCCTCATAAGGTCAGCATATATAAAGCTGGGAAGAGAAGTCCGCTGAAAGAGGGAGAAAGAAGGCACGCTAGGCGCCTTAAGGGTTACGGAGGATCAAGGAAGCCGGTTCAGAAGAGGTTTGCAAAGACAACGAAGAAGGTGGCGTTGAAGCTGGAGTGCACGAAGTGCGGAATGGTCTTGATGACTAAAGGCATTAGATTGAGAAAGGCGGAGGTGGCGCGCTGAAGTGAAGCTTAAGGAACTACCGAAGCCTTCCTCGACTTACATCCGCGTTAAGTGCAGGGATTGTGGGGCTGAAGCGCTGATCTATTCTCACGTGGGTAGCGTTATAAAGTGCAAGGTCTGCGGGGCAGTATTAGCTGAACCGACTGGTGGAAAGGCCAGGATACTCGCGGAGATAGTTAAGGAGCCAAGCAGCGCGTCTTGAGGTATGGTTTCGCCATGCCGCGCGCTAAAAAGAAGAGATCCCTAGCTAAGGGTCTCCTCGTACCGGGATTTTACATATCTACCATAGAGGAGTTCTCGGCAAAGAGCGGGGCTTATGAGGATAACGGCGGAGTTTACTCGTCTAAGGTTGGTCTCCCGGAGTATGATAAGATAGATCATTATGTCTCCGTTAAACCCTTCAAGGTTTCTGCATCCGAGAGGCTAGTTTTAGGAGCTAGTTACGTTGGGTTAGTCTCAGATGTGCATAAAAACTTCGCGCAGGTGACCATATTTTTAAAGGACCAGCTTGAAAGGCCATCACCATTTTCCGCGTTGCTTCACGTCTCTAGAGGCGGTGTGAGGCGTGCTAGGACGGCCACCGAGCTCGTGAAACCGGGAGACGTGGTCGTGGTGAAGCTCATAACTGATTGGGTTCCGCTGCAGGTGTCAATGGAAGGATCTGAGCTTGGCGTGGTAAGGGCGAGCTGTTCTAAGTGCGGCGGCCCGTTGACGTGGGATCATGACGGTGTCCTCAAATGTCATGCCTGTGGTCACAGGGAAATCAGGAAGGTCTCCGTAGATTACGGAAGGAAGTTGCATTCCATATTTAGTGGCTAGAAAGCTGCGCGCTTCATGTGGAGAGGTTGGGGTCAGCAAATAGTTAAGGAGCTTAGAAGTTCATTCGTTTGTGCATGTTTATTGTACTTTCTTGAGAGCTAAGGTTTTTAAGTCGTGAATATATCATGATTAATTTGAAAGGACCTTACAGCAGTTGGAGCTATGGGCTAAAGCGCGTGCTTGGTTCTCCAGTTGTGGACGTGCTCTTGCTAATCCTAGTGTTCTTCATAGGCCTCGCGGAAAGGCTGGAACCTCTGGCTTACTTGCAAAGTAACGGCATACCCATAGGCTTTCCGTGGGCTATCGCGACGCTTGACCCGTTCTTTCACTACCTTGTAACGCTTAGGATAGTTGAGTACGGCCCCTTGTCTTTCTTTAACTCGTTATATCCCACGCTTCATTACCCATACTGGAACGATACGACGACGTGGTTCCCTGGAAGAGACGTCACGTCCGACTACATGGTCGGAATAGCGTATTTCTCAGCATTTACGTATTGGGTGGCTCGTTTCTTTGACCTGTATC
This sequence comes from Tardisphaera saccharovorans, assembly GCF_046635845.1. NCBI lineage: Archaea > Thermoproteati > Thermoproteota > Tardisphaeria > Tardisphaerales > Tardisphaeraceae > Tardisphaera > Tardisphaera saccharovorans. The sequence goes on from NZ_JAQQXN010000002.1 coordinate 222,648, forward strand.
CGTCCGTCGGACAGATCATAGTCTATATGCCTGCCATTCTGGGTGCATTGACCGTCGTTTTGCTCTACCCATTAGGCAAGGTGCTGTTTAACAGAAAGGTTGGGCTGCTGGCAGCCGTTTTGGGGTTGCTGGCGCCTGCTTTCATTAATAGAAGCATGGCTGGCCATATAGATGGAGAGCCAATAGATCTCTTCCTATGGGTTGTGGCGCTTACGCTCTTCGTAAAGAGCTACAAGGAGGGCAAGCCCATTTACGGCCTAATAGCCGGCCTCATCATAGGCTTTTCTGGCTCGGTTTGGGGTGGGTACCTTTACATAATGAATGGCATAGCGCTATTTGCGGTTGCCATGGTTTTGTTGGAAAGGATAGACGATGTTAAAGGACAGGTTCTGGTTGCGACCATTGTGCCCTCGGCGGTACTTCCAGCTATGCTGTTGCCCGAAGGTGCCTCGTGGCTTCGTAGCTTTTCGGCAATAGTCATGCCTGTCCTGGCCGTTTTACTGGTATCTATTTACACGTTATGGGGAAGGTCCCAGAAGGAGAGACTTCATATCTTGTCCGTTGGGACGCTGGCCGTTATAGTGGTCAGTTTCGTTATAATGTTTGTGGGAGCGGAAGTCCCGGCACTTTCTCATATATTTCCATCTGGTAGGCTTGCAACTGTAATAAATCCGTTTGCGGCTTCTGGAATTGAGACGACCGTGGGTGAGCAAGAACTCAGCAGTTGGACCGCTTTTTATCAAGATTACTTGTTCATGTTGCCATTAATACCGTTTGCTATATATCTTTTGCTGAAGAGCAGAACCGACCTTAACCTCCTGCTGGCTTTGCTGGTTTTGATGGGTATATATGCGGAAGCATCGATGGTGAGGTTGGATCAACTTCTTGCAATTCCGGCTGTCATAGCAAGCGGTTACGCCCTAGAGCGCTTGCTTGCTAACAGCATGCATTCGTCGGCGATTAACAACAGGGGATTTGGGGCCACGGTCGTGTTGGGGCTTGTGATCGCTGGAGCAGCCTTTTACTCCGTTAAGCCAGCCTATTACGATGCCTCGCTTCCACCGATGATCGATACAGGGCTTGGCACCGCATCGCTGGATACCAGTTGGCTTCAGGCATTGGAATGGCTCAAGACGAACACTCCCCAGAACGCGGTGGTTGCGTCTTGGTGGGATTACGGCTACTGGCTAAACGTGGTAGCTGGTAAGACGACGCTTAACGACGGTGCTACAATAAGCACAGCTAGGATAAGACAGGTTGCGGACGCGTTTTTGGGTAACCAGACCGAGGCTTATGACATACTTTACAAACTTGGCGCGCAATATGTGGTTGCTACCGAGGCGTTTGGATTTTGGACATATAATGGCCAGATATATCCTGGCACCCTTCTCCCCATAGGGATTGGCGACATAGGAAAAAGCACGGCGATGATGACCATAGCGGGTTGGAACAACAGCAAGATGTCGCTGTACTTGAATAGTACTTACGTGCAGATAGCCTCTAATTTCGGCTACGATTTTGAGATCCCGATGGGTAATCCATACGTAACGAACTACGGAAATCAGGCAGTTGCCAACCTCTCCGACGGTGCCCTCGTCTTCTTCATGAAGAACGACGTGGTTTACCAGACCAAAATAATAAATGCCACTGCCATAAGCCAGATCGCGAGCAAGGCCAACGAAAGCAGTACCACGGCATCCGAGTGGATAGCCAATAATCAAAAGTACAACGGCATCTATTGGACGAAGCCCACGGAAGTACCTTATTATAACACTTTCTTATACCAAATGCTTATGGATCCCTTTATATATCCTAACCAATTCGTACCATATTACATGAATTATGGTTACATAGCATCGCTTATGGAGAGCTATGCCTCCTCCTCATCGCAACTGGCCCAATACGCGGTGCTTTACAGCAACCTCCAGAACTACGCCCCGCTAACTAAGTTCCAGCTCGTTTACGCAGCGCTTCAGCCAAAAGAAGGCGGTTTTGTCTTGGTCGTGGTGTATAAGCTGAACCCTGCGCCGCCACTCAGCAACTTGCCCTTAGAACAGGCTCCATTAGTAGATATAGCTTGAAAGCTAACCTTGCTTTTTTTAGTGAGCAATTATGGGAAAGAACCTTTTGGTGTTATCAAACGCATCGCTAGAGCTAATTCCAAGGGAACTTTGGGGTGGAAAGCAGGTGAGTGCAAGCGCCAGAAAAAGACACAAAAACCCAGGTGAGATGCTTCTAGACGTGTCGCTTCATGGATGGGATATGGAGAAGCTGGTGGGCAAGGAGTCGAGAGGAAGGCCCGACATAGTTCATCAATGCCTTTTAGACGTGATCGACTCGCCTGCCCATCTGCTTGGCCTGCTGGATGTCGTCGTGGAGTTGAGAGGTGAGGGAGGTCTTATGTTTTTTAGACCCGACGTCAGGCTTCCGAGAAATTACGACCAGTTCAAGGGGCTTATGGAGCAGGTTTTGGTGCATGGCAGAGCGCCTCTTGGTGGCGACCCGCTCATATGGATAGAGCACAGGGATCTGGGAGACTATCTTAAGGAGTTAGGTTATGAGGTATACGTCATGGAGTCCGAGGGGTCTTTCCTGGACGTTTCATCTATCCCTGCCGAGGGGGCTGCGTATATCGTAGGGGCGTTTCAGGAGGGTGAAATGCCTAAGAAAACTCTAGCGTTGGGTCACATTTATTCGCTTGGACAGCTCAAGCTTACAGCTAATGCAGTCGTATCGCTCATAAGCTGTTCACTTTATATGAAGCATTTAGGCCTCTTTTCGCGCTAAGGGACGTCTACTGTTGAACGCTAATAGATAAAAGTTTGGTGGGATCGTAGAGTTATGGAAGAGGTCGTCCAGAAGATAGTCATAGACACGAGGGAGCCAGAGGAAATCGCCGATTTATTGCATGGGGCGGGGATCGGCGTAGAGAAAAGGCAGCTAAGCGTAGGAGATTACGTAATAGATAGCGAGACCGCAGTTGAGAGGAAAACGGCCAGCGACTTCGTGCGCTCCCTTTTTGATGGTAGGCTTCTCGATCAGTGCTCGAGGCTTAGCTCAGCGTACCCTAACGCGCTTTTGATCGTGGAAGGAAATTTTGGAGAAGAAGTCATTTGGAGAGAGAATCCAAGGGCATTTTGGGGAGCTCTAGTCGCCCTTTACATGGAAAAACGGGTTATCCCCTTCTTCACACCCAGCAAAGAACAGACGGCCAACTTCCTGGTTGTGCTCGCTAAGAGGAGATGGGAGAGGCGTGAGGTGAAGCTGCAGATCAGGCAAAAGCCTAGGGTGTTATCTTTGAGAGAAAAGCAGCTTTACGTGGTACAGGGGTTGCCCAGCGTTGGAACGGAGCTGGCAGAGAGGTTGCTTAGGCACTTTGGTTCGGTTCGTTCTGTTATGAAGGCATCTGAAAGTGAGCTCATGGCGGTTGATGGAATTGGAAAGACAAAGGCGTCCACCATATCCTCCCTGCTTGATGCCCCCTTTGAGGGTTGGTCGTCGGAGCAAAAGAAGTTGTTGGAAGTTTGAGCGCGCTCAGGTTTTTATGCCGGATTGAGCTATCCATATGGCTGTAGCTGAGACAGTAAGGGTAGCGCTGGCACAGATAGGCCCAAAGATGGGTGATGTGAAGGGAAACTTCGAAAAGATAAGGGCCTATACGGAGAAAGCAATGGCCGCTGGGGCCGACGTAGTTGTTTTCCCAGAGCTTGCAACGGCCGGTTACCTATCGCAGGGCATATTTTTTGACGTTGCTGAAAAGCTGAACTCTGGCCTCAAGGCACTGGCCGACGTTGCCAACGGTATAAGCGTTGTGCTTGGATTGGTAGAGGAAGACGAAATGGGAATCCTGTACAACTCGGCCATGATCCTTAGGAATGGCGAGGTGGTGAAAGGGACATGGCAAGGCAGGAAGGTGAGTTCTTACAGAAAGCTCTATCTTCCGACATATGGAATGTTCGAGGAAAGCCGGTGGTTCACTCCTGGGTCAGGCGTTCCGGTCTATGAGCTGGACTCGAAGGCGGGAAGCTTCAAGGGCGCGATCGTCATATGTGAGGATTATTGGCAGCCCCTTACAGTTAGAATAGCTGCTTTGAGGGGTGCCCAAGTAATTTTTGCCATAGCAAGTTCGCCGAAGACTTTGCAGAAACCAAAGATGACCCACTCGCTGCTTGTTGCAAGGGCTATCGAGAACACGTCTTACGTTGTGTTTGTAAATCAAGCCGGAAGCCAAGACATGGTCAATTTCTGGGGGGGAAGCGAAATAATAGACTTTGAAGGCAATACCGTGGTATCAGCCCCTTTGAGGGAAGAGGCTCTCGTAATCGGAGATGTGGACCTTTACAGGGAGAGAAAGTACAGGGAGATAAACCCGATGCTAAAGGAGGAAAGGGCGGAGGTGATAGAGGATTACGAAAGCGCCTTCGCCGAAATGAGGAGGAGTTACCAAAGTTGACCGCAGAAGGAAGACCGCCCGAAGGCGAGGAGTACCCTCTGCCGCCTGAGCTGAGCTTCGATTGGAGGGAGGCTCACGACGATATAGTTAACGAGATAAGGTGGCACCTAAAGAACACGGGAGCCGACAAGATAGTGATCGGGCTTTCAGGAGGTGTTGACAGTTCCCTCAGCCTTTATCTGGCAGTGAAGTCCGTGGGATTGGAAAACGTAATTGCGATGTTCTTGCCGGAAGCCGGTGTTACCCCGGATTATGACGAAGAGGACGCAAAAGCGGTGGCCGGCCTCCTGGGAGTTAAGCTGATAATTAAGGAGATATCGCCGCTCGTCGAGGCTTTTTCGCAGGCGATCAACGAGCTTCGCGCCAACTCCTTGGCGCTGGCTAACGTCAAGGCACGCATAAGGATGATCTTGTTATATGCCGAAGCTAACTTGATTGGGCGGGCTCAGGTATTGGGCACTAGCGATAAGTCCGAGCTCCTGCTTGGATATACCACTAAATATGGAGATAGTGGGGCAGATTTCATGCCCATAGGCGACCTGTATAAATCGCAAGTGAGATATATGGCGTCAAAGGTAGGCCTGCCAAAGAGGGTTTGGCTTAAACCTCCATCTCCTCAACTCATAAAAGGCAAGAGCGCTCAATCCGAGCTTGGGCTACCATACGAGGTTTTGGATAGGCTTCTCTACTATCGCGTCGACCAACGGTACCCCGAAGAGAAGATAGCAAAGATCCTTTCTTTGCCCGTTGAGACTGTGAATCGTTACTCGATGATGATCGTTAAGTCGGATCATAAGAGAAAGGCGCCACCCATAGGAAAGATCGGAGGGGCGACGATCAACATGGATTGGCGCATGCCCATAGAGCGAAGGGTCATTAAGAAACGGGCCTTAATTAGCTTATTTTGCAGCGGCAAACGCGAATAGCGCTATGAACGATATGAACACGAGCACGACGCCGATGTAAAGCATCTGTTGGTAAAGCTCTGGGTCCTCCACGGTCGTCGTGGCCCTGTAGACCAAGTAAAATCCTGCTGCGCCCATCATGAGAAGCACCGCTATTATTATTACCTCGGCCCCAACTTGAATGCTGCCGGGATATATATAGTATATCTGTCCGGTGCTGGTATATATGACGAACGGGTAGCCATAATAAAGGACGTATATTCCGCCTCCTATCAGGAAGGCTATTGCAAGTATGGCTATTATGGTCGCCGCATTCCAAAAGTTATCAGAATTATCTGGAGAATACAGGTATTCTATGGCACTCCGCAGCTTATCCCTTATGCTCATGAGATCTTTATGGCTATGGTTAAAAACCTTTTTGGAGCTTAACTGCCAACCTACCATGGTACCGACTTCAGCCCAAACAGATGAGCTAAGTAGTTGGTCATAAGGTGTAGGAAGGGTGTGATTATGACCACGATTATTATGACTTCAGCGCTGAAGTAATGGCCCGTGAGCCACGCTAGCGCGAGACCGCCCGCCACAAAGTCGAGCTGATCTAGACCGGGCGCGGGTTCCCCTCTCTTTAGTCCCATCCTCCTCTTTATGAAAGCCGCTACTAGGTCACCGAAGAGCGCACCGAAGGCCATGAAGAAGGCGAGGGCTACTTGCATGAGCTCGGGCCACAGGGTCGCTTCTAGGGACCCGGCAAGCGTTCCAATTGCAACCCCACCCAAGAAGCCCTCCCAGGTCTTGCCATCACCGAAGATCCTGTGTCCGTCGCGCGCGTTGTACCCAAAATCAATTGGCCTTTTACCCTTTATTAGTACGGGCGAGCCGTTTGCCGCATACATTGGTATTGCAAGTGCAAAAGCCACGTATAACGGGTTCATCGCCACGAAAGACCCCATCCATTAGGACAGGGAGATAAAAAGGGTATAGATATAGATCAGCATATTGATATTTCAAGGAACATCCCGAAAGCCGAGGGCACCTCGGCAGCGCTCGATCGCGATTTAAACGCGGTCCAGTGACTTAACGAGAGGTGTGGCTCGGCTGCGCAACCCTAAGGGAGGTTAAGGCGGCCGCGCTATTTGAAGTCCCAAAGTCCCTACTATGACGTGGTAGTTCACACGACCTCCGTGCCGGTACCGGTTATCTTGAAATATACCTCCCTATCGTTTAGCGTTGCTTTTCTAGTCCCATCAGGTAGCTTCATAACGTGAACGCGGTTATCGCACCAGAATTTCAAGGAGGCCTCAGCTGATGGGCGTTCTTCGCCAGTGGGCTTGGTTTGTGCGTCAGCTATCAATATTGCTCCATCGCTGGGGCTCGACGAAATCATCAAGCCGATTATTTCTGTTAGTACCCTTCCGGTCTCCATGCCTCTTTTGCCAAGTGATATGGAAGCGCGGTACCCAGAGGTGGCGGTATCAACCACGAAGTAGTCGGGCGGTTTCGATAAAAATAACATGGCTACCTCGCGGAGCTCATCCAGAGTTTCTGCCTTTATAAATATGACGTTCTTGGGGATTTCATTTTCCCCGAAACCGCGGGCTATTTCAATCCCTCTGCTTATAAAAGAATACGGTGCTGAAAACGTGTAAACTACCGTCTTGCCACTTATTGCTTTAGCCACAGAGGCCTCCAGCCCTATGGTCGTTTTTCCCGTCCCACCGGTTCCATAAATCAGCGTGCATCCATTCATCGGGATAACGTCAATAAGGCGAGCCATCTAGTTCTGAAGATGGTCGATTTTAACCCTTGCGAGAAGCCGGCTGCTGCCTGAGCTTAAGAAGGGGCGTCGTGTTTGATGGGTTTAGCAATAAGCTTTTTTGTGGCAACTGGCGTTTACCAAATTGGAGTTTAGGCAAGTATTAGCCTGGCTTCGCTCAAAAGGTGAGTTGGTTGAGGTCGATCAGGATAGCTTTATCTCTGATCTGAAGCGGTACGATGGGCAGAGATGCGTTTTGGAAAGGGGCGAGGGCGAGGTCAGACGCGTTGGAAACGCGATAATAAGTAGGGAGGAGCTTATCGAGCTCTTGAACCTCAGAAGTGTGATGGACCTTCATCATAAGGTGACTTGGGCCATCAGGAACCCAAGCCCCTTGCATGAGGCCGCTCAATCGGCTAGCGAGGAGGTTTCTGAGAACGGCGTGTCGTTCCTTAATGTGCCGGACTTTCAGGGAAAGCGTTACGTGACCGCCGGCGTTTTCATAGCCAGCGATGGAAAGAGACTTAACTCTTCGTTTCACAGGATGCTTTACCTAGGCAACGACAAGTTCGCCGTAAGGGTGGTGCCGAGGCACCTTTACAGAATGCTTGAAGAAGCCAGGCAGAGAAGAGAGAAGTTAGACGTGGCCGTGGTGATTGGAGGTCCCCTAGAGTTCTTGATAGCCTCATCATCATCCCCTCCTTTTGGTGTTTTCGAGTTAGAAGTTGCTAATTCCTTATCTGGAGGATCTATTGCTTACAAGAGGAGCCCTGAGCATGGTATACCGTATCCCGCAGACTCGGAGATATTGCTTGAAGGATACATAGACCCGGAGGAATTGGCACCAGAGGGCCCGTTCTTTGATGTACTGCGTACGTTTGACACCGTGAGGGCGCAACCCGTGTTTACCGTGGAGAAGGCCTATCACAGGAAAGAAGCGCTTTTTCACGTGATATGGCCAGGCGGAGTGGAGCACCAGATGCTGATGGGTCTTCCAAAGGAGGCAAAGATAAGGGAAGCGGTCGAAAACGTTGTGCCCGAGGTCAATGACGTTTACTTAACTCCAGGAGGGGGAACATGGGTTCATGCGGCCATCTCCATATCGAAGCAAAGGGACGGAGATCCTAAGAACGTCATAATGGCCGCCTTTGGGGCGCATCCAAGCCTTAAGCACGTAATAGTAGTAGACGAAGACGTCGACGTGAGAGACCCCGCGTCGCTTGAGTGGGCCTTAGCGACAAGATTTCGCGCTGATAGGGGATTGGTTGTTATCCCATCAGCATCTGGATCGACGCTTGATCCCTCTGCTGGAGCTGATGGTGAGACGGCAAAAGTCGGGGTGGATGCCACAGCTCCTATAAGGGAACGGGACAGGTTTAAGAGAGCTGACGTGTCTTGAAGGCTTATGAGCTTGCCTCGGGGGTTCTCAGAGCGCTTTCCGAGGCCAAGGAAGCGCGCGGGATGATAAGCGTGGTCAATGCGCACGTCTCGGGGATATCATACATGAATTTGGGAGATTATGGGCTTGAGTTTTTGGAGGATCTGGCCGCTACTGGCGAAAGAGTCAGGGTTCCAACTAGCTCAAACCCATGCGGAATGGACAGGGAATTGTGGAGGGAACAAGGCATAAGCGAGGACTTTGCTGCCAAGCAAGCGAGGGTAAATGCTGCGTTGGAAAAAATGGGCATAGCTCCCACTTATTCATGTACGTTTCCTTACGAAGGCCAGTGGTCATCAAAGCTCAAGCCTGGTGATCACGTTGCTTGGGCAGAATCATCGGCGGTCGTATATGGAAACTCGGTGCTAGGCTTAAGGAGTAATAGGGAAGGCGGTCCATCGGCCCTTTTTTCGGGAATAACAGGGCTAACGCCAAACTACGGCATGCACTTGGATGAAAACAGGAAACCGACCGTGCTCATAAAGGTCGAGCAACCTATCCCAAGGGGTCCTCTTGAATGGGGTTTGCTTGGGAAGAAGATAGCCGAGCTTGGAGAGAAGGCAAAGGTGCCTTATATATACGGTCTTGGCCGGATTGCGACCAAAGGAGAGCTGAAGGCCCTTTCTGCGGCTCTGGCGACCTTTGGTCCCACCGACATGTTCCTTGCGCCCTACCTATCGCCCGAGGCCTCTAAGGAACCTCCAAAACTGGAGGAAGTTACCATCGATGGAAGAGAGCTTGAAGAGCAATCAAGGGAAGCTCTAGATAAGGCGGTTAGCGGAGAGACGCCAAAGGCCTTCTTTCTTGGCTGCCCTCAATACGGCGTTGAGGAGCTGGTCTACATTGCTAGATTACTAAGTGACGTTAAGAAGGTAAAGGGTGATATTTTCATCTACACTTCGCGTCACGCAATTTCAGATCAAGCTGGGTTTCAGGCGGTTAATTCGCTCAGGGAAAAAGGCGTAAAGGTGTTCCGCGATACCTGCCCCGTATTTTCACCAGCTCCCTCTTTCTCTGGAGGCGTTATGACGGACTCCGTTAAATCTTCATTTTACATGCCTCAATCAAAGAGCATTAGACCAACCCTGGAGCCTACCGTTGCCTCGTTTATGCTTGCGAGCGGGGAACTGGAGGGAAAGCGATTGACCACGTACATTGGAAAGGCCGTAGTTGCGGGCACTGCCTCTGGGGAAGCCATTGTCTCTTATAAACCTTTATCGTTTCTAGGAGGCATTAATCCCTCAACTGGCATTGTAATTGATGAAGAAAGCGAGTTGAAGGGAGAATCGGTGAAGGGTAAAGTGTTGGTGTATCCCACGGGAAAGGGCAGCACCGTTGGATCCTATATCATATACGCGATGAAGAAGATGGGCACTTCACCAGCTGCCATAATCATGAGAGAAGCTGACACGGTGACGATAATCGGTTGCGTTTTGGCTGGAATCCCGTTAGTGCACAGGGTAAACCCTGATCCGCTTGAGATTAAGGCTGGATCTATGGTCAGGGTTGCCGATGGGACAATTGAAGTTACTGATCGGTAGTGCAGCTCCGATCCCTCTCCTAGGATCCTGCTGGATACCTTATTTACGATCTCTCTGTGTTCCTTGAACGTGTAAACGCGCAGAGGTTCATAGTATCCCATCAGTGACTTGCTTATGTTCGATAAGTTGGAAAGGGGCTCGGGATGGGCAGAGCCCTCGTCCCATACATCGATCTCTATACGGTTTGAAGCTGAAAGGGGGATCACCGTGAGATAGGGGGTGTCAACGAAAACACTACCCTCATCGAGCCCTGATTCCTGACATATCTCGGCCTCCATATCTTGGGGTCTGCTTATTATTGCCTCCTTGCCGCCCATTATGCGCTTTTCGTACGCCATCTTGAGGAGGTCGCGCCTTGCCAACCCAAAGAAAAGCCTTGAGCCAGTTGAGTTCGGCTTTCCCTGGGCCGCTGACTTTAGTTTCGAGTAGGCGGTGTAGTCGTCAAGCTCTAAGTAGCGCTCAGGGTTCTTCTTAGGGTCGAAGGAGTCCATGTCGAGCGAATCCCAAAGCTCAAAGATCGCCCTTTCCAACATGAGGTCGGCCGCGCGCACGGTTTTGTGATAGTAGACCGCTCTAAACATCTGGAAGCGAGCTATCAAGAAAGATTCAAGCGCGTAAAGCGAGTTTGTGCTCACGTAAACGTTTTTTTCTTGCACGTAAAAAGACCTTATTAGCCTTTGCCAATCAAACCTCCCATAATCAACGCCGGCGTGCAGCGAATCCCTCAATAGAAAATCTATTTTGTCAGCGTCGATCTGACCTGCCACAAACGCGCTGAGCAACTGGTCATGACCTTGCACTACATCTGCTATTTCTTCAGGTTTAAAGCCGAGCGCATTTAGGATGTCCGCTATTTCGGTTCCCTTTACGAGCTCAGCGGTTATTTCCTCGTGGTTCAGATTCTTCTTCCTCTTCAGCGCGTACTCGAAGGAGTGAGAAAAGGGACCGTGCCCTAAATCATGCAAGAGGCCCGAGAACCTGATCTTTTTCGCGTCGTCTGGGGTAAGCCCATCGTTTTTCAGTGCTTCTGCCATCATGGTGGCGACGTGCATTACCCCTATCGAGTGCTCGAATCTCGTGTGAGTTGCGCCTGGATAAGCCACGTAAGCGGCCGCTAGCTGAAGTATTCTGTGAAGTCTTTGGACCTCGGGTGTGTCTATTAACTTCTTATCATCGTCATCAAATGTAACGTAGCCATATATTGGGTCCCTTATTTCATACTGCATAATTGATGTCAAAGGGATGCTTTAACGCTTATGGACGTGGAACAGCTCGATGTCCCGTCTTTTAGCTATTTGCTCGCGTTACGCGTTAGCCTTATGACGCCTTGGGTTGTTCCTATTAATGCCTCATCAGCGATGCCGATGAAAAGGCCGACTTCAACAACGCCCGTCAGCGTCCTCAAAATGTAATAGAGGTCGCTTGCACCCCTATCGAATGATGAGGCATCGACGTCGACTATCCAGTTTCCGTTATCGGTGACGGCAGGACCGTTCTTGCAGTTGCAGGACCTGAGCCTCCACTTTATAGCCATTGAGTCAAGTTCAGATGCCAAGTTGTGATAGGCTATGGGCTCCACCTCTACCGGGACTGGGAAATCCGAGCCTAAGCGGTTAGTTAGCTTTGAGCTATCAGCTATTATCACGTATCTCGATGACCTCTCTGCCAGAACCCTTTCGCCTAGGAGCGCTGCCCCTCCACCCTTAATGAGGTTTAGGTTACGGTCTACGCGATCAGCACCATCGATGGTGAGTTCCGGATTTTCAGGAGAATCGAGGAACAGGCAATCTATTCCCTTCGCTTGAAGTGCCAGCTGGGTTGCCCTAGACGCCGCTATTATCTTCAGCTTAAAGCGAGGAAGGAATTTGTTGATCAGGACTTCTACGGTGGATCCTGAGCCCAAACCGAGTATCATGTGGTCGTGAATTAATTTTGAGGCCTCAGACGCTGCAGCCTCCTTCTCGCTTTCGGCTGGCATTATAAGTTACACGTACCCTTGAATAAAAACGCTTTCAGAATTTGGGCACCAAGGAAAGCCTAACTGGTCCTTCCGCCTGCCGCTTGGGAAAGCCCCGGCTCTCTTCTTCCAGCGCGCTTATGAGGTCTTCCAGCTTCATGGTCTTGACGAAGGCACGTTCAAGCGATGACAGCGACCTTATCGTAACGCTGAGCACGTTCTGCTCTTGCTCTTTTTTACCTATTACGATCGTGTAAGGGGTCCAGTGAGTGGCAGCTTCTCTTATCTTCTTGTTGAACGAGGATTCAGAGTCATCCACGTATGCCCTAAAACCCTTCTCGCGGAGCTTTACCGCCACTTCAGTTGCCCTGTCGTAGTTCTCCTGTGATACGGGGATTACCCTAACCTGTATCGGGCTAAGCCAAAGAGGTAACATCGGCAGCTTATTGGACTTAAAGGCCTGCTCTATCATCGACGAGAATAGCCTCTCTATGGCGCCTAGGCTTGAGTGTACTATGACGTAATTACCTCTGGTTCCATCCCTCTTGGCGTATGTGAGTCCGTACCTTTCGCTGTTCTTTACGTCAAGCTGAACCGTTGACAGCTGAAGGTTATTACCCGTCGAGTCTATGAACTGAAACTCGTCCTTTATTTCCCAGTAGTACTTCATGGCTGGTATTACCTCAGCTATGACGGGTCTCTTTAGCTCAGAAGCTATCGATGACATGAACTCTATACCCTCCTTTTCGAAGGGCTTTGTGACCCTTGCTACGAGAGCGTAGGGCAAGCCAAGGTTACTTAAAAGCTCGTGATATTTCTTGGTAAGGTACCTGAACTCCTCTTTTCCCTGCTCATGGTCTTTACAGAATGAGTGAACGTCCGGCATGGTAAAGCTCCTTAACCTTCTCATACCAACGCACTCGCTTCTGCGCTCCAGCCTGAAGCTATTTGATATCTCGTACATCCTTACGGGCAGGGCGTCTTCCCTAATGGAGGCATCTTTCATCATTCTGAACAGGCCGAAGTCGCTGGCAAACCTAAGCAAGAAAGTCCTGTTGCCGACCCTGAGGTGATAGTCCTTTTGTCTAAACTCCTTTGCCTGTTCGTGTATGTCGGGAAGCGAATAGTCGTAAAGTATTGGCGTGACTATCTCATACGCGCCAAACTCCCTTAGCACGACGTCTCTTATGTAGTCCTCTAGAAGGCCCTTTATCATAGCGCCAAAGGGATAGTACCTGTAGTTGCCAACATCACTTGCTGGCTCGAGGCTTGCCAGCTGGAGTTTTGTGAGAGCACTTATGTGAGGAGGAGTTTGATGTGCTGCGTTCTTCATTTCCTCACTTACGAAGTATTTGTAGTAGTCTGGCCTGTCCTTAAATCCCTCTATCACATCCGTGTCCTCAAGGCCGAATGCCTTGGCGTTTCCTGCCTCGTCTATAAAGTAGTAAGCCTTGTTCAAGGGGCTCACACCTTCTGGGAGCAGTGAGTTATAAGATTTCTTTATCAACTGAGTTGTTTGTCTCGACGGTAAAGCTAAATATTGTGAACTGAGGTTAACTTCATGGCTCAGCTGATAGCACTTCTCACGGATTTCGGTTATAGGGATTACTACGTCGGCGCCCTTAAGGGAGTTATAAAACAAGAGGCGCCTGAAGCAGAGATCGTTGATATAACTCATGGCATTACGCCTTTCTCTATATGGGAGGGAGCGTTTTCGCTTTACTTTGCCTTCAATTATTTCCCGCCCGGAACGGTTTTTCTGGGCGTGGTCGATCCTGGGGTTGGAACCAGAAGGAGGATTTTGTTCGCTGAGGTTGAGGGAAAACGTCTTGTGGGACCTGACAACGGCCTATTTTACCCCATACTTAAAGAAAGGAAAGCGACGTTCATCAAGGCTGTTGACACGTCGAAATTCAGTAGTAGCTACACTTTTCAGGGACGGGATGTAATGGCGCGGGTGGCAGCGAGGCTTGCCAGCGGCATTCCCGTGGATGGCTTTCTCGTAAGTCGCGTATCCCCCTTGCGTGGCTGGAGCTTCATAAGGTCGTGCAGGGGCTCATGCGAAGCAAAGGTCCTCTACGTAGATGTTTTTGGAAACATTATAACCAACATATGGTCAGATGCTTTCCGTATTGGGAAAGCTAAAATTAGGCTTAACGGCCAGGAGGCCGAAGCGGTGCTTTCCAAAAACTACTCGAAGGAGGGTGTGCTTCTTGTTCCAGGAGGGTATGGCTTAATAGAGATATCCATAGGAAAGGGCAGCGCAGAAAAGCGCTTTGGAGCAAAAATAGGTTCGGTGGTTACGATTGAAAAAATATAGAAAAGGGATAATCATTGGTAGGTTTCAGCCGTTTCACTTAGGTCATCTGAAAGCCGTCGAGTACGCATCATCTCTCTGCGAGAGGCTCGTCATAGGCATAGGGAGCGCTCAGGAGAGCGGTACGGTAAGAAACCCATTTGACGCTGATACGAGGGAGGCCATGATAAGGGAAAGCCTAAAGGACGCGGGTCTTGACCTGAAGGTAATCGAGTTCCTTAGGATTCCCGACTTCATGGATGACGAGAAGTGGTTTAACTACATAATTCAGCACGTTCCAGACATAGAAGTCGTATTCTCGGGGAACGGATGGGTTAGAAGGATATTTAAAGCCAGGGGGATGAAGGTCGTGGTCCCACCGTGGTACAACAGGGGCGAGATATCGGGAACCAAGGTCAGACAGCTCATAAGAAGCGATCAGAAATGGGAGGGCCTTGTCCCGAGAGCGGTCATAAGCATAATAAATCGGCATAGGTCAGACTTAATTGGGTCATCTGCTGATCTATCTCAGCAATAGCTTTTGAAACATGAAGGTGACGCTGCCCCCTTGTTGGAAAAAAAGAAAATTTCCGAGCCGCTGAGGATCCTATACATAAGGCAGATAGTTACAGCTTTCAGCAACGGCTTTGCGTCGCCCTTCGTAAGCATATTGATGGTGCAATTGAACGCATCGGCCTTCATGCTGGGGCTGCTTTCCTCCCTCACTAACTTCATATCGAACTTCTTCCAGTTTATGTGGGGCGCGGTCACCGATGCGGTCGGCAGAAAGGTGCCCTTCATAGTTATCGGAGGGTTAAGTACGTCATTCATATGGCTTCTGGCAATAGGCACCAAACAGGCGCAGTTTCTTCTGCTACTTGTTGCGCTTCAATCATTTATGAATTCTATGGTTACGCCCGCGCTTTCAGCGCTTATCGGGGATCTGGCCCCTCCCATGAGGAGGGGAAGGATTTCGGCCTCGCTTAACATATTCTCATCGCTGGGCTCTCTAGTTGCGACGCTGATATCGGGATACATAATGATGGTTGACGACAAGAGTCTAACCCTCATGTATCTGTTTCCGTTTTTGCTGGCCGCAATAACTGGTTTTGTTGGTAACTTGGTCATATTAAAGATAAGAGAAAAACCGACAAGGCGTAAGGTGAGCGCAAGACCTTCTGAGCTAATTAAGCCGCTTAGGGAGAACCCCACCTTCAGAAAGTTCGCGGAGATCTCCTTTGCCTCAATGATAATACAATCGCTGCCTTGGGGGGTATTTCCCTTTGTTATAGTGGACGTAGTTAAGGCTAACATGATTCAGGTCGCGCTGATATCCGTTATAAACGGCCTCTTTGTTCTTTCCGTTCAGAGGATAGCGGGCAACCTTGTGGATAGGGTTGGGAGGAAACCGTTCATACTGGCTGGGAAGTTCGGACTTGCGACGTTTCCCCTTTTCTATGCCTTTGCGACAAGTGTTACGTATCTTTACCTGGGGAACGTCGTTGGAGGCGCGTTTAACGGCCTTCTCATGGTTGCGAGCTTCGCTTACATGCTAGATGTCTCACCTAATGACATGAGGGGAGAGTACTTCGGCGTGTACAACTCGCTCATGGGGATCGGTACTGGTATAGGCGCTCTCATAGGGGGCTCGCTAGCCGACATTTTCATGTCTCACCTTGGTTTGGTGATGGGGCTGAGATACGTGCTGCTCATATTTGCTATAGGTAGGTTTTCCGTAAACTTTTTGTTCTTTAAGATGAAAGAGCCTTCAAGGCTCATTGAAGATAAGCGCCGATCCACTCTTTAGCTCTGAACGGCTGTAGTGAGTCGTAATCTTGCCCATTTGACACGAAGAGCACCGGTCTCTTGTACTTTGATAACGATAGGAAAACCCCGCCCTTATTATCGGCGTCGACCTTGGTTACTATAAACGCATCAACGCCGACCGCTTGATCATATCCTTCGACCTGCCTTATGACGGCGTTTCCAGTTAAGGCGTCAACTACGAGCACTTTTAAGTTGGGCTGCGCGACCCTGACTATCTTCTTCATCTGGTCCATGAGGTTTTTATCCATCTCTACCCTTCCCGCGGTATCTATAAGGACAACGCTATTCTCTTTACCCATGTTCGTTTTTTTTGCCTCATATGCTATGGAAGCCGGGTCAGCTCCATATCTGGACTGAACGAATGGCACTCCCAGCTTCGTTGCGTGCGCTGTTAGCTGTTCGATGGCTCCTGCCCTGTACGTATCAGCAGGGACCAGCGTCGGCTTAAAACCCTTTAAAACGAGCAGCTTGCATACCTTAGCCACCGCCGTCGTCTTTCCGACGCCATTTACGCCGAAGAATACCATGACGTAAGGCCAGCTCCTCCCTTGGTTTATCATGGCTTCCAGATCCGGCGACTCAAGGAGCTTCAGCCTCTCGTAAATTACATCCGAAAGTTCTCTATCTTTAGCTTCGAGCTGGATCTGCTCGACGACCTCGAGCGCGACTCCGGCCTCTAGCAGGAGTTGTCTTGCCTCATCGTCTTTGTGCTCCCTGAGCTTCGCAAAAGCTTTCTTTATTCCCTCAAAAACCATCGCGCGAGACCTAGCTTGCTGGCAAGTTCCCTCAATCTCGGCTCCATGGACTGCATGGCCCCAACCGTTTGCCTTTCCCTTATCTGCGTGGCCTGAATGCTCTTCTGCAACTCATCGCGCCTTTTCTCCAGATACGTCACGACTTCCTCCTTGGGCCTTTCTGCAAAGACCGATTGACCAAGGGAGACGAATACCTTTTGATCTGCTGTTGCCGCCTGAACGAAAACGCCTGCTCCTAGGTTTGCCAGAAAGCCACCATTTAAAGACTTAAGCGCTGCCAGCGCTCCCTCGGTTTCCTGAAGGTAGGCGGCTATTAGTCTCTCTTGGTCGCTTAAGGCCTTAAGCACGGATTCCAGATACACGTACTGATCGCTTAGATTTTGAAACTCTTCTCTTTCTTCGCTCAAGTTGCATCATCTGCTTTATTATGGGATCATCGATCTTATCTGGATCTTTAACTTCCTTTATGCTTTCTATTCTTATTTCTCCCCGTTTGACATGGTGTTTGCTTCCTACCTCGGACATAACTCTGTCAGTGGCACGTTTTTCGTTGGTTGCCACCACGTATTTTACGAAAACATGGCCGTAAAACCCATCTGCCACTTTTCCTTTTACCTCGTAAATGCGAGGTTGTTGCTCGGAGCTCATTTGTGATGAATCGGCTGCTAAGACTTAAGCCTAAGCTCGGCAAGCCTCGTTGTTGGTTTAGCGCCAAGGCGCGTTCTATGCTTACCAGTTCAGGTCCTGTGCTCGCTTCACCTGCCAGCGCTCCAAAGGAGTTAGCTACTAGTCCAAGCCTTAAGTAGTTGAACCCAATGTTAACTGTTGCCGTGTCACCTCTTACCTTGAACTTTTGTTCTAGTTCCTTGGCTTCCTCATCGGATACTGAGGGAGGGAGTGCCAACCCTCTGTCAGTTACTACCGCCAACGAGCCAACTGTTGTGTACTGCCCTATGCGCCCCCTTTCAACCTCTACGCCAAGGACATCAGATATCTGTCTCACGGTTTCGCGGTCGAAGCCCTCGTATACAAGGGCGAAAAACGAGTTTGCCAATATTAGGTTTCCAAGGGCGGTGTAGTTGGTTTGGAGCTGCCCTACGTTAAGATCATAACTTTTTTTTACTTCTAACAGATCATCATCATCGACGTTCCAAGGAAAAAGCACACCTTTGTTATTGCCAGCTATCATAACGCCATGAAGCTCTGAAGATATTACGTCCACTGGAAGCGTTTCAACCCCAAGGGCGCTCTTCACGAGACTCAAAGACTTTTCGTCGAATGAAGGGGATACGAGAGCAACCTTATCGTTGGCAAAAACCTTAACGCCAACCCAATTGCTTCCCATCAAACGACCTCTTGTAACTCCTACCGTGCTAATTGCCCTGTGCAATAGACTCACCTGAAGCCCCTTTTCCTTTTGCCTCTTCCTTATCTTTTGGGGCTTCGGCCCTTTGAGTTTTGAGCTTCACGATCCATGGTTCATCGCCCTTCTCTCTTTCCGCGATTACCTCTACTTTTTTTGGGAAATTTCTAATGCCTTTGCTCCATACAAAAGAGTTCAAATCTGGATCAAGCTTGACTTCTCCCTCTTTTATCCTTCTCCTTATGGCTTCTTGAAGTATCCTGATCGCGTGCGGTGCCCTCTTTTTACCGCGCTTGAACTTGGTCGACTTAAGCGATATCACGTATTCTTTTTGCTCAGGCATACTATATTTAATGTCGTGTAGATTAAGCTTTATCTTTTGCGGGGTGTGCAGCTTGTACGGCGGAAAGCCAAGCTGGTGAAGATAGGAAGGTTCGATGCTTCCTCCAAAGCGCGCTCCAGGAGCGGTAGCGTGAAGCACGACCTAGCTCTTTCCGACCGCGTATTTCGCTGCGATGCCTGCGGGCTTACCATGGACCACGGCCTGAACGCCGCCATCAGCATCTTAAACATGGACTTTATCAAGGTAGGTCGGGGCACGCCCGAATCCACGCCTGCGGAGACGCCTCTGGCGGAATACCTTCAGCGGGAAGGAATCAGCTACGCGTCGTTGAACTAGGAGCCTCAATTCCTTAAGAGATGAGAGGATGTCAGCTTGGCGCGCGCGATTCCTGCATATGCATACGGTCGGCGTTGTTTCAATTTCGCGTGAAGGCTTTCTCGTGAAAGCGCGAATTAAAGAACCTCAGGGTACTTTGATGCTAATTATCTGCGACCTACCCCGCTCTTTCGGGCCGGACTTTGGAGTTTCGGGTAGTGTAGTGCGCTTTTGTCTCTCATTTCTGTTTACTTGCCCCCAACTCACACCTCTCGTTAAGTCGCTGGGCCGCGTTTAAATCGCGATCGCGCGTTGCCAGTGCCTTCTGCTTTCGGGGGTATTTCTAAAACACTTTTTGTATTGAACTGCATCATTTTATTTTCCGCTCTAACCGACGACGTCTTCAGTAATATGGGTAAAAGAGATCACATGCACCGATAAAATCTTAAGGTAGTGCAGAAAGAAAAGTGGTAGGCGGTCGTAGTCTAGCCTGGTAGGACGGTGCCCTGCCAAATCAGCAGAGCGGCACTGACCCGGGTTCAAATCCCGGCGGCCGCATACCGATTTTTGCAATTAATATTGCAGTGGTAACTGCATAGAAGTTTAGTGGGCCGAAGGAGACTTGAACTCCTGACCTCTGCCATGTCAAGGCAGCGTCCTACCAGACTAGACGATCGGCCCAAGAATTCTTGGCAAGGGCTCTTTAACCTTATCGCTTCAGCTAAACGACCTATCCCCCGCGTCTCCCAGTCCAGGTATTATAAATCCATTTTGATCGAGGGATGGGTCCACGGCTGCGGTGAAGAGTTGAGCGTCGGGAAATTCCCTCCTTATGGCTGACAGGCCATATTCCGACGCTATAAGCGTCATGATGACAACCTTTGAGGGCTTACCTTTTTCCAGCACTCTGGGTAGTACGCGCTTGATCGTGGAGCCAGTGGCCAGCATCGGGTCCGCCAATATCACGAGCTTGTTATCGGTACTGGGGACGTTGACGTAATAAATTTCGGTGTCTATCGTTGATGGCCCCGCGTCGGCCTCGCGCCTCTTGGCGACCACGAAGCCAACCTTTGCCGACGAAAATACCTCAAGCAGACCGTCAGTCATTGGCAACGATGCCCTTAGTACCGAGATCAAAACGGTATTTTTGAGCTCAGGTATGTCAACCCCCTTAGCCTTGACCCGCATGGGGGTTTCGACTTCTACGTCGCGCGTTTCAAGAAACCGACAAAGCTCATAACCCATAAACACACCTATCCTTCTTAACTGTTGTCTGAAGCTTTCCTGGTTGGTGTTCTTGTCACGAAGTTCCGTTAAAAGCTTTTGCAGAAATGGGTTGTCCAGAACCGTGACGCCGTCTATGAATTTCGTCACTATGTACCGGTAAGAACTTGGGGTAGCTAAAAAAAATTTCGTAAGCCTGAGTTTCGTAAGTTTGAATTACACTGTTACCAATGCGATAACTTCGCGGTCAGGCTGCAATCCTCTTCCGTTCGCGTAATAGCTTCTAGGATCCTGATCGGGTTTTTCGCTAGAAGTTGATGCCGATTTTTTACCTTGTTCTCCGAGTTGGTCTCCGTAAGGAACGCGTTACGGCGGAATGCTTACCCTCGAAGATGGATTTTCCAACTTGCCGAAATTGCCTGTTCTTGCTGATTTAAAATAGCTAATCCGTCGCCGTTGCTGGAAGCGACCAGTTCGTCCATCAAGGGTCTTCACTTAAATAGAGCGTGATACCTCCGATTATGTATGGTAGTTTAGGAGAAATCAGGTACAACATCGAGACATGCAAGTTGTGCCCACTTTGGCAGACCAGAACAAAAGCCGTTCCAGGAGAAGGTGCAATCAGCGGATTGATGCTTATCGGCGAGGCTCCTGGAAAAGATGAAGACATGCAGGGCAGGCCTTTTGTGGGCAGGGCTGGCAAGTTGCTTGAAAGCTGTTTGTCAGCAGTTGGTCTTTCAAGAGAGAGCGTTTACATAACGAACGTGGTTAAGTGCCGTCCTCCCGGCAACAGAAGGCCACATCCCAAAGAAATCGCAGCTTGCAGGCCATATTTGTTGGAGGAAATCAGGTTGGTTCGGCCCCTAGCCATTCTATTGATGGGGAACAGCGCCGCTTACGCTCTTCTTGGGAAGCGCTCTGTGGTTTCTCTTAGGAAGCGGGAGTTCGCGGTTCAGGGCGTACCTACAATGGTTACGTTTCACCCAGCTGCCATGCTGAGGAACCCTGCTCTACGGTCTTCCTTTACGGAAGACCTGCTTGCGATTTTGCAGTTGATAAGTACCAAAGGCATACGGAGTTAAGGGGACATTCACGGCACCTTGGTTCCCTTGCCTTGCAAACCTCGCGTCCAAACCTTATCATCGAAAGATGCGTTGCCTTTCTTTTGTCTTCAGGAACCAGCTTATGTAGGTCCGCTTGTATTTCGTCATAATTTCTTGACTTAGTTAGTCCAAGCCTTTGGCTTACTCTTTTCACGTGAACATCAATGGGCAGTACTGGGGCATTTAGGTAAATCATGCAGAAAACGTCGGCTGTCTTTGTACCTACTCCTTTTATGGCCCTTAGGTTATCCCTTGCTTTTTTCCAAGGCATACTCAGAGATCTGGAGATCAATCCATCCAGAAGTTCACGGGATGCAAGCTCGCGTATTATGACTGCTTTTTCATGTTGCATGCCAGCTTGCCTTATCGCGTTGGCAATGTCGGTCACGCTGGCCTTTGCAAGATCAGCAGCACTGCCGTAAAGCCGCTCGAGATTCATTTCTGCGGTCCAAGCGTTTTTGTCATTGGTGTGTTGGCTCAAGACAATCCCTATTAGGCCAAAAAGAGGGTCCCTTGCAACTGGAGGGCCCTGCCAAGGGTACATTCTTCTGATTACTTCGAGCGGGTCCATCCTAATCACCACAAACGGGACAGCTTGGATTTCTCTTGAGGTTTGTCACATCGAAAACGTATGAGGAAGCATCAAATACGAGGAGCTTACCTGCAAGCGGCGAGGTCCCATTAACTATAATGGATATGGTCTCCGAGCTCTCGATTGTAGAGGCCATGAAGACGGCTGGAGGATATATCCCGTGGGCGCAGGCTTTCTCATCGCCCCTTCCTGACTTCATGAAACATCTTAGGCACGCCGTCTTCCCAGGTAGGATTGTTGAAACGTTGCCGTAGTATCCCTCGACCGACGCAAAAACGTAGGGTATTTTGAGTTTCACCGCAAAAGCGTTAAGTAATAAACGAGCACTTATCGAATCTAGTCCATCAACTATCACGTCGACGTTTTCTATGCGGTATGTGTTTTGCTCAAAGCGCCCAACAATTGGGACGACCTCGATTTTAGAGTTGATCTTCATTAGTTTTTGAGAAGCTGCTATGGCTTTGGGTTTTTTCACATCACTTTCATCGTAAAGGGGTTGCCTGTTTATGTTCGTCAGTTCAACCTCGTCGAAGTCCACGAGCGTTAGGTGGCCAACGCCCATGGCGGCAAGCTGCATGGCCACGTTGGATCCCAGTCCACCCATGCCCACAATCGCGACTCTGGAATCCCTGAGCTTAAGCTGTGCCTCTCTCCCGATGACAAGGAGTTGTCTGTCGAAGCGCAGTAGATCAGGCCCATAGTACATGAGTAATCTGCGCGTTAGCGCTTATGTCTTTATCCCTAAGAAGTTGAGTGCGTGCGGAAATTAGGTAATACCTTTTCCTTTGGGATGGGGCTAGCCGGACTTTCCTCCAACCGGGCGTTTTAATGCCATCATACAATCTAACGCATAGATGCTAAGGTCTCTTAAAGTGCTCTTATACCCAGACGAGGATCAGAAAGTGATGTGGGGGAAGCACTTTGGTTCCTGTATGTTCATCTTTTCTCGCCAGAGACCCCGCCCGTAAGGACGGGGTAGTTTACCTGGAACTACTACCTAGAACTAAGAATTAAGAAGCACCAAGATCAAAGGAAGTCGATGAGTGCGTTCGATATGATAAATGTTCTAATGTAGTGAAGGAAGCAATCCTTGCCTTCGAGAGGTTGACTTACGGAACCCACAGTAGGTGCCCTTAAAAACTGGATCTGGCGTTTGAGGCTTTTTTATCACGACGCAGGTTGCCCCAAGTTCAAGTCGAGGAAGGATAACCAGTGCTTTATGGTGCCTGCGGATTCAAGGACATAGGGAGTGGGCTCGATGCTCCAAGGTTTCTAGAGGGCATCTGATTCAGAGGCCGCGCAATAATTCCAGATATCATGCAGCAGATTACTGTCACGAGATAGGGTGATTGTCATTATGCTGCATAAATTATGCGTTACCGAAATATTACCGAAGGAAAAAGGTAGTAAACCTTGACAAGGGTATAGTTAACTTTATCATGACTTCCAATTGGCATAACGAGAGCATCAGTCGATGCCTAGAGAAAGCTAGAAAAGAGCGTGAAAAGAGAGCACAAGAACCGTTCCAGAAAGAAGAAAGGTTCCTACAGCCTTAGAAAGCAGGTTCGTAGGTTAAGGAGGGTCTATGAGCGCGTTAAGGATGCCCGTAAAGACTTCCTCCACAAGGTATCTATGGCGATAGCCAAGTCGTACGATACCGTGATCGCGGAGGGTCTAAACTTGCAGGGAATTATGCAGAACCACCCATACCTGAAATCGATAGGAGATCAGGAATGGTATCAGTTTAAGCAGATGTAGCCATGTGCGTGAAGAAGCAGGAGAGCACAACGGGTAAAGATGGGCAGGCTTGATCCCTCTTCAAAGGCGTGTTCAAGGTGCGGGCCATAAATCACGAAGCACTACCCGAGGCTTTCCGACAGGGTTTACAGCTGCGATGTCTGGGGCTTGTTATCGGCAGGGATCTAAATATCGCGATTAATATCTGCGATATTGGGTTAATTAAGGTAAGGTGAAGCATGCCCGAATTCGCCCGTGGAGACGCCTCTGGCGGGATACCTTCAGCGGGAAGGCATTATCAACGCGTCGTTGAGTAAGAACTCCATACTTTTTTATGGGTTGGAGGATGCCAGTAATCGATAACATATGAAAAAGCTTAACTAATGAATCATCATCATCATATGCCGAGTTGGGCTGATTCCGTTCTGGGGGTCGGTATCATCTTGGTTATAGGTCTCGTAGCCCCTGTCCTCGTCCTCTTGGTAGGGAAGGCTTTGGCAGGGCCAGAGCACCCCATGAAGAGGAAGAGGTTTGAAAGCGGAAATGCACCTGTTGGTAAGTCAAGGGGATTCTTCTCGATGCAATACTACCCTTATTTACTCATGTTTATAATTGCCGAGCCCTTTGCCATTTTCTTGTTCATAGTTTCAATGTCCTCGTCCTCGGTTACCTCGGCCTGGATTGCAACATTTTTGGCTGGAATCATTATAATAGCGCTTGCCGTGCGCGGCGCTCGTTCGCTTGCCGAAGGCGATTAACTTGGAAGAAGAGGGAAGCTTCTATTTGGGGAATTTGGATCAGGTTGCCAAAAAGGCTGCCCAGTTTATCAAAAGCAATAAGATCGCCAACAAGATGATCACGTGGGGTTACTCGTATTCTCTTTGGCCCGCGTATTTGGTTACCGCCTGTTGCGGAACTGAGCTGGCTGCGGCTTCGGGCCCGAGATTTGACCTTGAAAGGTTAGGATTTCTCTCGTATGGTAATCCGCGCCAATCAAATTTGGTCGTCATAGATGGCACTTTGAGTATTAAGATGGCGAAGGTGGTGCGTACCGTGTGGGAGCAGATGCCAGAGCCCAAATGGGTCATAGCCATGGGGGCTTGCGTTCTTGACGGAGGGATTTTTTGGAATAGCTATAGTACGATGCTTGCAAGGGATGTGATACCAGTGGATGTTTACGTGCCAGGCTGCCCACCTAGACCCGAGGCCTTGGCGAGGTCCGTGATGATGCTTAAAGAGAAGATAAAGAAGCAGCAGGCCAAGTACCTGCAGAAAGGTCTCAGCGGAGAGGCGAAGGAGGAGGCAAGTGTTGAGCAACGAGCAATTAGAAGGCCTCGGTAAGCTTTTGGCCGATAAGGCCAAGGTCGCATATAATGCAAGGTCAAACCTCATAAGGATTGACGTACAGCCGGAAGCGCTTAAAGAGGTAGCTCTCCGGCTAAGGGACTACGGCTTCGATCACTGTTCCTCGGTAACTGCCGTCGACTATCCGAAAGAAAACCGGATGGAGATCGTGTGGCATCTATCTAGCTATTCGAAGCCTGAGCTTTCTAGGTATACCGCTGGGCTGGTTGCCAGCGTTTCAAGGGATAAGCCTGAAGTTGCCTCGCTAGTGAGCGTTTGGGAAGGCGTGATCTTTCTTGAAAGGGAGACACATGAGATGTTTGGTGTCAGTTTTGTTGGTCATCCTGATCAGAGGCCCCTTCTATTACCGGAGGAACTTATGGGAATATGGCCTCTAAGGAAGGATTATCAATTGAAAAAGAGAAGGGAGGACTTATTTAAGAAAGGAGGGGCTGCTTCATGACGCAGGAAATAAAAACCGTACCGTTTACTTATGAGGCGCTTTCGCAGCTAGAGATGAAAGAGGGGATCCTCGAGCTTCAGATCGGTCCTGCGCACGCCGGCTCCGGACACATGAGGATTTTGGCTTGGGTAGAGGGAGATACCGTGGTTAAGGTAGATCCTGATGTAGGCTTCGTGCACAGAGGGGTAGAGAAGCTAAGCGAGGATAGGCTTTACATAAAGGCTATCCCAATGGTCGAAAGGCCATCGCTTGTTGATACGGTGAACGCCAACCTTGGCTACGTTATAGCGCTGGAAAGGCTTCTGGGGCTTGAACCCCCTCCTAGAGCACAATACATACGGGTCATAACCGCAGAGATAAGCCGCATAATGAGCCACCTCTACGGCATTGCCATATACGGAATTTTCATGGGAAGTTCTACCGTTTTTATGTGGGCGGTTGCGGATAGGGAGCCCTTTATAGATTTGCTGCAGGAGCTCACTGGTGCTAGGATAACTTACTCGCATATAATACCAGGAGGTGTAAGGTGGGATCTGCCAAAGGGCTTCGCAGATAAGGTTGAGGTGGCACTTAGGTACTTGGAAAACCGCATGAAGGACTACGAAAAAGTGTGGATAAATAACCCGGTTGTCGTGGCCAGAAGTGCTGGGGTAGGGAAGCTCGGTGCTGAGGATGCCATTAGGCTCGGGGTAGTTGGACCGAACCTTCGCGCCTCAGGCGTCAAATACGACGTGAGAAAAAACGACCCGTATGCGGCTTACGCGGACTTCGATTTTGAAGTTCCCACTTTTAAGGAGGGCGACTCTTACTCACGCCTACTGATAAGAGTTGAAGAGATTAAGCAGAGCATGTCGATCATTAGACAAGCCTTGAAGAGGCTTCCAGAAGGAAAGGTCATATATGAAGATTACTATAAGCGGATGAGCCCGCTTATGAAGGAAATATATGACAAGACCGGAAGGGTTAAGTTCACTCTTATGTTGACATCCCTCAGCCCTCCAAAGGGAGAGGCGATATCAAGAGTAGAAGGTGGAAGGGGTGAGATGTTCTATTACTTAGTTAGTGATGGAGGCAAGAACCCGTATAGGTTCAGGCTTGTAACGCCCTCCTTTAGAAACTTGCCCTATTTCACTCACGTGATGCCCGGACACAAGCTGGCCGATATACCAGTCATCTACGGTAGCATAGATTATTTCCCACCGGAGGCCGATAGATGATGAGCTTCCTATACTTTATCCCAAACTCTTGGTTACCTTTGCTGGAGTCCGCGTTTTACGCGTTGATATTTCCCGGTTTCATCGCGATTCTTCTGCTGGCTTTCTTCATAATATGGTTTGAAAGAAAGGCAGCAGCAAGGGTGCAGATGAGATACGGGCCACTTTGGGTTTCCAAGAGAACTGGTGGCATAATACAGCTCTTAGCCGATATGATAAGGTTCAGCTTCCAAGAGTTCATAGTGCCTCAGGGCGCAGATTTCATTCCTTTTGTGTTTTTGCCAGGGCTTCTGCTGGCCTTTTCTGTTTTGCCTACCGTATTCATACCAATTGGCCCCGATTACTCTCGCATATTTCCTTCAAACTATACACTTCTCTTGGCGGTTGCGTTCACGTTGGTGATTCCAGTTTACTTAGTTGTGTTGGGTTGGGCTGCTGACAATAAGTTCTCGTTTATAGGGGCACTTAGGGAAGCGTACCTTCTCATCTCTTACGAGGTTCCCTTCATCCTAGCGATTACCTCAGCGTTTCTGCTTTATGGCACTCTTGACTTGGTAAAGATAGTTGGAATTCAGGAGAGCACGCTTCCAGGAATTATATTAAACCCAATTGCAGCTATAGTTTACGTGATAGCTGTAATAAGGGCGACGGGAAGGGTTCCTTATGACATCGTAGAAGCCGATAGCGAGCTTGTCTTTGGTCCGTATACGGAGTACAGTTCACTGATGTTTGGGTTTGTAATGGGCGTTCCTTACATAGAGCTTTACAGTTATAGCCTTCTCTTTTCCGTGCTCTTCTTGAGTGGGTGGGCTCCAGTCACCGGCATTGGCTTCCTTGGAGGGTTGATTCTCCCAGGCATAGTGACCTTCGTCAAGTCGGTTATAGTTATGTGTTTTTTGGTTTTCCTTAGGGCGGTATATCCCAGGTACAAACTCGATAAAGCTGTGAAGGCCGGTTGGAGTTGGGTGTTTTACCTGGCGCTAATATCGCTGTTCCTATCGGCCGTCGTTTCAAGGATTTTGTGGTGATGGATAATGAGCAATCAAAAAACGTCGAGAAAATCAGCGTTTGGTGAGGTTAAGGGCCATATCGACGCGTTGGCAACTGGTTTCAAGTACTTCGTAGACCCTCACCGCATGACCTTGGACTATCCCGCTGAGGCCATGGAGCTTCCGAAAAACTATAGGGGGTTCTTCAGGCTCGTTGATGAGAAGTGCATAGGCTGTAGCTTATGCGAGATCGTTTGCCCTTCGAACGCGATTGTCATGATGCAGTTGCCAGCCACCCAGCCGCCTACCCCTCAGGCCGGCGCACAGGCACCAGCCCGTCCAGTTCCCAGGGTAAAGAAGAGGCCCTTGGTGGACTGGGGTATGTGCATCTTCTGCTACTTCTGCGTTGACGTCTGCCCAACGGAGGCCTTTGAACGTTCAAACATTCACGACCTGTCTTACTTCGAGGAATCGGAGTACAGACCCACGTTTGACGGATTTCTCAAGCTTCCCGAGAGTCCCTCTCAGAATTCTAAGAAGGTCGTGGCGAAGCTTGACGAGAAGAATGGCATAAAGTATGAGGAGGGTGGCAAAGAATGAGGGTTTTATTGGAAGTGGGCATGTA
This sequence comes from Tardisphaera saccharovorans, assembly GCF_046635845.1. Taxonomy (NCBI): domain Archaea; kingdom Thermoproteati; phylum Thermoproteota; class Tardisphaeria; order Tardisphaerales; family Tardisphaeraceae; genus Tardisphaera; species Tardisphaera saccharovorans. The sequence continues at coordinate 250,885 of NZ_JAQQXN010000002.1, forward strand.
CGCTTCCACGGTACTGCTGATCGCGTTTGCAGCGTTGGCCGTATCTCATAAATCTATGATATATTCTGCTCTCTTCTTGGCCTTTCTTGGGCTTACAAATGCGGCGCTTTTCTTCGCGCTAGGTTACGCGTTTGTGGCTTTTGTTCAGGTGGTCGTTTACGTGGGGGCGAGCGTCTTGTTCCTAATAATATCTGTATCCATGCTCAGGGAGCCCAAGCAAAGCGGGATATCTTACGCTTATCCCATAACGGGCGCTGTAGCCGTTCTCGCCTTGGGCCTTCTCTTTATATATGTGTTTGGTTCTGCGGTTGAAATCGTTCCGCATGTTATCAGTTACTCTCTTATGGCATCTGAAATATTGCACAAGGGCGGCACAGCTGTCTACGTGCTTTTCTTGCTGCTTGCCCTTGGCTTGATAACGTCCGTTACCGTTTCTCTCAAAGGTGAAAAAAAGTGATAGCGACGCCTTATCCTTTCATCTTCATTGGTTCAATCGCTGTTATGGTTATAGGGATGTTTGGCCTTTTGAGGCATAGGAATCCCATAAGGATGTTATTATCGCTTGAGGTAAGCTTCAATGGGGTGCTCTTGCTGCTATTATACATGGGTTGGGTGCTGAGCAGCCCGCTTGCTGGCTCGAGCATGGCGCTTTTCGCCATAGGGGTTTCCTCGTCGGAACTTGCACTGATGGTGAGTATAATGATGGCGATGTTTAAGGAAGGTTACCTGAAGACCCTTGACCAGGAAGAGTTAAAAGAGGTTGAAGAGTCATGAGTGCTATCGGCGTTTACCTTTTGATAGTCCCATTTGTGGTAGCCTTGCTGGCTCCGCTACTTCAACGCGTTCTAACGCCCAAGTGGTTGGCAGCGCTCACGGCCCTGTCCCTTGTTATACCGGCCTCGTTTGCGGCATACATCATAATGTCTGGCAGTGAATACGCCTATGAATTTACCTCGGCACCGGCGCTTGGTTCCTTCATGGTTATCGTAGACGGTCTAAACTGGCCCATAATATTGGGCGTAGCCGTGGTTAGTTCTGCTATAGCTTTTTACTCCGTGCCGTACATGAGCAAGCGGTTTGAGGAGGAGAAAAGAGGAGATTGGGGAGCGTACTTTATGCTTTACGGATTATTCGCTGCGTCGATGATAGGTATGGCGGAGGCCAACAATTTCATATTGTTCTACGTGTTCCTAGAACTTGCCCTCATACCGTCGTTTGTGCTTATAGCGCTTTACGGCTATGGTGACAGGGGAAGGATATCCAGCCTTTACTTCATTTGGACTCATGTGGGTGCGTTGACGTTCCTAACGGGAGCCTTTATTTACGGCATAGAGCTGCGGACCTTTAACTTCTATCCCATTCCAGCAAGCACTCCTCTTCTTGCTCCTTATGCCGCGATTATTGTCACGTTGCTCATGGTCGGGCTCTTCATAAAGATGGCTGTGTTTGGAGTTCACGCGTGGCTTCCTTACGCTCATGCAGAAGCCCCTACTCCAATATCGGCGCTTTTATCACCTAACCTCATAGGTATAGCTGGCTACGCCATAGTCAGAATAGTCTATGGGGTATTTCCATCGTATCTGATGGGAGCTCAATGGGTGATGGTTGCGTTTGCGCTGGCGACCATATTTTACGGCGGCCTGCTGGTATTCCGTCAGTGGGATCTCAAGAGACTCTTGGCGTATTCAAGTATAGCCCAGATGGGTTACGTGCTTCTCGGCATCGCTTCTCTTAATCCGTTGGGAATAGCTGGGGCTATCCTTCAGTTCTACGCGCATGCCATAGGAAAATCTCTTCTATTCTCTTCGGCGGGGGTCATGATAACGGAAAACGACGGGTTAAGAGATGTGAACAAGATGGGTGGGCTTGCCAAGAAGATGCCATATACCGCATCTTTGTCGCTTTGGGGTTTCATGAACATATCTGGCTTACCTCCGTCGATTGGGTTCTTCAGCAAGCTCTTCATACTCATGGGAGTAGCGTCGGCGTTTGTGTCAAGGGGAAGCTGGGGCGTACTCGTGTTCGCCCTTTCCCTGGTAAGTTTGGGTATAACCCCTGCGTATTCTTTTGTGACGATGAAAAAAGTGTTCTTCGGTCCCTTGGGCAACCAAGGCGTGAAGGAGGGCACGTTGATGCTTTTGATTCCTATGGTCGTCATAGCGATATTTGGTCTGCTATTTTTCGTGTTCCCTGGCGTGCTGCTAACCCCTCTTTACGCTTACTTGAGGTGATAGCAAGTGAGTTATGCATACTTTAACGCGATCTGGATCATTCCTTTCATTGCCTCGGTTATAGCACTTCCCCTAGGCCTGAAGCAGAAGCGCTCAGCCTCGTTGGCTTCTGCCCTCTTCCTAGCTGTTCCAGCCCTTCTGTCAACTTACTTGGTTTACGTGATATCTGCGACCGGTTTTAAGCCGTTTACGACTTCGGTTGCCTGGTTCGGGTTTGGCAGTACCTCAGTTACGGTGGGAATACTGGGCGATGGATTGTCGGCCATAATGGCACTTGTTGTTTCGTGGATTTCTTTTTTGATCTCAGTTTACAGTTACGAGTACATGGAAGGGGATCCGGGAACGCATAGGTATTGGTTCTTCTTCGACTTCTTCGTGGGCTCCATGCTTTTGTTAGTCCTCTCAAACAACTTAGTGCTTTTGTTAGTGGGCTGGGAAGGAACTACTCTTTCGTCTTATGCTTTGATCGGGCATTGGTACACGGACGATGAAGAACGGTGGGTTGGCGATAAGGGGAGGTACGCCCTTGGGGTACCTAACTGGTCTACCCCAAGTAGTTCGGGTGTGAGGGCCATCGTGTTTACGAGTTTTGCCGACATTGGTTTCATAATAGGCGTTAGCATGCTTTACAACGCTTCCGGAACGTTTAGCCTTTACGCGATTTCCCAAAATATGCCCGCCATACTTTCGGCGCTAAACAGGCAAGGGATGCTAATCCCATTCTTAGTTCTATTTTCAATGGGGGCTTTTGCCAAGAGCGCCCAGTTCCCGTTTCACGAGTGGCTTGTAACCGCCATGACAGGTCCTACCAGCGTCAGCGCTCTTATACATGCGGCAACCATGGTTAATGCTGGCGTCTACTTCATGCTGAGGTTCATGCCCATGATAATAACGGGGGCAAGCGAGGATAGATTGCTTGGTGCGGTATCTCCGTTCTTCCTTTACGTTGCTGTCATAGGCGCTTTTACGGCATTTATGCTAGCATCACAGGCTGTGGTATCCAGAGAACTGAAGCTCATACTGGCGTTCTCAACGGCATCTCAATTAGGATACATGTTTCTGTCCATTGGACTAGCGGCTTATGTTGAGCCATCTGTGGCCTTCTTTGCGGCTTTTTCACACATGATAAGTCAGGCCCTGTTTAAGGCTGCGTTATTCTTGGCAGCTGGTGCCCTTATACATGAGTTCTCGTCGCGCTACATTAGCGATATGAAGGGAGCGTGGCACGGAATGAAATGGACCACAGTCGCTTTTGCGCTAGCATCCCTTTCTCTTGCCGGTATCCCTCCGTTTTCAGGGTTCTGGGATAAGGACTTGATATTGGATCTAACACTCCAGTCTGGCCTTTGGTACCTATACGCTTTAGCTCTAGCTGGCGCATTTATGACGGCTTTTTATATATTCAGAGCGTTTACTCTGATATTTGCAGGAAAACCAGAAAGAGAAGTCAGAGAGCCGGGGCACGCGATGTTGCTACCGTACGCGGTGCTTGGGATTGTGACGTTGGCCTTTGGACTGATATGGCCCTCACCAGTTGGTGCCTCAACCTGGATTTACAAGGCCATTACAGTTGATAGCTACGCTAAGCTGCAGCTGACGTCGCTGCCACCGTTTAACCTTAGTTCGCTTGCGGCCTCTCTAATAGTGGCGTTTTTCGGACTAGGTATAGCCATTTACATTTACTCCGAAAAGAGGCAATTATATTCACCCATCGGAAAATCCGGAGTGTTGCCGGCGCTTCACTCCTTCTTGTACGATAGGTGGTTCATAAACTCGGCCTACTATCGGGTGATCGTGGGTGGTTTCGCGGCAGCTTCTCGTGGCCTCGATGCGGTGGAGCACGGTGGTTTCGACAAGTTTTACCACTCATTGCTTCCCTCCGCGTTTTCCTTGGCTAGCGTGAAGCTTAGAAGGGTTCAGACGGGTGTGATATCCAAGTACTTGACCGCTCTCTTCGCCGGTCTGCTAATTATGGTGGTGATCTACGTGGCATTTCTCTTGATTGGGTGAACGAAAATGCAAGCAGAGATGTACTCGTTGATTGTGCTGGGGGTTTCGGCAATGGCGTTAACGCTATTGCCTAGGAACCGCGGAAAGCTCGGTGTAGTTATTGGTGAGATTGCCCTAGCGATTTCAGTTGCCTTGTGGTTAATTTACTGGTATCCGTTCAGGGTCCCAATGGTATCAATGGCTTCAGCTTCGAGCTTTCATTCAGATGAGCTATCCTACTTGGTTTCCGTAACAGCTGCGTTCGTGGGGGCGCTTGTACTTCCGCTCTCAAAAAGAGTAGAAGGAAGCTCTTGGCAGTTTCCGTTCGCTATAATCCTCGGCGTAGCGGGCACTTCCGCTCTTGCCTCTACGACAAATCCCCTAATGATATTGGCGAGCTGGGGCCTGGTATCCTTAGCTAGCTATTCGATGGTCTCGCTAAGCGGAGATAAGGACTCCCTAATCGGGTCCATAAAGTACGCATTTATGAGTGCCCTCTCTTTCCAGTTCTTGCTTATAGGCGTCTACATGGTCATCTTTTCGCCGGCCGGATCTAGGGTCATAGCGCTTGGAGTGCTTCTCTTCTTGGTTGCGCTTGGGTTTAAGGCAGGCATTCCGCCATTCCACATGTGGTTACCTGACGTCTATGGCTTTTCGGATCCAATCCCAATATCAATGTTGTCATCGACAATGAAGCTTGGGGCGCTAGCCCTAGCCATTAGGCTACTGGCGCAAGTTATGCCATCCATAGGGCCACGGTTTGGGCTCTCCCTGGTAACGGTACTTGTGATATTATCTTCAGCAGCGATGGTGCTCGGTAACCTGGGTGCCCTAACCCAGACAGACGTGCAGAGAATGATGGCGTACTCGAGCATAGCCCACGTCGGCTACATGACAATGGCTCTCTCGGCTTTTGCGGCGTCTGTGGTATATAAGGCACCTCAGGCAGGTTACTTCGCGCTGCTTGGCTTGCTAGTATACTTCGCTTCGTATGCGCTTTCTAAGGCGTCGGTGTTCTCCTTCATATCGGGAGTTAGGAGTCAGGGTAGGGCAAGCATGTTCAAGTTCCAAGGTCTGGGAACCGCTAATAAGGCGTCTTCAGCGTCCGTCTCGGTGATACTTCTCAACTTGATAGGCATGCCACCCCTGCTCGGGTTCTGGGGCAAGTTTTTCATATTCCTATCAACCGCAAGTCCATCCATCTCACCTTTTTACGTTGCGGGAATTCCATGGTTTACGCTTCTTGGAGTCGCTAATAGTGCCTTATCCGTGTTCTACTACGCTAAGGTCATAAGAACGATGTACACAAGCGGCCCATCGGGCATGGGCTCAAAGGTCATTGCAATTCCGCTGATTTCATCGGTTCTTCTTGCTGCTTTCGGGCTGGCGATGCCGTTTTTGATCTCCCTCCCGTAGAGAAGTTTGCAAGGGTCCTGTTGTCGAGGCGTGCCGCTCGTGTCTCTTTGAGATGGGCAGATTTACGTGGTTAAGTTCGATGTGGGATTTACCCGGGCGTTCGTGTTCTCTTTTTGCTATTTGTCTTCTTGCCGCGAGCTTCCAAGGAGGACGAGCTGCACTAGCCTACATCGATAACTTTTAAGGCCCATACATCGTTCTTCGACTTTGGTTTTGATTTAGCTCTTTTGCTTATATTTACTTGTAGATTCTAACTGGCAGTTGAGATCACACGCCGCAAGAGGCCTCCTCTTAAATACTCGCTATGCATGGAGTGATGCTAGTGCTTCGGAAAGCCTTTTTGGTTGAACGGAAGCGGGTGCTATGAGGTGTTCCCGCGCCTATGAAGAGCGGTTTGGGGCGTCTTTGGTTTTATTTGAGCCAAGTATACGAGCAGGTGCCCCGCGTTTATGATAGGGGCAGCAACGCAATAAGTCTATGGCAGGTTAGAAGATGGAGAATGGAGGTTCTTAAGCTTCCGCTGAGGCCGGGCGATTTGGTCCTTGACGCGGGTTCAGGAAAGGGAGCTATGAGCAATTTGTTGAGGTGCTTTGGTATTGATACTGTGATGCTTGATGCGAGCTTTAACATGTTGGCGCAGGGCACAGGAGATAGGGTGCAGGGCGTTTTTGAGCGTCTTCCTTTCAGGAAAGGAGTATTTGACCATGTGGTGATGGGTTTCTCCCTGCACGCATCTATAGATTATGAGCTCACCCTTGATAATCTAAAAGGATCTATAAAGAGTGGTGGAAGGATATTTATAGTGAGCATAGGAAGACCATCATCTAGTGTGAAGTACACCTTGTGTCTTGCGTACTTCGAGTTCGTGGTCCCCATTTTGGCTTTGCTTTCTACGGGGAAGGAGTTTCCGTTGTTTTTTGGTCTGAAAACGATTTACAAGAACAATCCTGATAATGAGTCGGTAAGGCATCAGCTTGATGGGCTATTTGAAACGGTTGAGTTCAGGGAGATTGCCCTGGGGACCGTGTTCAAGTATGTTGGGGTTGTACCGGTTTCGAGTTCGCAGCGGCGATCGCCGCCTTTACGTTATAGCCCTTGGATATTAGGTACGAGATCTCTAGGGCTGTGTGGTATGACTCGGGATTTCCAACGTTGAGCCATACCTCGTCCGGCTCAAGTTCGAACGCAACTACCCTTCCCTCTTTTGCAAGTTTTGAGATGGCGTCAGTTAGCTCGGCCTCACCGGTCCTGCCTGGTTTAACGGAGGATATTACATTCATGGCTTTTCCCGAAAAGGCATATACTGCGGTTAGAACCAGGTTCGAAGGAGGGTTAGGGACCTTTTCCAGCGCTTCGGTGACCTCTATGGTACTACCCGTTCTCCTCCCTATTATCACGCCTCCGCTGCTTGGATGGTCGGTTTCTCTTACTAGCAGCACGGCATCTAATCCCTTGCTTAATTCTTGCCACATAAGTTGGAGAAGGTTTCTTTTGAAAGAGAACGGGACTCCATCATCTGCGTGAACAAAGAAAGGATCGTTCTTGACAAACACGTTGGCTTTTGCTACCGCATCGGCAAATCCCCTTGGCGGATCTTGTTGCACGAAGGTGACTTTTAGTCCCTCGCCTAAAAGATAAGTTATCAGTGGGTCTTTCTTCTCGCCTACCACGATGCAGAGGTCATCTACCCCTGCGGACTGAAGTTGATCTATTATGAGCCTTATTATCGGGACCGCTGAGAGCTTGCCCTCGACGTTCGAAAAAAGCGGTAATAGCCCCTTTGGTATCGCTTTAGTGCTGGGATTCATCCTGCTGCCCTTTCCCGCAGCCGTTATGATTGCCTTCATCTTAATCACTGGAGACTCCATCCTTTAAGGTTGGAGCCAGCAAATGACGTAATCACAATATAAGTATTTTTTGTTTCTCTTTGAAAGTCGAAGCCAAGCCAGTAACGCAAGAAGTCGCAAGCCTAATCGTCATAAAGACGGCCTTTTCCAGGGATACGCGTTGGAGTTTAAACTCGGTGGGAGAAGTGGAACTATCCGTTCCCCTCACGGAAGTGCCACAAACTTGTAAGCTGGAAAGCAGCCCTTACCTTAGCGCTTTTCCACGAAGCGCGAGCAAGGCGCCCGGGAATAATTGCGTCTTCACGCTAGCAAGGTAAGGTACTCATCCCGCAATCCACGTGTGAAAAAAGCTTGCCGATAAACCGGGAAGTTCCATTCGTTAGTACCTGGATAATTCACGCATAAAAGGATAAGGACATGATGGGAAGTCATCAAAAATTCATTATCCATTGCCATAAGGATATCGCAGTTCGTGGGCCATTTACTTGCAGCAAAAACACAATGTTTTATCTTGAGCGAACGAAGAGCGGAACACGCATTTCTTCGGGACTGAGGCCTCCGTGGTGCCCCCGAAAATTGATTGATTCGTTGTTCTCCGTGTATGGGTATATTAACAGCCTCCTTGATTGAGGTAGCACTAACAGGTCCCCTAGCCTTTCCTCGAACTGAGTTTTTTCGCACCCTATAAGCCCCTCTCTTAGAACTTCTTCCTTGGTCATTACGGTGAAGTCAGGAAAGTTTTTATTCAGGTAATCCATTACCTCTTGCGTTTTTCTCGTTTTAAGGAACATTGCCCTCGAATCTCCAAACGGAGGTAACTCTAGGAGTGACATGAGTTCAGCAGGCGGTAGTAGGGCGGGGTCAACCTCCACTTGCCCGTGGTCTGCAGTTCCTAAAACGGTGTAGCCAGAAGTTGAGCCTACTGCCTCGAAAAAGTCAAGCAGATCCTTCACGGCTGAGGCCGTCTCTTGGCTATATGGCCCATAGTGGTGGGATAGCGTATCTACGTAGGGAACGTAAACGTACACGAACTTTCTCTCTTTTTTAGATAGCTGCCTCTGAACCAGCGGGCGCAAATCCCAGAAGTCGTAATAAGGGATAATCGACGAAAATCCGTCATCATCGTAGTTTGACATCGGCGTGTTTGAAACGCTTCTAGGAAGTATGGCAACGGAACTCACGCCTATCTTTGAAAGCTTTCTCCCTAATCTCTCCCCCGGCCCTACGAGCTTCTCATACGACGTTGGGAGTTGCGGCCCGGAGGGATGCGAGAGGCCTAGCATGTTGACAATGCCTCCCATTTCTCTTACAAAAGTTTGAAAGCCTAGCACCCCGTGCTCACACGGTTTTTTTCCCGTGAAAAGCGTTGTGAGTACAGTTGCGGTAGTGGAAGGAAATACCGAGGTTATTTCTTCGTGATCGTTTTTGGCTCCCGCGCTCTCCAGTGTAGATATTCCAAGCGCGTCGAAGAGGAAGAGCACAAGTCCGTCGTTTACCGGTAATTGAAAGTCAAGTGTTTTGCCAGTAGGCGAGTCTCCGAAGAACTCCAGAATCGACTGGCTGAGGTTGTAAAGGCTTCTGCCATCGTATTTCGGTTTGAAAATCATTTTTGAACAGAAGCGCTTGCAATAGCATTTAACGCTATCGGGATTAAGGGAACTCAAGTATTCATTTTGCCGGGGAAGTATTGGTAGCTTCCCTTGTATTTCAATGCTTACGGTAAAATGATCATAACCGCGGTACGCAGATCAGACGGAGCCTATCAGCTTCTCCATATCCAAGCATCTGAAGGCATTTTTATGCCGGCCCTTTAAGGCGGAGATGGCATCTAGAGAAGACATAAGTTGCAAGCTAAGGTCGGGAAGGAAGTTGAATGCGAGACCAATATTAAAAATGGCACCATAAGTGAGACTGTTTACTAACACAACCAAGTTATCAGTATGTTCTTTCCTGAGGGTAACGATGTCCTCTTGCTGCAGATGACAACGGAGGCTATTCGGAAAGAAAATGCATTGAGCTATTAGCGGGACGTTGCGCGACGCTTTGAAGAGGGAGGTCACTTCCCGTTGCGACGGATAAATTCACGAGAACTAGGGGTATATGTTCCCAGCACAGGGGGTTGGGCTAAGTCTGTCGGACGCGGAGCTCACCTACCCTCTTACTCGATTCTTTGTTCGCCAGGGATTTTATCTCAGCCCTCGAGACTTAGAAAGAGGATACATTGTGGAACGCAGGCAGAACGCCTGAGAATACTAACATGTAAATGTAAGCTTATTGAGTAATTCTTTTTCGGCATAGCTGGTTTGGCCCTGCTATGGGGGTCTCTTGTGTGCTTGGGATAGCGTTTTATGCCATAACGCTGATTGGTGTGAAATTGTCCTCTAAGATTGTGCTAAGGCTTGGCGGTTCTATTTTAGCCTCTCCCATAAACGCGCAGTTAGTCAAGAGGTATGCTGAGATAATCAAAGCGCAGCTCTCGCGGGGCGTCTCTATGGGCGTGGTAGTTGGAGGCGGGTCCATGGCTAGGGAATACATTAGGGCAGCAACAGAGCTTGGTCTAGCTAATAGTAAAAAAGACGCCCTTGCCATAAGGATATCCCGTGTTAACGCCGAGCTCTTTAACGACGCACTCGGTGGTAGATTTGGAGTGTCGTTATCTATCAGATCTGCGCTTAGGTCAATATCTAAGCAGGGCTTTGCCGTTATGGGTGGACTCAGGCCTGGAATGACTACCGATTACGTTGCTTTCCTTTTGGCTAAGTCCATGGGAGCAGGCATATTGTTTAAGGCAACCGACCAAGAGGGGATTTACGATGCTGATCCGCGCAAAAATCCAAGCGCGCGCCTAATAAGAAAGATGAGTTATGCTGAGCTAGAAAGTATAGTTGGCAGGGGTTTACACGAGCCGGGCATACACAGCATACTTGACCCGCTTACCGTAAGAGGTCTTCCTGAAACACGCCTTAAGGTGATGGTTTTCAATGGTATGGTGCCTGATAACCTTGATCGTGCTATAAACGGAGAGCCGGTTGGGACCCTTGTTACTCCCTGAGTAAGAGATCTCGCAAGGCTAAAAAACTTCCGGTCTAGAAGAAATAGATGAGAATTGAATAAGGAACAGGTCGAAAGGTATAGGATGCTGAAGTTATTGAGAGACCTCTCCACAAAGGTGGGAAGGGGAACCGAGTTTGTGTCACTTTACATCCCGCCATCGAGGCCGCTTGGTGACGTGTCAGCTAACTTGAGGGAGGAATACGGAACGGCAAATAACATAAAATCGAGGGTCACTAGGAATCACGTGCTAGACGCTTTAGAGAGCATACAGCAAAGGCTAAAGCTGTTTAAGGAAGTCCCACCAAATGGGCTCGTGATATTTTGCGGGGCCGTACCGCAGGGCGAAGCCGCGGGGAGCGAGAAGACCGAGATATTCGTGCTTGAACCTCCTAAGCCGGTTCCGTTCTATTTGTATCGATGTGATAGCAGGTTCTACCTAGACCCGCTTTTGGCCTCGCTAAGCGACGAAAAAAGCTTCGGGCTGATAGCAATAGGAAGGGACGAGGCGGGGCTTGGTGTGGTCAGTGGTAAGGACCTGCGTGTGTTAGACGTGATGACGTCGGGAGTGCCTGGAAAGGTAAGGGTGGGAGGACAATCTGCGAGGAGGTATCAGAGGGTACTTGAGCAGCTTGTGCATGAGTTCTTCGTTCACGTGGCTGAGAGAGCTAACAAGGAGTTCTTAAGCATACCAAACCTGCAAGGCATATTTGTGGGAGGGCCAGGGCCCACAAAGGAGGACTTCATAAAGGAGGGGCTGCTGGATTACAGGTTGAGAGATAAAGTGCTTGAGGTGATAGATTTGGGATACGCTGGAGAAGAGGGGCTGAGAGAGTTGGTCAATAAGATAGCACCAAAGCTTAAGGACGTTGAATACGCGGAGGAAATAGAGGCCTTTGAAGAGCTCAAGCAGATGCTATTTGAGCACCCGGATAAGGTCGCGCTGGGGAAAGACGAAGTTGATAAGGCATTCAAGCAGGGTCTTGTCAAAAAGCTCCTGATCTCTGAGGCGTTTGACGTCCCGTACTTACTTATGAAATGCGATAAGTGCGACTACGAGATATTCGTCAGGGCTTCGGAAAGACCCACCAAGTGCCCGGCGTGCGACGGGGGAATTAGCGTTGTAAAAGAGGAATCTGGGCTAGACCACTATCTGGATTTGGCAATTGAGCAGGGAGCTGAAGTGCAGATCTTCTCCGCGCATAGCGAGAGCGGAGAGCAGTTCCTAAGATCTTATTCTGGTATTGCTGCCTTTCTCTAGCCGGCTAACGTATTGCGGTAATTTGTGAAATAGGTATGGTGACGTTCCTTTGAGAATTATTAGGTTGTTCTCAAAGGGAGGTAGCGAGCATTGGCGTTAATTGATGCAATATGCTTAAAAAAAGCCGTTGGTTTTTGTGTTGCTACATAGCCCGGTGGTGTAGCGGCCAAGCATGGCGGGCTTTGGCCCCGCTGACAGCGGTCCGAATCCGCTCCGGGCTATCCCATTACACGTGCTCCCTTCAACTAATGAATCATTCATCACTTCACGAGGAGCCGAGTTCTCAGCCCGATTTACCTTAAAAAGCTCAGATCGCTGAAGGTCTGGGGACGTTATTAGATCAAGTGAAGTGGAAATGGCTCCATACTCTCCTTAAAACCTATAAAGATTGATAGAGGCGCTTTTAGAATAGGGCGCACTCTAGAACTCGCAGTTTTTTAAGTATCTAAGCCTAAAAAAGTTACGGTGCGGGGAATGGGATTCGAACCCATGTAGGCATAGCCAGTAGGTTACCCATCCAGGCGGATCTTGAGTGTGGGGTTTCGTCCTGCCCACCCCCTTTGACCTGGCTCGGGCATCCCCGCATAATAGGTAACAGAAGTAGGGTAAAACCTTTTTCCTTACCCATTTTCAATACTATGGTAAAAAAAGCAGTTTCGCTTTTAGCTGTCTTGCTGCTTGCAGCAGCCGCGGTAGAGCTGGCATCCGGTTCGGCTCCATCATCAGTCGTAACACCCAATGCGGAGATAACCGCGCTGCACTCTGAGGTAACATTCACGCCCTTTGGAGTTTATGTTAGAGATGGAATATACATAAGGGCCGGTAGCGATGGGCTATCCTATCTTCTTATAGAGGTGCCGAGCGGTACTCACCCGCAGTTTTATGATTTAACCGGATACTTGAAGACCAAGTGGTTAAGCCCAAACATAGCTAACGTGACGCTAAGCTCGACGTTATACGCCAACGAGACGTGGGAGATTTATGCGTCTTACGTTTATTATCCATCTGATCTGCTTTTATCTCCATTCACGTATCACGTTTGGTTGTACAATTCGACGGTCGGCAACCTCACCATCTTTGCTTATTCTCCTGCGTTATCGATAAGCGGAGTTCCGAGTTCTTGGGCTATCGCGAGCTACAAGGGATTGACTCACCAGGAGTTTTACGCCAATGCTAGCGACGTTAATGAGGCTGAGGTCTCATCGCTCGTAATAACTGGCTATGAGAATGACGTTACTGCCTTGGACTTCTTCTTGACTTTCGTAGTTGTGGCGCTTGCCGTAGTTGACGCCTCCCTTTACTACGCATATCGTAGGAGGACCCAGCAAAGCGCCGGACAGGTAGAAGAGCGCCATATAAGCGATAGGACGCGCGACGCCATTTCCTCAATATCGGATCTCGTAAAGGACTTGCTTGAATCAAGGAAGGCCCTTCCGATTAAGAAGGGGGATGTCCAGGCCGTTAACCGTTGGATTAACTCAAGCAAGCAGAAGCTCGAAGCGCTCGATGCCTCATTAGAAAGTCTGCAGGTAAGAGAAAAACGTAAGGGCGACTTAGATGCCATAAAGGAAGCAAGGGACTACCTCCAGATAATAAGCCTTGACCTAAACGGCCTATTTGACCTTGACCTTCGCCTCGCCTCTAAGAAGATATCGCAGCGCACTTACGACGGAATGGAGAAGCAGAGACTTAAGTCCATATACAGGTCGTTGGAAAAGATTAACTCGATTTTGAGCAGAACGGTAGAGGAAGGCTAGCGCCGTTTGTCAGGTAGCTTTTTATGCCTTGACCACGCTAAAAGTGGGCTCGTGGTCTAGTCAGGATATCCGAAAGGTCCTAGAGACGGCGGCCTGCGGAGCCGTTGATCAGGGGTTCAAATCCCCTCGAGCCCGCCTTTAATCGGAGCGGCGTATAACGCTGTAATACTTAAAAAGGAGCGTAATCAATATATTAAGTTGAAAAGCTTGGCGAAGTGTGAGGATTCGGTTAAGTACCTCCTGCCGATAGTGAGGGCTGAGATAGCGAAACAATTGATGCTCAAGTACCTTATGAGCGAAACCGAAGCTGCCAAGCTCCTTGGGGTATCTCAGGCATCCATAAGCCATTACATGAACGGTGAAAGAGGGGGCAAGGAGCACGACATCGTTAAGAAGTGGCGGACAGAAATAGAGAAGTTTGCGTCGAAGGCAGCGGATGACCTAATGGCTCATCACAGCTTAGACGACATATCCGCTGCATACTGCGAGCTTTGCAGGACCGTGGGAATAGGCGAGGCCTTACCGATTGGCGAGACTGAGGAAAAAACTAAGTCCTTTTAACAATGGAGTAGTTTTGTACGCGTAAGAGGAAACGTTTCAACTTAATAAGCTTGATGGGCTTTCTAGACTTGGTTTCTTTCGAAATGCTTATATTATGGGAATATTAGTATCACAGGATAAATCTTGACAAAGATTTTAATAAATGGTAATTGGGTTGACGAGAGCGAAGCTACGAAGCAGATTAAAATACTTACCAAAGGGGAGAGGAAGTTCTTAACTGCGTTGCTTAAAATCGGCGAGCCAAGTACCATAAAGAGGATATCTGAAGTTGCCGGTATGGGTACTGTTTATTGTTACATAGTTTCCAAGAATGTGGAAAAGAAGGGTTTGGTAAAGAGATTTGGAGGAAGAGGAGCCTTATTCGGGCTTACTGAAGAAGGGTATAAAGCAATAACTTAAACTAAGGTTGTGCAATAAGGAGTTGGACATGAAGAATCCCGCAGATGGATCTAGCAGAATCCTTTTTTATTAAGTTCTTAGCTTCGCACGCTTTAACCGCGTCATTACCTAAGATGTTTATTACGTAAGCGGAACGAAATGCGTCTTCGAGCTGGTCTTCGTTGATAAGAGAGCCTCCATAAAACCGGGGGTCCACGAAGAGCGAGGTCTCGCTACAGGAGATTGTTTTTCCCAATATGCTGGCGTCGCATAGCCCTATTACGAGGCCATTCTCCGACTCGTGACGCCCTATGGAGAACAAACGCCATCAGCTCTTCAGTGGGTTCTTAACTGGCGTTTCTGCTCCGCAGGCGAGGCACTTCAAGAAGTAAAGGCGACCTCTTTTCTCCAGTACGGTGTCGGGCCTGCCGCAGACCGGGCAGCGGACGTATTCTTCGTAATATTTCTTTATGAGGGCATCCACCTGTTCCTGGGAAACCTGATTGTTAAGGACAAGCTTGTTTCCCTCGATGGTACCTGCGGCTCCTAACCTCTTGGTGAGATAAAGATAGAGTTGCTGCGGCTCCCTTTGGAACAGATCGCATATTTCCTTGAAGTTCTCGATCTCTGATCTCTTGCGTGTTACAGAAAGTTGAACGTGGGGTACCTCAAACCAATCGCTTTTGGTGCTCTTTTCTGGGAGGTTGTTCATCAATCTCTGCAAAAGCTGCTTGTAGTCGTATTTGTCTACCATAGGTTTAAGCTTGTAGCGGCTTTTAAGCGTGAGCAAGGCCGAAAACCCCATATCCGTGCGATCGATTTTCGTTGAAAAATGGCATATCTATGTTTAATAAGGCATGGAGAATCTCTATGGAACGCTGAAAACAGGTTCACGGGATGGGTTGATGTCCCGCTTACGGACAAGGGCAGAAGTGAGGCCACTCGGGCAGGGGAATTACTAAAAAAAGAAGGAATAAAGTTCGATGTGGCATATACTAGTGTCCTAAGCAGAGCTATTGAGACGCTTGAGCTCTGCCTTAAGAGTATGCAGGTCGATATGCCCATAATAAAGGATGCGCACCTGAATGAGAGGCATTATGGCGATCTGCAGGGATTAAACAAGGCAGAAACGGCAAAGCGGTACGGAGATGAGCAGGTTAGGTTGTGGCGCAGGAGCTACGATGTAGCCCCACCAAACGGTGAAAGTCTAAAGGATACGCAGAAAAGAACTGTGCCTTTCTTTGAGAACTGCATTTTAACCGACATAAAGATGGGCAAAAACGTGTTGGTAGTAGCGCATGGAAACAGCCTAAGATCCATAGTCATGTACTTAGAAAAGATTTCTGAAAAAGACATTCCGCTCCTCGAGATACCAACAGGAGTTCCCATAGTTTACGAGCTGGATTCTGAGGGGAATGTGAAAAGCAAGAAGCTTCTGGAGCGATGGCCTGTACGGTTATCCTCGTAGCGTGAGGGCAGTCTTCTAGGAGTTGCCCCTGTTGACATGGGACTCCCGAAAGGTTAGGGCTCGCGGGCCCGGTGGGATTCGAACCCACTGATACAGGCTTCGAAGGCCTGCGCCCTAATCCATAATGGGCCACGGGCCCGCTTGTAATTTAAACAAAATTTTTATACGTATTGGAAAAGCTACTCACGGTTGCGAGCTTAAAGCTGCAGATATGGAGCTTACTATCCTTTTAAGGTCGTTCTCGGCAATTTTCTCTTTAAAGGTAGCTTGGTCTATAACCTTAAATCCGGCATCCTGCATGGCCTTAAGGTTTCTTTTATCAGCTGTTGAGCTCCATCCGTATGAAGTAAGCAAAACCGTTGGCTTGTTTAGGCCTTTCATCTTCATTGAAAATATGTCAATAAGCTGAGCTATGGAAGGGTGAGGCCCAACCTCATAAGTCGGAGAGGCTATCACTACGACCTTAGCGCCATTAGCTTCGGTCAGCGCGTCCTCTATGTCATCCCTCTTGTTGTCCGTAAAAGCAAACGTTTTGAAGTTCACGCCAGGAAGACTGTCCTTTATCTTTTTTACCACGGACTCTATGGATCCGTACATGGAGGCATAAATGATCACAGCCTTCTTTTCATCTGATTCACCGCGGGCCCATCTCGTGTAAAGCTGTATCACCCTCTCCGGGTTCTTAGACCAGATCAGGCCGTGAGATGGAGCTATGATGGCCGGCTTTATTCCCTCCAGATTTAGCTTTTCTATGTTTTTCAGTAAGTTATCCCTGTAGGATCCTATGACGGTTACCAAGTACTTTTCAGAGTAGCGCTCGTACTCTTTATCCGCTACTTGGTCATCAACTCCGTCAGGAATTGAGTAGGATCCGAACGCGTCGCATGTGAATAGGATCCTTTCCTGCTCGTAATATGTCATCATGGTTTCTGGCCAATGCACCCACGGCGTGTAGATAAATTTGAGCGTTATGTCTGAAAGGGAAAGGCTTTCGTCGTTTTTAAGGGACTTAAACTGGTTTTTAAAGTTGTACTTTGCCCTCAGCAAGCTCTCGGCTATGGGGAACGCTACCACAATCGCGTTTGGGTTTACTTCCGAAAAGGCTTCAAGGGCGCCCGTGTGATCCGGTTCCGCGTGGTTCACCACTACGTAACGGATCTCGGCTGGTTCTACGACCTGCTTCAGCGCCTCCAGGAAAAGATCTGAGTATTTTTGCTTCCATAAATCGATTAGCACCGCGCCATCCTTACTCTTTATAACATACGCGTTGTAGGTGATTCCCTCCGGAATGTGCCAGTTTGCCTCGAAGTACTTGACATCGGTATCGTTAAGCCGTAAAAGGGTCACGGATTTAGAAACGTTCCTTATGATATATGAGGCCATAAATTTACTTCTCATGCGAATAAAAACGTTTATGCTTGCTAGTCATGCGATGAAGCGAACCCTAGGCGCGCCTCTGTTGTGAAGGTCCCTCAAATCCTTGGGCATTGAGAAGAGGGTTTCTATGTTTCTTTTCGTTATGTCGGTAATCGGTTTTTTATCTCTTACTGGTTTTCCATGTAATATGAGTGGCTTTAGTAGTTGCGTCCCTTTAGAAAATTTCGTCCCCTCTGGAACGATATAGTCAATCCACTTCTCGTAGTCCCTGTAAACCTGTTTGGCTCCGCTTATATGGCCGGTTTTCGATATTGGAAAACCATCAACCTCACATATTTTCATGCCGAAGTCTATGGTTGGTGCATCTGTGACGGCGTTGCCAACGCCAAACGCATCAGCATGCTGTGCCAGCTCTTCTAGCTTGTATTCGTTGAGCCCGCCGCTTAGAGTTATCTTTACGTTGAGTCCCATTTGCTTGAGTTCCCAGCGCACTTCTTCAGCTTCCTTGTCCAGATCCCCTGAATCTATGCGGACTCCTTGAAGGTGGCTTCCAAGCGCTTTGGCAGCTATTAGGGCTTCTGCGCGTGGAGTAAAGAACGTATCTATGAGTATGGTGCGAGGGGAATCGGGTGGAGCGTACATGTCGTAAGCGCGAAATGCCTCCTCTTGGTTGAAGGGATGTTCTTTTGTGCTAAAGGCCAGTACCATCGCGTGAGGTATGGTGCCTACGGGTTTTACTCCCAAAAGCCTTGCAGCTAGCACGTTTGAGGTACCGTTGAATCCCCCTTCAAGTGCTGCCTTTTCCTTAGCGAGCGCGGAGGATGGATGCGAGCGCCTTGTCCCAAACGCGAAAAGCGATTTATCTGGCCCGACGGCTAGCCTCATGCGTGCAGCTCTACTTGCCGCGCCCGATGCCTCGCATAGAAAGCCGAGTATTTCTGGTTCGTAGGTCGCAAAGTCGAGGTATCTTCCCTTTATTACCAGTACCGGTTCTTCTGGGAAGAAGACCTCTCCTTCATCTATTGCATAGGCGTCTACTGGGACACCAGTAAGTAGTTCCGTGACATCATCGAGGCCAGACAGAATTCCGAAGTTATAGGGCTCTGGCAGGGCCTTAGTAAAAACTTCCATTGTGACGTAGGGATTTCTTCCAGCACGCCTTAGTACCTGCTCTGTTACCTTGAAGTAGAGATCTGATACCTCGCCTGACTTCAGATCGTTTTCTGTCGGTATGAAAAACATCTTAACTATATATTGATATGATATTTATTTTTTGCGAGGGAAAACGCGTTACTTGCCCCAGCAGCCCTTCTGGCCTTTGGCCCGTTATGTGCAACTAAAAAATTATAAAGCGCGGTGGTAATGAATAACAAATGCAAATAACTTATTTGGGCCATTCCTGCTTCGTCTTACAGAACGCGGGACATAAGCTGATAATAGATCCATATGAAGGAGGAGCCTTTGAGGGATTTAACCTGAGAATAGAGGACTACCCCCAAGCCATAGATGGCGTTGAGGGGGTTGCCGTGACACACCATCATGCCGATCATGATTACGTCAAGCCTTTTTCCGGCGCTAAGGTCTTTGACGGGGTTAAGAGTATAGGGAAGCCGCCCATCGAGCTAATACCGGGATTCACGTTATCCTCTTATCGGACCGACCACGGCCCTGGAAGGGGAGAGTGCTCAGCCATATCTATATTCGTTGAGGGAAAGCGTTTTGTTCACCTTGGAGATACCTCATCATTACCTCCCGAAACGGAAACTCAGGTGAAAGATGCCGACTACCTGATGATTCCTGTTGGAGGGTATTTCACGATGGGGCCTCAAGAAGCAGCTAAGCTCGCTAAGACGCTAAACCCTAGATTTGTGGTGCCAATGCACTATGCCATAAAGGGAAAGAGTTCGCTCGTTCCGCATACGCTGGATGATTTTCTGAAAGCGTCATCGGGGCTAAACGTTTTAATCATAAATCTTGGAGGAAGTAAGACCCTGTGAGAAGTTGGTTTTTTCCATTTGCCATCTTGGATGGAAAACGACTAAGGCTTAAAAGCAGCATCATATAACTTTTGATTGGGTGATAATGTGTGTCTGGGGCCGAATTCCTGAAAAAACCCCACCTTAACTTGGTGGTAATAGGTCATATTGATCACGGCAAATCTACCATAGTGGGAAACCTGCTGTACCTAACCGGGTCGCTGGATCCGAGAGAGATGGCTGAGATCGAGGCTGCAGCGAAAGCCAAAGGAGAAGAGGATAACAAGTTCGCGTGGGTTCTCGACAGGCTTAAGGAAGAAAGGGAACGCGGTATAACGATCGACCTTTCCTTCTGGAGGTTCGAGACTCCGAAGCATTTCTTCACGTTTATTGATGCGCCTGGCCATAGGGATTTCATAAAGAACATGGTGACGGGCACAAGCCAGGCAGATGCCGCAATACTTGTGGTCTCCGCGAAGAAGGGTGAGTACGAGGCCGGAATAGGAGCGACTGGTCAAACCAGGGAGCACGCTTTCTTGGCTAAGACCATGGGAGTTAACCAGATCATCGTTGCCATAAATAAGATGGATGATCCTTCTGTTAACTATTCGCAGCAAAGATATGAGGAAGTAAAGGCCGGCATTAGCAAGCTTCTGTCAATGATAGGTTACAAGATGGATAAGGTGCCGGTGATCCCCGTTTCGGGTTGGAAGGGAGATAACCTTGCGACCAAGAGCACTAATATGCCGTGGTATAATGGTCCAACGCTGGTAGAGGCCCTCGATATGCTTGAGGAGCCACCCAAGCCAATCGACAAGCCACTTAGGCTTCCGATTCAGGACGTTTATACCATTCAGGGCGTTGGGACGGTGCCAGTAGGAAGAGTAGAAACTGGCGTACTTAAGATAGGTGACCGCCTCGTTTTCCTTCCCTCCAACAAGGTGGGTGAGGTCAGAGATATAGAGACCCACCACACAAAGGTAACTCAGGCAATACCTGGTGATAACATAGGCTTTAACGTGAAGGGCCTTAACAGAACCGACATACAAAGGGGAGACGTAGCAGCCAAACTTGACAGCCCAGCTACCGTAGCCAAGGAGTTCACTGCAAGGATATTCGTGCTCTACCACCCCACTTCCTTTGGAGTTGGCTATACACCCGTTGTCCACATTCACACGGCTACCGTTGCTTGCAGGATAGAAGAGATAGTTAACAAGCTGGATCCGAGAACTGGCCAGCCGCTGCCTGAAAAGGCGACGTTCCTAAAGCAGGGCGACAGCGCCATAGTCAGGATGGTGCCGATAAAGCCCATGGTGGTTGAGAAATATCAGGACTTCCCGCCACTAGGAAGGTTCGCTATAAGGGACTCGGGCAGAACCATAGCTGCAGGCATAGTAGTTGACGTGGTACCAGCTCAGATTCAGGTGAAGGCTTGATGGCTCAGAAGGCAAGGGTGAGGCTTTGGAGCGCGAACGTCAGGGACGTGGACTTGGTATGCAACGAGATAAAGGACGTTGCTACCAAGGCAGGCGTTCGCGTTGCGGGCCCCATCTACCTGCCCACTAAATATCTAAAGATAACTACGAGAAGGGCACCAAATGGAGAGGGAACTGATACCTACGATCACTGGGAGATGAGGCTTCACAAGAGGCTAATAGATATAGATGCCGACGAGAGAGTTATGCAAGAAATAATGAGAATCCAAGTGCCTGATTCGGTTTATATAGAGATCCAGTTGACTTGACCTTAACCCTCTTTTGACTTGTTAATAAATAGCTGAACTCCTTTTTGAAGGTCAGGGGTTCCTTTATCGTTGAGCGGCACCTTTGTCATAACGTGAATGTACTTGCCGTCAGCGGTTTCTATGAAGGCCTGCGGGATTTCCACCCCACCAAATTCGTCCTTTTCCCCGTAGTTTGTTAAGAAGTCCCAGTCTTCGTTTAGCTCCTTATATTCGACGTTTAATTGCGTGGCCGCCGTTTGGCATATTTTTTTAGCGTAGGACTTTAGGGCATCCCAATCCGCGGTAACCAATATTATGGCCTTAGGCTCCATTTGAGACAACTAAAGCGGAGGCTTAAAGTCTAGCGTTTTTGAAGGGGCTCAGCTAGGACTTTAGCTCACGAACGTCGCTACCCGGATTCGTCTTCATTGCCCCTTAGGGCTTTGGTCATTACCTCGCTTTGCAGAATTTGAGGCGGTACGCCAAGCTCTGTTGCGATCGTTGCTATCTGATCGAACTCCGGCTTTGCGCTTATCAGTTTGCCCTCCATGTCCCACGCCAGCTTTACGTTTATGTCTTTTCCCCTTAACTTAATGGTTCTCATTGCCCTAGAGGCCACAAACCTATTGACGCCCCAAAACCTAACTCCGAGGGTACCGGTATCGCCCATCAGGGTGAGCGCGAGCTTTCTCTCATCTCCCACCCTTGAGATGGCCCTAATTAGCGTGCCGGGCCTTCCCTTTTTCCTTAAAGAAGGTATCACGTATGCGTCAAGCGCTCCGTTTGCCATCAGGTCGCTTACGGCCTTCCCAACGACCTCGCCGCTTGCGTCATCAATATCGGTCTCCACGATTGACACGCTTTCGGTTTGCGTCGGCGGGTAATCATCTCCTAATATCACGCGCGTGAAAGAAGCCCTGCGGCCCAGGTCCCTCTGGCCAATTCCATAACCCACTTTTTTTGGAGTGAATATAGGGGTCATGCAATTCTTTTCAACCAGCGTTGACAGGATTGCTGCGCCTGTTGGGGTGGTTAGCTCGCCGCTGCCGAAAGGCCCGGGTATGACTGGTAACCCTGTCTGGCTAAGAATGGTTATAGTAGCCGGCGCTGGTGATCCCATTATACCATGCGAAAACTCCATATCTCCTCCTCCCAAAGCTATGGGAGAGGCGCAGTACCTGGTCCCCTCGAACAACTTTAGGTCATCTATGCACATGGCGACGCCTACTATATCTATTATTGTGTCCGCCGAAGAAGCCTCATGAAGTGTGACCTTCTCTCTTAAGCCGTGAACATGAGCTTCCGCGCTTACTAGCTTGTCGAAAGCGGAGAGAGCAAAGGCCTTGGCCTTTTCTCCAAGATTGAACTCCTTGAGGGCCCCGTCTATGGTCTTCCTAAGTATGGCGCTATCTCTTTCCGGGTGTGGAGGTTCTCCTGGCTCATAGACAAGTTCTTCATCAACCGAAACGGTAACCTTTGTACCCATGATCTCCCTGCTACTTGTCTTCTTAACGTCGACTTTTACGGAGCGGACGCCGGGCAGGTTCTTGGAAACGTAGTCAGCCAGCTTTATGATTTTATCTTGGTTAGAGCCAAGATCTAAGAGCGCTCCCAAAAGCATATCGCCTGAGGTTCCAGCTGTAGAGCAATCAAAATACAGTATCATGAACTCAAACGTTTTATTGGCTTTAACGCTTTGCGCATAATTGAGTTGTTGTCGTGCCTGAATTCATGATGCGCCGAGCTCGCATCGTTATGGGGTCACCTGTGTAGGCCATGCAGCCTGACGGATTCAAGCGCATGGCTTTTTAGCGCCTGTCTCACTTTCCAAATGAGAGATATTCTAGAGAGGCTTGCATCAGGGAAGATCGACGTCGATGAGGCCGAAAGGGAAATAAGGCGGCTTTACGTCGATCAGGTGGGAGAAGAGGTAAGGCTAGACCTAGAGCGCGCATGGAGGAGGAAGGTACCCGAAGCCATATTGGCGGAGGGCAAGGATCCAGGGGAAGCAGCAGCCCTTGCCAAGGAGATGGCGAAAGCCGTAGGGTCTGCCATCGTGACAAGGGTAATGGATGAAGATCATCGCAAAGCCATTGAGGGACTAGCTGGCGAATATCAGTTAAAAAAAGGGAAGAGGTGTTTTGTGGTCAGAAGAAGTGGTTACGTCCCTCCAAAAATTGGCCAGAAAATAGGAATATTGGCAGCTGGTACAGCTGATCTTCCTTTGGTTGAGGAAGCCCAGTTCGTTGCTGAGGAAATGGGTTGTGATGTTGAGGTAGCGATTGACGTTGGGATAGCTGGAATTCACAGGCTGTTTGAGCCGCTTAAGAAGATGCTGGATGATGGCGTGGTCGTTCTGATTGTCATAGCGGGAATGGAGGGAGCGCTTCCTGCCGTAGTAGCGTCGCTTGTGGACGTGCCCGTGATAGGGGTGCCTTCGTCCGTGGGATACGGGTACGGCGGTAAGGGGGAGGCAGCTCTGATGTCCATGCTGCAGGCATGTCCCATGGGGGTCTCCGTGGTTAATATAGATGGCGGAGTTGCCGCTGGGGCCTTTGCGGCACTGATTGCAAATAAAATAGCTGAAAAGTGCCGCAACTCATGAAAAATATTCACTAATTAGAGCCAATTTTTGAACCAGTTTCAAAAAAGCTTTTATGCCTTTAATCGCTTACTACATGCCCTATGACGTAAAAGACGGTAGAGTGGTTCCTTTTGTTGCTAGCGTTGATGAAGCGCTTAGATTGGCTAGGTCTGCCAAGTTCGTCGACCTTCAATTTGCCGACATAGCGGGGAGGCTGCAACATGTCACGATTCCCTCCCATGCCCTGAGCGAGGACTCGTTCAGGGTTGGGGTACCCAAGCTTGATGGCTCATCTATAAGGGGCTTTGCGCAAATAGATGAATCAGACATGGTACTTTACCCGGACCCTCAGACCGTTGCGGTCTTGCCTTGGTATCCCCAAGAGCTTTCTACTGTTAGGTTCATATGTGACGTAGGACTTGGCGGCGGCGCTGGTGCGTTTGAAGATGCCCCCAGAAACGTTGCCAAACGCGCGGTTTCATATCTAAGGGATAATGGCTTTACGTCGTACTGGGGGCCCGAGGTCGAGTTCTTCGTGTTTGATCGCGTGACTTGGGATACGCTGCAGCCCTACAGGGGGCAATCTTATGAGATCATTTCGCGCGAAGCACCGTGGTCATCGCAGGGAAGTGGCTATCCCATAAGGTTCAAGGAAGGTTACTACCCTGCGCCGCCGCAAGACACGCTTTACGAGCTCAGAAGCACCGCCGTCTCTTACCTGGAAGACAGGTTTCACGTAGTATGCGATGCACACCACCACGAAGTCTCTACGGCAGGTCAAGGTGAGATAAACATATTTCGTGACGACCTAGTCCCTTCGGCAGACGCTGTGATCAGCATAAAATACGTGGTCAAGAACGTAGCTAAGAACATGGGCATGGTGGCCACGTTTATGCCTAAACCCGTGTTTGGTGACAACGCCTCTGGGATGCACGTCCACATGTCGCTTTGGACCGGAGGCGTCAACGCGTTTTACGACGCGTCTGATAAGTATGCCGAGCTTAGCCAGATTGGTAGATACGCCGTAGGCGGTTTGCTTGAACACGCGAGGTCGTTAGCCGCGATCGTAGCACCAACTACGTCATCCTATAAGAGGCTGGTACCGGGATATGAAGCTCCAGTTTACATGGCATGGAGCAAGTCAAATAGATCAGCCGCCGTTAGGATACCAATTTATCACAACGGAGTCGATCACAGCGGCGAGAAAAGGCTAGAGTTCAGGCCTCCAGATCCATCCTCGAATCCGTATTTTGTGTTTGCGGCAATGGCCGCTGCGGCGATGGATGGCATAAAGAGGAAGATAGATCCAGGAGATCCCGTTGATAAGAACATATACGAGCTCACGGAAGATGAGAGGCGTGAAAAAGGTATTGGCGTGTTACCAGGCAGCCTCAAGGAGGCGGTAGAAGCGTTGCAATCGGACAGCGACTACCTTCTGTCAATATTTGGCAGGAGCCTTATCGATAAGATCATTTACTATGAGCTCAAAGACTATCAGGAAGTGAGCATGAGACCTCATCCGCTTGAGTTTCAGATGTACTTTGATGTGTAAGGCCCGCACTGGCACCTGAGTTTTTTAAACGCAATAAAACTTTTGTCTCGATGATAGTCGATGGGGCGAAAGCCCCCCTTTTAAAGAGCGTAACAGGTCTACTGGAAAGCGGCGCGTTGTCGGATAGCATCTTCCTGCGAAGTGCGACTAAGGCGCTCGCGGCGGCAAGGCGAACAGCCCTTTTGACCGCTGGAGGAGCTGGGAAGCCGAAACCATTAGCTGGGTAGTTCGCACATGTTCTTAGGATCGGGAAAAATGTTTGCGCTTTTAGCTAATTCGTGATACTTGGTGGCGCTTGTTTTTATCGGTATCCTGCTGAAGCATTTGAGAAGCAACTCAATGTCGCATATCTCAGTGTTTAGCTAAACTTATATCGGTAAACCGAAAACACTTGAGTTGTTCGAAGAAGCGAGGAAAAGGACGCTCGTGTCTGCGGTGGTGTTTGCCGCCCTAGCGACAGCCAAATTTGAGAGCGGCGTCTTATTCCACAGCGTGATAATGATTGGCGATGGGATTCATTCATTTTCTGACGTGTTTATGACGATCATGGTTTACCTAGGGTTGCGGGTGGCCGAGCGGCCGGCCTCGGAAAAGTTTCCCTTTGGGTTGTATAAGCTAGAAAACATGGTCTCTTTGGTGGTGGCCGCAGCTATAGGTTTTGCCGCTGTGGAGATAGCAAGGGATTCTTTGAGTTTTATTCATATATCCCAGCCAGCTGTACCCATAATTGTGGAGATAATCTCTGCTGCAGCCAGCTACTCGATAATGGTTTACTTGAATAGAACACCTGGTATAGCATTACCGTCGATGAAAGCTCAGGGCCTTCACGCCTATCAGGATGTCCTATCATCGCTAATAGTTGTGGTAGGGGTCGTCGCGGAGTGGTTATCGATGGTTTTGATTGCTGAAGTCGTCGGAATACTCATAGGAGCTTACATAATGTTTGAGGCCTACAGGATAGCTAAGGACGCCGTTTACACGCTGCTTGATGTTGGGAATGAGGAGATAACCGAGAAAATAAGGGGCGTCGTGTCAGGGATCGAGGGCGTAGTGGGGGTACATGAGATAAGGGTAAGGCAAAGTGGCCCGTTTTACTTTGTAGAGATGCACCTTGAAGCGCCTGCCAATTACTCGGTTCAGGAGGCAGACGCACTAGCCGATAAGGTCGAGGGTGAAATAAAGAGGAGCATTCCCTTGGTTGTTCACGTCAGTATACATGTTGAGCCAGGGTCTTTCCAGGGCAAGTGGATCGTGGCGATTCCCGAGCAACCCGATGGTTCCTTGAGGGGGCATATGGCCACGGTCCCTCTCATAAAGATCGTGGATACCAAGAGCGGCAAGGTGGACGTAATCGACAACCCAGCTTTAGCTGAGACTAGGAGAAAGGGCGTGAGGCTCGCAAAGGAGCTTAAGAACAGGGGTGTCGAAGTGGTGTTGGTTAGGGAAATAGGTGAAGGCATGCTGTCGTCGCTTAAAGGTGAGGGCATGATGGTGCTGTACTCTCCTACATCTAATGAGGCTGAGGCCCTCACTATGTTCAAAAGGGGCGAATTGAAGCCCGCAGAAGCATCTCCAGAGCCAGATTGAATCGTATTATTACATATCTTGGTGAATAGGGAAGGCTAAAGCCATGCTAAGGTCACTGATGCCTTTTTATCTGAGGTGCCTTACTTACATATGGTCAACGACGAAGACATAAAGAGGATGGCGAACCTTCTGAAGTCAGGGGCGACCATGTTAGCCGATACGTGTCCTGTCTGCGGTTCCCCTTTGTTTAGGCTTAGGGATGGGCAAGTGATATGCCCGCACTGCAACAAGCCCGTGGTCTTCGTAAAAGCCGGGCAACAGGAAGCGTCGGCTATGGAACCTTACATCATCGAGAGGGTGAAGGAGGTCCTGCTCAAGAGGCTAAGCGAGGTCTCCGCGGCCCTTGACTCTGATTCAGATAACATGCCCTCTTACGTTTCACTTATCTCGACAATTCTGGACTCTCTTAAGAAGATCAAGGAGTTGGAGGCCTCGTGAGCGGGCGCGTGGGGGTGGCACCATGTTAGTTATAGGTGGCATGGGAGTAGGGGGTCCTGGTAACCTGACCCTATCGTTGCTAGATGCTGTCAGGTCATCTGACCAGGTATTTGCAGAGGCATACACCGATCCAGAGGACATGCTTACCATAAAAAAAGTGGAGGAGCTAACTGGCAAAAAAGTGATAGTGCTCAGCAGAAAGGACCTCGAGGAAGGACAGGGTGACCAGGTATTGGAACCAGCCAAAAAATCCTCAATTTCCCTTCTCGTCTTCGGGGACCCTTTTATATTTACAACGCACCTTGCCCTGAAGCGTAGGGCAGAGCAAATGGGAATTGAGGTCAAAGTAGTTCATGGTATTTCCGTATTATCGCTTGCGCCTTCATGCTCAGGGCTTGATCCTTACCGCTTTGGCCCCCCCGTTACCGTGGTGTATCCCGATGAAAGATACGGCTATTTTCCAGAGACTCCATATGAGGTAATAGCGGATAATCTTTCTCGCGATCTTCACACGCTGGTTCTTCTTGATGTTAAGTACGAGGAGGGCAGGTACATGGGTTTTTCGGAGGCCTTAGGAATTCTTGAGAAGCTGGAAGAAAAGTTAAGTAAGGGAGCTCTGAGAAAGGGAAGGCCGTTGATACTTCTATCGGCCCTTGGGTCGCCAAGAGAAATTGTAAACTGGGTTCGGCTTGGAGACGTTGTTGACGATAAAATTTACAATCTGCCCAAGTCCATAATAGTGCCTGCGAGCATCAAGTTTTACGAGCAAGTGCCTCCAGATTTTCAGCGAATGCTGCATCGAAATGGCTAAAAGCTCATGATCTTAGAGGTCAACGTGGAAGGAGCCGCCAAGCTGCCAGCCTACATAAAGAAGGGTTCGCTTGTACCCAGGGAGTACCAGCTGAACATATACTTGAGCGCCTTACAGGGCAATACCCTTGTGGTCTTGCCCACTGGACTGGGAAAAACGATTATTGCTGCACTTGTAGCGGCTAAGCGCTTTGAACAATATCCCGATGAGAAGATCGTGGTGCTAGCGCCCACGCGCCCCTTGGCCGAGCAACACGCATCAACCTTTGGGAGCCTAATAGAGGCTGATGAGTTGAGGGTACTTACTGGAGAAACGAGCCCTGATGCCAGAAAGTGGCACTGGAATCACTCTCAGTTCATATTCATGACACCGCAAGCGCTCGAGAACGACCTCAGAGATGATAGGTACGATTTAACTGATGTGTCTTTTATGGTTTTTGACGAAGCCCACCACGCAGTTGGCGATTACCCGTATGTGTACATAGCTTCAAGGTACGTCCATGAGGCTAGGCATCCTTTGATTCTTGGACTAACTGCATCTCCTGGATATAACAAGGAGCACCTAGAGGAAATCCTTTCTAATTTACACATAAAAAAAGTGGAAGCCAGAGACGAAAGGAGTGCTGACGTCGCAGCTTACGTCAAGGGGATAACCGAGAAAAGGGTTGTGCTGGAATTGCCGGCCGAGATCTTGCAGGTGGGCAGATTACTAGATCAGATCTCTGAGAAATACATCGAAAG
The DNA here is from genome assembly GCF_046635845.1 of Tardisphaera saccharovorans. Taxonomy (NCBI): domain Archaea; kingdom Thermoproteati; phylum Thermoproteota; class Tardisphaeria; order Tardisphaerales; family Tardisphaeraceae; genus Tardisphaera; species Tardisphaera saccharovorans. Next base: position 279,632 of record NZ_JAQQXN010000002.1, read on the forward strand.
GCTATCGGCGCTTGGCATAAGGTTCAGGGTAAGCAACGTTCCCATAAAGTACCTTTTGGACATTCAAGATAAACTGAGGAAAAAGATAGAGTCGGGTAGCGCGGATTCCACTGACTTTCAGGCATATGGCCTGTTAAATAATATCATCAGGGTGAAGCATGCCAAGTTGCTGGTTGAGGTGGAGGGCGTAAGCAGCGCACTAAGCTATATGGACGAGATGGAAGATGCGGTCGCACAGGTTGGTTCTACTCGCTCGTTGAAGATGCTCGTCAGCGATTGGAACGAAGCGAAGAATAAGCTATTGGAGTTGCGGCGGTCTGGCCTTGAGCACCCAAAGGTTCCAGCGTTGCTCTCTGTGGTATCGGAGGAGCTCTCGAACGCGGGCTCTAAGGTTTTGGTTTTTACCCATTATAGGGAGACTGCAAGGGTGCTTTCCTCGATTCTGGGGAGCGTTAAGGGTGCAAGGCCAGCGCCCTTTCTGGGGCAGGCGAGGAAGGGCGTAGAGAAGGGAATGAGTCAGCGCGATCAGATGCGCGTTTTAGACGACTTCAGAAGTGGTCTAATCAACGTATTGGTGGCCACCCAGGTCGCTGAAGAAGGTCTCGATATAGAAAATTGCGACCTCGTAGTGTTTTATGATAACGTGCCAAGCGCCATAAGGCTAATACAGAGAAGGGGCAGGACCGGCAGAAAAAAAGAGGGTAAAATCGTTATACTAATGGCCAAGGGTACCGCTGACGAGACATATCACTGGATATCCCTAAAGAGGAAAGGAACGATGGGTAGGTTGATATCGGCCAGCGATGGGGAACTGATGATTTCGGAAGGAGGCTCTCAGGCTCCCTTTGCACCGGATGACGGTAAAAAAACAAAAATAAATAAGGGTCTGCTCGATTTTACGGAGGAAATGTCTTCTGGGACAGTGATACTGGATCATCGTCTAGAGGGATCAAGGCTTTCGCAGGCGTTAAAAGGTCTGGGAGTAACTTATTCTCTCAAAGATCTTGGTGGTAATTACGTGAAAGTCAAGGATGTTGTGGTCAGGGTTATGGCTTGTTCAGAGGTCGCTGATTTGCTTTCTTCTGGAGGCCTATTTGAGGAGGCAATATTCATGAAGACGCTTGGAAAACCCATATTCATTGTGGAAGGTATTCCCCCTCTATTGAACAGCGATGAGCCCGGCCCAAGAAGCTCATTGCTTTCGATTGCTGTTAAGTACGGTGTGCCGTTTCTGCCAAGCTCAGGGCCTCAGGATTCTGCCTCTTATATAGCTGCGTGGGCTATGAGAAACGAATAGGATGGTCGCGTAAGCGCACTAAGCCGGAAGAATAAAATAAGACCCAATAATGGGTCTGACCATGAAAAATCAAAGTTTAGCTGAAGTCTTTAAAACCGCTGCTGATGCTGCCGCACGCCTGATGGCTACTTCCATTTCCTTCGGAGAGAAGAACGCACCCGTGCCAGCGAGCGCATATGCCTGTACTGCGGCTTTCTGAAGTATGAGCGGAGCCGTCTCGTCGTTCATTATTTCCGCCTCGACAGCCACTGCTAACGCGTTGAGCTTTGCGCTTACGAGGTCTTTTTCGTACTGCTCGATGCTTATATGGAGTTGTTCTCCTGGTATGAACACTCCATCCCACGCTCCCTTTATTTGGAAGCTTAGAGGTATCGGCTTTATATCGAGGGCCATCAAGAGAGAGGCAGCTGCGGCGCTGGGCTTCTCTTTCACGTGGATTAGCGTGAAGTCCTCGTCGAGTCTTATCATACCCTTGACTATCTTTATCTTTGCTCCCATGTCGGTTAACACGCTTGCAGGCCCTCCAGGCGGTAGGCCGAGGTCACCAGCGGGTATCACGACATCGATTGGCGATGGCATTCCTGGCTTTATCCAATCTGAATCTCTTATCTCATCAATTATCGTTGAAAGGATAAACGGAGATGTGTTGGAAATTATTAAGGCATTAGTTCCCGTCGCAAGGGCTGCCAGCTTCTCTATATCGGGTCTATCGTTTTTGAGAGAAGTGAGGGCCCTTACTACAGTGCTGTTTTTGGCAACTTTTACTTCTGCCAAGCCTCTTAGGCGTGACCTCAATTCTGCGAGCATCTTATCGTTTGCTCCCTGTATCCCTATTATCATGACCGAGTTGTATTTCCTTATTTTTTCTGCTAACTCGGATGCTATTTTTTGCTTTTTAAGTAAGATTTGTTGTGATGGCATTTTTAACCACTTAAGCTTATGGGCTTACCCATGGTAAGCTTTATTATAACAGATCCGATCTCAACCGAGGGGTTCTTGAATTCCCTTCCTACCTCGTTTAAGACCGCAAGGGCGTTTTCCGCGACGTCCTTATCGCTTAGGTCCTCTTCACCTATCTTAACGGAGAAATATGGCTGTTCTCTCATGCGTACCTTGGCCGTCCTTTTTGCTCTCTCTATTAGGTTTGTCATATCTGCATTCGGGGGTATTGGATCCGGCATTTTCCCTCTAGGGCCGAGGAACGGGCCAAGCACTCTACCGACCAGAGGCATGAGTTCGGGCTCGGCAAGGTAATAATCATAGCTTTTCGCAACTTTTCTCGCGGCTTTTTTGTCAGACGCCAAAGCTGCAAGCTCATCCCTTCCCATGGTGAAGGCGGCGCCTGCTTTTTCGGCCATAGCGCGCCTTTCCCCAACCGCGAAGACCGCGACCTCAGTAGACTTAAGTGGATGAGGAAGAATTACCGATTTATTCTGCTTGTACTCTGGCTTTCTGGAATCGAAGTGAGGTAATTTAACGACAAGCTCAAAGCTTTGCTTGAAGTTTCTTGGCTTAGACTCCGCTCTTGCCTTCTTGACGGCCTCAGTAAGTTCCTCTAAAGTAGGTATAGGCATCACCACTTCGCCCTCTCTGCTTCAAGCTCTATCTCGCCTTTGCTTAAAAGCTGATCATATTTGCCAGAGTCAAGATCTGAAATTATCTCCTTTGGTTTCTTTCCCTCGACGGTGAGGCCTACGGACGCGGCTACCCCTAAAACGGTCTTTACCGCAGCTTTGAAGCTCGAAGCGGTGAGCGACTTCGCCTTTTGCTCAGCGATTTTAACAATTGCCTCCATACTTATGTCACCTGCCGTTGCTTCCCCTGCTACTCCGGGCTTCCCAACGCCACTGCTCTTGCCTATCTCGTGAAGCAGAAGGGATGATACCGATGGCTGCCCTACTTCTACTTCAAAGTCCTTGGTACTCATATCTATTATCACTTTGACTGGAACCTTCATCCCGCTGTACTGCTTGGTCAACTCATTGATCTTCGCTACGACCTGTGGTGTTTTTACGCCGGTCGGTCCCAACGCCTGCCCTATGGGAGGGCCTGGAGTTGCCTTTCCCGCGTCGACTCTGAACTTGAAAACCTTCTTAGCCATTTTGAACACCCTCGCTTTCCTTTACAGCCTCAGATGAGATTACCTTTAAGGAATCCGCGGAAACCACGACTGGCATCACATTTGGGGTGCCAATCAAGCTGATTCCAACCTCGCCCTTTGCCTTGTTTATGAATTCAATTTTTCCCCTCATACCCTTGAGAAGACCACCGGTTACCTCAACGAGATATCCCTCCTTGATTTGATCGATTACGGGGGCAGGAACTAGCATCTTTTGCAGCTCATCATCTTTCACGAGACCTTTGATTCTTCCTCTTACGTATCTACTTCCATCAATGAGTCTATCTACAGCGGCGAAGTTAACGGCCTCGACAATAAGATATCCCCTTAAAGATGGGATGCTTGTTATGGATTGAATTTGCGATGCTTCAGTGGAGTTCATCTCCTTGGCTTTTTGGGCGAGTTCGTCTACTGCCTCATCTTCTTTGCCGCGGGCTACCTTAATCGCGTAATTAAACGGCATTAACATCACCTAAAGTGGAAGCGCGGCCATAAGGATGTGAATTAAGAAAGCCAAAACTCCGATTGCAAGAAGTCCTATGAACGTTATTCTCGTGGATAACCAGAACTCCTTGCGAGTAGGCTTTCTTACCAGCTTCATGGTCGTGACTATGTCTTTCCATAGAGACATTCTCTTTTAGACTTGGACGGGCACAATTAAGCTTAGCGAGTGAAAAGCATCGCAAAGGACGAATAAGCCTCAAGGTGCTCAATGGATTTCATTCCCACGTTTTGCTTCTTGATTAGGCCTGCAAAAGGGAAGGGGGATGCCATCCCCATAAGGTTAAAAGTCTATGTCGCAATTAACGCGCGATGCTGTACTCAGAAGTGGCGAGTTTTTACTCGAAGATCGAGTCAACCACTAAAAGGCTTGAGATAACCTCCATTTTGGTTGACATGCTCAAGAGGGCCAGCAAGGATGAGGTTGGTCCGTTGGCTTATCTAACGCTGGGAAAGTTGTATCCCGACTTCGTCGGAATCGAGATAGGACTTGGTGAGAAACTTGTTGAGAGGGCGTTGGCCAAGTCCGTCGGAGTACCTCTGAAAGAAGTTGAGACGCTTTACAAGAAGACCGGAGATCTTGGGCTGGTAGCTGAGCAGATCTTTAAGGCAAAGGCAATACAGCAGCTCGTTCAACCGCAGCCGCCTACAGTAAAAGACGTGTACTTAACGCTGGATAAAATAGCTCGCTCAGCTGGCGGCGGCTCACAGGATGAGAAAATGGGATGGCTTTCGGGTATTTTTGGTGGTCTCACTCCTGTAGGGGCCAAATACTTGGTCAGAACGGTCATGGGAAAGCTGAGGCTTGGAGTTGCGGATATGACCATCTTGGATGCGCTTGCGGAGATCTATGCTGGAGGAGATAGGTCCCTTATAGAAAGGGCGTATAACTTGACCAGTGACATAGGACAGGTGGCCGAGAGCCTTGCTGAGAGCGGATTGGAAGGCATCAAGATGATAAAGCCCACGCCCGGAAAGCCGATTCGGCCAATGCTCGCTGAACGCCTTAAGAGCCCAGAAGAGGTTCTTGCGAAGCTCGGTGGAAAGGCCGCGCTTGAGTATAAGTACGACGGGGAGAGATGCCAGGCGCACATAACCCATGGGAACGTCGAGTTATTTAGCCGCAGGCTGGAGAAGATCACTTCTCAGTTTCCCGACGTTATCTCCTCCATCGCGAAGCATGTTAAGGCATCGGAGGCGATAGTCGAAGGCGAGATAGTTGGCGTTGATCCCAACACTGGAGAATTGATGCCGTTTCAATTACTTATGCACAGAAGAAGGAAGTACGGTGTTGAGGAGGCACTGGAGGAGATCCCTACTAACATATTTCTCTTTGATGTCATGTACTTAAATGGCAATGACCTCACACAGGTTCCATACGTTCAGCGCAGGAAGGCACTTGAGAGTGTGGTCGATACGTCTGGGTCAGTAAAGCTGGCAACGAGGACTTTGGTATCCGATCTTAGTACATTTGAGTCTTTTTTTGAAGAGGCGATAAGCGATGGATGCGAAGGGGTTATGGCTAAGGATATCAGCGATGCATCGGTATACCAAGCTGGCGCCAGAGGGTGGCTTTGGATAAAGTACAAGCGCGATTACAAGAGCGAGCTGGCAGATACGGTAGACTTGGTGATAGTTGGCGCGTTCAATGGGAGGGGAAAGCGCGCAGGGACTTATGGAGCGCTGTTACTTGCAGCATATGATAAGGCCAAGGACGAATTCTGCACTGTCTGCAAGCTGGGCAGCGGCTTTTCGGATGAGGAACTTTTCTCGTTGCCCCAGAAGCTCGGTGATGCAAGGGTAGAACGCAAGCCGGCGCGCGTCGAAAGCCTGCTTCAGCCTGATGTTTGGTTTGAGCCAAAGTACGTCATAGAGGTAAAGGGGGCCGAGATAACGCTTAGTCCAATCCATACTGCCGCTTATGGAAGGATCAAGGAAGGAGCGGGGCTCGCAATAAGGTTTCCGCGCACTACGGGAAAGTGGAGAACAGATAAAGCTCCTGAGGATGCAACCACGACCGATGAGCTGGTGGAAATGTACCAAAGCCAGCTGAAAAAAATCTCATAGTAATAGTTACTTTGTTTTACGTTTTATTGTTCACGAACGGTCCGGGTACCTATATGACGTTGGTTTCCGTTTCTTCGATAGGTAAGGCTAGGCCTTACATGGAGGCCAATTCTTTGTTTAAGGCAAGAGCTCTTGGCGTCTATAGATCCATCCAACGAAGCCACGATGCGTAGCGCGCATTGATTCTTTTGGATAAGGGCCTGGATGTGGTCCTTATATGCCGCTCAATTCTTAATCATCTAGGAGAAGATATGACCATTTGGTGAGACGAAATAGTTCCTTATCGCATGATTCCTGTGGTCTTGTTTGAAAGTATTTGAGCCATAATTTAAATACTACTGCATAATATGCACCGTATGTCTGCTACGGCCTCCAAGAGTTATATCGAGATGTATCCTGTCGAGGCCCCTTACTGTTACGCTGGGATACGCAGAGAGACCTCAACAAACGCCCTGGTTTATGAGGTTGTTGAACCTAGGCTGAGCGAGGAAGACGTGAAAAAGATAGGCATAATAAAGCAGTATCTTCTGGAGGAGTGGGTTGTTCCGCTTGAAGCAATAAGCCTAGATAGAGAGAAAGCAGTTGAACTGCTGAAGACTGCTGTACTGCACGTTATAAAGCGCAACAAGATCAGCGTGCCTGGCAACGTTCTTCAAAAGTATTACTACTACCTAACCAGAGATCTTATAGATTATGGAAAGATAACGCCATTGATCAGGGATGTTAACGTCGAGGATGTAGTTTGCAACGGGACAGCGATTCCCGTCTTCGTGGTTCACAGGAGATATGGGGAGCTTGAAACAAATGTCATATTTAATTCAGAAGAGGAGTTGGATGCCATGGTTGAAAGGCTTGCCTTTATGGCGAACAGGGATATCTCCTTGGCTAAGCCGATAGTGGATGGTATCTTGCCGAATGGCAGTAGGGTGCTAATAACATACAAGAAGGAGGTATCTGGAAGCGGTTCTACTTTCACCATAAGGAACTTTAGGCCAGAGCCTCTTACCATAATTGACCTTATATCGAATAAAGTCCTCGAGCCCAAGGAAGCGGCCTACATATGGGAGCTACTGGAATCAAAGAAATCCGTCGTTGTGATAGGGTCTACGGGGGCCGGAAAAACCACGCTCTTGAATGCCATAATAGACTTAATCGACCCACAGGAAAGGATAGTTACCATAGAGGAGACACCGGAGCTCAGGCTTGAAAGGGAGAACTGGGTATCTCTGCACAGCAAGGGCATAGAGGGAGAGCAATCAAGCATAACCCTTTTTGAGTTGCTTAAGGCGAGCTTAAGGCAGAGACCCGACTACATAGTCGTTGGCGAGATAAGGGGGGAGGAGGCCGTTGTGTTCTTCCAGTCTATAATGACCGGTCACGGTGGGCTAACCACAATTCACGCCGACAGCGTGGATTCTATGATAAACAGGTTGATAAGTCCCCCCATATCAGTGTCTCCATCGCTTATCCCTGCCGTGTCCGCTGTAGTGCACATAAGCCGCATATCGACCCACTCTGGCTTCGTTAGAAGGGTAAGTTCCATAGACGAGATAACAAGCTATGACTTGGCAACAAACAGAGTTCTTTATCAGAACTACGCGACCTGGAATCCGTCTAAGGATATAGTCGAGTATGGTAACAGCGTGGTAATGGAATCTATATCTTCGTCTACTAAGAGGCCGTTAAAGGAGATTTACCTCGAGGTAGATGACAAGGCTGAGATACTCAAGTGGATGGCTAGGACCCACAGAAATACCAGAATGGATGTCATATCGGTTATGCGCGATTATTATGCAAACAAAAAGGAAATAGTCATCAAGGCAAGGTTATCGAATCAATCGGGGCGTTCCCAGTGAAACTTAAAGACTTATTCAAAAAGAAGGTTAACGTTACAATTCAGATAGGAGAGGTTCGCACCCCATCTGAGGCGTCTTCAGGCAAGGTCCCTCCGGACGAGGCCGAGCGGCTAGAAGGAGGTTCCTTGGAAGAGGAGCCTACCCGTGAGGAAATTATCATAAAGAACAAGTCCTTAGTGAGCGCTGGCGCTTGGAGCAGGCGGAACATGGGTTTTCTCTCGATCTTATCGTCGTTGGTGCGTGAGTACGTGCCCGAGCTCAAGAAGGCCGGTATTTACGTTGATGAGCAGGATTTCATGGCCTTTTGGTCGGTACTTATGTTCGTTGGAACCGTGGGAGGTTTCTTCACGGGCTTCGCGGTCTTCTTTTCAATCACCCGTAATTTGGTCAGCGCTTTGGTGCTTGGGACGTCGACAGGGCTTATAGGATTCTCGCTGGGACTCGGAGCTCCCCTTTATTACGTATCGTCTAAGAAATCGTCAAGAAAAGTAGAGTTGGAGGCAGTGCTGCCCTTCATTGTGGAGAGGTTCGCGAGCTACATAGAAGCAGGGGCACCGTTGAAAGAGCTCATAAATTCCTTTAAGGACAGGCACATATATGGCATATGGATAGACGAGATTAACGAGATAAGGAAAGAGATAGACCTCCTAGGAATATCCCCATCTGATGCAATAATGAACGCAGCCAAAAGAAGCCCATCAGACGAGCTTTCCAATTTCTTATCTAGCTTTGTGCTGAGCATGAAGAGCAGTGTGGATCTCAGGCCCTTCATAAATCACGAAAGGGAGAACATAATGAACCAGAAGCGCCTTACGATCGATAAGTTCCTTGAAAACCTAGGAGCGTTGACTGAAAGCGTGATATCCCTGTTCGTCATACTTCCGATTACGATATTGACTATGGGCATGATCGCGGCAACTATCGGCGGAGGGTTCTTTGGACTTAATCCAACGGCGCTTATTTTAGTTACGAGCTTTGTGATAATGCCGCTGATGTTCCTGGTAGCTATGGAAAGCGTGAGCTCGATTACCCCTCGGATGTGAAGGTCGGCGGTTTTCCTTTTCCATCATTCTTGCGATGGTCCAGCGTATCGTGGATATGATCTCCCTTGTTCTTCTCTGATCGTTTATGTTTTTGATTTTTATCTGCGTTATGTTGTTCTCGTTATCGGTGAGTACCTCGTAAGTTAAAGCGCCTCCAGCAGGTAGTTGTCCCTCCTGTTCTCTTTGCTTATCCCTCTTCTCGTAGTCCCCCAGAACTTTATCCAGGAAGAACGACTTAAAAGGAGGGATATCGGGCTTAAGGGCTACCAACAGATCTATCTTCATTTCGTTATCGTGCTGGAATATGGCCGCAACCTTCCTGTCGCCTATGGATATTTGTGCCGTTGGTACCTCGCTGACCTCTTCTTTCGCAGGTTGCGGCACGGGTTCTGGCCTCGCTTCCTTGGGAGGTGTTTTTTCGCTGACTTCGACCGAGCCTTGCTTGGGCTCCTCGGTCTCCACTTGGACGCCTTCTGCTTTCGGGGTCCTGTTGCTTTCCATTACGCTCACCAGTGCTTTAAGCGCCGCTAATTCCTCGTCGAGCTCCTCAATTCTTTTCTTTATCCATGATAACGCCTTCTCCTGGTCGCTGTTTTCCATACGCTATCAACAGTACCCTGGACATAAAAAAGTTGCGTAAGCTCAGTTGATAATACAGGTTAAGCAAGTGCTGCACGACTTCAAGGAGCAGACCTTTCATAGTGAACGTGCCTTTCAGAGAGCTTTTCGGATACAAGGGCCCATATTTTCCGTTGGACGTCCGCGCGGTTTCCCTCTGCATCTATGGGGATTAGCTCACCTTCGCGACAGAGTTGCTCGTATTTTTGCTGAACGCGAGTCTGAAGGGTTTCCTGCTCGGTATATTGAACATGTTTTCTTTTGGTTACGCGTGCCGTTGCCGTCTTAGCGCTAATCCTAAGGAGTATGGCTAGGTCAGGCTTTAGAGCGAAGTCGTTGATGCACTTCACGTAGGCCTCGTCGACCCCCATGGAGCTCTGATATGCTATGCTTGAGTGATAGTAGCGGTCGCATATCACTATTTTGCCTGACTGTAGCGCTGGTCTTATGAGCTTTTCAACGTGATCATAGCGGTCCGCAGCGAAGAGCAGCGCTAGGAGCTTCGCTGGAACTTCCCCTTGTCCTTTGAGCAGTTTTTGTATCAGCCTCCCTATCTGGCCATCTGTTGGTTCATGTGTTAGTATTGTATCGATTCCGTCGCGAAGTAACCTCTTATGAAGTAGTCTCGCCTGCGTGGTCTTTCCGCAGCCGTCAATGCCCTCGATAGTAACAAATAGACCCCTCAACCCATAGTAAGGCCTCCTCGCATAAATGCGTGTTGGTGTGAGCTGCCTCGACTAGCTCCTAAGGGAGCTGACAACTAACCTTTAAAGAGAGTTGCCATCACTTTTTGACGATGGGCAAAAAAGAGGCTGAAGTCCTAAGCGTTGTCACCTATTACCTGAGCTTGGCAGAAAAAAATGCAAAAAAGCCCAATTCTAAGGAGTACGCTCAGAAGGCCTTGCTGCTCTGTGATAGGTTCAACATTCAAAGGCCATATTATCTTAGGCGCGAAGTGTGCCCTGAGTGCGGCTCCGTCTTGGTTCCCTCTGTTACATCGCGGGTAAGGTTAAGACGTGGGAGGGCCGTTACGACCTGTTTATCATGCGGCTACCGCGTGAGCAGAAGCTACCCAAAATTAAGGAAGGAAAAAGATGAGGATGGCATGCGGGCCTTGCCGCGGCGATGCCCACATGCGATGATTTTGATGCAATGATTAAGTGCGTTGTGCCGGATTACCAGCCAAGTGCGATGTCTTAATCTTGTTCTTTGTGCTCTCTTGGTTAGTGTTCCGCGTGAAAGGTTACCTGATAAAGGCCTGTTTTCCATCATGATTTGGGATGACGTCCATAGCTGTATCCATTAAACTTTAATAGTGACGTCCTATTTTCCAGTGACTTAACCATGGAGTATGTATATGCGTCTCTATTGATCCATCAGGCAGGTAAGGAGGTTACCGAGGACAATTTGAAAAAGGTGCTGGAAGCGGCTGGCATACAGGCTGACGACGTAAGGGTTAAGGCGACAGTTGCAGCCCTTAAAAATATAAACATCGATGAAGCGCTCAAGAATGCCACTGCGGTTGCAGCAGCACCAGCTGCAGTTGCGCCACAACCTAAAGTTGAAGAGGCAGCTAAGCCAGCGGAGAAGAAGGAAGAGCCAAAGGAAGAAGAGAAGGAAGAGGAAGAGGCTGCAGAGGGATTAGGGGCCCTCTTTGGATAAGCGCTGGTCGTGGTGAGCCCTTTGGCGAAGAGCAAACCCTTCTCCAGGAAGGCAAGGCTGGCCAAGGCTAACAGGAGAGCCGAACCAGTGCCCATATGGGTCGTGCAAAAAACTGCAGGAAAAGTGAGGCGCACGAGAAGGATGCGGAGCTGGAGGAGGAGCCCTCGCCTAAAGCTGTGATTTTAAGCGTCTGATTTCCAGAAAATCCGTTTAAACGCGCGCGTTTTTACAATTGTGAAGATCGTTTTTGTTTTGGCGATGATGCTCTTATTCGGCGTGTTTTGCTTTGCCGCCTCGGCTATGAGCGTGGGGCAGCAGGTGTATGGTATTAGCATGAACATGGAAATAAACCCTGCATCTCAGGACTACCTTATTAACAACATCAATGTTGCTGAGGCTAGCGGCTACCGCTACTTCATCCTTGAGATCACGACCCCAGGTGGTGATTCATCTAACATGCTTAACATGATTAGTGCCATTGATAACTACGAGAGTAACTATAATGGCACTTTCATAGTTTATGGAATTTCCCCAGGGGTTTTTAGCGCTGGCTCCCTGATATCGGAAGCGGCTAACTACATATATCTTCAAAATGGGTCAAGCTTTGGGGGAGCTTCTCCGATCTTTTCCACGCCGGAGCCAACCTACGTTGTTCAGAAGATAATGGGGGCCTATTCTGAAATGGTGTCATCAGAGGCCGCGCTGCATGGCCGCAATGGAACGGCCGCAGGGATGATGGTTTCGGCTAACGTCAACAAAACAGAAGGCGGGTTGACGTACACATGGCAGCAAGCAATATCCTTACATGTTGTGAATGGCTACGCTAGCAACTTAACTCAGCTGATATCGATGCTGAAATCCGAGGGGATAATTCCCCCGCAGGCAAGCGTTAACATAGTGGGACCTAGCCTAGCGGATCAGTTCAGATACGATCTGAGTAACAGCACGCTTGATGCGTTGCTCCTCGACTTGGGTTTCTTCGCGATACTTATTGATCTTTATCATCCCACCGGAATATTGACGGTAGTAGGTCTCGTTTCATTGGCCCTAGGTCTTTATGGCATGGGGATAGTTGGCGCGTCACCCATAGCCATAATTCTTTTTGCTATAGCGGGAGCTTTCATGTTTCTGGAGCTCAAAGCTGGGCATGGGTTATTTGCGGCATCAGGCGTCATAATATCGTTGGCTGCCCTCCTCATGCTATATGGCGAGGTTGTGATCCCTTCAGTACACGAATCTCCTTCAGCACCCGGGTACTTCTCAAGTCAGCCGGCGTTTACCGTCGTAACGGGAGTGGAGTTTGGGTTTTTAGCGGCCGCGCTGGGGTTTGCCGTTTTCTACCTCGATAAGGTTAGGCAAGCGTTGAGGGCTAAGCCTAAACTCATCGACAATGAGAGACTGATCGGGCTCACGGGAAGGGCTTCAGAGGACTTCCGGGATGGAAAGGGCACGGTGATCGTTAGCTCAGAGGAGTGGTCTGCGATTTCCTCTGACGTTATAAAAAAAGGCGATCGGGTAAGGGTGACTGGTGTAAACGGCATAATCCTTAGGGTGGAAAAGTTAGCGGAGGATTCTGGCGGATAACAGCGTTATACTTAATAGCGTGAGTTATACCTTGAATGATTGAAATGACCCTTGATGTTGAAGACCTTTCCGTCTCAGCAAAAAATGGCAAGGACATACTCAATGGGGTAACTTTCTCTTTACCGGACGGCGGAGTTCACGTTATAATGGGGCCAAACGGATCGGGCAAGTCTACTCTTGCACTGACCTTAGCTGGTTCCCCTGACTTCGTGGTGAAATCTGGAAAAATCGAGTTCGACGGGGTTGACCTACTTTCTTTAGGGGCTGACGAGAGAGCGAAGAAGGGCCTTTTCTTGGCATTTCAGAAGCAGGTGGAGATACCTGGGGTCCCGTTAAAGGATATGATATGGGAGGCGTATAGGGTTCGCTGGAGTGGTCCTGGTAGGCCGTCCATAATAGATTTCAGGAAGAAGTTGTCCGCAACAGCCAGCATGTTGTCATTCCCTGAGACTTTTTTGGAGCGTGGGGTCAATGAGGGATTTTCAGGGGGAGAGGGAAAGAAATCCGAGGTGCTGCAGATGCTCATGCTTCAGCCGAAGCTCGCCATACTCGACGAGGTGGATTCAGGCCTTGACGTTGATTCTTTAAGGGTGGTAGCGGATGCCATAAAGAGGTTTGTGGAAGACGGGCATTCTGCTTTGATAATCACGCATCACTTTGATCTGCTAAATTACATCGAACCCGACGTCGTTTACGTCATGAAAGGCGGGAAAATAGTTGACGAGGGCGATATTACCTTGGCCAGGATAATTGAAAGAGAAGGATATTCGAGATGGGGAGGCGAGTAGGCTGGAAGGGATCACTGAGCTAAAGCACATTAACGAGGAAGTAGTTACGGCTCTCTCTAGAGAAAAAGGAGAGCCGGATTGGATGTTGAAGAAGAGGCTTTACTCCCTTTCGGTATTTGAGAGCAAGCCTATGCCGACCTGGGGTGTCGATCTCAGTGGGCTGGAGCTTGATGACCTCGCCTATTACGTTAAGCCCAGCGTGGAAAAAGCCAGCAGCTTAAGCGATCTTCCCGCTGACCTCAAGAAAACGTTTGATGCCTTAGGCATACCCGAGGCCGAGAGGAACTTCTTGGCTGGAAACGGCATAATGTACCAATCAGAGGTGATCTACGAGCGGATGAAAGATCAGGCGGCAAAGCAGGGCGTTATCTTCATGAGTATGGACGAGGCGGTTAAGAGGTATCCTGACATTATCCAAAAGTACTTCATGACGCGCTGCGTTCCTCCTACTTATCACAAGTTCGCCGCGCTCAACGGAGCCATATGGAGCGGCGGCACCTTCCTCTACGTCCCCAAGGGAGTTAAGGTGAGCATGCCAGTGCAGGTATATTACTTGGTCGATCACCCCTCCATGGGCCAGTTCGAGCACACGATCATAATCGCCGAGGACGATGCCTCCGTGGAGTACATAGAGGGATGTTCTGCGCCAATGTACGTCAAAGGAGGTCTTCACGCGGGAGTTGTCGAGGTATTTGTGGGAAGGAATGCCCGCGTAAGGGTAACTACGATACAGAACTGGAGCAAGAACATGTATAATTTGGGTACCAAGAGGGCCATTGTGGAAGAGGGGGGAAAGATGGAGTGGGTCGAGGCATCTTTGGGGAGCAGGGTCACAATGCTCTATCCAGCGAGCGTGCTAGCTGGAAGGGGAGCAAGGGCAGAGCACTTCTACGTTTCCATGGCCGGAAGTGGACAGGTCCTTGAGGCGGGGGCAAAAGTGGCTCATGCCGCTCCTGACACGTCTGCCTACGTCCTATCTCGCAGCATAAGCAAGGGAAGCGGAAGGGCGATATACCGGGGAGAGGTAAAGGTTAACCCAGGTGCGATGGGTAGTCGTAACTCGGTAAAATGCGATTCGCTCCTCATAAGCGATGATAGCTCTACGGCCACTTTCCCGACCGAAGAGGTCTACGAATCTGATGCAGACGTTTCCCATGAGGCAACCGCGGGAAGGATAGCCGAAGAACAGCTCTTCTACCTCATGAGCAGGGGCTTCTCAGAGGAGGAGGCAAGGGGATTGATAGTCAGGGGATTCATGGAGCCTGTGACCAAGAAGATACCTTTAGAATACGCCGTTGAGTTCAATAAGATAGTCGAAACGGAAGTTAAAAATGAGGTGGCGTGATTGACTGAATATGATGGATTTAGGCTCATGGCGGAAGATCGCTACAGGTCCCTATCTCCCTTGAAGTGGAAGGAGATGAAGGATGGCAGGCTAATATACAGGGAAGAACTAAAATACTCTGATTTCGGTATGGATTTTCCGGAGGGATTTGAGACTCCCGATGAGGGGGGATTTCAGGTAAAGGGAGAAGGTGATTTTGAGGCGGCGCCGCTCTTAAGCAGGGTCCATGATGGTTGGGTAGCCCAACAGCTTCAACGCTTATCCGAAGACAAGGTTGAACTGCTTTCGCTGGCTGGATGGAAACACGGTTACGTCATTGACGTCAAGAACGGTGAGTCAGCTGTTCTTAAGATATCTTTAGTTGACAGGCTGCCATTCAGGCTTGTTTTCAAGGTGGGAAAGGGCTCATCGCTTAGCGCTACGGTAGTCACCCCTTTGGGTATCCTGCACGAAAAAAGCACGAAGCTTGTGGCATCCCGCATCGATGTTGTGTGTGAGCCCGGATCTACTGTGGACCTTGCCTACAAGGCAGGCTCATCACCAGTTGAGTTTACAGGTTTCAGCGCAGATCTCGGGGCTAGTTCATCGTTAAAGCTGGATGCCCTGCACTTAGCTGGGAGTTACGGCAGGCACTTTGGTGAGGTGGTCGTTGGAGAGGGTGCTAGTTTAAGCGCGAGGGTCGCGGAGCTCATTCCTAAATCATCTTTTGGAGATTCCATGTTTAACGTCAGGCATGCCTCTCGGTCAGAAAGCGAAGTTGACATGAGGGCCGCGGTACTTGGCAAAGGGGTGATAAGGGGGCTGACCAGCATACCTAAGGACGCCATTGGGAGCAAAGCAAACTTGCAGGAAAGGGTGATAATGATAGGCAAGGAGGCCAAAGCCATAACTTCTCCCTCGCTTGACATATACGAAAAAGAAGTGCAAGCAAGGCATGGCTCTTGGTCTGGAAGAATCGGAGATAAGGAACTGTTTTACCTTGAGAGCAGAGGACTAAGCGAAAAAGAGGCCGTCTCGCTTTTGATAAGGGGTTTCCTATCGCCCTTCGAAAGGATCGTGCCTCTTGAAGAGGTTTTGGAGGAGATCGTACTTGGTCGAGAGTTCGGAGCTTGTACATAGGATAAGGCACGATTTTCCAATTCTTTCGAGGCTTGAAAACGGGAAGAGGCTTGTTTACCTTGACAGCGCTGCTACTAGCCAGCGCCTGGTGCAGGTGATAAATGCCGTGAAGCACTTTTACGAACAGATGAACTCAAACGTACATAGGGGCCTTTACGAGATGAGCGAGGAGGCAACGCAGGCATACGAGGATGCCAGGTCAAATATAGCCTCTTTTGTTGGTGCCAAACCCGAAGAGCTGGTTTTCACCAGAAACGCTACCGAAGCCCTGAACTTGGTTGCTTATTCGTGGGGAAGGGCCAACGTAAGGGAGGGTGACGTCATAGTAACGACGGAAATGGAACATCATAGCAACTTCTTGCCCTGGAAGTTGCTGGCCACGGAGAAGAACGCTAAGTTGGAAGTGGTGAGGATTACCGATGAAGGCCTGTTGGACAAGGGTTGCCTGGAGGAGAAGCTCAAGCTGGGGCCAAAGATCGTCGCCATAACACATGCCTCTAATGTTCTCGGAACCATCAATGACGCGAAGGCCATAGCCAGAAAGGCAAAGGACGCAGGTGCCGTCTGCGTTTTGGATGGGGCGCAGAGCGTTCCTCATATGCCAGTTAACGTTAAAGAGATTGGCTGCGATTTTATGGCCTTTTCAGGGCATAAGATGCTGGGGCCGATGGGAATAGGCGGCCTTTACGGTAGATATGAGTTACTTGAAGATATGCCTCCGTTTTTGACGGGAGGCGAGATGATCAAAGAGGTTCACATAGGAGAAGTTAACTGGAACGACGTCCCATATAAATTTGAGGCAGGTACACCAAACGTCGAGGGGGCCATAGGGCTATCGGAGGCCGTTAACTACTTGAGAAACCTGGGCATGAACTGGGTTAGGTCTCACGAGAAAGAGCTGACGGCCTACGCTCTTTCCCTTATGGCAAATGAGAGCTCAGTTCACGTTTATGGTCCTCTTGACGCAGAAAAACGGGGAGGCGTTATCTCGTTTAACATCGACAGCGTGCACGCTCATGACGTTGCTCAAATACTTGACACCGAGGGAATTACCATAAGGTCGGGCCATCACTGTGCAATGCCCATCATGGATAGGTACGGCATACCGGCTGCTGCCAGGGCCAGCTTCTACATCTATAACGACAAAGAGGATGTTGAAGCCTTGATTCAGGGTATAAAGAAAGTAAAGAGGGTGTTCTCCGTTGAGTGATGACCTCTATAGAGAGCTCATACTTGACCACTACAGGCATCCAAGTAACTTTGGGCATCTTAAGGACGCGACGGGAAAGTACCGTGATTCAAACAGCAATTGCGGCGACGTAATACAGATGGAGGTTCGCGTTAAGGACGGAAAGATCGATGACGTCATGTTTACAGGAGTAGGATGTGCAGTTTGCATAGCGTCGGCGTCACTTTTAACGGAAAACGTGAAGGGAAAAACCGTAGAAAAGGTTCTTGAGATGGGCGAGCCGGATGTGCTTGGACTTTTAGGCCTTAAGAGCATAACACCGGAAAGGGGAAAGTGTGCGATGTTACCGCTTAAGGTGCTTAAGATGAGCTTGCTCCAGGGACAAAAGCAAGCTTAAGGGTTGCCATCTCTTTAGGGTTATGGACGCCATAGATCCCTCTGAGTTTGAGCTTAGGACGCTTAAGGAAAGGGGTTTCGTTAGGAAGAAGTGCAAGGTTTGTGGGACGTATTTCTGGACAAAGGATCCGAAAAGGGAAACGTGTGGCGAGGCCCCTTGCGATCCTTACACTTTCATGGGGGGTAACAAGTTCAACAGGTCCATGAACGTCAGGGAAATGAGGCAATATTTTTTGAAGTTTTTTGAAGATAGGGGGCACACGATCATAGCCCCTAGGCCTGTAGTTGCCCGCTGGCGGGACGACCTTTACCTAACCAGCGCTAGCATAGTCCTTTTTCAACCATACGTCACAACAGGTCTTATACCTCCTCCTGCGAATCCGCTTGTTGTCTCTCAACCATGCATAAGGTTTGTGGACGTCGATCGTGTTGGGTTGACCGCTGGTAGGCACCTTACAATTTTCGAGATGGGAGGAGCGCACGCTTTCAACCGCCAGGATGACTGGAAATACTGGAAGGATGAAACCGTAGCATATGGTCTGGACTTCTTAGAATCTCTGGGAGTTAGCGAAGATGAAATAACGCTTAAGGAGGACTTCTGGGAAGGCGGAGGAAACGCGGGTCCTGCTTTCGAGGTGATTTACGGCGGTCTTGAGCTGGAGACACTGGTCTTCATGAAGTTCGTGGAGTCTAACGGGAAGTACGTTGAGATGCCTATGAAGATAGTTGATACGGGATATGGAATAGAGCGGTTCTCTTGGGTATCTCAGGGTACGCCCACGGCATTTGAGGCGATATTCCCCAACCTGATAGGGGTGTTTGCCGATAAAGCTGGCCTTACGTTGCCATCAAGCGAAACGCTCGCGATGATGACACGGGCTTCGATTTACGGGTTAGGCGATCCTTCGGTAGCTGACTCGCTTATGGCCAAGGCCATGGGCATGAGTAGCGAAGACTACGCTAAGCAGATAAAACCCTACCAATACCTAGGTGGGCTTTTGGATCACACGAAGACCATAGCTTTCCTGCTGGCTGACGGCGTCATTCCATCAAATGCTGGGGAGGGATACCTTGCTCGGCTAATATTGAGAAGGGCGCTAAGGCTGAAGATGTTGTTATCGATGAAGGTCCCTCTGGAGGAGCTCGTAGCATTGCAGATCAAGGAGTGGTCACCGGACTTCCCGAACCTTCTGAATGAACAGGACCGCGTGCTCGAGCTAGTTAGCATGGAGGAAGAGAAGTACGACGACACGCTAAAGAAGGGACTGGGCGTGCTTGAGAGAAAGATCGCAAGCGTTGGCACGGTAAACGAGGACACGTTGATGAAGCTATATGATTCATACGGTGTGCCGATTGAGTTGATAACCAAGGCGCTTTCAGAAAAGGGGATGCAGGTAAGCGTGCCTGCGGATTTTTACTCAAGACTTGCCGCGCTTCACGCCTCCGCTCCAAGGGGAAGGCTTGGCGAGAAAAGTAGGAGGACGGTGCCGCACGAAGATGCTTTCGTGGGCATGCCAGAAACAAGACCCCTATATTACGAGCGGGATGCTCCCGAGTTCAGCGGCAGGGTTCAGCGTTATGAGAAATTTCCCGACGGAGAGTACATCGTTCTCGATCAAACGGCCTTCTATCCAGAAGGGGGTGGCCAGCCCTCGGATACAGGAGAACTTCTGTGGGACGGAGGAAAGGCCAGAGTGAACAGGGTCTACAAGACGTCCTCCGGGACCATAGTACATGAGGTGACGATAAATGGGAGCCCTCCAACGCCAGGCATTTTAGCCAAAGGGCTCGTAGATTGGGAGAGGAGAAAACAGCTTATGCGCGGGCACACCGGTACTCATCTCCTTCTCGCTGCCGCAAGAAAAGTGCTGGGCGATCATATATGGCAGATGGGAGCTCAAAAAGGAGAAGAAATTAACAGGCTTGACCTCTTGCATTATAAGCCCATATCGAGGGAGCAGATAAGGGAAGTAGAGCGCTTAGCTAACGGCTGGATAATGGATAACTTATCTGTGGAGAAACTTGAGCTTGAGCGGGACATAGCGGAGGCAGCCTATGGATATCAGATATACCAAGGCGGGGTTGTCCCCGGCAAAAGGTTAAGGATCGTGAGGATTGATGACGTTGACGCGGAAGCATGTGGAGGGACGCACGTCAAGAGAACGGGAGACATAGGACTGCTTAAGATCCGCTCCGTTAACAGGATACAGGAATCGGTTTTCAGGTTCGAGTTTTCAGTTGGGTTTGCAGCGCTTAAGTACGTTCAGGATAATGATGAAGCGTTATCAAGGGCAGCTCAGATGGTTGAGGGCAATACCGAAACCCTGTTTGAGAAGCTGGGCAAGCTCACTGAAGAGCTGCATAACAATAGAAAGCAAATAGAATCACTGAAAAATTCATTGGCGAGGGAATATGCGAGCGGGGCTCAGGAACTTAGCGCGCATGGTTTTAGGGCCAAACTCATAAAGTTAAAAGACGATCTTGAACCAAGGGACGTGGCAGTGGAGGCAACAAACCAGTCCGAAGTGGCCATAGTGCTGAGTTCGGACCGCAGGAGGGTGGCCTTGGCCGCTAAGCTCGGAAGCCCTGCATCGGTTGACTTCGCCCTAGAGCCCCTTAAGAAGGCAGGAGGAAAAGGAGGAGGGAGCGCAAAGCTTTTGGAGTTCGTCTTCGAAAAGCCGATCGACGATGAGCTTTTACGCTCCATAGTCGAGAGCTAGTACCGGTGCTTGAATTATGGCTGTGCCAGATTACGAGATCAAGTGGTCTCAGCGCTTCGTCAGCGAGCATGTTTATGAAGCAGATCCCGACGAAAGGCGGAAGTTTTTTGTTACTTTTCCTTTTCCTTATATGGATGGGCCGCTTCATGTGGGGCATGGCTATACCGTGGGTAGGCTAGACGCGCTTGCGAGGTACAAACGGGCTCGTGGGTACAACGTTCTCTTCCCATGGGCTTGGCATTGGACCGGACAGCCCATAGCCGGAGAAGCAAAGAGAATAGCTGAAGGCGACCCCAAGGCGATAAACCCACTGGTTGAAATAGCTGGCGTGAGCATGGATGAGGTTAAGAAGTTTACTGACCCCGTCTATTTGGCAAGGTACTTCACGAAACAGGGCAAGGACACCCTGATAAAGTACGGGGTTTCAATAGATTGGAGAAGGGAGTTCTTCACGACTTCGCATAATCCCGGCTTTAACGCCTTCGTGACTTGGCAATATGACAGGCTTAGGAAGTTGGGCTACGTTGTAAAGGGAACGCATCCCGTGGTTTGGTGCCCTCGGGACCTCAGCCCTGTGGGAGATCACGATAGGCTGCAGGGAGAGGGAGTATCCCCTGAGGAAATGACCGCGATTAAGTTTGAGCTGGTCTCAGGTAAATTCAAGGGAGCGTATCTGGTCGCGGTCACGTTCCGCCCCGAAACGCTTTACGGCGTAACGAACGTTTGGCTTTCGCCAAACGTCGACTACGCTGAACTGGAAGTGCTAGGAGAACGCTGGATTGTGGGTAAAGGCGCAGTTCAGAAGCTCCTTGATCAGGGCTTCTCCGTGGCAGTTTCGGCGACGATACGGGGCGATCAGCTGATAGGCGAGAGCGTGAAGGTGCCGCTGACGGCAAGCGTGGTTCCCGTTCTTCCAGCTACGTTCATTGATCCAGAGTTCGGAACTGCCGTTGTGTTTAGCGTTCCTGCACATGCACCCTTTGACTATCTTGCGCTTAAGGACCTGGGAATGCCGCGGCAGCCAATCTCGGTGATAAAGGTCGAGGGATACGGTGATTATCCTGCGATAGAAGAGTGTGAGAAGGAGGGCATAAGGAGCCAATCGGACCCCCGGGCTGAGGACGCAACAAAAAAAATCTACTCCATTGAGCTCAGAAAGGGAGTAATGGTCGTAGGCGACCTCGCTGGAATGAAGGTTTCAGATGCGCGTAGGGTGGTGTCAGAGAGGCTGAAAAGCGCGAGCCTTGGATTCGCGTTCTACGAGCTTCCCGAGAAGGTGGTGTGCAGGTGCGGTACTACCTGCGACGTTAAAATCCTCCAGGATCAGTGGTTCCTCAAGTACTCGGATCCCGAGCTAAAGGCAAGGGCTCGTAAGGCAATAGAAAACATGAAGTTTTATCCGCCAGCAGCAAGACAGGCCTTTCTAGATGTTCTTGACTGGGTAGGCGATAAACCATGTGCTAGGAGGAGCGGCCTTGGCACTCCTTTGCCTTGGGATTCGGACTGGCTCGTTGAAACCCTAAGCGACTCAACGATTTACATGGCCTACTACACCATATCGAAGTACGTCAACGCGGGGCTTGTCAAGCCCGAGTCCATGACTACTGAGTTTTTTGACTACGTTCTTCTTGGCGAAGGGAACGCCTCCAAAGTTTCTTCGATTACTGGTGTGCCTGTCTCGTTACTAGATCAGATAAGGCATGAGTTTGACTACTGGTATCCCGTAGATATTAGGGCTTCTGGCAAGGACCTGGTGTCTAATCACCTGATTTTCTTCATACTTCAACATGTGGCCATATTTCCGGAAGACAAGTGGCCCAGGGCAATTGCCGTAAACGGCTTTGCATCCATTGAGGGCAACAAGATGTCGAAGTCAAAGGGACTCTTCGTTACGCTTGAAAAAGCAATTGAGAGAAGGGGAAGCGACGCGTTAAGGCTAGCCCTTATAAATTCAGCTGAAGGCATGGATGACCCGGACTTCAAATGGGCTGATGTGGATGCCATGGCAGAGAAGGTCGAGTCATTTCTGAGCTTGGTCAAGCAGGTAATGTCGGATCATGATGGAATGCCTGATGATATGGACCTTTGGATTAAGGCAAAATTCAACAAGACGTTGGAGCAAGTTGCCTCGGCCATGGAAGAGTACAGGACCAGGACAGCCCTTAACTACGCTCTGTTCGAGTTCTGGCTCGACTTCAGATGGTATGCGAGGAGAAGGGTCAGCAAGGGATTATCATCGTACTCAGAGGCAGCGCTTGAGGTCCTGAAGAATTGGACGAGGCTTCTTGAACCGTTCATGCCTTATGCCTCGGAGGAAGCTTGGGAAACGATGGGTGAAAGAGAGCACATAAGCACCCAGCCTTGGCCTCAGTCATTTGCGGTTCCTGATGAGCCAATGGTGTTGGGCAAAGAGGAGTACGTGCAGCGTCTCTTTGAAAGCGCTAAAGAAGTGATGAGCCTATGGGCCAAAAGAGGCAGCAAGGCCAGGTCTTTGGTTATACATCAGAGCGAGACGACGAGGCCCATGCTAGATATAATGACAGGGCGGCTAGGAGCGGAGGCGCTTCCTAAGGAGCAACGTTCGCTTTATAAGAAGCTAATTAATGCCGCATCGCAGCTTGGTCCTAACGAGAAGACCGTGATGGAAAAACTGGCGGCGCAAGAGGATGTGTTGATGAACGAGGCCGCGGCGTTTCTTTCATCGGAACTAGGGATTCCCGTGGTGGTAGGTCGGAAGGGTAAGTTCAGGGTTGGTGATAAGGAATACGTTCCCATTCCCCTAAGGCCGCTTTTTGAGGTGGTTTGATTCAAAGGGTAGTGGAGTTTTTCCCTTATAACTGGAGACCATGTTCGAAGCGTGCCTTATGCCATTACTCAGGCATTCTGCCTATGCATCTTCGGGAGGTTCACGGGGAGGAGCGCGAATATGCGAGTTCATCACACTAATTTGGGATTGAAATGTCGCGTGAGGGTGGCGATGGGATGGCAATAGGCCAAGAGACGCTTGCTTACAAGCCAAATATAAGGGTGTAAGGCGTGGTCTATGATGACGAGGAAGTTATCATATTACATACCCATTCAATTGATGGGGCTATTACGTCTGGATGCTCAGATTCTATAGCTGTAATATCGGATAGTCCAGTCAGGACAGCAATTGATGGTATTGATGCTGCGCGTGCAGCCCTCACGTCTATATCCATATCACCGACGTAGATCGTGCTATCAGGCTTGCAATCCAGTTGCTTCATTAGCTTCAAAAGCATATCGGGATAGGGCTTTTTTCTTTCGACATCATCACCCGAAACCCCGATTATACCCATTTGCTCAAACTCGTACTTGCTCATGAAATACTCTAGTATGATCTTCGGCGCGTTTGTGGCAACGCCGACCTTGAACCCTTGCGCCTTTAGCCGTCTAATGCATCTGAGCGCGCCAGGAAACAGCCTGGCGAACTTGTTTATGTAGTAGAACCTGTAGCTGTAATTCATCCAATCGATCCACTGCTTTTCCTGTTCGGCATCCACGCCATCAAAAACCTCTTGGAATATGTCATGGTAGTTCTTTCCTACGAGTTTTGTTATGCTTGTCTTGTTGACGCCATTTACGTGGTGTATGGTGAAAAAGTCTTCGAGTTGTTTTATGAAAGCAGACTTTGAATCGAGAAGGGTTCCATCCATATCAAATATTATTGCCTTGAAGCCGCCAGCACCTGAGTTTTCGCGCAAGGGGAATTAATCTCCCTTGCGGCAAACATAAGCGTTACGCGTTTATTTCGCGGCTTTGTTAGTTGAGTCCCCCACAATTATGTAAAGTATGTTGTTTCCCCTTATGAGTATTTTACCGAAGGATACCAGCGCGTTACCGTTTTCATCTACTTGAGTGGACTCATCCAGTACGATGTTCATGGTAGGGTCATAATTGTTAAGTATACCCTTGTACTCTTCACCGTCCTTTAGCTTAACGGTAACGGGCGCGTTGAGCGCCTTCTTCAATAGCCTAAGCGGCGTTTCGACATTATTGCGATTTTGTTGATTCCTTTCAGGTTCCTCTTCCCTTATCCTTCTGGATATCAAGCATTACACCTTTTTAATTAAAAGTGGGGAGTTTATAAACATATCAGCGGCCGAGATTGAAACGGTTCATCACCTCAAGGTTTCATGAAACGATTCCCGAGTCATTGCGCGCCCTTATCACTTCCACGATCTTACTTGTGCTTGTTATGAGTCCTGGTGATGTGAAACGCTGGTTGAATCTTATCACTTTCGTGTTGCAACCATAGCTTTTGAGCTTCTGCTCGAGCTCACGTTCATCGTACGGTTGGTCGGGCCCTAGCACAAAGAAGTCCGGCTTAAGATCAGCCACGGTCTTGACGGGATCACCATTCAGCGATCCCAAAATGGCCCTCTTGACTGGTTTTAAGGCGGATACCACGGCAAGCCTTTGTTGCTCTGGTAACATGGGAGTGTGGCCTTTTGCCTTCGTGGCGTTTTTGTCTCTCGAAACTATGACGGTTAGGTCGCCCAAGGATGCAGCAAACTCAAGGAGCTTTATGTGACCTGGATGTATGATATCCCAAGTGCCAGCGGCTGCTACGCTCTTCTCTTGAAGCAGATCTGTCTTCCAGCTTGCGCTAACTGTACCGTTTTCCCTTAGTCCATCTATGATTCCTTCGGCATACGATGAGCATACTATTGAAGATACGTAGTCACCCTTGGCCAGGTAATACTCGGAATCGCTGAGGTACTGTTTTGCCAGCTCAATTGGTTTAATTGGCTCTAGGCCAGGAATTATACCCTTTAAGTTCCTTATGTACCTCTCAGCTCTTTCCCTGACGGCTTCCTCGTCCATACGACTTGGTTGGGAGGGCTATTTAGCCTAACGGGCTGACTGAAGCCTAGCAGTTGTTGAGTGGCGTTTCTCTGTATTGTGGGTTCACTTAAGAGATAAGCTTGGCGTAAACTTTCACTTAACCATTTTAGAAAAGGGACAAAATCCTCGTTCCGTTAGGAAAAAAATGGATATCTTTTGGAGAGATTTTTATAATGAGGCCATTATCATTTATAACGCGATAGGTGCCGTCAAAGTAAAGATCTATCCTGGCAGGGTCCAGAAGGCTTACTTGAAAGGCAACTCAGCGTTGGCGTGGTGGTTGGCGCGCCGAATCCATAAAGAGGGTCGAGAAGAGGCTGAAAAGTACCGCAGAAGTGGTTATTGGTCAGGATAAGATAGGGATAAAAACCCGAGAAAGGACGTAAGAGGGCTCCGAAGAAGCCATGAAGGGTTGCGCAATAAGCGCGAGCTGCTCGATGACGCATTTGGCGCGATAGGCTAGCAGCACGATACCATCAATAGCTGAAGACCTCGACGTTCAGGGAATTGCGCGGAACCATTACCCATCGAAGGCGGTAGGAGATGCCTCATGACATACCTTCAAATGGAAGCTGAACGAAAAGCGAGAAAGCGCAGAAAGGACTTGGTAAAGATGAGCAGGCTTGATCCCTCTTCAAAGGCGTGTTCAAGGTGCGGGCTATCGGGCACTACCCGAAGCTCTCTGACCGCAAGCACAACGCTATGTTTACACTGCGTCTACGGTCTTATGATAGATCGCGACTTGAGTGGCTTGAAGGTGGTCACCTACATCATGAAAAATGAGTGCGACAAAAGTAGGGCGGGCGTGGTCCGAAATCGCTTTACAAAGATGCGACTTTGGAGCTGCGTAGGCTTTACCTGTGCAGGGAGATGCTGGTGGTTCAATAGGTGGTCTTTCTGAAAGGGCAGCGCAGTTCATGGCAAGCTTTATACGGCTGTGAGTCGAAATTTAACGAGATGCTGGCTGCGGTGCTATCAGAAAACTTCGAACTTCTACTTGGCGCGGTGATATTTGCCGTATCGTTTCCTCTTGGAGTGCTTTTCACGCTTATGGATAGGAAAAGGATGTTAATGGATTTTTACTTTTCTACTTATCTCTTTAACGTTGCGCGGGCCATCAGAGGTGGCTCTCCGCTTGTCAAGGCATTCGTAGTAGCTTCAGAGGGTGAGTATGGTCCCTTGAAGCCGGTACTTAAGGCTTTCGTCTCAAGGCTTACCCTTGGTGTTCCACTGCAACATGCCCTTATCTCTTTGTCCTCCGCGCTGAAGAGCAGAATATCGAACTACTCCATAGCATCCATAAAGGATCTTTTGAACTTAACACCGGAAATGCATACGTTTCTTGACGAGCTCGGCACATTTCAGGCTCAATACGTTGAGCTTCAGAGGAGGAGAGAGTCTGAGACTAGGATTCACGTTATAATAACATATGTGGCATTCTTTACGTTTCTGCTTGCAATCGGGGCAACTATAAAGATAACCCCTTATACTACGAGTACTATCCCACTTTTTTCTGAAAAGTCTAGCCTCTCCCCATCGCTTTTTAGGAGCGTGAGCTATTACGTTGCCCTTTCTGAAAGCGTGTTTCTGGGTTTGCTAGCCGGAGAAATAAATAAGGGGAAAGCCACATCCGGTCTTTTGCATGTAGCCGTCATGACGTTGGTGCTCATAGTTTTCTCATACATGTTTCTGTTCTAAAAAAGGGCTAGGGCCGGTGCTATGCTTTTATTCTATGTCTTCTAATCAAAATGTGATGTGGTATGTCCGTCCCTCTGAATGCAGCAGATGCGATTAAGTTATCTATAAAGATTTTGCAGGATATAAGTAATGATATTCATGTCCCGAAGAACATTAGGCGCGCTGTTTTAGATGCAATTGAATATTTGCAGGATACGTCAGTAAGCCCGGGTGTGAGGGCGGCCAACGCTCTTAGTATCCTTGACGAAATATCTCAGGATCCCAACATGCCTACAAGAACCAGGGTGCAGTTTTGGAACGTTGCAAGCATGCTTGAGAAAGTTAAGGACCGATGTTTACTTTTCTTCTATGTGAATAGTGGTGTTTTTTTGTCTAGAAGACAAGTTGTAAAGTAGGGCTTTGAGTTGCTCGTCGCTTACGCGACTTATCCTTCCTTGCTGGTAGAGGGCTATGAGTTGGTTCTCAATAAGTTCCGTGAAGTCAGGTCTAACTATTCTCAGGTTATCAAGCCTGGCTCTTGCATCAGGTTCAAGTATCTCCCTTAGTATGTTGCGCCTCTCTTCCTCTATTTGCTTTTCCTGCGCCTTCTTGCTATAGTAGGAAGAACTCAGGTCTTGAAGCCTCCTTCTTTTGAGTTCGTTTAGTTCCTCGTCATCATCCTCAGCCACGGTTATCACCTCAGAAGGCCCAGTTGTATATTTCCAACCTTGGCTCTTCCTTCTTCATTTTTTCCACGACTCCCCTAGCTACATCGTTTAGCAGGGCTTCCGCGGTGGGTGTGAGAACCTTGGCGTTGCCACTTATGGCTATTAGGCCTGCTTGTTCGAGCTGATCTATTATGATCCTTATGGTCTTTCTGGACCCTCTTGCGACATGGTGGGGTTTTGCCCTGCTTATGATCCTGCCCCCGTACGTGCTTGAGAGCCGGCTGACGCCTAAGGTCGGTTCTTGCGATAGCTTAACGAGCACAGACGCCACGCGCTTATACCACCAGTCTGGGTCCTGTGGCAGTGATTGCTTAAAGGTTGCAGTTTTAGCGTAGTTCGCCCATGCTGGCTGCGTTATTTGCTCAAATGACTTCAGCCTTGTGGCTAGAGGCCCCACCAAATATTGGGATGATACTGCCCTATAGTTCAGCTTCTCCAATCTATTTCAATAAGGTGCTTTGCTTTTAACTTTGTCGTTACGCGTGAAGGTCTTGGTCTTGTGGGTCTTGATTGGAAAGTGAACGATGGGTCCAGTGTTTGGTCTCGGCGTGCCTGCTGGGTATAGTAAAGAATCACGAATTCGTATTTCGCATATATTCATGGCTATGTGCAGTTTGGTGCGCGGCCGTCTACACCAGGGGTTACCGTCGTGAAGGGGGTCAAGTAAGCATTATATCGTGCCAGCTCTTAGATTAAACCTATCAGAAATCTTTCGTAATCATCTTACCGTAAAAGTAAGCTAAGCCCTTAAAAATGGCTTTCGCCTCGGAGGCGGTAAGTCTTGGCATATCGGAGCAAGTGCTTTCATCGTGCGAACCATCTCACAGTTTTCCTTGGCCTAGGAAGCAGCCGAAAATACTTAATTTTTGATTAAGAGCAACGCCCAACATTTTTCAGGTACCCTCGTGCCAGACCATTGCCTGTACTTCTTTTCATGGCGTGGATTATATCTCCGGTCTATTGCAAGTCAGTTCTAACAACCCACGCTGATGCTGTTCATTCGGTGTTTTTCGCCGCTATGGACCTTGTCCTCATTCTTTCCTTCAGCATACCTCCTTCATTAATATTAATAAGCGGTTACGAATAAATATAAATGCTTTGCAAAGATCCTGTTAATAGCTATTATAGTCTGTGTTTCCTTGAGTTATGGGCTTAGACTATTTTAAGCTAAAGGCCTTGAGAAGATCTATCCCGGATATTTGATGCTTCTTGCCTCATCTAAATCTTGCGGGTCATCTCAATCCTGAACAAAGCGCATAATCTAACCCCGAAACTTGACCACATAGCGAAACTTAAACGTAACAGTCCGTTGTTGCTCCGATAATATTGCTTGCAATTACCCAGTAATGCGCCTTGAAGCAAAGCTTAACAGAGGATTGCTGGATTAAACATCCCCAATGATGAGCGTCGGAAAACAGGAATTCGTGACTTATCAGAGTTAGTCTGAGGGGATTTCGAACGATAGATGTAAGCCCTCCCCCTCTTGCCCACGACCGTTATGATCCCTGCGTGCCTCAGTATGTAACATGCTCTTGATCCGGTAGCCGGCGTCATGGAATTGGTCCTCGATAGTTGGAAGCTGGTGAAGTCGCCAGATGGAAGCACAAGAAGTCTCAGTAGGTCCTCACGCGTTTTCAGGGAAACGGTTTTTATGATCTCCGAGGGGATTGTGTCTCTCTTGAATTTTCCCCTTGGCATTACGTATCTTCTTCCTCTTTTTACTCTCGACCAAGTCCTTTTTTCTTTGAGATACATGAGAAGGACTTCAAGGCCATCAGCTGGGAAAAGCCCTGCAAGTCCAGCTAGTTCCCTGAAGATCTTAGCCGTCTGTTTTTTGTAAATGGTTCCGCTTGGCGTTTCCAGTACCGCCTGTATCGGTATTACCAGCTTTACCATGTAGCCCATACCTAGTAGGGCCCTTATCTTCGTCTTCAGCTTATAGGCTTCGCTAAGCTGTATCTCTATTGCTTCGTTCCCCCTTAGCACGTCTATGCGGAAGCTCCCTACACACGCTTCCTTTATGCCCCCTTCTCTCGAAAAAAATTTTGAAGCGATTCGTGAAGGGTGCTCTTAGCTTTTTGATGCAATCGAAGGTCCCGCGTATGGAATTCCAACATCATCCTCTATCTTGAGTAGCCTGTTATACTTTGCTACCCTTTCTCCTCTGGCCGGCGCCCCAGTTTTTATCTGCCCAGTGCCCAGACCCACAGCTAAATCGGCAATGAAATCGTCCGTGGTCTCACCGCTTCTGTGGCTTACCATCACGGAGTAACCGGACTTAATTGCGAGCAGGCCCGCGTTAATTGCCTCCGTTAGTGATCCCACCTGATTGACCTTTAGCAACAGGGCGTTGCACGCTCCTGCATCTATGCCCCTCTTGAGGCGAGCGATTTGTGTGACAAATATGTCATCGCCGACAACCTGAACTGGTTTCACTTGAGCAGTGAACTTGGCGGTAGTTTCAAAGTCGTTTTGCTCAAACGGATCCTCGATGCTCATTATCTTATGTGCTGCTATTACCTGTTTCCAGTAATCCATGAGCTCTTCTTTAGTTAGGAGCCTTCCGTCAATTTTGTACTTTCCGTTGATAAAGAAAGTGCTCGATGCCGCGTCCATGGCAAGCCTTATTTCCTTTCCGTTTGAGTAACCGGCGTCCGCGATTGCGCTTTCCAGCGCGGACAGGGCCTCTTGGGTGTTACCCATAGGCGGCGCAACTCCTCCTTCATCTCCGACGTTCTTGGCTACAGCCCCATACCTCTTTGTTACATACGATCTAAGCGAAACGTAGATTTCGCTGACCGCCTGTAGCGCCTCATGAAATGTCTTAAGCCCAACGGGTACCACCATGAACTCCTGTATCGAGAGATCATTTCCAGCATGCTCTCCACCATTGAGAACATTTGAGAACGGCACCGGTAACAGCGGCTTTCTATCGTAAAGTTTGGATATCCACTCGTGCAATTGCATCCCTTGGGCAAGGGCCGCTGCCCTTGCAACGGCAAGCGAAACTGAGAGTACGGCATTAGCGCCCAGCTTGGATTTGTTGGGCGTGCCGTCTAACGCGATCATGGTATCATCTATTTGCTTTTGCTCCCTGACATCCATGCCCTTTACCTTGGGCCCTATGATCGAGTTCACGTTATCTACGGCTTTTTTAACGCCTAATCCATGAAATGCCGATCCTCCATCTCTGAGTTCGAGCGCTTCGAACTCTCCTTTGGAAGCACCACTGGGCACAGCGGCCACGGCCACAGTACCTCCTTCAGTTCTGACCTCCGTTTCCACGGTTGGATTTGCGCGAGAGTCGAGGATCCATCTGGCTTTAACATCAGCTATAGCGTATTTAGTCATACCTCTTAACCAGCGGCGGTAATTATGCTTTTCTCACGGACAATGGCGACGCCCTGCTTCTGGTGCGATGGTCCCTATGATCGTTGCCAAGGACAGCTAGGCTTAAACGTGGCCGCTCGTAACTCTCATAGGATGAAGGAGACCATTAAGCTTGACATAAATAGTTTGCCTCCATGTTTTACATGCCCGTTCACGATGGAGTGCGAAGAAGGTACAATTCACTCGCCTGAAACATGCACGGTTTTAACTATGTGGCTTTCTAGATCAGAAAAACAAGCTGTTGTCCGCTAACTGGTGGTGTTCGGCCAACGCTTATAAGCGTTGTTCGCTGTAAAGACATGATAGATTTTAAGAAGCGCATTCAAGCGCTGTTCAAAGGAGCTTCTATTGAGTACGCCCTGATCAGTTCTTACGAATCGTTAAGGTATTTTTCAGGCTTTAAGGGGCTTGGCGGAGCCTATCTCCTCCTCAGTGCTGACGGCAGGAGTAGGCTTTACGTGACAGAGCTGGAGGCTCCGGATGCTCAAGACGCTAAGTACGACGAGTTGGTGGTGGTGGAGAAAACCAAGAACTTCCAAGACGAAGTGTTGAGGTCGGTTGGCCAGGAGGCCTCGAAGGGGGTACTAGGCCTAGAAGATGAGAGCGTGACCCTTTCTTTTTATGAGCATATAAGGAAGTACAACGACAAGTGGGCAGGTATTTCACAGGTCATAGAACAACTCAGGTCCATAAAGGACGAAGACGAGCTTAGAAGGATAAGAGGAGCTATAAGCGTGGCCGAAGAGTCATTTAAGGAAGTGCTAGAAGAGGTCAAGCCTGGCGTTACGGAGAATCACGTAGCAGCTGAACTCGAGAAAGCAATGAAGGAACGCGGAGCTGAAGGGGTTGCTTTTCCCACAATAGTTGCCAGTGGCGAGAGGGCAGCTAATCCACATGCAACGTCAAGCAGCAAGAAAATAAGAGATGGCGAGGTAGTGGTCATAGACTTTGGAGCGCAATATGAGGGTTATGACAGCGACTTAACTAGGACGGTCTTCATGGGAGACGTGGGCCAGATGATGAAAAGGTGCTTTGAGGCCGTCCGGGAAACGCAAAACACGTGCTATAACTCGTTGAAAGTGGGGCAGCCTCTCTCAGAAGTTGCCAAGTTAGCCATAACCAATCTGGCGAAATATGGGCTTGACAAGTACTACATACACTCATTGGGCCACGGTATAGGGCTTGACGTTCATGAGTATCCTTACCTCAGCGTAACGTCAAAAGATCACCTCTCGCCTGGCCACGTCTTCACTATAGAGCCCGGGGTTTACATACCGGGCGTGGGAGGTATAAGGATAGAGGACGATTTTTTGGCTGAGGAGAAAGAGGTGAGGCGGTTATCGTCTCTGCCCGTCGTGCCTTAGGTCTTTTTTTGCAGCGTGTCATTACTGGCGTCTTGAGGCCGGTTTACGCGGTATATGAAGACGTTCTCTGGAGAGAGATAAGAGACGGAGCTATGCCGACATCGATCGCCGTCATCCTTGATGGTAATAGGAGATGGGCGACGCTTTTCGGTTTTCCGCCTAATTACGGTCACGAGGCCGGATACAATAAGCTAAAGGAAGCGTTGAACTGGTTTTGGGAAGTTGGCGTAAAGGAGGTCACGATTTACGCGTTGTCAACTGAGAACATATCCAGGAGGCCCAAAGATGAGGTCTCACACCTTTTATCTCTATCCGCCAAGGGGCTTGCGGAGCTGGCAGAAAGTAGAGATGTATTTGAAAAAAGGGTAAAGGTCAAGGTGATAGGTGACTTTTCCTTATTTTCTGAGGATTTATTAAATGCCATAAGGCTTGTTGAGCAGAGGACGGCAAACAACGATGATCGGCTGTTGCAAATAGCCTTGGGGTACGGCGGAAGGGATGAGATCGTCAAAGCTGTGAGGAGTATCGCCTCAAGGGTAGCTAGGGGAGAGTTGTCTCCCGACGATATAGATGAGGAGGTTGTATCCTCCTCGCTTTACACCGCCGGCTCTCACGATCCGGACATGATAATAAGAACTGGAGGCGAGGAGAGGTTGAGCAACTTCCTGCTCTGGCAATCATCTTATTCTGAGCTCGTTTTCTTGGATACCTATTGGCCTCAGTTTCGGAAAATAGACCTCTACAGGGCCATTCGCACGTTTCAAAGGCGCAAGAGGAGGTTTGGTTCGTAGCGTTCTTACAGTTAAGCGAAACTCCATGGTAACCTCTTCAGGGGGATTTTACGTAAGAATCCTGATTCTTACAAACGTTAGGCTTTCAGGAAGCCTTATAATTGCGCGCGAGATTAGCAATTATGATATTTTTTGAACAGGTTGCGGTAGCCTCAGCCTCCGTTATAGCCGCAATAGTCGTTCTGATAATAATTATAATATTTCTTGCTTACTCCATAAGGATAGTTAGGGAGTACGAGAGGTTGGTCGTTTTCAGGTTTGGGAGAGTCATAGGTGAGAAAGGACCTGGCATAGTTTTCATAATACCTTTCGTAGACGTGCCCAAGAAGGTGGACCTCAGGGAACGTTACATAACCGTCCCTCATCAGACATGCATAACGAAAGATAACGCGCCAGTGGACATAGACTTTCTAATATACACGAAAGTGTTTAATGCCACGGATTCTGTGGTTCAAGTGCAAAATTTCGAAGGCGCAGCTACGGGAATAGCCACGACGACCCTTAGGGCTGTCATCGGTGACATCCAGCTGGACGAAATATTGGCGAAAAGAGATACCATAAATGCCATACTGCGGAGCAAGCTGGACGAGGTCACTGCGAGATGGGGAGTTAAGGTATCGAGCGTTGAGATAAGGGAGATAATACCCCCTAAGGATGTTCAGGACGCCATGATCAAGCAGATGTCTGCCGAGAGGAACAGAAGGGCGATAGTCATCGAGGCAGATGGAAAGAAGACGGCAACGATCACCGTAGCTGAAGGCGACAAGCAATCCGAAATATTAAGAGCTGAAGGAGACAAGCAAGCAGCGATACTAAGGGCGGAGGGCCTTGCCACCGCGCTGAAAACGATTTCTGAAGCCGCGAAGACCATCGACGCGAAGACGATGACGCTTCAGTACTTTGACGCACTTAAGCAGCTGGGATCAAGCCCTTCAACTAAGTACATATTCCCGATGGAGTTCGTGACAATGCTTAAGCCCATATCTGACTTCGTGAAGGCCTATACCGAAGAAGGCGAAAAAAGAGATCAATCGTCGACTTGAATGGGAAGCGCTGGCTCTTCCTTGACCACGTTGAGCACCAAGTTCGTCGTGGTCCTTTCAACTCCTTGGAGGGCTAGTACTTTCTTGACGAACTTGTTCAGAGAATTTCTGTCTTTGAATTTCGCTCCTACCATTATGTCAAATTCTCCTGTTATGTCGTAAACTAGGGATACTTCGGGCATGGAAGCCAGCTCTTTTTCGATGTCGACTATACGGGGGCCATTTGCCCTTATCATGATCACCGCGGTGATCTCGTAACCTAGGCTATCCGGGTTAAGGATTGCTGTATATTTCCTTATTATCCCGTTAGTTTCTAAAGACCGAACCCTGTTAAAGATCGTGCTGGCATTTGTGTTTAATTTTTCGGCCATTTCTCTGTAACCCATTTTTCCATTTTCCTGAAGTAGCTCCAGAATTTTTAGGTCGAGCTCATCTACTTCCATACGTGTTACGCAGTCACTCTCTTTTAAGTTTGGCTAAGCTCTCCAAGAGAATGCAACTTGGGCTAGGTAGGAATTCGCGCGCAACTTTGTACGTCAGGGCTTTCCAGAAAGGGAAAACTTTTGAGCGCTCCAAATGCTTACATTATGTCGGATCAGGAGAAAAGGTATTGTCCTTACTGTGGGCATGAACTGCCTCCCGGGCAAATATGGTACTGCCCTTATTGTGGATCATCTTTAAAAAACGCCAAGCTTACTACAGGTTCAGCAACCACAGGTTCACTGATTTCAGGTTTCGATGCAACCCCACGCAGCACAAGAAAAAGGCCTATCGGTGTGCTCGTTATAGGCGTCTTATCGATTTTGACGGGCGTAGTGCTGCTATTCCTCGGCGCGGTTATGCTTGCCATGAGAGTCATGTTAACGCCCTCGTTACTTAACCAGCTTAACTCGCAAGTCCTCTCAACTTACGGTATAACGGTCACCTATTCTGAGATAATGTCGTACTCGCTTTACATGGGTGTCGCGTCTCTGGCGATGTCGGTCTTGATGTTCATGTCGGCCGCAGGGCTACTTACCATGAAGAGATGGGGGCTTGTGCTTTCAATCATAATAGCTGGTTTTATGACCCTGTCCTCACTTCTTTACGTGGTAGTGCTTCTTGATTTTGTCTTTGCTTTCATCTTTTTGGCATCATTAGCGATTCTAGTCTACCTGGTAAGAAGTCGCGCGGTGTTTAGATGATGCTGAGCGCGAGATAAGCATAATTGCGACCGCTTAATTTCAAGAAGGTTGGCGCAACAGGAAGACCTAGATGAGCTTGCTAGAAGGAGAGGCTTCTTTTGGCCGAGTTACGAGATATACGGAGGGGTTGGTGGGCTTTATGATCTTGGACCTAACGGCACTAGCGTGAAGAATCGCATCATTCAGCTCTGGAGAGATCACTTCATAAGGTCGTCGCAGTATCCGATGGTGGAAATAGAGACACCCATGGTAACACCTTATGAGGTCCTAGAGGCCAGTGGGCATGTTGAGTCCTTTACAGACCCGCTCACCATATGTCCAAAGTGCCACAGGGTCTATAGGGCGGATCAGTTAGCGGAGCTTCAGCTCGGTATTAAAACGGAGGGCATGACGATTGAGCAGCTAAACGAGCTTTACTCCAAGGAAACCGTAAAGTGCGAGGCATGCGGGACGAGGCTTGAAAGCGTTCAGTCGTTTAACCTACTGTTTCAGACGTGGATTGGACCGTTTAATTCTGAAAGGGCTTTCCTAAGGCCAGAAACAGCTCAGGGTATATTTACGGCTTTTAAGCGCACGTTTGAGACGGCTCGCAGGAAGCTTCCACTAGGGGTGGCTCAAGTAGGCCGCGTTGCGAGGAACGAGATATCTCCCAGGCAGAGCCTCATAAGAATGAGGGAGTTCACCATAATGGAGTTTGAGTTCTTCTTCGATCCAGAGGATGGCATGGCGCTGCCCAAAGAAGTTGCCGATATCGAGCTCAGGATCAAGCTTTCGTCCGGTCAGCTCTACGTTGGCGCGCTTGGAGATGCCCTAAAAAACGGTTACGTGGCAAACGCTTGGATCGCTTACTTCATGTATCGCACCCTGACCTTTATGAGCGCTCTCGGTTTTTCTACCGGCGAGGTGTTATTCCTCGAGAAAGGCGAAAAAGAGAGAGCACACTACAGCTCGCAGACGTTCGACGTTATGGTCCCCACCAAGGGGTGGGGAGACGTAGAGGTCGCTGGCATAGCGTACAGGACCGATTACGACCTTAGGCATCATTCTCAGAAAAGCGGCGAGGACCTTTCAGTGTCGGTTGCCATTTCTCAGCCATATACGCGCACCGTGGTTCGCGCAAAGGTGGACAGGGCAGCTATAGGCAAGAGGTTTGGAGAGAGGTCAAAGGAGGTCATAGACGCCATAAACCAGCTGGCGGCTTCTGGAATGCCCCATGGAAAGGTCATCCTTAACTTGTCATTTGGCTCGGTGGAGCTCGACGAGGGAATGGTGAAGTTTGAAGAGGTGAGCGAGCGGGTCACCACTCGGAAGTTTTATCCTCATGTCGTTGAGCCGTCCTTTGGAGCCGATCGCCTTCTTTACGCGGTTCTAGATCACTCGATAACAGAAAGGGAAGGGAGGAAGATCCTATCGTTACCCCCAATTCTGGCCCCTTATGACGTAGCGGTTTTCCCGCTAATAGACGACGAAGCAATGAAGACTAAGGCTTTAGGCTTGGTGTCGGCGTTAAGGTCCAGTGGATTTTACGTGTTTTATGACGATGATGGGACCATAGGTAGGAGGTATGCAAGGGTGGACGAGGTTGGCGTGCCTTGGGCCATAACTGTGGACGACAGATCACTGAAAGGAGAGGGCGTAACCATAAGGGATAGAGATAGCTGGCAACAGTGGAGAGTTGCCGACGATCAAGTTCTATCGGTACTCGGTAGGCTGAGGTCTGGCGAAAAGCTCTATCAGATGGACTTGCCAAAGGAGCGGTAGCGCGAAAACTGATAAGCGTCCGTTCTAAATAATAATGCTATGGAACACAGGATAGAGAGGAGGATGAGGGTGAAGAAAAACGACTCGGTCAAGGAGGGCCAGGCGAAGATTAATCCCCAAACTGCGACGCAGCTAAAGATAGTGGATTCCCTTGAAGTCGTGGTTGCTGGCAAGAGAAAGCTTGTACTTAAGGCATTGGCAGGAGCAGATGTTCCAGCAAGTGAGATATGGGCATGTCCAGATGACATGACCAAGTCTGGCGTCGCGGATAACAGCATTGCAACGATCAGGGCTTATTCTGGGAGCTGATCGCGGGCCGGGCTTAGGATGTTATGATTTTATTTTCATATGCGGATTTTTCCCGACAATTTTATAAACGCGTGCATGCTTATGCACAAATGGAGATTTCAGATTTCACCACGCTGGATCAAGTGGAGGTTAAAGGAAAAAAAGTGCTGGTTAGGGTTGACTTCAACTCGCCCATAAATCCTACCGATGGCTCGATAATGGATATGTCGAGGATAAGGGAACACGGAAAAACTATAGGAGAGCTTGCCTCGAAGGGCGCCAAGGTGGTAGTCATGGCCCACCAGGGACGGCCTGGAGATGAGGATTTTACATCGCTAGAGGCGCATGCCAAGGCTTTGTCGAGCGTGCTCAACAAAGATGTTAAGTTTGTAGATGAGATATTTGGTCAAGGTGCTAGGGAGGCAATTGAAGGCCTTAAGGAAGGAGATGTGCTTGTGCTGGAGAACGTTAGGTTCTATTCGGAAGAGATGATCGAGAAGGACGCCGATTTGCAGGCGAAGACCATAATGGTGAGGAAGCTTGCCCCTCTTTTCGACCTTTACGTTGGAGACGCGTTCAGCGTTGCGCATAGACCTCATGTATCGATGATGGGTTTTCCGGTCGTGCTGAAAAAGGCCATAGGCCGTGTTATGCAGGCCGAGCTCGAGGCGCTTACCAAGGCGCTAAGCCACCCAGAGCACCCAGCCATTTACGTGCTTGGAGGAGCTAAGCCGACGGATTCCCTTAAGGTCGCAAGCCGGGTTCTTAAGGAGGGATTGGCGGACCTCGTGCTGGCCACGGGAATGCTTGGCCAGCTCATACTGGTGGCGGAGGGCTACAATATAGGCCAGGCGAACTTAAATGCCCTTAAGAAGAAGGGCGCCACGGATGACGTTATAGCACAGGCTAAATCCTTGCTCAAGGCCTATCCGGGTAAGCTAAGGGGACCCGTTGATGTTGCGGTGGATAGGGGAGGGAAGCGCGTGGATGTCCCTGCCTCTGACTTGCCTACGGATGACCCCATAAAGGACATTGGTGAGGCGACAGCTAAGTCCTACGCGAAAGTGCTGGACGATGCCAAAACCGTGGTCATAAACGGCCCGGCGGGAGTCTATGAAGAAAGCCAATTCCTAACGGGAACGAAGGTCATATTCGAGAGCGTCGCCAACAGCAAGAGCTTCTCAATACTGGGCGGTGGGCATACCATATCCGTGGTTGACGAGCTTGGCCTACAAGGCAAGTTCTCGCATATAAGTACTGCCGGCAAGGCCATGATAGACTTCATTGCCGGAGAAAAACTTCCGGGCATAGAGATCCTAAAGAACAAGCCATAATTTCAAGAAGCATTTCCTTTCTTTCCTTTTAACCGGTGCGTTGTGCGACTTAGCGTGCTGGTCGATATGTTCGTTTTTTGCTGATAAGTTAAATTCCCATGATCAGCCTTTGCGCTAAGAAGCTGGGATATCCAGCTTCTAGAACCTTTCTAGCGGTGCCGGCAACGTCATACTTCACCCTGATCATCTCTACTGAAACCGTGTCATCGATCTTAACCACGCAGTAAGCGGCTCTGGGATCGCCATCCCTTGGCTGCCCAACGCTTCCAGGGTTAATCACAGTGGTCTTCGTGAGCTTTTTTTCGTATTGGACGTGAGTATGGCCTAAGGCGATTACATCATAATTCGAGTCCAGCTTGTAGGCGTCCTCTGGATACACGTACTCAAAAAGAGGGTTAGAGGGAGATCCGTGTGTCATAAGTATGTGCATGGAACCCAGCGTAAGGTCCATCTTGGGCCTTAGCGATTTAAGATAACTGAGGCAGCTAGAGCTTAGGGATTTTGCGTTCATAGAATCTGCTATTACGGCTAAATCGTTGTAGCCCGCGAAGTCATTACTAATTATGGAATAGTCGTGGTTTCCCATTATGGCGTAATCGAAGAGCGATGAGCCAATATCGCAGACTTCGTTGGGCCATGGATAATATCCAACTAGGTCTCCCAGAAAAGCCACGTAGTCAATGCGCCTGCCCTCCATGGATTTTATCACGGCCTTTAGCGCGGGCAGGTTCGAGTGAATGTCTGATAAAAATGCCATGTAGTAACTCAAATTCGCTTGGGGCTCGGGGTTGAGGCCTCTTCATCAGTTACTAACTGGACTATAACCCTTGCCTTGTACTCCTTGGCCTCAAGCGGAGGCATGGGGCCTAAGTCCACCGCAAAGGAGACCTGGTTGCCAAGCCCGTCAGTGAACCTGATCTCCGCAACCCATTTCTTCTTTGGTTCCGCTGTTGACAGCTTTGCTATGCTGTCCATTATTCTCGTTAGCGCCATTTGGAGCGAAGTCGGGCTTGCCAAGTCTTGGGGTGTGAGGGTCAGGGCTTGCATCCCTCCCATCACCTGTCCGATTTTTGCCGTCCCACTAAATATAGCTATGGGCTGGTTCTCGTTTTCCATTTCAAGATTAGTGGTAATGGTCGCTTATAACTTAAGCGCTTTTGGTCGCGTTAAGCTTTTTAGCGGTTGAGCATTGAGTTGTGGCGCCAAGCGAGAGGTTCAAAAATTCCTCATTTTGCATGGCGCGGCCCCTCGCAAGAGGGGCCCAGGCTTGCATGCGAATTGACCTTGGATGATCGAGCTCAATAGCTTCTTAACTCCTTTTCCATCATCTTCATCTAATACTACATCGCATTCCGATTTGACCTTTTCAGAAGCGTTTCTTACAGCTACCGAACAATCCGCCCAGCGCACCAGATCTAAATCGTTTAGTTCATCTCCAACGAAAAGCGTTGGTCCGCTTTCATTCATCTTGCTCATAGCTTCCATTACAGAGGAAAGCTTATTGATGCCCTTTGGCGTTAAAAAGTACCAGTTCTTGTAAGGCTGCAATTCATACTCGGCCCCCATCTCTTTGGCTTTGCTTAGCAGAGGCCCTAGGGATAAATCATCTGTTATGATTAGAACGTTGCCCGTAGCGTACGTTAAGCCTTGAGGTAAAGAGCTAATATAGGCCTGCCATGTGTCGTTGGTCCTCAGCACCTCTCTGTTGCTAGTTAAAATCACGCCCCCCTCTTCCAGTACCAAAGCATCCGTGCTTTTGACGAGCTTTTCCAGGTCAGGTAAGGAGTTCTTAGGTCTTCCCGTGGCCACAATGATCCTCACTCCCTTAAGCCTGACCTGTTGCATGAGTGATACTAGCTCATCATCGATGGCGTTTCCATTGGAAAGCGTTCCATCGTAATCCATTATGAGGTATTTTGGATTCATGGTTTGACTACCTTATCTAGTGCCTGTTGGATGTCCCATAAGAGGTCCTCAGCGTCCTCGAGACCTACAGAAAGCCTTACCAGCGACTCTGAGATCCCTGCCATTTTGAGCTCCTCCTTACTCATGGAGCCGCCAAAGGCAGATGCGGGATGCATTACCAAGCTTTCCGCCCCTCCGAGGCTTGGAGCTACCTTTATTAACTTGAGTTCACGCATAAAACTTAACGCCTCTCTTTCCCCTCCATTTATTTCGAAAGAGAGAACAGCTCCATATCCCCTTAAAATGCGTTTTGCTACATCGTGGGTTGGATGAGACGGAAGCCCGGGATAGAGGACCTTGCTGATCCTTTTATCACCCTCAAGCTCCCTAGCTATCTTAAGTGCAGATGCTTGCTCTGCCTCAACCCTTACCTTTAGGGTCTTTACTCCCCTGTGCACGAGGTATGCTGCGTGAGGGTCCAGTATCCCTCCAAGCATCCTCCTCCAGTTCCAAACGTCACTTATGTCCAATCCCACCACCGTTCCGGCGCTGACGTCATTGTGGCCAGCCAAAAACTTGGTCGCGCTGTTGATTGACGCACGTGCTCCGCTTTCAAGTGGCTTAAAATTCACAGGGGTGGTGAACGTGTTATCAAGCGCTAAAAATGCGTTAAAACGCGTGCATTTTTCCGCCAGTGCTGGTACGTCGATGACGTTTAGCGTGGGATTTGACATAACTTCGGCGAAAACCATGGTTGTATCGCTTGTAACAGAGTCTATAAGTTGGTTTCCTCTGACTACATTGACCTTGACGCCGTATTTTGCTAAGTTATTTGCGAGGGAAAGTGTTAAGCTATAGACCTCGGAAGATAGGAGCAGCGTGGATCCAGGCTTTAATTTAGAAAAGAAGA
The DNA here is from genome assembly GCF_046635845.1 of Tardisphaera saccharovorans. NCBI lineage: Archaea > Thermoproteati > Thermoproteota > Tardisphaeria > Tardisphaerales > Tardisphaeraceae > Tardisphaera > Tardisphaera saccharovorans. Next base: position 321,180 of record NZ_JAQQXN010000002.1, read on the forward strand.
GGGAGGATATGCCTGCCATTCCCGACGAAAAAGCGTATGAATCCGCCTTTTCGTCATCGGTTTCCAAGGCTTTGATGACGTTTTCGAGCGCAAGCACTGTAGGATTATCCTCTCTAGAGTACCTCAGAGGGTGTCCGTGGACAAGAGGCGCTTCATCTGTTGGATATGGAAAAATGGCGGTTTGATAAATGGGGGGAATTATGCTGCGCGGGTTGATTTGGTTTGCTTCATCAATGGCCTTCGTTGAAAAACCGGTCTTCCTTTGCATAGGCGGCGTTTAACCGCACTTATAAACTTGTATGGTTTTGCGGACGGTGACTTTCATGAAGCCGGCAATTTTGTTTGATTAAGCAGCGTTTCTTCGAATTCATTGGCCACGGGTTACCGCTTAAAATTAGTCACAGCTTAGAGTTAACTTGCATTAAGGTGGTGAGCGATTGCGCGCGAATAAGGCGCTTTTGGCATCTGCTAGACGATGACCTGTTATCTGCGGTGACCCAGATTCTATTTCAACGCGACCGTTCACCATCAACTCAGAAAGGATTAAATAATATGGGATTAATCAATAGATGTCGATGTTAGCTATGTCAGACTTAATTCAGGTGATTCCGTGATGTCAAAGGTACCGCCAACGGTCAGAACCCCGGCAGAAGGTGAGTTGATTGGAGTTGTGGTGCAGTTGCTTGGATTTGACAGGATCCGGGTAAAGTGCACCGATGGGAAGACCCGTATGTGCAGGATCCCCGGCAAGATGAAGAAGAAGAGCTGGATTCACGAAGGGGATTACGTGCTGGTTACGCCATGGGATTTCCAGCCTGATACTAGGGGGGACATAGTATCGGTTTACACAAAAGAGGAGGTAAAGCAACTGCAGGCAGCTGGAATAATACCCGCATCGCTTTCATCCTCTACTTAGTTTTCGTAATTTCCCTCTTGTCTCGCTCACCACGGATTCCGTCTGCAGATGGCATTCAGTTAAACATACGGTTTTAACTTTGCAAAATGGGGATGTTTCCTGAAAGCTGAGGTAAAGCTGGCGGCGCAGGAAAAGATGTCCTCTTCTTGAACGGGGAAAAGAGGTACAAGCTCAACGCAGTGCTGGGGCTGCATACACGCGCGGTAAAGTTCTTCTCATCTTTCCGCGTAGCTGACGGGAGGGTTCTGCAGGACCTGGCGCATTACTAAGCCGGGGTTAGGTTTCCGCTATCCTCGGCGCTCGCGGAAACGATCAGGGGCAAGGTAATCGAGCTGGCAAAAGCGAGTTTAGCTCTTAAGAAGGAATTCCGCGTCAAGAGGGCCTCGCTCAGAGTCAACCACCGTGCTTTCAAGCTGGGCCGAGCGGCATACGAAATCCATTCCCTATTGTCTGCACCTTAAGCTAGACGGTACATGGAAAGGAGGATGGTGCCCGATCCAGTTCGGCGAAAGGCAGAAGGACTAATGGATTGTGCATTAACCGGTAACGGCTCTCTCGGACAAGTGGAGCTGACGAAGAGAGGGGCGAGTGGTACTCCCGCTTCACCGTGGAGAGGCTTTCAGATTACAAGCCCCAAATCCCAATTGGAGTAGATCTGGCAGAAAAAACCTGGCGTGCCTAATCGCCTTGGTAGGTGATAAACTGGTTAAGGGCACTCTCTTCAAGGGATCCGCGATCAAGGAGATCGGGCAGAATTGCTTTAAGGCAAGGAAGACCATTCAAGAGAGGAGGACCTGAACGCGGTAAGGAAGCTTGGCGATATGGCCGCGGTTATGGTACGTTTTTGAGGTGTTCTTAGAATTAAAATAGGCCGCCTTTATCTCGTTGGCCTTTGCCTTGTGCTCCTAATTTGCTACAGCTCCCTGAAAGGCAGAAAGTGAAACCTGCTGTTCAATTTCTTGCCCCCGTCGAAGCGGTTCCTTATGCCCGTTAACCATTCTAACGGTTACGGGAAATTGAAGCGCGCGCTTTACGGCTTTCCTAGATGTGGCGCGAGGGCCATGCTCGACCTTTCTTTCCTCCCTTCTGCCGAGCTTTGCGGAAGGGAGTTGACGTGCCCCAGCTGCGGTTTAACCCACAACCGCGACCTCAACTTGGCTCAGCTCGGCCCGTGCCTTAACGAAACGCGCGGCCGCGCTGCCCGAATCCTGAAGCCCTGCCCGCAAGGATGAGGTAGTTTATCTAGAAAGTAAGCCAAGAAAACTTAAATCTGAAGACTGCCTCAACTTATATGTTAAATTTAAGACCGTTCAAGACTTTAAAAATGGTTAAAATGCAAGGAGGTGACCTTAGTGGAGTGGTCTGAAGAGGGTGGCTTTGCCACTAAGGCAGACAGAGAGAAGCTCATAAAGGATAGCGAATTAAGGGAGTCGCTCGAAGGAGTTTTTGACTCGATAACGCTTAGGTACACTTATGAGCTCATAAGAAGGGGAGTCATAAAGAGGTTCATAACGAACATATCGCAGGGGAAGGAGGCTAGGGTTTACGTGGCTGAGGGTGCAGACGGATATGTAGCCGTGAAAATATACTTCACGTCGGCCTCGGAGTACTACAAGACCATGCCGATCTACATAGAGGGGGATCCGCGTTTCAGCCATTTGAAGAGAGGCGACCGGAGGGAAATCGTGGAAACGTGGGCTAGAAAGGAATACGCGAACCTTTCCGAGGCATATTCGGCTGGCGTCCATGTGCCAAAGCCTATCTCTATAAGGGGAAACGTCCTGGTGATGCAGTTGGTGGGAGGCTCCGAGCCTGCTCCTTTGCTTAAAGATGTGGATTTAACGCCCTTGAGCTGGAAAAGGGCATACAATCAAATAATGAATGACCTTGAAAGGCTTGTGGTTAACGCTGGTCTCGTTCACGGCGACCTCAGTGAGTACAACGTGTTATATTATCGCCGTCCATATTTGATTGACATGGGTCAGTCAGTTATGACTAGCCATCCTCGCGCCCAGGAGTTCCTTTTCAGGGATGTAAAGAACCTCAACCTTTTTTTCAGGAAAAAAGGGATAGGGTTAAAGGATCTCGTAAAAGATGACTTGATAACGAAATGGCTAGCCTCTCGCCGGTAATCTACGTCCCTCTCGACTCAAGCCTTCTGGGAAGGGTCTACGACATGTACGCGCTAACCGAGAAGGGAAAGCAACAGGGCGTCAAACTTACTATGGATAAGGATAGGGGCCTGATAATCATGGAAGCCACGTCACAGGCTGCGGTGCCTCTTTTGCAGAGGTACAAGGACGCAGTGACCCTTCTCTCGTTCGGTGCCCCATTTCAGGCGGCGGAAAAAATCATAGGAGACGAAAGCGTGGTGCTTCAGATAGACCTTGAAGATCCTATACTTCCCAGCGGGAACATCAAGCGGATCCTCTCGAGGTTGATAGGAAAAAAAGGCTCCGTAAAACAGAGGATTGAAGCGGCAACTAATACATCAATTTTCATAAAGGAACCCAAGGTCGTAATAGTCGGGAGCTTTGAAGCGGTCGAAAAAGCAAGGGAGGCGATCAGGCGTATAGCAAGCGGTCAGCCAATCCCCGCTGTCTATAAATACCTAGCTAATCTAAAATGAGAGTGAATTTTTTGGTTGCGTTTGGCGAGGGTGAGATATGTTGAGCGAGCAGTTCCAAGAGCTTAATGTAGCTGACTTCTTCTACAAAAACAAGGATTTAGTCGGTTTCGACAGTCCTCATAAAGCTACTTACATGATAGTTAGGGAGCTCGTGGAGAACTCGCTTGATGCTTGTGACGGTCACAGGATTTTACCCGACGTAAGGGTTACGCTATCAAGGGTTGAGGGGGAGGGAGGACAAGAGCGTTATCACATAAAGATAGTTGACAATGGTATCGGTGTTCCTTTGGAGGCCGTGCCTTACGCCTTTGGAAAGGTGCTTTTCGGTTCGAAGTACTCCATGAGGCAGAACCGGGGAACCTTTGGCTTAGGCGGAAAGATGTCCATGCTTTACGGTCAGATAACAGCTAACTCAAGAGTAACGATCACAACAAGCCAGGGAGGAAACAAGATATACACCTTTGAACTCAGCACGGACATCAGGACGAATACGCCTATAATCTACCGGCGTGATGAGGCCGATAACAAATCTCATTTTAGGGGCGTAAAAATAGAGTTTGACTTTGAAGGAGATTACGGAAAAGCCAGGGATAAAATCATTGAGTATTTCTACGAAACCGCCATGATATTACCTTATGCCCAACTCACTTTTATAGACCCTAACGGCACTCTGCTGTTTTATCCAAGGATAACTGAAAAAATGCCCAACCCGCCAGTTGAAACACAACCACATCCCCATGGCGTGGACTTGGAGCTCCTTAAACGCATGATGGCCGCAAACCCCCACACTAGCCTTCAGGTATTTCTCTCTAAGAACTTCCAGCGGGTGGGTGAGCGCACGGCAAAGGCTTTTCTCAAATCGAACGGTTTCGATCCTCACATGGAGGTCTCTCAGCTTAGCACGAAGCAGCTCACCAAGCTGGTAACGGCCCTAAGGGAATATCCCGATTTCCTTCCGCCTGATCCATCATGCCTTTCGCCCATAGGGGAAGAGCTCTTGAGGGAGGGCATAAAGCGGCTTCTATCACCTGAGCACGTTGTGGTTACCACCAGGCCCGCCCGGGCTTACGAAGGCAATCCGTTCATAGTTGAGGTCGGAATAGCGTATGGTGGCGCCATAATGCCGCCCGACAAGCCAGGCAAAGTCCAGCTTTACAGGTTTGCCAATAAGATACCGCTTCTTTACGATGAGTACAGCGACGTTTCCATGGCCGTGATACAGAGCATAAACTGGAACCAATACAAGGTGAAGCTTGATGAGGCACCAATAGCCTTCATAACTCACATATGCTCAACAAAGGTTCCATATAAGACCGCGGGAAAGGAGTACGTGGCGGCCAGGCCCGAAGTAGAAAAAGAGATCGACCTTGCGATAAAGCAGGCCGCTAGAGAGCTGAGAGTCCAGCTCTCGCGCATGGAGAAGGCCGAGTACAGGGAAAGGAGGACCGAGGTACTTAGAAAGTACCTTTCCATGATGGCAAGCTTTTCCACTTTCTTAGCCGAAAAGACGAAGGAACCCGACATCGACTCGCTGCTTAGGGAAGGAGGTGTTAAGAAGCGGAGAAAGGGTGCGGTTCAACTTGTTGATGATCCTCCAGAAGACGAATTCAAAGAGAAAGGGAAAGCTTGAAAATCGCGAGATGGTGAGAGAAAAATGGAAAGAAACACCGATAGGAGCGAGTTCGCGAGGAAAGCGCTAAAGGATCTGGGTATATCGATTTACAACCAGATGGAGGAGGGGCGCTTTCCAGAGGTCATGATTCCAAGCCGCCAAACGAACAACATATATTACGATCCTAAGCTCGAGCAATACGTTCTGGGAGATAAGAGGGTCGTGAGGAGCGCTGACAACGTTAAGCACGTGAAGCCTTTGGCCCAGCTCTTATGGGTGGCAAGGATAGGAAAAGAACTCATCGATTATGATAGGGTATCAACTCTCCGTGACTTGTTTTATATGTCAAAAAACATAGACATAAACTTCGCAACTCAACAGGAGTCAGATGAAGCCGTCTATGACTTAGAGGCCCTCCTTTCGATGCCTAGGGAAAGCTTTAACATATTTCCTCATGACAGGGGAGCCATATTCGGTGATCTAACAGTTAGGTATAGGGTAAAAGGTTTCAAGGATAGCCTCATAAACCTCACCGATAATCCCGATGGGGTAAACATAGGTCCGGCTCTGGACAACGCGGAACTCGTGAAAACAACCGCCGACAAGGTAATAGCTATTGAGAAGGGAGCTATATTTATACAGATGATAAGGGAGAAGGTGCATGAGAAGTTCAACGCCATATTGATAGATACGACTGGTCAAGCCTCGCGCAGCGCTAGGTTGCTCATAAGGAGGCTTAATGAAGAGCTTGGGCTTCCCGTATACATACTTACCGATTGCGATGTGTGGGGAGCTCACATAAGTATGGTTATAATAAGCGGGTCTGTTAATAGCGCGCACATAACTGGTCTGAACACGCCTTCCGCTAAGTGGCTAGGATTCTGGCCTACTGACATAAACAGGTATAAAGTTCCAACCATGAAGATGAAGGAACTGGACTGGAAGAGACTCGCTGAGCTTAAGGCCGATCCCCGTTACAAAGAGAAGTTCTGGAAAGAACAACTTGACGCTTTTGAGAGGCTCGGCCTCAAGGCGGAGTTGGAGGCCTTCAGTAGCAAGAACAAGTCAGTGAGTCAGACTTTCCTGGTGGAGACCTACATACCGGAAAAGCTGAAGGAGCTGGGAGCCATATAAACTTCCCTACCCATGAAATACCTTTTTTTATAACCGCCTATCTTTAAGCGATAAAGATGCCTGGGGGAAGCAAAAAACTGGTGCCAGTGAGGCAAGACCTCGTTGATGCCGTATACGACATAGCAAGGGAAGAAGGAAAGGCCCCCTACGATTTGATAAATGACATATTTAACCAGACGTTAAGAGTACATAAGATGGGCAAGGACCTTCGCGAGATTGTTGACGCATACGAGCTCATAGAGACAGAAAAAGGTTCTGGTTCTGTCATTATAGGCTCCGACATACTTTATTACATGATAAACAAGCTCTATCCTACGGAGATGGATAAGATAGGTAAGATGTATTTTGAGAGAGGGAGATGGTACGGGAATTACCTCTTCGCCAAGTTCTTCGGTTCTGAAACTTCTGACGATCCATTGGAGCCTATAGTCAATATGCTTAGGTTTTCTCTGTGGGACGTTTCCACGATTGACTTCAAGAGGAAGGGTGATGAAATAACGCTTTCGTGCATAGCTCCCCATCTATCTGAGGAGGGTACCGAGGTGCTTACGCAATACCTAAAAGGCGTTTTCAGTGCGCTGGGGTATGAGGCTAAAGCAGAAAACATCAATAAGGGAATAATAATGATAACTTTTAACTCGGTAGGAGTTCAGGGGGAACGGAAGTCCCCTTAAGGAAACGGGAGCCCCCCTCACGGAAGTTCCACGAACCTCTAACCTGAGAGGGGCCCGTTGCGGTGGCGCCCTCCAGCGATCAAGCCGCTCGCGCGTGCGGGCGGCAAGGCGAGCGTCCCCTGCGGTTGCCAAGCGATGTGAAGCGCCCATGCATCGGGATGTAGCTTACGTCGCAATTAAAGATAAGTAAAAGCCCAGGGGAGCCGCGGCAGAAGAGACTTAACGGATTTGAGTTCACGGTTTTCTTTGCTTCTCGCCGCCATGGGGTTATTTCATCTGGCTTAACGCGTATAAGACCAGCTCTTTCCAGGGTGGTCAAGTACCTGTAGGTTGTTTGAGGAGAGACGCCGAACTTCTGCTTGCAAAAAGCTATTGCATCATCCTCTGAAACGCTGCCCTTAGATCTTATGAACTCCAGTAACTCTTCCATTTTGTTTTCGGCGGAAATCTTTTTCCTCATGGATTGAAGCATATCTTGACGGAAAAGGTTTTCGCGCTTTCGGGTTTTGATCTATTTTGATCGAAATCCATATAAGGTCGACTTTTTCGACCTAAAATGGCTGAACATGATCTTAAATCGGAATCTGTAGGTCTATGGGAACTTGTCTTTCAGAGCATGGGCCAGATTACGCCAATAACCATACTATCGGGGCTTATATTGAGCATAGTGGGCTTTTCTATGGGGGCAGCGCCACTGGTAATGCTGGTCTCCATGCTAGCTGTGCTTTTATCTGCAAACACTATATACCAGTTTTCGAATAGGATTGCTCATGCAGGAGGTTACTATGCGTACGTTGCCGATGGCATGGGTAGTAGGGCAGGCGTTTTCACTGGACTTCAGTACTTGCTGTACCAGGTTAGCAATTTGGCTCTGGAGTATCTCATAGTTGCATGGGGTTTCTCGAAGTCCCTTAGCTACGCCTTCGGCCTTCAGCTGCCCATCTGGACGGGAGTCGTATGGATATCGCTCATGACGGCTTTGTCCTACGTGCTGATGATAAGAGGCGTTAAGCCATCGCTGAAGCTTGCCCTTATATTGGGAGGGGTTCAAATCCTGTTTATATTTGCCCTGTCTGGTTTCGTCATTGCTAGGGCTCCTGACGTCTCCTTCGCTCCCTTTATTCCCTCTTCAAGCCCCAATGGATGGCAAGGCGTTTTCACGGGGTTCATAGCGGGAGGGTACCTTGCGTTTGCGGGATATGGCTCCGTTGTGCCTATGGGTGAGGAGGCAAAAGCACCCAAGGAGACCATAAGGAAGGCCGTGCTTTACGCCGTTCTGCTGGCAGGAGTTACGTTCGTGGTTGGTTCCTATGCTATGGTTGTTGGGTACGGCATGTCGAACCTCTCTACGTTTACCTCACAGGTTATACCGGGTCTCATTGTAGCGAAAAGATTTACGGGAGCTTTGGGTGCATATGCCTTCATATTAGTAGGGACATTTCTTTCTACTTACGGTACGGTTGTTGGCATGGGCACGCCTTTAAGTAGAGTGATATTCTCTCTAGCACGCGATGGGGTAATTCCTAGGTCTCTTTCCAAGGTAAGGTCGGGAAGCCCAGTAGCGGCCATAAACGCAACGTATGTGATTTCCGTCTCTGCGGCGCTCTTGGCGGGTTTGACGTTTTACAAGCTCTTCGGGTTTTACACTGGCATATACTACGCTTGGGCTATATTCGGTATATTGGCAACGCTTGCCAACCTGTTAATCCACATCCTTTCAAACGCATCGCTTTCGACGCTTTCCGTAAGAAACAGAAAGAGGTGGCTAGTTTGGCTTGTTGCACCTACTGCCACCACGGTAATAATGATCATCGCGTTTTACTTCTCGCTTTTGGGCCTGGGTTGGCCCTTCTTGCTGGCCCCAGTGATCTTCGTAGCGTGGAGCGCCATATCAGCGATATGGGCCTTGAGGAGTAAGCAGGCATCGGTGGTGCAAAATGCTTGATCTGCTGCTGCGGAATGGTAGGGTGTTTCACCAGGGAAATTTTGAGGAGGAAGACGTTGGAATTAAGGGAAATAGAATAGTTAAAATCGGGGTTATAGCGGAGCAAGCATCTAAGGAGGTTGACCTGGAGGGCAGGACGGTGCTACCGGGCTTTATAGATAGTCACACTCATATGCTCCATCTTGGCCTTCAGAAGCTGAGGCTCGATCTCTCGGAGTGCAAAACCAGAGAAGAGGTGATAGAAAAGGTAAGAAACCGCGCGAACGACCCAGGGACTAAGGTCATCGTAGGGTACGGATGGGATGAATCCGCGTGGGGTGAAACAGATTACCTCAGAAAGGATGAACTCGATTTTATTGAAAAGCCCGTCGTCATGTATCGTCGTGATGGCCACATGGCGACGCTCAATTCTGCCGCCTTGAGAAAGCTTGGGCTTGAAAGCCGGGACGGTATATTGAAGGAAGGGGACCTTGACCTTTTGGGCGCGTTGGTTTCTCCAGACCCAGCAGAGATCACCGCAGCGTTGGAAGTTGCCTTCAATGTGGCCCTAAGGGAGGGCGTGACCGCGGTGAGGGACTACGTGGATCGGGCCACAGCCCTTGTGTATTCATCGCTTAATCCCCCTATCAGGGTGTACAGATCAATTTATGCCGATGAGTACTTTGAGGGCTTTCAGGGAGAATCGAGTTGGGGGGTCAAGGCTTTTCTCGATGGGTCTATAGGTGCGAGAACGGCAGCGCATGAAGGATGGCCAGACTCAAATCTCAAGATGGACGATGCTCAGTTCGCGAAACTCGCGACCTCTTTTTGGGAACGCGGGATGCCCGTTGCAGTGCATGCCATAGGCGACAGAGCCGTATCAGTTGCCCTCAGGGTTTTTCAGAACGCGCCCCTTCGCAACTCCGTCGAGCACTTCGAGCTCGTAAACAATGAAATGCTTGACGAGGTAGGCAATACCTTCATATCGGCGCAGCCCAACTTCCTGCAGTGGGCCTTGCCAGGAGGCCTTTACGAAAGCAGGCTGGGGAAGGGATGGCTTGAGCAAAACAACCCATTTCACGAAATCCTTGCGCGGGACCTCGACCTGGCTTTTGGCTCTGACTGCATGCCCTTTGGGCCTAGTTACGGCATATATTACGCGATATCATCTCCGTATTCAAAGCAGCGCATAACACTCGAGCAGGCCATCGAATGCTACACAAAGGCAGGGGCGAAGCTACTTGGAGCTCCCTTGCTTGGTACAATTAGCGAGGGGAGTTACGCAGACATAGCGGTCTTTGGAGCGGATTACGGAAAGAACGTTGAGGCCTTAAGAAGTGAGAGGTCTCAAATGACTATAGTTAACGGCAGGATAGCTTACGTTAGAAGTGCGGATGGCTTTTCGGTCAATGAATCGGGTTAATCGCAAGCTCGGAGCTATTTTCACATGAAATTGCTCATCGTTAGTTTAAAGTTGAAAATAAGCTTAATAGCAAGCGGCATTTTTGCACTAAAATGGACTACATGATCTCAGAGGTGACGGTTTTTTAAATGGAGCAGAAGGCAATGCTACGTAAGGACTCGTTGTCCTTATGGCATGTCGTCGCGCAGGGTCTGATCTCGAACGGCCCACTTTCTGCGGCGGCGGTTGCCCTTACGGTGGCTGCCTCGTACGCCATGGGTGCCACGCCGCTGGCGTACACGTTAGGAATAAGTCTCGTTTTACTTTGGATAAACACGCCCTATCAGTTCAGCAAGTACTTCGCGAGCGCTGCAGGGGTGCACTACTACGTTCATAAGTCGATGGGAGCCGGTGCAGGTTATTTAGCTGGGCTTAGCTACGCGGCGTATTATACTGCCCTACTTCCGGCAAACGCGCTATTCATAAGCGTTCTAATAAACACTGTTCTGTCGCAGTTCGGTTACTCATTGCCATATTACGCATGGATACCCATATTCCTGCTTTACCTATTACCTCCGGCGCTTATGAACTACCTTGGCATAAGGCCTTCTCTTAACTACGGGATAGTGACGGCCTTTGTGGAGATAATAACGCTGATAATAGTGAGCGTTCTCATAATAGATAAGGCAGGACCCGCCAACACGTTGGCGGTTTTCAATTACAAGCTCGCCTCAGGAGGACTTAGCGGTTTTGCCGTGGGAATGCTAGTGGCAGGCTTTGGGATGTCTGGAACTACGGCCACGGTCTACCTGGGTGCTGAGGCAAAAGCCCCACATACCACAATAAAGAAGGGACTGCTTGTATCGACGCTTATGATCGTCTTCCTCTACATATTGGTCTCCTATGCGATGACAATTGGATGGGGGTACAATGATATGTCATCGTTTGCATCGTCTGGTGCCCCCCTCTTCGTTGAGCTTTACAAGTACGCGGGCGTGTGGCCTGAGCTTATAATAGCCGCCCTAACAGTTAACAGCCTAATAGGACTTGTGACAGCCTCAATAATAGTGTCCAGCAGGCTTTTCATGACCTTTGGTAATCAAGGGTTACTGCCAAAAGGCCTATCGAAGGTCGATAAAGCGCATGGAACTCCTGGTATGGCAATACTTTTCACGACCATCGTAGGCGTGATTACGGGGATAGCCTTAGGTCTGGCATGGGGCGTAATTTCGGCCTACTTCTTCTTTATACTGCTTGCGACCATAGCCGAGTTTACGGGCCACGCAATAGGAAATATCGGCCTTTCGTTCTTCTCATGGAGAAATCACATCAAGAATTTCCTCATGTACTACTTGCTACCGATTGCTTCGCTGATTACCGTCGTCTTTGGCGTGTTCTACACGTTCTACCCGGTATCTTATCCAACGGTTTATGCACCCGTCGCCATGGCGATCATACTGGTCGCCGGCTATATTGAGTACGCACTGATCTCCAGAAAGGGAGGAAAAAGCCAGCTTAGCCAAGGAATAGAGGAACTATCCTCTGAAGTAAAATAATTTTTTATTTATGCAGTGCCCTTATGGGAGGTACCGAGTTGAGGTGCTCGATCTTATCCGTTATGCCGTGATTGGTGGCTATTTCCTTGTAAACGAAGGCGCTTGGTCTCCAGTAAAGCTTTTTCGTAGCGTAATCGACCTTTATGAGGCCAAACTTCTGGCCGAATCCAGAGGCCCACTCGTAGTTGTCTGCAAGAGACCAGTGGAGGTAACCCTTTACGTTTGCTCCTTCCTCCAAAGCCCTCTGAACGCTGGCCACGTGCGATACTAAGTAGTAGGGTCTCTGGTAGTCGGCCTCATCCGCTATGCCGTTTTCTGTCACGTAAATGGGCAGGGAGTACCTCTTCCAATACTTTACCAGCAAGTCTTGGAGCCCTTCGGGATAGAACTCCCAGCCGAAATCACTCGTCGGCCTTCCTGCCAAGCTGATCGAATTCCTCTCGCATGCGAATCCGTAACCGGGTATCACCCTGTAGCGGGACCCTGCGGCTTGCACCATAAGTCTGGTGTAGTAATTAACGCCTATCCAATCCAGCCTGCCCTTGAGGTCATCTCTGCTCTCACCATCCAATTTTCCCCTTATTATGGCATCGAAGAAAGACCACCTTTCATCCGTTTCTATGGCCTCAACGGCTTTTTGATCGTAGTCGGTTAAGGGGGTAAATGCCGAGTTCGCGTATATTATACCCACTGGCTTCTTTGACAGCTTTTTTATGGCATCATAAGCGCGGGCATGGGCCTCTATTATGTTTTGCCTTGCTATGGCCAGATGCGTAAAGCTGAGGTAGCCCGGGGGAAAGCCTGACTTGGTTTGCCCGAATCCTTGCTCATATACTACGTTTGGTTCGTTCATGGTGGAGTACTCGTCAGCCAGGTCGTCGAACTTCCACGCGATAAAGGCCGCGTACCTGGCGAACTCCTCCACGTGATCGTGGTTCAGCCAGCCCGTGTTTTTGGCGTTTAGCTGACCCCTCCTCACCGCTATGGGGTCGTGAACCCATAGCGGAAGCGGCCAGTGGTACAGGTTTAATATTAGGTATATTCCCCTCTTCTTTAAATCGGAGAACATCTCCCTGTAGTGAGCTATGGCCTCCTTGTTGGCCACGGCATCAAGTTGCTTGAGGTCTTCCTCGCTTCCCGCTCCTTTTGACTTCGGAGGCGGGTTGGGAAATATCCTGGACCACTCCGTGTTGAGCCTTGCTATGGTCAGTCCCATGGATTGTGCTGCGTCGTGAAATGCCTTGTAGTTGCCCCAGTACCCAGGGCCGTTCTCTGGAAGGTCACCGCTCACGAGGCCTGCGGCCATGTTTTCTGGGTCGTGCACCCAGGCGTACCAGTCGCTGTTCTTGTCCTCTGAGCCCGGGGTTCCCATCTCTGATTGAAATCCTGCCTGCGACCATCCGAACCTAAAATCCTTTGGGAATTTCATAATTGAAACCCGCGCTAGCTTAAAGTTCTTACCGTTGGGACAGATCAGTAAACTTTTATATAACGGCGTGATTTATGATGAAATGGACATCAAAGTTGGAGATACGCGCCTTGTCAGGCTTAGATCTTTTGGAGACAAGCCTGAGATTTACGCCAAGCTTGAGTGGGAAAACCCTTTTGGTTCGGTCAAAGACAGGGCTGCGTACTTCATGCTCAGTAGGGCAGTGGCCGAGGGGCGTCTCTCATCGAAAAAAGTGATGGAAGCTACAAGCGGGAACACTGGGGTGGCCTTGGCTGGTATGTGCAGGCTTTTGGGCCTTGACTTCACCGCCGTTGTACCGGAAAGGGTCTCTCCAAACGTCAAAGCCAAGATAGAGGGATTGGGGGGTCACATAATAGTCGTCAAGGAGGGCACGTATCCTGATGAGGGAGAGGGGACCTCTCAGGCCGTAAGGTACGTGAAGGAGAACTCCAAGAATTATTTCGTTCCAAACCAGTTTGAAAACGAAGCCAACTTCGAGGCCCATTACGCGGGCACTGGGCCCGAGATATGGCGCGATGTTGAGGTGAACTACCTTGTAGCCGGCATGGGCACCGGGGGGACGATAACTGGTGCCGGAAAGTACCTTAGCGAGAGAGGGGCTGAGGTGATAGGAGTAGAACCGAAGAGGTCGTTTAGGGTACCTGGGCTGAGAAATGTGGAGGCTAACGGCATGTCCCCTCTTCTCGAGAGGCACTTCGACGTGGTGGACTACGTGGTGAAGGTTGACTCTGACGCCATAAACCTTGTAAGGGAGGTTCTCGAAAGGGAGGGTCTCTTCATAGGCATGTCCTCTGCGGCTGCCCTTGCGGGAGCGCTGAAGCTCTTAAAGGGAAAGCCGAAAAGAGCCGCCGTTATCTTTCCGGACTCCGGATGGAACTACATAACGACTTACGAGAAGATGGGCATAAATGTAAACGGTTATTCGACTGAACCACTTAAGGTTGCCCCGTTGCGCTGATGGGGTTTTGATGAAAAGCATGCGAGCGCCGCTTGAACAACTTAACGCCAACGTACAAGATGATAGCGGCGATCACGACGATGGAGATCGGTATGAGGTACTTGTTAACCCAGGCCGAAACGATCTCCCAGCGCGAGCCCAGCGTAAGGCCGGCGTAGATCAGCGAGGCGTTCCATATGGCCGACCCCGCAAGCGTATACGCGAGGAACTTCTTCTTACTCATGGCAAACATGCCTGCAGGGATCGATATGAGGGCGCGTAGCCCTATAACGAACCTAGCTAAGAGCACTACTATTGGCCCGCGTCTCTGAAACCAGTCCGTAGCGGTTTTCAACGACCTTTCGTTAATTAGGGGAAGCTTTGTCACTGACTTGCCGAGTTTCAGACCTAAGGCGTAATCTACGGCGGAGCCAATAATGGAGCCTGCTAACGAAGCGACAAAAGCTAGCCAGAAATCCGTCCTTCCTTGGTAAACGAGATAGCCCTCCAGCGGCAGTATGACCTCGCTGGGTACTGGCAACGAGGCGCTTTCCATAGTCATGAGGACAATAAGGCCAATGTAGCCTCCAGCTTCGACCGCTTGGACTACCCATCCGAGGCTGACAATGCCAGAAATAGATGGCAAGTAGTCATCAAGATCGTAAAAGTAAAAGACGGCGTACCCAAGTGCCAGAATGAGCACAAGCAAGAGAATCAAGTAGCCTTTCTTTAATGTTTCCAACGTTTAAGTTTCAACTGATAGCTTAAATGCGTTACGAGGCAAGTGCGCCGCCGACCTTAAGCGTCGTTGTCTTGGTAATTATATGTACGATGCTGAAGCCTTTAAGAGCGCCATAAGGGCGTTTGAGTCCGAGCTCGTGAGGCTTAATGCCTCCAAGAGAAGCGTGCCCGGCTACGAAATATGTGAAGATCTTAATTTCGTGGAGCCTAAGCCAGCGTATGACTTTGACCTGGCTTTCTGCGATGGCGGCAATTACCCCATATTCACTAGCAGCTACTTCATATTTCAGTTAAATCGCGTTTTCGCGTCCTCGTGGAAGGGGAGGAAGAGGACCGCTTACGTTTCAGTTGATTTCCTTACGTTAACCAGAAGGACGAACGAGGGATTTTCGAGCGCGGTATACCCTCTTAAGGCAACATCCGATATCGCTGTTGGCGACGTCCTTCCAAGCGAGCCTGAGACCGTCGTGGACTACAGGGAGCTTATGGGACTCGATGCCTTAACCGCAGCCTCGCAACTCCCTAGGAGAATAGCCGAGAAGAAGCTGGCACGGACGCTCATAGGAGATCACGTGGTGGTCCTTGACGGGTTATTGCAACCTGAATGCCAGGCCGAGTGGAACACCATAAATGAGCTACGCTCCTTATCGCAGGCAGGCAACCACTTAGTGGCAGGGCTTGCGAAAACGGCGGCCCTTTTGGATCCCGCCCTTGTGCCCACAACCCTTTTAGATAGGGAAGGGGAGTGGTACGTCCGCATAGCAAGGGTGACGCCCAGAGGAAGCGATCTATATGCGGCAAAGTTTCACAGGGCAGCGATCGCGCCTTACTTCGTTGAGGTGGTCGAGGGCGATGAGCGTTCGATCGAGGACCTTTTCGATGCCCTTTTCTCCGATTCCCTTGATCCTCACCTACCAGGCTATCCACATGGGTTAATCGACGCTGATAAAAATGCCAGAGTTGGTATGCGTGAGGCAGAGCGCCTCAGGGAAGAGATCCTGCGGGTGATAGAGCCAGAGCTGGCCAAGGGCATAGTGCGTGGTGAAAGGACGCTTGGAACGCACGACCTTTTAAATGCTCTAAATTCAATGTAAGTCATGGATGACGAAGTCGGAGTTATAGCTGGAGGGGCTTTCGGGGAGATAGTGCTTCGCAAGGACAGCGATAAGGATTTGGAGCTGGGGCAGCTGCTCGTCTACGAGAAGGGCAATAAGAAGCTCATATTGAAGGTCGTGGATCTAGTCCACGGCTCCACGCTGCCTCAGAGCTCGGTCGACATGGCACAGGGTTACGCGAGAGAAGAGGGAATGCCACCTCTGTCGGTATACGAATCAGACGAAAAGGTATCTTACTTCACGAAAGCGATAATGAAGCCGCTTGTTGAGATAAGGAGAGAAGGCACCACGCAAACGGTCATAGCTCCTAAGAGTCTACCAGAATGGTGGGAAGCGGTGAGGATCGCTAGGACAGAGGACCTCGACTTTTTGCAAGAAGAGGGAGTGTTCTTGGGGTACCTGAGGAACGGCTCAAGGGTGATGAACATCGAAGTCAGGATCCCTCCGGAAAAGCTAATAGCGCATCACGTTATCATAGCGGCCAGCACCGGAAAGGGCAAGAGCAACTTGGTCAAGGTCGTGCTCAGCTCTTTAGCGCAAGAAGGATGCTGTGGCGCATTTGTCATAGATCCTCATGGCGAGTACTGGGGATTTCATGAGGAAGGGCTGAAGGGCCTCGGCGAAAAGGTGGTGCTGCTCTCTCCGGACCCGCCTCCAGGAGGTATAACCCTGAGGATCCACGTGGATTCGCTGCTTCCAGAGCACTTCTCCGGGATAACGAACTTAAGCCCCGCACAGGAGGAGGCGCTCCAGATGCTTTGGAAGCAAAAACATGGCAAGGGGTGGCTTTCCACGTTTCTTGGTTCTGATGTATTACCTAATATGAATACTCAGGGAGTTCGTGAATCAACGCTTGAAGTCCTCAGGCGCAAGCTCAGGCTCATACTTTCATGGGAAGACGATCAAGGGATTTTCACGATAAGTGGAGGCGAGAAGACGGTAAATCAGATCGTGGACTTTCTTGAGGATAGGAAAACGGTGATAGTGGACACGTCATCGCTGGCTGAAGGCGCGGAGCTTTTGATATCGAACGTGGTGGCGAGTGAGGTGCTGAGGAGGCACGAGCGCGCTAAGGCTAGGGGAACTTTGGATCAGCTACCACCCGTTGGAATAGTCCTTGAGGAGGCCGCCAGGGTTCTCGGAGAGGGGATTGAGCCTAACGTGCTAGAGAGGATAGCAAGAGAGGGACGTAAGTTCAAGGTTGGTCTCATAGCCGTTACGCAACTTCCCTCGCTTATACAGAAGGAACTGATAGCGAACATGAACACCAAGATAATACTTGGAAATGAGGCGAGGACCGAAAGGGATGCCCTCATAAATTCATCGCCTCAAGACCTTTCTAATGAAGATGAAGAAATAGCGCAGCTGGACGTGGGAGAGGGCATAGTCGCAAGTTCATTTCTCAAGATGGCTGTCCCCATAAAGGTACCTCTATTTGAAGGTATAAGAAAAAGCGAGAATAAGGATAGGCCGAAACTGGCGTTAAGTGCTAGGCCAGAGAGGCGAGCGCTTTATAAACTCGAATAGACCCTTGGGATATTAAATCGTTGAGATCACGATAAAAACGTCGAATTACGCGATTTATGTCCAAGGTCATTTGGTTTAGACAGTTTTACTCTAATGAGGTTAAGGGGGAGGGGAACGGAAGTCCCCTTAAGGAAACGAGAGCCCCCTCACGGAAGTTCCACGAACCTCTAACCGTAGAGGGGCCCGTTGCGGTGGCGCCCTCCCACCATGAAGGCGCTCGCGCGTGCGGGCGGCAAGGCGAGCGTCCCCTGCGGTTGCCAAGCGATGTGAAGCGCCGTCCTTTATGGCTAAATAGTTCACAAGGTATAGCACATCTACATCATAATAACAGAAGCGTTGTCTTGTGAGATCTGATTGGATTCATAGTTACATTTCTCTTTAATGCCAATGCACGCGGGCGTACACAAGACCATATTTGTTGGAACGTTTGCGTTTGCTAATTCATTTTGTTGTAACTTCACCTATAACTGTTCTACAAAAATAAGTGGTAGCGGAGGCAAGTAGGGGTAACAACCAACATCGTAAGGAGATGGCTAAGTAAAGCGACGTTTTCGAGGGAAATTATTATAACGCTAAAGCTGGTAGTCGTAACTTTCGTGTTAAAGGTTAGCTTTGTACTGGATAATTGAATTATGTGAATTTTTGAGTTGCTATATCGAGTCCTGTATTATGCGCCTTCTCGGCAGGCTTTTAGCCGTACCACGCACTTGCTGCATGGAGGAAGCGCTTTTCGCTCATGCCGCTGACGCTCATCTGGGCTCACAAGACAGGATCTTCATGAAGGAGGGCGAGCGCACCGCGTTCAAAGAGCTCATTGATACCTGCATAAGGGAACACGCCGATTTCTTGCTCTTCAGCGGCGATCTTTTCGATAGCAATGTCCCTTCCATGAATGTTGCTAGCTTCGCGGCACAAGAACTAAAGAGGCTTCAGGAGCATAGCATTCCGGCCTATGAGATACATGGAAGCCACGACAACTCGCCCACGCACTCTTCTATGATCGAGGTACTGGAGAACGCAGGCCTGCTGATAAACGCTAGCAGGATAGTTCAAAATGGCGACTTGATAACCCTTGAGCCAATAGTTGATAGAACCGGCGTAAAGATTTACGGAATGCCAGGACTAAGAGAAGGGCGCGAAAAGGAGTTTTATGAGATCCTGGACAGGGAGAAACTAGAAAATGAACAGGGCAGGAAGGTCTTCATGTTTCATAGCGCCATAAGTGAGCTCAGGACGGGAAGATTTGCTAAGATTGAGGCAATTCCTCTTTCCTATCTTCCGCGCAACTTCTCTTATTACGCTGGTGGCCATGTACATGCTAGGTCTATCAACGATCTGCCTGGATTTGGAAAGCTGGTTTATCCTGGGCCTCTTTTCGCTGGGTGGGGCATCGAGGATATAACCGATTACTCGAGAAACGGAGGAGGGTTTTTCCTTGTCCACATGAGCGACGACGTCAAGCTCGACTTCGTTAAAGAAGAGCCGGTGAAGGTCGTTGTCATCGATAAAAGTGCTGACGGTCTTTCATCTCAGGAATACTCGAAGGAGCTCGAGCCCAGCGAAGACTACTCCGGAACCATGGTGGTCCTTAAGCTCCATGGTAAGCTGAAGTCCGGGAGGGTAGCTGATATATCCTCGGAATACCTTAGGGCTGCATACGCTAAGGCTGGAGCGAAGGACGTCATGGTAAGCAGAGGGGAGCTCAGTGGCCCCGAGCAGAAGATTGTGAGAGTGGGTACCGTGTCCCAGCTTGAGGAAACCTTGATGGCCGAAAACGTGAAACCTCCATATAAGCCGGAGCTTGCAAGGACCCTGCTTGAGGTCCTCTCGCGGGAGAAGTTGGAAGGGGAGACGGATTCTGATTACGAGGAAAGGCTCGTGGGCGAGGCCGAGCGCATAATCGAGGACTTCCTTTCGGAGAAAAAGGGGAAAAAGAAGTGATAATCGAATCGCTTGAGATGGAGAACATAAGAAGCCACCGCTCGACCAGCGTTCGCTTTGAGGAAGGGGTAACGCTCATAGAGGGAGACGTGGGCAGCGGAAAGAGCTCCATGCTTAAGGCGATACAGTTTGCGCTCTTCGGGAGCGGGGATCCTAGTAGCCTTCTCAGCTATGGCAAAGACGAGGGAAAAGTAACGCTTAGTTTCCGCGTGGCTGGCAGGCGCTACGTGGTTACTAGATCACTCCGCAGGGTTGGGGACAAGGTGCGCACCACCAAGGGATATTGGCAGGACGATACGAGTGTAGTCCCCATGTCAGCCTCTCAGTTAAACGAGAAGGTCATGGAAGTGCTCGGAATAAAGGGATCTGAGAGGGCAAGAAGGTTGCCCATTTGGGAGTATGCCTTCTATACTCCTCAGGAGAGGCTTAAGGCGATACTCTCTGACAGGGATATTAGGTCTAACGCCATAAGCGCTGCCTTCAATACTCAGAAGTACAAGAGGGCGGCTGCCAACGCGCAAAGGCTTACCGCTTATCTCTCAAATGAAGTGCTCAAGTATGAGAGCTATTCATCTGATCTAGAGGCGAAAGAACGGGAGCTGAAGGGGTTACAGGAGCAAGCCGCTGATATTGAACATGAACTGAAAAAAGCTGAGGCGGAGCTGGAGGCCGCCCGCGCGGATAGGGATAGGGCGAAAGCCGATCACGATTTAGCGGACAAGGCTTTCAATCAAGCCGCGCTTGCGGCCTCGGAGCTTCAGCACAAGGTTGACGTCGTTGGTTCTGAGGTGAGGAGCGATGCGGCGACAATACAAGAGATTGGGCATCGCATAGAGGAGAACAAAACAAAGCTTGCCCGGATCGTTTCAGAGCTATCTAAACCGATGCCGGGTTTTAGGCCTTCATCGGAAGTAAGGAAAGAAATGGATGAACTCCAAGGGCAGGTATATGGCGAACAGCTTAAGATCACACAGATGAAGGGGCGCTTAGAGGATTACAAAAAGGCGCTTCGGCAGCTTCCCGAAAATCCCCCCCGTCCGAGTCGCTCGTTACAAGATATCGAACGTGACATTGATGTATTGCAGGATCAGCTTAATGAGCTGAAAAGTGCCGACATGGAGTTAAGGCGGTTTGACCAGAGTTATGACGAGATGGCGCAGGAGGGAAGATGTCCTTGTTGCGGTAGGGAAATCGACCGGGATTTGGCCATTAAGCTGAAGGAGGACGCCAGCCGCAAGCGCGACGAGATAAAGAGGCAGCTTCTGCAGCTGAATGAGAGGATAATCGGGTTGAGAACAGAGCGCGATGCCGTGGCTGATCTGCAACGCGAGCTTGACCTATACGAAAGTCAGAAGAACAGAGTCAAGGAGCTGGAACAGGAGCTTGTAAAAATGCTCAGCGATGAGGGCTTGCAAGAACAAGGGGACATCGCAGCAGCGGTTCAAGAGGCGATCGAGGGAATAAATAAAAGGATAGAGTACATGCGTTCTCAGCTCAAGGACCTTAATGATGAGCTACTTAGGGCGATCGAATTGGAGAAGGAGTTGAGCCTGAGGCGCCGTCTTGAAAGTGAAAGGAATGAGATCGAGAGAAGCATTGAGGATGACGCTGAAAGGGTCGCAAAGCTGAAGGACGACATAAAAAAGAAGGAGGAGGAGCTAAAAGCCCTCAAGGAGCGGCTTGATGATGCCCTTTCAAAAAGGGATTTTGCATTGGAAGCCGCGGACCTTGCAAAAAAAGCTTACGAGGTGGCAGAGGAGAGGCTGGGTGAAAAGTTAAGCGCTTATCGCTCGCTTAGCGCCAAGCGGGCTGACTTAGAGGATAGGATTGTCTCGTTGAGTAGGGAGGTAGACGATAAAAGGGACGCTAGGGCGCGTGCCGCGGAGGCCAAGGAGGTTGTCGATTGGCTTAAAGGTTTGTTCATACCTCTGGTAGTCGAGATAGAGCAGGAAGTGCTGGCTAGGCTTAACCAGGAATTTCAAGAGAAGTTTTCGGCCTTCTTCTCAACTCTCATAGGTGATCCCCAGAAAAAGGTTTACATCGATGAGGAGTTCTCGCCAAAGATGGAACATGGCGGTATTGAGATGGATCTAGATGAGGGACCAAGCGGTGGTGAAAGGAGCTCTATGGCATTGGCGTACAGGCTTGCCCTTAACGAAGTGGCAAGGGAGGTCGCTGGGCTTTCAGTCGACCTGATAATCCTTGATGAGCCTACAGATGGCTTCAGCTCGGAACAATTATCAAGGTTTAGGGAGCTTATAGATGCCCTTAACGCCAGACAAGTCATAGTGGTGTCTCACGAAAAAGAGCTCGAAAGCGCGGCGGACAGGATAATCGTGACCTCGAAGGAGGGGGAAGCATCTACTGTACAGTTGTTACAATAGGTCCAGAGAACGGCTTATATCTTTTTGCGAAATAATAATGGTGTGATTTCGCGATTGGATGAGGAAATGAAAAAAGACCAATACAAGGAGGTCGAAGTGATAGAGAAGGGATGGTTGGAGCACCACGAGGGTGCGCTTCGCTATAAGCAAAGGATAACGCTTTACAAGGTATCTGACGAGGGAGACGCCATACCGTACAAAAGCTACATTGTGGAAAGACAGGTAATTTAACATCGAAGGGGTTTAGGGGAGCGAATAAACAGAACGCCACCCTTTTGAGTAGTTCGCGCTTACAGGCGCCCCAAGAAGAAGGAAACGGAGTTTTTATATGTTGAATCCGCGACCTCCTGCGCGCTTAGTTTTTTTTCATGGGCTATGGTCTTCAAAGTTATAATTAAGTTGGAGGGCACGTTTCTCCTGTCGGGCTCTGGGCCAAGCGCGGGGGCATCTGACTCCAGCATTAGGGATGTAAGGGGAAGCCTTTTAACGAGCGCCCTCTTCTGCTCGCTCCGGATTAGCGAGGGCGGTATGGAAAACATTATGCCTTTTTTGCTGGCCTCAAAGGCTGCTGACGCTCTTCCGTCGAAGGCGTGCATATCTATGGGGACGTTAGGCCTTTCGTCTAAAAGTAGCTCTATGGCCTCCCTACCAGCACCTCTGCTGTGAACTACAAGAGGCAATCTATTGGAATCGGCAAGGCGCACGCATTCCCTGAAGAACTTCTTCTGCAGCGTTATGTCCCCTCCTTCACGACCCCGGTCGAGCCCTACCTCTCCTAAGGCCACAACGCCGTTGCGTTTCAGAGTCTCTTCGATCTTAACCAGAAGATCGCGGTAGTTTCCATCGCTTACTGATTGAGGTTGTGCTCCTACAGAAAGCTTTGCACATGGGTGCCTTGAGGTTATTTCGAAAGCCCTTTCGACACCCACGTCAACTAGCGCTGATATGACGAACTTCTCTACACCCCTCGCCTTAGCATCACGTATGACATCTTCTAGGTCTGTCTCGAACGAGAAATCGTCTAGATGGCAGTGAACGTCTATCATGCGGTAAGCCTCCAATCTCGCTGCCCCTTGGATATCTCTCCTCCAGCTACGGGTGATACCCACCCTCTGACCGCGCCAGCATGAAGGGCTTCCCTTATGACGGCTTTCCCGTCTTCGGGGCGCCTGATCAGACCTATTATGGCTCCTCCCATTCCGGAACCCGAGATCTTTACTCCAAGACAGCCTGCTTCCTTCATGGCTTCCCTTATCGTTTCTACTTCTGGAGTGCTCACGTCATAGTAGTCCCTTAGAAGGGCGTGCTGATAGTCCATGATTTCGGCTATCTGAATGGGTTTGTCTCCCGAAGAGAGCTTTAGTCCAAAGGGCATCTTCGCTTCTGAAGTCGGCTTTCCTCTTAGAATTGCTATAGCTATCTCTGTGGACTGTTGCATCCTCAGGGTAAAAAGCACCCTTTTTTGCGAGATGTTGTCCAAGGAACTATATTGGGCGCTTACGGAACTCTCATCTAGTTCTTCCCACCTGACTTCATCGTACTTGTTCGGTATGGAGAGCCCGGCCTCTCTGAGCTGCTCAACGGCCCTTTGCATCTCTGCTTGTCTTATCGGATGTATTGAAGACGTGGCGTGCTTTATTCCAGAATCGATGACCACGAAGAACAGCCCCTGCCCGCTTAGTACCTCTGTACGATAGGGAGGCCGGTTCTCGATTACTGTTAGCCCTCCGAGAGCGCTTCCGTATTGGTCAAGACGCCCGCATGGTATTCCCATAATTTCTCTCTCTGCCTTATATGAGGCTTCGGCGATGTCGCGCCTGTTTAGACCAAGAGCAAAGGCTCTATTCAACAGTGAAGCGAAAGCTACTTCGAGTGCGGCACTGCTCGCCAGACCGGAAGATATGGGTACCTCTGACCTTATCTCTGCCTGTAACCCTAAAGACTGGGAGTGAAAGCGAGGAGAAAGTATGGCCTGAGTTACGGCCCTTACATAATCTCCAAACCAATTTCCTCTCTTTAGCTCAATCGGCTCGCCTACATCGGGAACCCTAAACTCGTCCTCTTGCCCTAAGGATTCGGACTTAACCCTTATGAGTCCAGGAGCGTTCTCCCGCGCGTAAATCCTTGTCCTTAGGTTAAGCGCGGCTGAGATCACGGGTAGGCCCTTGTAATCTTGATGCGTGTTAAACAGGTCAGCCCTGCCAGGGGCTGAGGCCATCCAATTCAACTTGTTCATAGAAATGCCACAAGCTATTAACTTTTCTGACTTTCTCCTGTATTATTGGAGGCTTCGTTAGTTGTGGTAGAAGATAAAATAATGATATGAGTCGACGCAAAAAGCGTTTTGTTGATGCCTCCCAAAATCCGAAAGCGCCCTGGCAGCGCGGGATCACGACCTCAACTTGGCTCAGCTCGGCCCGTGCCTTAACGAAACGCGCGGCCGCGCTGCGCAAGCATGAAAATATGAAGGCGCGTCGCGCTGCCCGAATCCTTAAGCCCTGCCCGCAAGGATTAGGTAGTTTACTTATAAGCAGCGCAGCTCTAAGATAACCTTTTATGCGCTGGACCACTTAACACCGATCAGTAATGGCAGACAAGAAGGAGGCTCTTCTCCTTTGGTTTGATGAGCTAGGCAGAGAAGACGTAAGCATAGTAGGAGGCAAGTCAGCTAACTTGGGAGAGATGACAAGGGAACTTCAAAAGGCGGGCGTGCCAGTTCCCTATGGCTTCTCGACCACGGCTAAGGCTTACCGTTATTTCCTAGAATACAATCATCTGAATGAGAAAATAGATCAGGTTATGGCGGAGCTTAAGGATCCTAATGACACCGATACATTACAGAAGGTCGGTGCTACCATAAGGAGCCTTATAGTAAATGCGCAGCTTCCGCCTGACTTGGCCTCTCAAGTCACTGAGGCTTACAAGAAGCTCAGCCAGATGAGTGGGGCTGATGAGGCTTATGTGGCGGTGAGGTCTTCCGCAACGGCAGAGGACCTCCCGGATGCTAGCTTTGCTGGCCAGCAGGAAACTTACCTTAACGTCAAGGGAGAGCAGGAAGTCCTCCAGAAGCTTAAGGAGTGCTACGCAAGCCTCTTCACCGATCGTGCCATATTCTACAGAGCTCAGAAGGGCTTCTCCCAGAGTGCCGTTTCGTTGGCGGCTGCGATACAGCTGATGGTATTCTCTAAGGCCTCTGGCGTCATGTTCACGCTTGATGTGAGCAATGGGGATACCTCCGTCGTGCTTATCGAGGCCTCTTATGGTCTTGGAGAGTACGTAGTTCAGGGAACCGTAACTCCTGATGAGTATTACGTGAGGAAGACCGACCTCGAGATAATCAAGAAGAACATAAACAAGAAGACAAAGCAACTCGTGAGATTGCCGAACGGTGGAACCGTGGAGCAGGAGGTTCCAGCGGAGCTTCAGGACAAACCGGCGCTTACAGACGATCAAATAAAGACTCTGGCCTCTTATGGCATTGCAATTGAGAAGCACTACGGCAGACCTATGGACACGGAGTGGGCGCTTGACGAGAGAACCAACAAGCTCTTCATAGTTCAAGCTAGGCCTGAGACCGTTTGGTCGGCCAAGGGAGCTGCCAAAGAGCAGGCTGCCGCCGAGCAGAAGGTCTCTGCGACCGCGGAGAGGAAGGTCCTGGTGAGCGGGCTTCCGGCTTCGCCCGGCTTGGCCGCAGGAAAGGCGCACGTCATACTTGACGTTAAGCACATCGACGAGTTCCAGGATGGAGAGATTCTCGTCACCGAGATGACCGCTCCTGACTGGGTTCCTGCCATGAAGAAGGCAAAGGCCATAGTAACCAACAGCGGTGGGATGACCTGCCACGCCGCCATAGTGTCGAGGGAGCTCGGCATACCCTGCATAGTGGGCACGGCGAGCAGGGGAGCCGCAGCGACTGAGGCTCTAAAAACGGGTCAAGATATAACCGTTGACGCTACCAACGGCGTTGTGTATGAGGGAATCCTTGAAGAGGCAACAAAGCAGGCTCCAGCCGCGACGGCTGCCGAAGGAGGAGCAGTTGTGACAGCAGTTGAGAGCTATCCCATAACCGGTACTAAGATCTACGTCAACCTCGGGGAGCCTGACCTTGCAGACAAGGTCTCCAAGCTTCCAGCTGATGGCGTTGGTCTCATGAGGGAGGAGTTCATATGGGCATCTTATATTGGCGAGCACCCGCTTTACCTCATAAAGGTGGGGCATCCCGAGAAGGTCGTGAATGGGCTTGCGGAGGGCTTCAGGAAGGTTGCTCAGGCCTTCAACCCCAGGCCGGTCGTGCTGAGGTTCTCGGACTTCAAGACTTCCGAGTACAGGGACCTCAAGGGGGGAGAAGAGTTCGAGCCTCAGGAACCTTCCCCGTTGCTCGGTTGGAGAGGAGCCAGCAGATACTATGATCCCAAGTACATAGAGGGCTTCAAACTTGAAGTCCAGGCAGTGAAGAAAGTGAGGGAGGAATACGGGCTTAAGAACCTCTGGGTTATGATACCTTTCACCAGAACTGTGGACGAGCTCAGAAAGGTCGTTGAAATCATGGACGAGCAAGGGCTGAGACGTGGGCCCGACTTTAAGGTATGGCTCATGGCGGAGATCCCAAGCAATATCATACTGGCGGACAAGTTCGCTCAGTACGTAGATGGTTTCAGCGTTGGCTCTAACGACCTCACCATGCTTATATTGGGAACTGACAGGGACAACGGAACCGTTGGGCACATATTCGATGAAAGGAACTTGGCTGTCCTTAGAGCTGTGAAGCAGCTAATAAAGGTGGCTCACCACTATGGCAAGACGGTCAGCGTTTGCGGGCAAGCCCCGAGCGTATATCCGGAGTTCACTAAGTTCCTAGTCGAGCAGGGTATCGATAGCGTCTCAGTTAACCCAGACGCCGTTATATCTACTAGGAAGAACGTGGCCGCCTACGAGCAGAGGATACTGCTGGACGGGATAACGAAGAAGGGCATGGTTGAAGACCCCGACCTCAGGTGGGATCCTTTCCCTGAGTGAGGGGCAGCATAAGCTTAAGTAAGATTTTTTTATTATACATGATTAAAGACGAAGGCAAGAGCGCTTTCAATAATGCTTCTAGTGGCGCTCGCCGTGAGCTCACAAGCAGCGGCAGCGCTTTCAACTACCAATGCTGCATCTATCTTTAAAGTTAAGAATAGCATAAACATAAATTTCGCGAGCGTGAAGTTAAACTACGGCGATTACGTGGCGATGTTCCTCACTCCTCCTGTTTACGACTTGCAGGCAACTGTGATGCCTTATAACCTAAGCGAAACTTATGACCTTCACCTAATATCGAACTACACGCAGCTCAATAGTGCGGGAAGCAGCCTGGTCGTCATGATTCCGAGCGGCCCAGGCACCTATAATTTGTCTGTTACATTCATATCTAAAGCTCCCTTCGTCCTTCAGTACGGTATAGTCACTCAGAACTACACGGCCTATCCGCACCTGGCTGGCGAACCCGTGGTGCTCGCCACCGGTGTTTGGTTCCTTCCCATAGTTACCGAGAGTTATCAAAGCAATTACACGGCTTACACGTTCACAACTAGCGTTACAGAGCTGTCAGATGCCAAGCCTGTGCCCTCTGTGTTTTCGTTTAAGTTTCCCTCGGTTGTATCGCTGACCATATTTCTGGTCATATCTGCTTTACTTATTTACGTTGATGCTTTTGTCGTAAGCGACACCTACTGGAAAGAGAAGTCGCAGGAGGCGAGCAGAAAGAGGTGGATAGGGGTTATATTGCTTGTGGCGTTCACGTTACTGATAATTTACTGGAGCATGGGTTTGCTCGGGGTGAAGTTCACGTGACATGGGTGATCTTAGGTGAGCACCGAAGATTACGATGATGAACAGGAATTTGAGAACCTCTGGTGGTACAAGAGGAAATGGGCAAGAACGATCTTTGCCCCAATGCTTTATATGACTTCATGGCAGTACAGGTTCTACAGGTTCCTGCAGAAGAGCCCCGAGGAAAGGAAGAAAATGGTGGAAGCCAGGGCTAAAAAGATAAGAAAGAGGCCAGACTTTCCCACGGTTAGGGGCGAAGACGTCATAGGGAGAGAATCGGAGCTAGCCAAGGTCATGGTAGGGGTTCACTATCACGTGTTCAGGAGCAAGGAGCTGAGGAAGGCCTCTCCCATACCTCCTCCTAAGATATTCATTATAAAGGGCGAGAGCGGCTCCGGCAAGAGCTACTTCTGTGAGGCCGTTCAGAGAGAGGCTTTTGAAGAGGGACTCAAAGAGGGTCTTATCATAAATTACCCAACGCTGAGGCCACAGGAGGTTTACAGCATGTGGTATGGGAGCAGCGCTCAGAGGTTAAGTCAGTTCTTTGACGCCGCTTTCCTGCAGGCAAGCGTCGTGTTTATAGATGAGTTTCAGGCATTTGGTAAGAAGTTCCAATCCTCCTCAGAAGTTGGCATGGAGGAGACCAGGGTTCAGACGGTGCTTCTGGAGAAGTTCGACGAGCTCCAGAAGAGAAACTACAGGACGGTCGTCTTGATAGCTACCAATGAGTATGAAAGCCTTACGGAGACGCTGAGGAGAAGGGGAATAGTCGGCGTGATAGATCTCGACACGTCTATGAGTAAGGACGTGCTGACGAAGATAGCTAGCAGGGAGTGCGAGCGCTATGGCATATCGATATCTCCGGCGGCCATAATAAATGCCCTAGAGGAATCGCTAAGGGCCCTGGGGGTTAGTACCATAACTCCGGCTGATGTCGTCAATGCCTTTCAGGTGGTCGTCAACTCCAAGTCGGCACCAATTCAGGAGGGCTTCCTGCAGAAGCTTAAAGGAGATGGGCCTAAGGAGCTTCCCTCTCTTTCCTCGCTTATAACTCTTGAGGACTTTAGGGCAGCCGCGAGGAAGATAAAGTCCTATACCGCTGGCGAGAAGACCGAAGCGGCCAAGAAGGCCGTCATTAAGGTCAGGCCTAAGGAAAGGTACAAGGACGTGGGCGGCCTTCACGGGGTGAAAGACGAGATAATGAAGGAGATAGGGCTGGCCCTTAACCCGGACCTAGCACTCAAGGCTAACTACATACCTCCAAAGGGCTACCTCTTCTATGGGCCGCCAGGCACCGGTAAGACCCTCATGGCGAAAGCGCTGGCCGGTGAAAATGACGTTTGGTTCTACAACATAAGCGGTCCATCTATTATTCAGGGGATGTATGGGGATCCCGAGAAGACCATAAGGGATATATTCGATGACGCCAGAAAGAACGCTCCATCCATAATATTCTTTGACGAGATGGACTCGGTAGCTCCGAAGAGAGGTACACATGACCCGGTGATGGACAGAATAGTTTCGCAATTGCTAACGGAGATGGACGGATTCGTCCCCCTTACGGGCGTCGTGGTGATTGGAACTA
The DNA here is from genome assembly GCF_046635845.1 of Tardisphaera saccharovorans. NCBI lineage: Archaea > Thermoproteati > Thermoproteota > Tardisphaeria > Tardisphaerales > Tardisphaeraceae > Tardisphaera > Tardisphaera saccharovorans. The sequence continues at coordinate 350,536 of NZ_JAQQXN010000002.1, forward strand.
CAAATAGGATGGATGTCCTTGACCCAGCGCTTTTGGAGAGGTTCACTAAGCACTTCGAGTTCCCATATCCCAAAAACAGGGAGGAGAAGAGGGAAATAATCGAGATACATCTTAGGGAGTATAAGGATGCGCTGGCCCCCGGCCTGACGGTGGACCAGATACTTGACGTCTTTGACAAGAAGACGCTTTCGCCCAGGAAGATCGAGGATACAATTAATGACGCCAACAGGCTGCGGGCCAAGGAGTTGGAGGCTATAAGTGAATTAGTAGCTGCTGCAAAGAGGGGTGATGAGGAAGCGCTCAATAACGTGAAGAACATATTCGGCCCCGATTTAAAACGCGCTTCAGAGCTGCTTGGCTTTGAGGTAAGCGAAAGGGAAATAAGCAGGCTTGAATCCATAACGCCATCGAGCTACCCGCTTAGGATATACCATTTTGAGAAGGCCCTTGAGAACGCGCAGGAGGAAGGAATTGAAGAGGCAAGGCAGATGATAGAGTCCACTGTAAGGGCCGAGAAGCCGGAGATCGGAAGGTCTTATGGTCTTGTGGCCTTAGGAGAAAGCGCTCAGAGCGGGCTTGTGAGCGTCATAGAGGTCCTCGTTAATCCCAACGGTAGCGGCAAGGTTTACGTGGTAGGAAGCGAAGCGGGGGAAAGCATTAGGGCGAGTGCTGAGGACGCGTTTATATACATAAATTCAATCTCTTCTTGGAAGTACAAGAGTTACGACGTCTACGTTGAGCTCGTGACCCCCGCCAAGGGTATGGAGAAACAACCCATAGGTTTTGGCGCTACGGTGCCGCCGGTTTCAGGCCCCTCGGCGGGCTTAGCCATAGGCATAGCTATGGTTTCAGCGCTGATAAATGTCCCAGTGGATCCAAGCGTTGTGATAACCGGAGCGGTGACCGCAAAGGGAGAGGTCTGGCCCGTTGGTGGGCTTGACTATAGGGGGAGTGGAAAAATTGAGGCAGCCCTTCAGGATAAGTATGCCAAAAAACTCATAATACCTGAGTACAACTATGAGCACTTTGGAGACGTCGGCATACAGGAAGTACTTGAGAAAAGGAAGATCAAGGTGATCCCAGTGAGGACGCTTCTGGAGGGGGTTAAGCAGGCCCTTGTGGGAGAACCAGATGAAGAAAATATATTATCGGCTTTGGGCGGAGAATTGGTGGAAAAAGCATGAAGGCTGCAGCGACCATAAGGGTATATGGGGTCGTGCAAGGGGTAGGTTTTCGCTTTTTTGCGCAAAGGGTGGCATCGACCCTTTCTTTGATGGGTTTTGCCAGAAATGAAGAAGACGGATCCGTTACAATATTTGTCGAAGGGGAGCGTGAAGACATAGCCAAGTTCGTTGATGAGGTCAATAGAGGGCCTAGGCTGGCACGCGTATCCAGGGTCGACGTTTCGTGGAAGCCATATGCAGGGGCCTACCACGACTTCTCCATAGAACGATTTCGTCATTACGATTTCGATTTTTGGTGCATGTAATTCCTTTGGAGTACACGCTTAGAAGATCTTTCTGATCCCTCTGAAAATGAAAATGGTGCTTTTTCGTTCTGTTTATAGGTATAAGTGCATGCTTTAATCGTCGAATTGCCTCAATTAGCGTCCACATATTTGCTCATTTTTTCGCTTGGAGAAGGGCTTCAAGTTGTTACAAGGGGAAAAAAGGTGTTTAAATTGGATCCGGGCAGTTACGTTTACGTTGGTTCTGCACGCGGAAGGATTAAAAGCAGGATAATTAGGCACTTCTCGCCTCATAAAACCCCATTTTGGAACATTGATTACCTAACAATTAAGATCAGCCCTGCGATCTCCTTGGCGTTATCTCCCGAATATACAGAGGGATATACCGCGACGCTGTTATCTAGGGTGTTTCACGGGGTGAAGGGTTTCGGCGCGGCCGACGATCCATTGAATAACACGCACCTATTTCACTGCGACTGCGATTTGAAAACGCTTTTCGATAAGCTGCAGGAGGCCCTAGCGGTTTAGGGCTTCGAGTAGCCTATTTATGTGTCTCTCTAATTTTTTTAACCTCTCCAGCTCGCGCTTAAGCGCATCTGGCCCAGTCAAGCAGTCGCGTAAAAAAATTGAGAAAAGATCGTCTTCTAGCTCTTCTTGATTTAGTTCCCTTAAGAACGCGAAACTATCGGAGATGGAGTAGTAACGCCTGGCAGGTCCGTTTGGGCTTTGTTCCGTCCATGACGTTACCATCCCTAGTTCTTCGAGCACCCTCAAGTGCCTTACGACTGCCTGTTCTCTAATTCCCAGCTCCCTTACGATCTGCGTTTGGTACATGGAATGCTGTAGCAGCATTTCAATTATTTTGCGCCTTGTGCGATTGTTGAAGGCTTCCATGACGTTTTCTTTGCTCACTTTTGCAGTTTATGTTCACTGTATCTTTATTTCGTTACCGCTCTTTTGAAGCGGCTGCTTAGGCTTGAGGGTTACCTCAAGCACGCCGTTATTGTAAGTGGCGGAGGCGCTTGAAACGTCAACCTCGCGGTCAAGTGGTATATCCGCTTCATACTCTTTGTGTTCTCCCTTTGCGGTTACGTGGAGTTCTGCATCATCTGCATACAGGTGTATTTGGTCCTTGGAAACCCCTGGCATCTCGATGTATACCTTTATTTGGTTATTCTTCTGGTCTTCCATTATGTCGTAGTAAGGCTCTATGGCCTTGGTTTCAAGTAGGCCTCTTCTGCTTGGCTTTACGTTACCCCATTGCTTGAAGACTGGCTTGCCATCGGGACCGACGCTGACCGAGAAGCCGTATATGTAAGGGCCGAACGTGTAGTCCTCTCTCCTGATCCGCCCTTTGGCGTCATTAAAGATGCTATCGATAATTTCGTCGGTTTCCTCGGAGATCCTTTCGAACTCGTCCATCAATTCGTCAAACCAATCCTTATCCCTTCTCCTCTCGGACATTTCCGGTCTATCACTATATGTGATATAGACTTATAAGCATTTCGGTGCCTGAATGCCTTTAAGCCCGCATAAGTTTTGCGTAGAATTGTTCCGAATTGGGCTTAGCTGTTAAAAGTTTTTATGGCACCATAACATTTACAATATGTGGAAATTTGTCTCGTCCAAGTTCTCGGGTAGAGAGGAGAAGATGGCTGTTGCTAAGCTTCTGATTCAATATGGGTTAAGCGTCAAGAACGGAAGGGTGTATTGTGGAGAGATAGAGATTCCCGTGGCGAAGATAGCCGCTGTAGCACACGTTGACAGAAGGACCGTGTCGTCTACCGTTAAGATGATAGAAAGCGACCCAGTTCTTGGGAAGATCTTCTCTCAGCTGGAGCCAAGCGGAAGCAGCTTAAAGAAGGTGGCCAAGAACCTAGGGTGGAGCGTGGTTGAGATTACGCCTTCAGATGCCACAAAACCCGGAATACTTGCAGGAGTCGCTTCGATAATTGCTTCCCGTAACCTTAGCATAAGGCAGGCGATCGTCGACGACGTTGACCTCAACCCGGATCCCAAGCTTACCATAGTTGTGGAAGGCCAAATACCGCCTGACCTCATTTACGAGATAAAGAAGGTGAACGGAGTAAGCAGTTTAAGCCTGATCTAGGTCACCAGCGCTTCAAGCTTTTTCAAGCGAATCAAGCTGTAAAAGCGGTTTTTTATATCGCGTTTACTTAACTCAGTGGGAGCTCAAGGGGTGACGTAAGTCTCCATCCGCTTCGTGGGAACGGATAATCGCCGTAAAACAATTGGCCGGCGAGGTGCAGCCTCATGTCAGAGAGTGCGCTAACAGTTCGCGAATTCTTATATATGGCCATTCTGTATCTTCTAGGATGCTTTCAAAGGTGTTAACAGCTTGAGCGAGGCGTCTTTCAAGCACGTAGTGAGAATGGTGGGCTTCGACCTGCCTGGTGACGTGAAAGTACCATATGCCATATCTCGCATCAGGGGTGTGGGAGTTAATCTGGCTATGGCATTGAGCAAGCAGCTGGGCATAGATCCTTCCTTAAGGTTGGGAGAGGTCGAAGATGAGAAGCTTGAATCTTTAGAAAGGGTCCTGAGGGATAAGAAGCACGCGTCACTGCCGCTCTGGTTTAAGAACAGAAGATCAGATGTTTTGGAAAGCGAGGACATGCACCTGATCGGATCAGACCTTTTGATGGGCGTTAGGGGAGACGTGGAACTGCTGAAAAGGATAAAGTGCTGGAGAGGGGTCAGGCATTCGCTCGGCTTGAAAGTTAGGGGACAACGTACTAGGGTGACCGGCAGGTTTGGACGCTCAGTAGGCGTCTCGAAGGGTAAGTTAAAGCAAGCTGCCGCAGCGGCCCCTGCCGCGCAGGGCTCGCAGCAAGTTGCGTGATCTTAGATGGGAGATATAAAAAGGCCGAGAAAGAAGTGGAAGGGACCCACGAATCCTTGGCTGCTTAGCTCTTTGCAGAGCGAGATGCAGCTAATGGGAAAGTATGGCCTTAGAAATAAGAAGGAACTTTATGTGGCGGAAGCCGTCGCAAGGAAGTACAGGAGGATGGAGAGGGAATTCTTTGCGTTGCCTCCTGAAGACAGGGCAGCAAGGGAATCTGAACTCATAAAGAGGCTCTACGCACTTGGGTTCTTGGACTCGCCGGAGGGAACGTCAGATAGCGTGCTGTCTATGGGTGTGGAGGCAATCCTGAATAGGCGGCTGCAATCTCTTGTTGCGCAGAAAGGTGGCATATCATATCATGCCGCAAGGCAGCTTATAACCCACGGTCATGTGAAAATTTTTGGACGGGCTGTGAGGTCACCCGGTGCCCTTATAGATAGGGAAGAAGAGAAAGGAATAGAGCTGCCGGTTATGGCAGCTCAGAAGCAGGGAGTAAGTGGAGATAACCCTAAAGGGTCCGGTTCATCAGAAGAAGGTAGTCCGTGATCGACTATGACCGAAAACTTGAACTGGGGGATAGCTTGGATCTATAGTTCGTTTAGTAACACCCTAATATACATAACCGACATTACGGGAAGGGAGCTTATAGCAAAGAAGTCAGGTGGAGAAGTGGTAAAGGCGGACAGGGAGAAACCATCGCCTTACGCTGCAACTCAGGCGGCCATAGCCGCGGCACGCGAGGCTAAAGAAAAAGGGATTAACGCTTTGAAGGTTTACGTTCGTGCCCCAGGAGGACATGGGAGTAAGACGCCAGGTCCGGGGGCTCAGGCGGCGATTAGGGCTCTCTCGAGAGAGGGCTTCTTCATAGGCGTAACGGAAGACATAACGCCGTTGCCTCATGACACTACAAGAAGGCCCGGCGGAAGGCGGGGTAGGAGAGTATGACGGCAAGCGCGGGCCAGAAGGCCCCGTCTCTATCTGTTATCTCGAAGCAAGGTACCGAATATAAGCTCTTAATAGACGGGGTTAGCGTGGCCCTCGCCAACAGTATAAGGAGGGCGCTTGTGGCTTATGTCCCAACTCTGGCAATAGACGAGGCGCTTTTTGCAGAGAACAATACCTCTTTTTATAGGGAATACATAGCTCACAGGCTTTCGCTTATACCCATAAAGACGGACTTGAGCTACGAGGAATTGGCAGATAACTTCTTTGAACCCAAGAGGGAAGTGAGCATGGTACTTGACGTCAAGTCGGATGGTAATATGACGGTATATGCTTCGGAGCTGAAGTTTCCTGACGGCCAGGTGGCTACAACCCATCCAAAAATTCCCATAATTTCCATGGTGAAGGGCCAGAGCCTTAGGGCAGAGCTGACGGCTAGGATGGGAACAGGCAGGCAGCATGCCAAATGGCAGCCGGTCAGCGCGGCGACTTCGATTAACTACCCCATGATAAATATAATGAACGAAAGCTGTGGCGATTGTAAAAAATGCGTTGACGCATGCCCTACCGGCGCCCTGGGGCTGGTAGATGGCAAGCTTAAGGTTATTGACCCGCTGGCATGCACGTTATGTGAGGCCTGCGAGGAGGCATGCCCAGGAGTACTTGAGGTAAAGAGTTACCCTGACAGATTTGTGTTGTCTTTTGAAGTCAACGGCCAACTGGACGCTCGTACAGCGTTAATGGCCGCTTTAGAAATTCTCAATAGGGGGTTAAGGAGTATATTGTCACAATTAGAGGTGCTTGCGTATGAAAAGAAGTCCGACTAACCCGGAAGTGCTTTTGACGATCAGTGCGCTCTACAAGGGTCAGAAGCCCATGATGAAGGAGCTTGCTCAGGAGTTGGAAAATGGATCAGCTACTCGCATTAGCGTAAACGTAGGCAAGTTGTCGAAGCTGGCCAAGTCAGTTAAGGGGATTGCGGTCCCCGGCAAAGTGCTGGGCTGGGGTACGGTTGACGCTCCCATGATAGTAGCCGCGGTGTCATTTTCGAAGTCCGCAAAGCAAAAAATAGAGGGGGCTGGCGGGAAGTGCATAAGCCTCTATGAGTTTGCCTCGCTCCCTGACGCTCCTTCTGGATGGGTGTTGGCAAAGTAGGTGATGACTAAATGGAAAAATTTGTTCCAGATTTGGTCTATGATGCAGCTGGGGCGGTGGAAGGTCGGCTTGCATCAATCACGGCAAAAGCGCTCATGGAGGGAAAAAAGGTCGCTGTAGTGAACGTGGAAAAGGCAGTCATATCAAAGCCCATAGATGCTGTTGTGAAGTGGTTACAGCCTTGGTATGGTATACATTCTTGGATAAATCCAAGGAGGTATAGCCCGAGGAAGTACATGACGCCAGAAGGCTACTTCAGGACGTCCGTCAGGAACATGTTACCCGTAGACAAGCCCAAGGGCAGAGAGGCCTATTCGAGGTTGCGCGTTTATGTTGGGTTTCCCTCAGAGCTCTCGAGTTTTCCAGTCCAGAAACTGGAAGGCGTGATGTGGAAGGGCAAGGAAGGAAATTCCACAACCCTTCTGGAGCTCGGACTTTACTACGGAAGAGTTAAGAGAAAGGAGGTTAGAAGATGAAATTGAGCGAAAGCAGTCTAGAAAATAAGGTGGTCGTTTCCTCTGGGAAAAGGAAAAAAGCGGTTGCGCGTGCCATAATAAGGCCTGGGGCTGGCCGCTTCCTGATAAATGGCTACCCAATGGAACTTCATCCCAATATGCAGGTTAGATCCCAGCTCAAGGTGCTTTATGAGGCGCTTAAGCCTTACAGTGACAAGGTTGACGTTGAGGTGAGCTCCAGTGGTGGCGGCTACATGGGGCAGTATCAGGCCAGCGTGTACGCCATTTCGAGAGGCATATACCAGTACTTCAACAACGATGACCGCGTGAAGCAGGTACTGCTGGAGTTCGACCCGCACGCCTTGAGCGGAGACCCGAGAGAAAAAGAGCCTAAGAAGTTCGGAGGTAAGGGAGCCCGCAGGAGGTTCCAGAAGTCATATAGGTGATGCACGACGCTTTTCCCAGTTAGATGTTTTACCTGCGGCGCGGTCATAGGAGACAAGTGGGAGGATTACCAGAAGGCTGTCGCCAGCGGCGAAGAGCCAGCAAAGGTTCTGGACGAGCTCGGAATCAAGAGGTATTGTTGCAGGCGCATGTTTCTGACGTACTATGATCTGGCCGATCAGGTACTGGAGTACTCCAGAGGAGGAGAGCCTTAAAGCTGAATAGGTGAAAGACATATGTCTTCTGATGAAACCGAGAGGCAAAGCATCGAAGGTGAGCTTTTGGTGCCTCAGGAAACGTACATGCTAAGCGGAATACACATAGGGACCGAGGCGGAGATCAAGGCAATGCGCGAGTTCATATATAAGGTTAGAAATGACGGTATACACATATTCGACCTAAAGAAGATTGACGAGAGGATCAGGATAGCTGCTAGGATGCTGTCGCATTACGAGCCGGGAGGGATTTTGGCGGTCGCGGCTTCTCGCTTCGCGGTTAGGCCAGTGCAGCGCTTTTCGCAGTTCACTGGAGCGTCGGCCTTTGTGGAGCGCTTTACTCCTGGTTTGCTTACAAATCCTAACCTTCCCGGATACATGGAGCCTCAGGTCATACTTCTATCGAACACGGAAGGAGGTAGTCAGGTAGTCTCGGAGGCGGCGCTTGCGGGGATCCCGCTGATAGCTTTCTGCGATAGCAATAGCCCAATAGATTACGTCGACCTCATAATCCCCATGAACAACAGAAGCCGTAAGTCCTTGGCGCTTGCATACTGGCTTCTTGCCAGACAGCTTTTGAGGGAAAGAGGGCAACTGGGCACTCAAGAAGACCTTCCCGTGAAGCCAGAGGACTTTGAGATGGAATCAGAGGAAGGAGGGATTGAGCGATAGCCGCCCGCTAGTCATCATAAAGCTTGGCGGTAGTGCCATAACCATTAAGGATAGTTATTTTGCGTTAAGAAAAGAGGTAATAAGCGGGATTTCGGATGAGATTAGGGACTTTTTTCCTGAGCGGAGGATGATAATAGTCCACGGAGGGGGAAGCTTCGGTCATCCCGTTGCCGCGCTTTACTCGCTTCAGAACGGAAAGGCTTCCAACGCGCCTTCTATGGCGCTTTCAGACGTGGAGGATGCCATGATGCGCCTTAACCGGAGTATCATCGAAGCCCTGCGCGCCGTCAAGCTTCCCGCATTTCCTGTTCAAACAGCAGCGGTATCTAGGGCCAAGGAAGGGCGGTTAGAAGCGGTGAACTCGGCGTTTTTTTCCGAGTTATTGTCTTGGGGGTTGCTTCCGGTTTGCTATGGGTCTTTGGTTTTTGATAACACCATGGGTTACTCCATAGTGTCGGGTGATAACATCTCAGTTGCGCTGGCCTTGAAGCTGAAGGCTTCCTCCATTATATTTGTCAGCGATGTGGATGGCATATACGATAGCGACCCAAAAGTTCATCCTGGGGCCAAGCTCATAAGGGTTTATCATGCCCTTGGGTCCTCGCTTAAGGAAGATCGGGTCCCGAGCGGGAAGGACGTAACGGGAGGCATAGCCAATAAGATCAGATCTGTTGTCCCCGCGCTTAGCGCCGGTATTGAAGTTAGGATCGTGAATGGGCTTAAAAGAGGGCAGCTTTCCTCAGCGCTTAAAGGCGAAGACGTGGGGACGAAAGTAGTGATTTAGGCGATCAAAGTGCCAGACGTCGAAGGAACAGAAGCGAGAAAAAAAGATCACATAAGGATTGCGTTGACGTCAAACGTAGTCCCAGAGAGATTTAAAAATCAATTCGATGAAGTGGTGCTTGTTCATGAGGCGCTCCCTGCTATTGGTATCGATGACGTTAGCACGTCAACGCTTGTATTTGGTAAGAAGTTAGAGGCCCCGATCATAGTCGGTGCCATGACAGGAGGCGCCCCTGGCACTGACGTGATAAACGGCAACATAGCCGAAGCCGTTGAGGAAGCGGGGCTTGGCATGGGAGTGGGGAGCCAAAGAGCTGCTCTGATGGAAAGCTCTCTTGAGTATACGTTTAGAGTTATAAGGCGGAAGGCACCAAACGCTCTCGTGTTAGCGAATTTGGGGGCTTCTAACGTAAGAAAGATGAGCTCTGCTGACCTTAAGAGGGCCGTCGAAATGGTGGAAGCCGATGCGCTTGAAATACACCTGAACATGCTTCAAGAGCTGCTGCAGCCAGAGGGTGAACCGGATTTCGAAGGACTTGAGGAGATGTTGGATGGTATATGTGATGAGGTGGGTGTTCCCGTTCTCATAAAGGAGACCGGCTCCGGGATCTCCAGGGATACCGCTTTGAGGTTAAATAGCAAGAGATTGGCGGGTTTCGACGTCGGCGGCGCTGGTGGAACGTCATTTGCGCTAATAGAGGGAAAGAGGAGGACTGATAGTATGGCTGACGCTTTTTCCGACTGGGGTATACCCACCGTGGCCTCAATAATGGAGATACGTTCGGTCAGCGACAAGCTTATAGTAGCTAGTGGAGGGCTGAGGAATGGCGTTGACGCGGCCAAGTCCATAGCCATAGGGGCGAACTTGGTGTCTTTTGCGAGGCCCCTTCTGCGCCCTGCGGCCAAGTCTTCTCAGGACGTAAAAGGGTTTTTGGACCAGGTTAAGCTACAGTTAAGGATGACCATGGTGCTTACCAATTCAAGGGACATAAAGGCATTAATGAAGACACCTTATGTGCTTTTTGGAAACATGAAGGCTTGGGCAGAGCAAAGGGGATTAGTGCCAAGAACGCGATAACTTGGTAAACCCTATATGCGAGGGTAAGGTAACCGTGCTTCCCTGGTGAGACGTTTGGCTAGCGTTGCCGATGTGGAGCTTGAGATGAAGAGGATCCTTTCCCGGGACCCCTCAGAGCTTTTTCAGGCGGCATGGTACCTAATATCAACTGGAGGAAAGAGGCTGAGGCCCAGGCTTTTATTATCTTTTAATGAGGTTTTCGGTGGGGATTCAGAAAGGGCCATAAGGGCTGCGGCCTCCGTGGAATTACTTCATAACTTCACACTCATACACGATGATATAATGGACAAAGATGAGACTCGGCATGGTGTTCCCACGACGCACGTAAAGTTTGGCGAGCCCATAGCGATACTGGCTGGGGACGTGCTTCAATCCGAATCGCAGCATGAGATGGCGCGCGCTGTCGAGGGGCTGCCCATGAGGCGGGCGATGGCCATTCTGGAAAGTCATGCGGCGATCACCACCGACATAGCCAGAGGGCAGACGCTCGACATGCGGTCTGAGGTCATGGATTATCGCGAAGTGGGCCTGAGATTTTACTATGGCATGATAAAATTGAAGACGGCCGTGCTCTTTGCCCATGCTTGTTGGACTGGGGCTTACCTAGCGGGGGCCAGCGGCAAGCCTGCAAGCGCTGCTAGGTCTTTTGGACTTAACCTTGGAATGGCATTTCAGATGGCAGACGACATACTGGGTTTGGTTGGGGATCCCCAGATAACTGGTAAGCCCGTTGGAAGCGACGTTAGGAATGGTAAGAAGACCTTGCCCATATTGATCGCCATAAAAAACCTAAGCGGTTCCGATCGCGTATCGCTTCTGGAGAAGTTGAAAGCACGTGATCCCTCGGCGGTTGACCTGATAGTCAAGGGAGGAGGGATCGAGCAAACTAGGAGCTTTATGCTTAAGTTCAAAACGCAGGCGGAGAGCGCGCTCCGGTCAATGCCCAACGGTCCTGCGCTCGAGGAAGTTAGGGCACTTCTGTCTTCGGCGGTGGTAAGAGAAAAATGAGCTTGGATGACGAGATTTTGTTCTTTGCAGTGGAGAATGCCCTTCAGCACGGCAAGGCCCTTCCTTCTCCAGTTATGAACGCGATGCTCTCCGCACATCCTGAACTCAGGGGCGAGGCCAAGTCCCTCTATCAGAAGGTCAACGAGGTCGTTCGGCAGGTCAATGGTAAGGACAGCGCTGAGCTCGCGGAGCTTGAGAAGAAACTGCTTTTGAGTAACCCGAGCTTAGCGATCAAAAAGAAGGAGGAAACTCCCCAGGAGCGGACGTTACCACCTCTGGAAGGGGCCTCTAAAGGTGCCGTGGTTACTCGTTTTGCTCCAAACCCAGACGCGCCGATACACCTCGGAAATGCGAGAGCGCTCGTTTTATCAGCGGAATACGCTAGGCTTTACGAGGGAAGGTTTGTGCTGCGGTTTGAAGACACCGACCCTCACGTTAAGCCTCCCATGCCGGAGGCCTACGATTGGATAAGGGAAGACGTGAAATGGCTTGGGTACAAATGGGACCTTGAGTGGATTCAGTCCCAGCACCTGTCAAATTATTACGATGTGGTAAGAGAACTCATAAGAAGGGAAAAAGCGTACGTTTGTACGTGCTCCGCCGAACACTTCCAAGAACTCAGAAGATTGGGCGAGAGTTGTCCTCACAGAGGTGAAAAAGTGGATGAGGCGCTAGAACTTTTTGAGCGCATGGTCGCGGGGGAGTTCAAGGAGGGCGAGGCCGTGGTGAGGATGAGAACTGATATGAGGCATCCGAACCCTGCCCTCAGGGACTTCCCATTGATGAGGGTTGTTGATCCCAATTTGCACCCTCACCCCATGCTTAAGAATCCCACGTGGGCCTTTCCGCTTTACAACCTTTCAGCTGCGGTTGACGATCACCTGCTAGGTATAACTCACGTTCTGAGGGGAAAGGAGCACCTTACGAACGAGGAGGCGCAGGCTTATATATACGATGCCATGGGTTGGAAACGCCCGATTTCCGTACAGCACGGCAGGCTGATGCTTGAAGGAATTCCGCTAAGCAAGAGCCAGGTGAAGAAAGCGCTGAGCGGTGGTGCTTACAATGGGTGGGATGATCCACGGCTGGGAACGCTGATGGCTTTGCGGAGAAGGGGATTCTCTCCGAGGGCCATTATCGATCTTATACTTGAGGTTGGGCCAAAACCGACGGATGCGACCGTGAGTTGGGATAACCTGTACGCCATGAACAGGAAGTACCTTGAGCCGATATCTCACAGGTACTTTGTAGTGCGCAACCCCATCGAAATAGCTGTAGAGGGACTTGGTGAGAGAGTTGTGACCTTGCCGCTTCATCCAGATCACCCGGAGATGGGTAGCAGGAATATAGCGGTGACCTGCGGGAAAGTCTTTGTTCAATCGGATGACGTGAAGGAGGGACAGACGGTTAGGCTGATGGAGCTTGCAACTATCACGTATCTTGGCTCGGGACGCGCTAAGCTTGAGGACATATCTCCTGAAAAATCAGTTGAAGAAGGTATAAAAAGGGTTCAATGGGTACCAGAGGAGTTCATGAAGGTGAGCGTGGTTTCGCCGGAAGGGACATTCGAGGCGTTAGCAGAACATAATCTGTCTTTGGAACCAGTTAATGCCACGATCCAAATGGTAAGATGGGGGTTTGCAAGAGTGGATGCCTATTCAAGCGATAGAAGAAGCGCTGTGCTGTACTTCGCACATAAGTAGCTCAAATGGGAAAACGTTTTAATGCGGCGAACCCAACTAACGAAAATTGGGTTACCCTACTTATGAGTTGCTTTTGGATATTGACTGGAAAGGCGCCAAGTACAGGGGAAGCGAAAGGATAACGCTAGACAGGGAAAGAGGTCTTAACCTAAATGTGGTTGGTATGAAGGTTTTAAAGGTCGAAGTAGACGGAAGAAGCGCCTCTTTCTCGCATTCTAATGGGGTACTTAGGATCGACGATCCTGGGAGCGAATTCCACGTGGAGTTTGAGAGGGATATACCCGAATCGCTCATGGGTTTTTACAAGGCTCCATATGAAGGAGGATACGTTTTTACCACGCACTTCGAGCCAAACGGCGCCAGAACGATGTTCCCTTGCGAGGACGTACCAGCGAAGAAAGCTAGGTTCAGGCTTTCGGTGCTAGTTGACGAGGGGCTTGACGTTATATCGAACATGCCGCAACTCAGCGAGGAGAAACAAGAGTCAAAGAAGTTGGTTAGGTTTCAGGAAACGCCTCCCATGTCTACTTACCTCCTGTATTTGGGCATAGGAAAATTTGATAGTATTGAGGATCATTGGAACGGAAAGAAGATATACGTCTCATCATATGGAGGAAAATCTAAGCAGGGCGTTTTTGCCATCGATGTCGCGAAGAGGGCTCTTTCTGTTTACGAAGACTACTTTGGTATACCTTATGAACTGCCCAAGCTTCACCTCATTGCCGTTCCCGAGTTTGCCATGGGAGCGATGGAGAATTGGGGAGCCATTACTTTTCGCGATACCTCTCTTCTGGCCGATGAAAAAGTTGCCCAGACGACCCTAAGGAGGATTGCCACAACGGTGGTTCATGAGCTTGCCCATCAGTGGTTTGGTGACCTAGTGACCATGAAGTGGTGGGACGACCTTTGGCTCAACGAGAGCTTTGCGACGTACCTTAGCTACAAGGTTGTGGATAGGATATTCCCGGAATGGGAGATTTGGACTGATTTCTTGATTTCCGAAACCGATGGTTCGTTAATGGTTGATTCTCTCAGCGCTACACATCCCATACATGTTGAGGTTAAAAGCGAGGACGAGATAGAGCAGCTGTTTGACAACATAAGTTATGGGAAAGGAGCAAGCGTTCTTCGCATGATTGAGAAGTACATGGGAGAGGAAAGCTTCAGGAAGGGGCTTTCAAATTTCTTGCGGAAGTACTCCTATTCGAACGCTGGTTCAGAGGACCTCTGGAGGTCACTTGAGGATGCATCAGACAAGCCCATATCTCGTGTGGTTCCAGATTGGGTGAAAAAGGCGGGCCATCCGGTAATAAAGGTGCGTTTTGATGGATCGGTTTCAATTACTCAAGAGGGCTTCAGGTTTTTGGGCAATTGGAAGGAGGCTTGGCCGATTCCACTGACGTATTACGAAGGTGCTAAGCAGGAATCGCTGCTTATGGGAGAAGAGGCCAGGTTGAATCTCGCCCGTCCATACAAGCTGAACGCGGACGGCGCTGGTTACTATAGGGTCCTCTACGAGGACTGGGACGGCGCGTTGCAGGCCTGCAGGAGTGCCTATGATCGCTGGAACGTCTTTTCCGACCTGTACGCCCAGTTGCTTCAAGGGAACGTGAGCTTAAGGCAGTACTTGGATTACGTAAATAGCTACGGCGATCGCGCGGAGTACCTGCTTAGTTTTGAGCTTTCATCGCAGTTGGCAAACCTCTATGCCATAGCGCCTAACGCAGTCAGAACCTGGAGCGCGGCGTATCACTCCAAACAGGTATCTTACTGGGAGAAAAAGGGCCCTAACGGCGATAACCTGATGGCATACCTCTCCAGAAGGCTGGCCATGGTTGACGAGGTCTATGGAAAACGGCTGGCCCGGATGGACTACTTCGAAGTGAGTCCTGACTTAAGGACGGCGGCTGCCGTGGCGCGCGCGCTTTACGAAAGGGATGCCTTCGCAGAACTTAGCCAGCTTTACGACAGCGCATCTCAGGAGGACAAGGTCAAATTGCTGTCGGGTATGATGGTCATTAGGGACAAATCCCAGTTTGGCCAAGCCCTTGAGTTTCTGCTTTCACCCCGCGTCAGAAGGCAGGACGTGACTCAGTTGATCGGCGCCGCAAGTAACGTCTACAACAGGGAAATGGCCTGGCGGTGGTTCAAGGATAATTTCGATAAGTTAAGGAGGATATACGCCTCAAGTGGCGTGCTGCCGATAATCATATCCGAGTTCATCCCCTACGTTGGTCTTGGTAATGAAGATGACGTGGAGGCTTTTTTTGCGAGCAATTCGGTACCGGAGGCCAGCATGGGCATAAAGGTGGGCCTTGAGCTGCTGAGGGTTTACTCTCGCTTCGCGCAGCGCGCGCGGGGGCGAGGATTCATAGCTGTTTAAGGTGCTCCAGCAACCTATCGGCATCGAATGCCCAGTGACTACCGTTGTACTTGGAGGCAAGTATTGAAATTGAGTCCGGCTTTTTGAAAGTCTCGCTCTCAAACCAAGAAATCAGCATGAACGCAGAATCCACACCCCCTTGCGATAGGACAAGTTTCTCAAGGGCGCTTTGGAGACGATAAAAAGCGCTAAGGGGAAAAGTGAAAAGGCCAGCGAGGGCTTTGACACCAAAATTTGCCGCCGAGAGATAGGGGTTTGTTAGGAGGCTTTCCTCGAGGGAGGAAAGGCTGTTATCGGTCGACCTGCAGAGCAGGTCGATCATGGCGGTCGATGGCGCTAAGAATCCGGCCTCGAAGAAATCCAAGTAGACCGATGTTATGAATTTTTCCTTGCGTAGCCTGTTTATACGTTGGGCTACCTCATCAGCATCCGAACCGCTGAGGCCCACGGATAACGCTAAGGCCTCCGGCGTCTGGGCCGCGGTTTTCCTGAGTTGAAGCAGTATCCTGAGGTCTAGAGCGTCGAAGTTACCTTTTGTTGTGGGGGTTTCTTTCAGTCTCCTTGCAGCGTTTACTTGTCCAGCTCCCGATTTCCAGTTCCCAGTTCTGAAATCGAAAACGGAGGGATCTGGGCTGAAGTACTGAAAAGAGGTCTCGGTCTCAAACCACTGGTAATCCCTGAGCTTCCCGAAGCTCACGGCGGAATCGAATACCTTCCGATAATCGCTCAAGAATGCCCTTGGAACGGCGTTTATGGTACGGTAATTGCTGAGGCCGATTGACTTGCCCCAAGATATAAGGTACCCGTCCTCGGTCAGTAGGCTAAGCAACTGTTCAGCCTTGCCAGTACTTGATGGAGATAGGGTTATATCGACGCGTACGTCAACTAGGCCGAGGCGATTAACGTTTATCACGGCCCTTGGGATAAGGCCCTTTCCGAACACGAAGTTCCTAATCACCGATCTGGCCTCCGACTCGGTATAGCCGCGAGCGGAAAGGGCGCTAACGACGCGATCTTCATCGAAAGGTACTGAATCTTCGATCAATTCTATGGCATTGCGCATCAGGCCGTCAAAGCTAATCATGAGGATTGCTATGAAATTGAAATTTACGTTTTGCCCTGATCGCGATTCAGGGTCATCCCTTTTTAGGGCAAATCACGCTTATAAGCTTGGATTCAATTGAAATGGGTGGATGATCGTGAGTAAACCCGTTTACGTGAAGTTCGAGACACCGGCAGAATTGTCGGATAGGGCTTTAGAAGCTCTTAGAAAAGCCAGAGATAAAGGCAAGATAAAAAAAGGAACCAATGAGGTAACCAAGACCGTAGAAAGAGGGAAGGCCCTCTTAGTGGTCATAGCGGAGGACGTACAGCCTCCAGAAGTCGTTGCGCACCTTCCCCTGCTATGCGATGAGAAGAAAGTACCTTATGTTTACGTCGGGTCTAAGAAGTCGCTTGGGGAGGCCGTTGGGCTTGAGGTGGCTACGGCCGCTGCAGCAATAGTTGACGCTGGTGATGCGTCTTCTATTGTCCAGGAAGTTGCCGAGAAGGCTGCTTCCCTTAAAGCGCAGAAGTAAAGGTGTGACCTTTGAGCGAAGAGGCCCCTACTCCTGCAGTCGTGGTCCAGATAATGGGAAGAACCGGATTTACCGGAGAGGTAACCCAGGTTAGAATGAGGGTGCTTGAGGGCCGCGACAAGGGAAGAGTTCTCACGAGAAACATATTGGGTCCCGTGAGGCTTGGGGATATACTTCTCCTTAAGGATACGGAGAAGGAAGCAAGGAAACTTACTGCCAAGAAGTGATTTTTTTGAGAACTTACAATTGTTCCTTTTGTGGGAGGGAGATAGCTCCTGGTACAGGACTCATATACGTTAGAAACGATGGAACGGTTCTCCGCTTTTGCTCGTCAAAATGCAAGAAAAACATGCTTCAGTTGCACAGGGCCCCGAAGAAGACCAACTGGGTTGTCAAGAGAACAGAAAAAGCAACTGCCAGTTCTTCCTGAGATGGTGGTCTAAGTGAGTGAAAACTCCTCTGAGCAGGAGCTAACGTTCGTTATGGTAAAGCCTGACGGTGTGAGGCGTGGCCTCACGGGTGAGGTAATATTAAGGCTTGAAAGGAAGGGCTTGGAAATAGTGCGCATGGAGAAGATACTTATGAAGCCTGAGCAAGCAGCTACGCTTTACTCCCCCCACTTTGGAAAGCCATTTTATGAAAGCCTAGTGGGTTTCATTACGTCCGGGCCCGTCGTTGTTATGGGGGTAAAGGGAAGGAAGGCTGTATCGGTCGTCAGGAAGCTTATCGGTTCTACGGACGCAGCCGAAGCTCAGCCCGGTACGGTAAGAGGGGACTTCAGTACCGCTGTCCAAGAAAACGTAGTGCATGCCTCTTCATCTCCGGAAGATGCCCGTAGAGAGCTGTCCATTTTCTTTCCTGAGCTGGTGGGAGAAAAGGAGGGAGGTGGTCTTTGAGACAACCCATAATAGTGGTCTTGGGTCACGTGGACTCAGGTAAGACAACGCTCCTAGATAAGATAAGGGGCACCGCGTTGCAGCTTCGTGAGGCTGGGGGCATGATTTCAAGTAAAGCTTGAAATGCCAGACCCAGCACATAGGCGCCAGCTTCATACCCAGCGCGGTCATAGCCCGCATAGCGGGAGAGTTGATGAAGCGGTACAGGTTCTCGCTCGAGTTCCCCGGCTTACTGTTTATAGACACTCCTGGTCATGAGGTGTTTATGAATCTTAGGAAGAGGGGTGGTTCCATAGCGGATTTCGCGGTGCTAGTTGTGGATGCGGTAAAGGGTTTTGAGCCGCAGACAGACGAGGCCGTTGACATCTTGGTTGAGAGAAAGACCCCATTCTTGGTTGCGCTGAACAAAATAGACCGCGTTCCAGGTTGGGTCAGCAAAACCCAAGATGACGTTCCGCCGACTTACGAGGCGTCATACGCTCGTCAGCAGGAGGTTGTTAAGCGGAGGCTTGACTCCATAGTGTACTCGGTTTCGGGTTCGCTGGGAAAGCACGGTATCTCGGCCGATCTCTTCTCCAGGATAAGTGATTTCTCGCGTACGGTTGCCATAGTGCCAGTTAGCGCGCTCACTGGGGAGGGGCTTCCGGAGTTGCTGGTGCTAACCGCTGGCCTTACTCAGCGCTACATGAGTAAAAAGTTGACCGCTGCTCCCAAGGAAAGCGAGAAGGGAAGGGGGTCCATACTGGAGGTCAAGGAGGAGAAGGGACTTGGCACGGTTCTGGATGTTCTCCTGTATGAGGGAGAGATGGCTAAAGGAGATTCCGCGCTTGCGAGCGGTATAGAAGGACCGCTGGTGGGTAAGATCAGGAACATATTAATTCCCGCGCCCTTAACCGATACGCGCTTTCAGATTAGCCTCGTGGAAGCGGAGCGGGTTGAAGCAGCTACAGGGGTTAGGGTAGTCCCTGACGAGCCCCTCAAGGGAGCTCTGCCCGGTTCTCCACTTATAATTATTAAGAATGGCGCTGACGAAGCCTCTGTTAAGGCGGCTCTCTCGGAGCTCAAGGAGGAGACCAGCGTTACCATATCATCAGACGTAAACGGCGTGGTGGTGAAGGCCGATACGTTCGGTTCTCTGGAGGCGGTTATATCAGCTATGAAGAAGCGCGGCATACCGGTGAGGATGGCCAACTTGGGAATGGTTTCGAAGAAAGACGTGGTAGAGGCCTCAGTCGTAAAGGATAAGGATTACGTTCACGGGTTTGTCGCGGCGTTCAACGTCCGCGTTAATCCCGATGCTGAGTCGGAGGCTGAGACAAGAGGCATATCCATAGTGAAGGCCGACCTCATTTACCAGCTTTTGGACCTAGTTGACGAGGAAATAAAGAAGAGGACTGAGGAGTTGAGGCTATCGGAACTCAGGGGAATTAACAGGCCCGTGGAGATAAAGCTGCTTCCTGAGTACGTGTTCAGGAGGGCCTCACCCATTATAGTTGGCATAAGGGTTGTGGGCGGCACGCTTAAACCACAGAGGACTTTAATAGATGAAAACGGTGAAAAAGTGGGGGAGGTGCTCCAATTACAAGATAAAGGTAAGGTGTTAGATGGCGCTTCTGAGGGCTCTGAGGTCGCAATGTCTTTAAAAACATCGTACACGCTTGGAAGGCAGATAAAGGAAAACGCAACGCTTTTTGGCGACATGGCTGAAGATGAAGCAGTGAAGCTTTACACTAAATATAGGTCTGATTTGAGTCAGGGTGAGGTCAATGCCCTGCTTGACCTAGTTAAGGTGAAGAGAAGAAAAGATCCGAGCTGGGGGATGTTAATTGCCTGAGTTCAAGGTCAACATATCCGACGGCAAGGGAAAAACCACAACGGTAGAGGCAAAAGGACCAGCTGCTAATACGCTTATCGGCATGAAGATTGGAGATGAATTGGCGGGCGACCTCTTTGGGCTTCCAAAGCAAGTGCTCAAGATAACCGGGGGAAGCGACAAGAGCGGCTTTCCCATGATTCCTTGGCTTCAAGGTGGCGTTAAAAAGCAGATCTACATAAAGAGGAAGGGTGGAAGGGAAAAGAAGTGGGTCAGGGGCAATACCATAACCGAGGATGTGGTTCAGGTAAACATGGCGGTTGTGGCGGAACAGGAGCCCAAAAAGTCTTGAGCGATCGGTGGTAGAGTTGAAGAAATCGCTGGTGGAGGCCCCAATTATTAACGTCGGTGTGGTTGGCCACGTCGACCACGGAAAGACTACCCTTGTTCAAGCGCTTACTGGGGTGTGGACCGGTAAGCACAGCGAGGAGATGAAGAGGGGCATGACCATCAAGCTGGGCTACGCAAATATGAGGATAATGAAGTGCCCGCATTGCCCGGCTCCCCTCTCTTTTTCCACCAGCGATATCTGTCCTCACTGCGGCTCGAAAACGGAGCTCGTTAGGAAGATCTCCATAATCGACGCGCCCGGCCATGAGGTATTGATGGCAACTATGCTAAGCGGAGCAGCGGTTATGAACGCGGCTCTGTTGGTTGTTGCGGCAAACGAGGACTGCCCTCAGCCGCAAACGGTCGAGCACTTTGCGGCCCTTACCATCATGGGCGTAAGGCAGCTGATAGTCGTTCAAACTAAGGTTGATGTTGTAACGGAGGAGCAGGCCTTAAAGAACTACAATCAGATAAGGGCGTTTCTGAAGGGGAGCTGGGCCGAAAACGCCCCGATCATACCCGTTTCCGCCGTAGATAATCTGAACATAGACGTACTTCTTGAGGCCATGTACGAGTTGTTTAAGCCCCCTCTTGTAGATGTCGATGCGCCTCCAAAGTTTTACGTTACGAGGTCTTTTGATATAAATAAACCCGGGTCAGACATATCATCACTTAAGGGGGCAACCGTAGGGGGCTCGCTTGTGAGTGGGAAGCTATCAGTAGGAGATGAGCTTGTGATAATGCCAGGCGTGAAAGACAGTAAGGGTAACTACAAACCTTTGGAAACCGTGGCGGTTTCCATGCAGATGGATACCGATGTGAAGGAAGCCATGCCAGGGGGCCTTCTTGCAATATCCACCGACTTGGATCCCTCGTACTCGAAGGCCGATAGGTTGGTGGGCCAGGTGGTGTTTAGAAAGGGGCAAGAAGAGAAAGCCGTTACAAAAGCCGTTATGACCTTGAAGCTTTTTGAAACGGTTCTGGGTACGAGCGAGCCGCTCAAGGTTACCCCCATAGTTCCCTCAGAGGAAGTGCTGGTTGAGGTTGGGCCTGCGCTGGTGCTGGCGAACTTTAGGCAGACATCAAAAGGAGCTTATGAAGCGGAGTTCAAGAGGCCGGTTATCCTTGAAAAAGGGCAGACGGTTGCCATAAGCAGGAGGGTCAAGAACAGGTGGAGGCTCTCAGGATACGGGACGGTGGAACGCTTTTAACGACGAGCAATTCCAAGAAAAGGGTCTTGTTTGACACGAGCTTTCTAATAAACTCGCTTGGTATGCGTTCTGACTTGGACTTCATGATCGAGAGCCTCGTGGGTCCTTACAAGGGATACGTTCCCGAACCTGTAATAAGGGAGTTGAAGAGGTTCCCAAAGGACATTTCCGTACCCGCGCTCCTTCTGGCCTCTAGGTATGCGGTCATCCCGTCTGAGGATGCCTATGCCGATAACTTCATGATAAGGGAAGCTAGGCTTGGAAAATGGATACTTGCCTCAGATGACCTATCGCTTTCGCGGGCCGTTAGGACATATGGGATTGCAGTCATTTCCCATGCTGGAAGGAAACTCCGTTATTCGGCACCTATCTGAGATCGTCGTGTTCTGACCTTAAGAGCATAAAGCCCAGCTTTCTTTATGCCAAGCATAGACGCTACCTTTGAGTTATCTGGGTCAAGTACTGCTACCATCCCATCCCATCTATCCGAGAATTCCCGCCCACCGCAGACCGGGCATATGTTTGTGTCGTCTGGGACAAGGGCCTTGCACCGAACACACGCCTTCAGCGTTGCTCACCCTTGGCCTGGACTTGCTGTTTTTCCGCTGCCAGCCACTGTAAGCTGCCGAGGCCGGGCTGCCTCAGCGTTAGGCTCACCTTAACATCACTTGAGTCGCCCTCGTGCACGCTCGCCGTTATTATCCTTGCCCTTACTAGATCTCCCCTCTCAATGGTCTTCTTGGTGTTCCTTCCTATGTACTTGCCGCCCCGTGGGTCGAAATCGACGTAATCATCCATGAGCTGGGACTGGTGGGCTACCCCTTCAATCGGACCTATTCTGACGTGTATGCCATATTCTTCAACGGCTACTACTTCTCCTTCGACGATTTCTCTTTCCAAGGGGCGGTAGGTTAGGAGAGAAAACGACGCTTCATGATAGGTCACGCCCTGTCCTATGGGTATCTTTCCCTCTTCGGACGCCTGAACGTCGAGCACCTGCAGCACTATGCCTATGTCCTCGTTTATTACCTTGCCGACGTACTTTTCCCTGAGGGCCATGGTCACGGCGTCCTCTAGCGGGTTTCCGAAGAGGGTGGCCGGCACTTTTACCAAGTCGCTCACTTTGCAGAGGTAAAACATAGACTAAACACGCCCTACTTTTTATCGCTTTTGTTGCAAAGATGCCCGTACCTGTTGGTTTGGATCGCCCTTATCGCAGAAAACGATAAGCCCATATTGCAATAGGGATGAATGAGCGGGTCGCTTTCTGCGTACCATGGGATCGGTGAACACGTCGTACTCATCCGTGCTCGTGGATGAGAACTCGGAAATTACGGCTCCCTCATCACCTGCCTGAAACCAGTGCTTGGTGTTGGGGGGTATTGTGTACTGCTGGGCGGGGAGAAGTACTATTTGATGCTTTGCGGTATAGTATTCTGGTCTCAAGGGAGGTCTTACGTCAGGTTGCTTTTCCTCTTCTCCCTCTACGAAAAGGTAAACCTTTCCCCAGCGGCATCTGAACGTCTCCTGCTTTCCTTGCCTGCCGTCTACCGGAGGATGCCTATGTTCTGGGCACGTTTGCCCTGGTAACATTATCAGCTCTTTTGCACAGTACCTATCATTGTTTACATATACAATCAGCTGCAAGCCTACCTGCTCCAAGTGGCCAAGCCCGAAATCAGCAACCTCCATGTTATTGATTTCTTCATTGGTTACAGCTATGCATGCCTTCTTCAATATGGCGAGGGCTTTTTCCTTCGCTTTCAAGCGCGTTGCGTCGTTATTCATAAGTAATATTCGCTATAACGTAAAAGGCATTTGGGCATGAACTTTACTTAGATGGGGCCGGGGAAGTGGAAGCTCCGTCCGTTAGGGCGGGCCAGCCCGTTATGGCGGCCGAGCTCTCTTTGTTGTGATTCACCTTTATAAGTCATGGCATGGGAAAGTTATGGGCTTAGTGTACTTGCCACTTCCTCAAGACATGGAACTCATGCGTAGGCCCTTTGGCGAGCTTTACGAAGGAAGCAAACTGGAAGACCTCCCCGATCGCTTGAGGAAGAGGGTGAGAGAGACCGTTCTCTGCAGCGTGGGAGATGTGGTTACCCGTTATCTACTGAAGAACGGCCTTTTCCCAAACGTGGCTGTGACCGACGGCAAGACGCTCCGGGGTAATGCGGGGCTAAGTAAAGCGGAAAGCGGTTATGAGGTCATCCAGGTGCATAATCCTCCTGGAACCGTTTCAGCCGAATCCCTTTCGGTTATTACCGCTATGTCGCAGAAGATAAATCCCTCGTGCAGGTTCTGGATAATGGTGGATGGTGAAGAAGACCTTTTAGCACTTCCCATAATAGCTCTTTTCCCTCCGTCAACCATAACGCTTTACGGGCAGCCAAAGAGAGGCGTCGTTTTGGTCACGGGTAACGCTAAAAAGGAAGAGGCGTTAAAGATATTGGAGAGGATGCAGGTCGCCAGAAGAGATTAGCTTGATTAGGGATTTTAGGAACAACCTCCTAGGTAGAAGAGAAGTGACCCTGACGTTTTCCACGCAGGGCCCCACTCCGAGCAGAAAACAGGTACTGTCTTTGATAGCTTCTGCTTTACACGCGCCAGAGGATAGGATCGTGATAAAGGAGATAAAGCAGGAGTACGGCGAAACGGTCGTCGTGGTAACCGCAAACGTTTACGACGACGCCGCGACTCTAAAGCGCGTCGAGTATCAGCACTACCTCAAGAGGCTTGAAGGTAAAAAAGAGGGGCAACAGGTCCCAGCAGGGCAGGCTCCGGCTCAGGAGGCGAAGTGAGTTGTCAGAAGTTCACAAGCTTTACGATTATTCTTATGAGACGGGAACCATAACACTTAAGAACAGGAAGTGCCCGCGTTGCGGATCTGTTATGGCCAAACACACGGTAGGAGGTGCGAGGTGGAGCTGCGGAAAGTGCGGCTATACGGAGTACGTAAAGGGATCCTGATTTGAGGTATTGGGTAGGGATTGAGAGCACCGCCCACACGTTCGGAGTTTCCATAGTTTCTGAGGAAGGGATGATATTAGCCGACGAAAGGGACGTGTACGTTCCGCCTGCTGGAGGGCTGCAGCCCAGGGAAGTTGCCAGGCATCACACGAACGTTGCGCCCGACGTGATAAAGAAGGCGTTTACCAAGGCTGGAATAGGTCCCTCTGATGTGACCGGGATAGGAATTTCTTACGGTCCCGGGCTTGGGCCTTGCCTTCGCGTGGGGGTGTCTGTTGCGAGGGCTCTCTCGTCCTATTACGGTTGGAGGCTTTTCGGCGTTAATCACACCGTTGGCCACGTTGAGATCTCAAGGCTTTTAAGCGGCTTCTCGGACCCATTGGCCGTTTACGTGTCAGGCGGAAATACCAATATCGTTGCCTGGAAAGACGGTCGGTACAGGATATTTGGAGAAACTCTTGACATAGCGGTGGGCAACCTACTTGACTCGTTTGCCCGTGAAGTGGGGCTGCAGCATCCGGGCGGGCCGAAGATCGAAAAGCTCGCGCTTGAAGGTGAGAAGCTTGGCCTAATAGAACTGCCCTACTCAGTAAAGGGGCAGGATGTATCGTTTTCTGGTCTTTTGACCGCGGCCATAAGGGTTTACAAGTCAGGGGAAAAGCTCGAAAGGGTAGCTTACTCTCTTCAGGAAACGGCTTTCGCCATGCTCGCGGAAGCGGCCGAGCGCGCTCTGGTGCACACGCGCAAAGATTCTGTTATCTCCGCGGGAGGAGTTGCAGCTAACTCGAGGCTAAATCAGATGCTTTCTCTTGTGGCTAAGGATCATGGCGTTCCATTCTTTGCCACTCCCATAAGGATGGCAGGCGATAACGGGGCTATGATTGCCGCTGTAGCCATGGAAATGGACATGGGAGGAGTTAGCCCAGAAGATCCGTCAAAGCTTTTGCCCACGCCGAAGTTGAGGATGAGTGATACTGACGTGTATTGGAGGGTCACGGGGCTAAAGCTGAAGGTGAAATAACGATGGCTGTCTTGGACTTTTTCGTTGAGGGGTCTCTTGTGGCTAAGGGGGCAGAGGCCGAGCTTTGGTCTGCTACCATGCTTGGCATGCCGGTGCTCATAAAGAGGAGAACAAGCAAGGCGTACAGGGACCCAGCTCTCGACTTCAAGCTTAGGGTAAACAGGACCTTTGAGGAAGGAAGGCTCATATCTAAGGCTTACATAGCAGGTGTCAGCGTTCCAGCTCCGCTTTTCATTGATCCCATAAATTTCATGATCGTTGAAAGTTACGTTAAGGGAGAACTTTTGAGAGATGTCGTGGAGCGTAAGGGGCTCATGCACAGCGTTGGCGTTGAAGTTGCCAAGATGCATGGTGCTGGAATAGTCCATGGCGACCTAACTACGTCGAACGTGTTGATAACTTCCGGGGATAAACCCGTCATTATAGACTTTGGCCTAGGGGCTTTTAGCTACGACGTTGAGGACTTGGGCGTCGACGTGCTATTGATGAAGAAATCGTTGGAGGCGAACGTACCGGCTAAGGCCATAGCCCTTTACGACGAGTTCATGGAAGGGTACAGAGAGGTGGCAGGCGCGGCTTCAGAAGAGGTCTACAAGAGGGCCGAGGAAATAGAGAGAAGAGGGAGGTATTTCCAAGAGAGGGCAATTGACCGATGAGGGTTTTGCTGGTAACGGGGAACCAATCGAAGGTGGCTGAGGTCAGAGATGCGCTTGAGCCCTACGGAGTGAACGTGGAGAAGGCTGACTTGCGTAAATTTGAAGTTCAGGGGGAAATAGAAGAGGTTTCTATGTTGGCGGCTCGCCTGGCCGCGATGGAGGCCTTAGAACCAGTCGTAGTTGATGACTCTGGGTTATACGTGGAAGCCCTGAAAGGTTTTCCGGGTCCCTATTCTTCTTACGTTTACTCCACTATAGGTAATGAGGGCCTCCTTTCGTTGCTTAACCACGATGACAACAGGGCTGCGGCGTTCAGGTGCGCCGTGAGCTACGTAGATCCAATCAACAGGGTGGAAAGGACTTTCTTAGGAGAGGTTATGGGTTACATAAGGCGCGAACCAGGTAAACCAGGTGGATTTGGTTTCGATCCCATATTTTCCCCCTTCGGTCCGAACGGCGTGCCCCTCTCCGAGATGTCCATCGAAGAAAAAAACGCTATATCGCACAGGGGCAAGGCGTTCAGAAAGCTTGGGGAATACCTTGCGGCAAGGCAGTAAGGTCTACCTGTGGGGTGGCCTTGGATGTCGAGCGGGGAGAAGATGATTGAGCTGGATGGCAGCCTCGGAGAGGGAGGAGGACAAATGCTGAGGACAGCGCTCGGCCTTTCGGCCGTCCTCGGAAAGCCTTTTTTTATGAAACACATAAGAGCTGGGCGCGCTAGAGCAGGCCTTCAGAATCAGCACCTCAAGGTAGTTGAGCTCATGCAAAAGCTTACTGATGCTAAGGTCGCTGGGAATGTCATAGGTTCCATGGAACTGACTTTTGTTCCATCAAGAAGGCCGCAGGGCTCGATTGCATTGGATACCGGTACAGCTGCGAGCCTAACGCTAATGATACAGCCGCTCTTAATAGCAACGTTGGCAGGCGGTGACTTGGCGATAGACCTCAAAGGAGGAACAGATGTGCCCATGGCTCCTACCTGCGATTACGCCAAAGCCGTTGAACTTGGAATTTTGGGCAAGTTTGGCCTCGTGGCATCGCTGGACATAGTTCGTAGGGGCTACTATCCAAGAGGCGGTGGGAGGTTACGCTTTTGGGCAAGGGGCTGGTCTCCACCTCCTATAAACGTGCGCAGGGCCCAGGAGATAAGGGAAGCGCGCGTAATCGCGGTTGCCTGTTCTTTGCCAAGACGTGTTGCTGAAAGGGAGGTGAACAGCGCTGCCCAAGTCATCGCAAGCGAGCTTGGCATCAATCCCGAGATCTCCATATCGCTGTGTTCTGATAGCGTGGGCACGACCGTTTTGGCGCTTGCTGATGCGGGGACGTCTTTTCTTGGCAGCGATTCCCTTGGCGAAAGGGGAAAACCAGCCGAAATAGTAGGTAAAGAGGCGGCGATGTCGCTAATCGCCGAAGTAAAGAGCGGGGCATCCGTTGACGTTCACATGGGTGACATGCTTTTGCCCTTTATTGCGCTTTCCGGTGGCTCCTTTACTGTGCGCGAGCAAACGCCTCATATGATTAGCAATGCTTACGTGATCAGACAGTTCACTGGGCGCGAGGTCAAGTTCGAAAGAGAGGGATCTCTTTGGAGAGTTTCAGCTTGAGATTCAGGGCGTTAGGAATGGTAACGCATATAACCCTTGACTTAAGGGTATCGTGAAAAGTTCAGTCGTAGTTGGTCTTCAGTGGGGAGACGAAGGCAAGGGCAAGGTGGTTGATCAGCTAGCACACCGGTATGACGCAATAGTAAGGTTTAACGGTGGAGGTAATGCTGGCCACACCGTCGTAGTGGGTAATGAGAAAAAGATCTTTCACGTGCTTCCCTCGGCCGCGCTCTGGAAGAAAAAGCTTTACATAGGAGCCGGCGTGGTCGTAGATCCCGAATCGCTGGCTCAGGAACTTTCTCAAAACCCTGTAAGCGTCATGGTTGACTATCGGTGTGGTCTCATAACGCCGTTCGAAAAATGGCTCGATAAAAGGCTTGAAGAGCTTCGGGGAGCTGGCGCCATAGGCACCACGGGGAGGGGTATAGGTCCCGCCTATGCTGATCGCATGTTAAGGGTGTCGCCGCGCGTTATGGACGTTGTTTACGGTAATCGCCACGACCTTTCGATCATGCGTATGCTGGTCGGGGACGGATGGGACGTGACGAATGAGTGGCTAGATATGAGCCGCAGGGTACTTTCGCCTATAGCTGGCGACGTTCCGGAGTCCCTGTCCTCCGTCTACGAGAAAGGTGGGTCGATACTTTTTGAGGGAGCACAGGGCGCATTGCTCGACATAACATACGGAACATATCCCTACGTTACCTCTTCAAACACGGTTGCGTCCTACGTTGGGGTTGGGGCAGGCTTTCCCGTGAGCAAAATTGACGAGGTAATAGGTGTGGCCAAACTCTACGTCACAAGGGTTGGCGCTGGTCCTTTTCCTACAGAGATCACGGGAGGGCTCTCAGAGAGGATGAGAAGCAAGGGCGGAGAATACGGTTCCACAACGGGAAGGCCCAGAAGGGTGGGTTGGCTGGACCTAGTGGCATTGAAGTACGCCGTATCCCTCAATGAACCAGGCAAGTTAAGGCTCGTGCTCACCAAGGCAGACGTTCTGACCGGCTTGGGAGACCTTAAAGCTGCTGTAGCCTACAGCGTGGATGGGAAGGAGAGTTCCAACTTCGTTGACGCAATGGTGGGCAAAAGCGTTAAACCAGTTTACGAGAGCTTTGATCCGATACCCGAGGTTGATTGGGGGTCTGTTACGAAAGGAGGATGGGACGTGGCGCCAAGGCAGCTACGCAAGTTCGTCGATTTCGTTCAGGATTACCTTAAGGTTGAAGTAGCGGAAGTTTCGGTCGGTCCACAGAGAGGGATGAACGTTGAGCTCAGGTGACGCCCTTTCTCCGGTTGATGGCAGGTATCGGGACGAGGTCGCTCCACTCAGGGAGCTCTTCTCCGAAAGGTCGCTTTTTCTTGAAAGGGCGCGCGTTGAGCTATTGTACCTCAGGAACTTGGTTATGAGCGGAGCATTGGGGCTGCAGCCCCAGGAGTTTGACCCGGAGGGTCTCATTAATAGCTTTCCCGATGAATGGTACGCGCAGGTTAAGGCCTTAGAGGAAAAACTGGGCCATGACGTGAAGGCCCTGGAGGTTTGGCTACGTGGTTTTCTCGAGAAGCGTGGTTACCAGCGCCTTGCACCGCTTGTTCATATAGGTCTAACCAGCGACGACACGAATAATTTGGCTTATGGTCTTCTTTTGAAAAAAGCTCTAGACGAGATGATTGCGCAATATGAAAGGCTTCTCGCCGAACTCCGCGCTCTAGCTGAAAGGCATGGTAAGGACGTCATGCTGGCTAGAACGCATGGAGTTCCTGCCGTGCCCACGACCTTTGGCAAGGAGATGGGCGTCTTTGCCTGGAGGTTAAACGAGAGGATTGAAGCATTGAAGGCGATAAAGCCTTACGGGAAGCTTGGAGGCGCCGTTGGAAACCACAACGCTCTGTGCTTCTTGAATGGGGATTTTGATTGGCTGGATTTCTCCGCGAAGTTCGTATCGTCTCTAGGGTTGAGATATGCACCTCTTACCAAGCAGGTGGTGCCACATGAGGCAACTTCCGATGCGTTGCATCAGATAATGTTGATAAACCAAATAATGGCTGAGCTGAGCCGGGACCTTTGGACATATAATATGTTGGGGCTAATATCTTTCATGAGAAAAGGTGTTAGCAGCTCGACCATGCCGCACAAGGTAAACCCCGTTGACCTTGAGGATGCTGAGGGGCAGTGTGATATATCTAACTCGCTACTTTCCCTTCTGGCCTATAGGTTAGTGAGTACAAGGCTCCAGAGAGACTTGTCGGATTCGCCCATAAGGCGTATGATGGGACAGGCACTGGCGCATTCGTATATAGCATGCGGCAGAGTGATCAGGGCTCTAGAATACATGAAGGTGAACTCAGAAGTAATGCTGAGCGAGGTGCGGGCGCACCCCGAGGTTCTATCGGAAGCCGTACAGGTAAGCCTGAGGGCAAGCGGGGACCCTTTGGGATATGAGGAAGTGCACGGTAACATATCAAACATGGAAGAGTTGAAGAAGAAAGTGAGAGGAGATCTGGGCAGGCGCCTGATGAATTTGACGCCCGAGAAATATGTCGGGATGGCTGAGAGGCTTGCCAAGCTGGCATCAGAAAAAAGCTCCTAGTTGCAAGCTTAAATGCGATTCCATGGGGCTTTGATCATGGAGATAGAAATCGACTTTGACTTCGAGAGCGAGAAATTGGCGCAGGCCGTATGCGTTGCGACGTCTCCCGATAATGTCAGCGTCCCAAAAGATCAAACCATCGAAGAATCGGTGAACGGAAGGACCCTCAAAGTGAGAGTGAGCGGTGAAGAAAGCGAATCGTTTCTTTATACAATCGAGGATGTCTTCGATAAAGTAGCCCTTTGCGAGAAGTGCGTGCTCTGCCTTCAGCCCTCCCGGAATTGAGGCGCATTGCTTATTAAGGTACGGCCTTATTTGAGCGGAAGTTGTCTCAGGTAAAAGTTAAGGAAAAACACTGGTACAGCATATATGCGCCCCCCACGCTGGGAAACAAGGAGATAGGAAAAGCGCTTGCCGTTTCTCCGGAGGACCTCATGAACCGCACGGTAGAGGTAACACTTTATGAGCTGACGGGCGACATAGAGCAGGCGCACGTCCACATAAAGCTTCAGGTTAAGAGGGTTCAGGGTGGGGTTGGATATACCGAGTTCAAGGGTCACCACTTCTCCAGAGATTACCTTGGCGGCAGGATCAGGCGTAGGTACAGCAAGGTTGAGGCCATATTCGACGTTTCTACGAAAGATGGTGCGTCTATGCAGCTCCAGGCAGTCGCTATAACAGCAACTCCTGCCTCTAGGGCACAGCGTCATGACATAAGGATGAAGATGATCAAGACCGCGCAAGAAGCGGCTGCGAGCGCCAACTTCTACGACTTCGTGCAAGATATGCTGACGGGAAAGCTGGCACAGCTCATGCAGAAAGACGCGAAAAAGGTCTTTCCAATAGCATTCTTAGATGTTGCTAAATCAAAGGTGAAGGCCATGGGTGAAAAACCCGTTGAGGCCGCGCCCGCTGCTTCAGAACAAGTTCAGAGTTAATGGCGTGCCCGTTGATTGGGAGCCGATACGTGGGCTAACCTCAATCGGGGCTTCACTTGGAAGCAAGGGTTCGAAAGTACTTGTCACGGGTAGCAGGGTAACTGCTGACCTCGTGCTTGCGGGTTCTTTGGTGGCCGGCTCATATCCGTT
Organism: Tardisphaera saccharovorans; assembly: GCF_046635845.1. Lineage (NCBI taxonomy): Archaea > Thermoproteati > Thermoproteota > Tardisphaeria > Tardisphaerales > Tardisphaeraceae > Tardisphaera > Tardisphaera saccharovorans. The sequence continues at coordinate 381,522 of NZ_JAQQXN010000002.1, forward strand.
TTATTGGAATGTGGATTCTCCGGAGCTAGCATCATTTACCTGCAAGCTTATGGGATTTGACTCTTGCGCGTTTTGCTCAAGTAACTCAATTGATGTGATGGTTAGCGGGAAGGCTCCTGGGCCGTCGTTCTTTGGTTCCTTGAAGGAAGCTGATCTTTCATCGCTTGACTGGAGGGAGGTTTCCCAGGTAGGTGAGATAAGCGCTGACCTCAAGCCCTATCTCGACGCGTTTAGGGACGCCTTTCAGGGCATAACCCTCATGGGAATCGAAAAGAGCATCCTTGTTGAAGCTAACAACGATCAGACGAAGCTTATCGCGGAGGCCTTTGAAGAGCTCGGAGGAAGGATGCCAGCGGTGCTGATAAAGTCGAGCTATAAGGCCGACCTTACTTACCGTGATCGCTATGTTTGGCCCTTTAGCGAAGAAGACCTGTGGTCTCGGGCGGTCTCTTTGGCGCTGCAGCTAGGAGGTAAGCTAGCAGTTCCCCTTGACGCGCCAAGCGTGCTGGAAGAGGTGATGGACAGGAACGGCGAAAAACTCGTAAGAGTTGGAATAACTGAGTACGATTTGTCCTCGTCTGATAACGGCTTTGACATAGGAGTGAGCTCTCATGGTTACTGGGTCAGACCGAAGCTGCATAGGTGGAAGGACGCAGCAGTAGCCTCGGTAGCATACGCGATCCCCATGAAGCACCCAATTTCCTTGCCTCCCTCTTATTCAGTTGAGGTTAACGGAACACCTAACATGGCTGCTCTGGGTTGGACTTTGCATGAGGGATGGGGTTGGAAGGCCGGTGTCGGCGATGTTGATGGTCATCGGGTGACCGTGGTTCAGGAAGTGGGAAAGGTAATAGTGAGGGCTGAGGGAAGAGATGTAGCCCAAGCTAGGGAGATCGACGAGAAGGTCGCCAAGATCATTGGTGGTCATTCGCCTTGAAGGCTGGAGTACTGGCAGGAGGCATGGGGAAGAGGCTTAGACCGTTGACCGACGTGGTTCCCAAGCCGCTAGTGTTCGTAGGAGGAGCGGTTATGATAGATCACTGCATGAGCGCTCTGAGAGCCGTAGGCATATCAGACGTGGTCGTTGTGGTATCGCCTTACACCGAAAGCGCGGTGAGGCAGCACCTAGCTGAAGAGGGAATTGAGGTAAGGTTCGCAAGGCAAGACGCGCCGCTTGGTACAGGGGACGCCGTATCAAAGCTTTATCCTTCAAACGATGATGTTTTGATAATCTCATCTGACGTGACTGTTGAGCCGCGTTCTTTGAGCGCTCTCATAGAGTATCACAAGAGGTTCAGGCCAGTCGCAACAATATTGGGCATCAGGGTACGTGATCCTCGGCGTTATGGCGCCCTATTGATCGAAGGAGAAAGGCTGAAGGGAATCGTTGAGAAGCCGCTAGTTCCCGTAAGTAACGTGATAAATTCTGGTATCTACGTCATTTCGGAGGAGGGCCTAAAGGCTACGAAGGACCTGCCGACCAGCCCGAGGGGTGAGAAGGAGATCACAGACGCTTTCAACTTAATGGTAAACCAGGGAAAGGAAGTGCGCGTGATAACGGATGAGGGGTCATGGTGGCATGATGTAGGGGACTTCGTTTCGCTTATTCGTGCTAATGAGTTTTATCTTGAGAGAGGCACAGGAGCGTCTTACGTTGGCTTTGGAGAAAAGAGGGTCACGGAGGAGGGTGGCGTGATAATCGGCCCCAGTTACGCGCCAGCTGGAGCAAAGATAAGGGGTTCGGTAGGTCCTTATACCTCGGTCGACGGCGGCTCGATAGTGGAGAGAGGGGCTTCTGTTGATCACTCGATATTAATGAAGGGTTCTCGCGTTTTCTCGGGTCGCCGTCTATCTTACTCCGTACTGGCGCCCGGCGCGGTTGCCTCCAGAGATGTCTTTGGCAGCGAAGACGCCCCGTTGCTCATACCAGCTGGCGGTAACACTGCCGCTTGAGTACCTGCTTATCACTTGATGTGCGATATACGTGGGTTGTCCCATATATGGGCACTTCTAGGCTTGCTAGTACCTTGCCTTTACTTCCGAAAAGCGCGGGAAGCGGTAGCGATAGAGCTGCTCTAGGTACTGGGCAAGCTCTGACCTTTTACCTCGCGATAAGGTTAAATAGCCTGCTGACCTTTTACTCGAAGTGTCATCAACCGCGGTTTGGAATGGCATACACTTCGACATGAACACGGTAATACCGTGGTGGGTCATAGGCGTTTACGTTTTGATCATTGTTTTTCTTCTTCTCTATGGCTGGCGCAAACACCTTTTGTCCTCTTACAGGACCGTTGATTACGTTTACATGGGCTTACTAGCAGCGCTGCTCGTGATTTGGAACTTCTTCATATCCCCCTTGATACCTAAGGTATCGGCGGTTACTTCGTGGTTTTACTACCCCTTAATAGGTGAGGTAATAATACTGTTGCTGGCGGCTTCCCTGATAGGAAAACCAGGAACCGTTATGGTTACCATGTTCATATATACACTTCTTTCTGATATATTCCACTATGGGTTTGGAGGTGAGCCGTTCTGGTTCATATACGAGATAATCGCTTACGCCGCAATGTTTGACCTATATCTCCTTCTGAGGGGAAAGTACTTCGGGACGAACAACCAAGCCCTCGGCAAAAAAGAGGTTAAAACCGAGCAAGGAGAGATTAGAACCGAAGAGAGAGTGATAACGATACCGGGCCTTTTTGTGGTGGATTCCGTCATAGGAGGTATCATAGTCGCCATAGCTTACCCGCTTTTCTATCATGGCTTCTTTGCGACGTTTGTCGAGGGATACAGCTACACAACGAACTACGTGCTGACCAATACCCTGGTGAGCCTAGCTGGCGGCGTTATAATGGGGCTGATCGCAGCGCCCTTCGTAGTGTACATAAGAAAGGTAATAACCGGAGTATACTGATTTTTTTAACTTGGTTGCCAGTTCTGAGGTAGGATACCCTCTCTCTTGTAGTATTTCATCAAGCGTCTTATCTTAGAATCTGTCCTAACCAATCCCTTCTTGGAGTCGTTGTCCTTAGGATGTTGTTCAAGGTGGTTTTGAATCCTTTGCTTCTTGCTAATAAGGTTTGCGAGGTCTTCTGGCACGACCTCCTTTTCCCCCTCCTCTTTAAGGGCTCCTGTTAGTGATTTCCCGAGTATCCTCTTCACGGAGGGAATTCCCTCTTCGTCGCGCAACTTCTGCCCAATGAGCGCCTTGCTTAATCCCTGCTTACGCATAGAAACGATCTTTTCCTTGAGCTCTTCCGGTGTCACCGGGTTTCCTTCCACTAGCTGGAGCTGTCCCAGTGGCCTCTTAGATTGGGATTTTCCTTTTCTATGGTTCTTTTTCAATGTGCATGTTTCTAAGCAGTTCTCTTTTAACCCTTTCGTTCTCCTGATTATGCTGCCCTTTGAAAGGCCAATCTTTTAAATCAAAACCAGTTGTTAGCGGATTGCAGGAGCTACTCGATGCCGTTGACGAAGCCAAGAGCGTTAAGGTGATATCGGGACGCTCACTGGATGCGGTCATCGCCTCAGCTATCGTATTTGATTACTTGGCTTCTAGCGGGCTTATCGCTTCTATGCAGGTAATGGATGGCATGCCCGGCGCGGACAACGATGCGGACCTCATGGTTTACGTGGGCACGGGATATCCTTCGGTAGGGATCAAGGGAAAAGCGATTTTCATAGACTATGCGCTTAAGGGATCGCTTCCAGATGCATATATTCAAGTTGATGGTAGCATTTCTCGCGCGATTTTCCAAGGTATTGGCTACGGGATAAGAGAGGTTGCCGAGGTAGGCGAGCTTGATCCATTTTTAACAATACCTCGTGTTGCTCTACCCGACGAGCTGTTCGCTGTCGATGCTTACACGCTCTCTTGTCCTCCCTTACCTGGTGTAATCAACGCAAAGGAACAGCTCATAGATAAGTCATCAAACAGGGAACTGTTGATGCAAGCCATTGAGGAGCTGGTTCACGAGATGGGCTTTTCGTTGGAGTTTTCTTCGGGTGCCGGCAGAAAGGTGTTTTCTGAGGCTAACGTGGTAACGCGGGAGCTGTTCAAGAAACAGGGTGAATCGGCCGCGGTGGCATTTCTGGTCGAAAGGGGCGTTCAGCTGAAATATGAGCCGGATAACTTACTGCTTGAGACTCTAAAGCAGTTCTTCAATCGCTCGGATAACTGGCTGACAGTGAACGCGAACATAGGAAACCTTTTGCTTTTGCCCTCAGGGTTACCGCTTACTTATGCGATACCTCCGGCGATTCCCGTAATAGCGTCCTTTGGAGGGTTAAAACTGCCGGTCTTTATCATCGAGCCCATTTCGGATGATAAGTCGGTGGTTTGGGGAGTGGGGAAGGATTTTGAGCTTGATTTTATGCTCTCGCTGATCAATAAGTACAATGGAGTCGGGCTGGTTTCAGGAAGGAAGTTTTGGGCGGAATTTCCTCATGGATCCATAGAGATTGCGAACCTTTTAGAAGGGCAATGAGTAGCCCTTTCTCCATACCTAAGGATCGCTTGCGGGCCTACGTGAGCTATGCAACAGAGGTCAGATTCCACAATCAAATCTTCGCTGGAGAAAAGCGGTGACTAAAAAATAGAGGTATCTCCCCCGGCATAAAACGGATTTGCTAACGTTTTTAAGGGATGCTCTAAACAAAGGTAGACATGAATCATGCCATAGAGGTAAGAGACCTCTCAGTTTGGTATAACATCTCTGGAGAACCTGCCCTTAAGAACGTCAGCCTTACAATCGATGAGGGGGAATTTGTTCTTCTTGTTGGGCGTACGGGTTCAGGCAAGTCGACACTGTTAAATTCTATAAATGGGGTAATCCCAAACATAATCAATGCCAAGCTTTCGGGTGCCGTCAAGATTTATGGGCGCGATACAAGATCGATGCAGCTCAAGGACTTGAGTACGCTTATAGGAACGGTCTATCAAACGCCCGAAGATCAGATATTTTCCTTAGTTGTGGAAGACGATGTGGCATTTGGTCCCGAAAACTTGGCCTTACCCCCCGAGGAGATCAGAAAAAGGGTTGAGGATTCTCTTAAACTTGTGGGATTGGGTGACAGGAAAAAATTTCCGACTTTTCTCCTTTCTGGCGGACAGAAGCAGAGGCTTGTAATTGCTGATGCTTTGGCCATGAGGCCGAAAATACTCATACTTGATGAACCAACAAGTATGCTTGACTCACTTGGAACGGCAGAGGTATTCTCTACGCTGAAGAAGCTAAGGGACGAGTACGGTATGACTATACTCATGTCGGAGCATAAGGTTGAGAGGGTCCTAGGCTTAGTTGATAGGTTGATACTCATTTATGATAAGACCGTGGAGATAGACAGGCCTATTCGCGAAGCGCTAATGGAGGACTTGAGAAAATATGGTATTGAGGAGCCCCAGGTATCTTACCTCTACAAGCAGATAGGCGGTACCAACAAGGCCCCATTGACCATCGAGGAGTTCATAGAGTACGAAAAAGAGTTCTCGGCCTTTTCGAGAGGAAAGTCGGCCGCGATAACGGAACTCCAGCCAAGCATCGAAGACCCTGTGATAGAGCTCGACGACGTTTGGTTTGCGTACGAGCGGTCAAAGGAATGGGTGCTTAAGGGAATGAACTTTACGGTCAGAAAGGGAGAGTTTGTGTCACTGGTTGGACCTAATGGGTCTGGTAAGACAACGGTCCTAAGGCTCATTGCCGGGCTTCAGAGGCCTTCTAGAGGAGAGGTAAGAGTGCTTGGAAGGCCCACGGCAAAGATGAGCAGAAAGGAATTATCTTCGGCCGTGGGATATGTCTTTCAGGACCCTGATCAGATGCTTTTCAACACCACGGTTCTCAGCGAGGTTGAGTTCACTCCAAAGCTGATGGGCCTTGACTCGCAGGTAGTTAGGAAGAAGGCACTGGGCATACTGGAAGAATTTGGCTTAATAAACTACAAAGATGAAAACCCCCACAGGTTAAGCGTGGGTCAGCGGAGGCTTCTGTCTTTGGCTTCGGTTTTAATAAATGAGCCAAAGGTCCTTTTACTTGACGAACCTACTAGGGCCCTCGACTGGGAAACTGGGGAGAATGTGCTGAATTTCATAAAGCACTTGGTTAGGGAAAGGGGAATAGGCGTGGTAGCTGTGTCGCATAACATGAAGCAGGCGGCTGATCACAGCGACAGGGTCGTGGCGCTTTACTCGGGTATCGTGGCGGCGGAGGGAACGGCAAGGGACGTTTTTGAGCGCTCGGTGGATAATCCCTCTTGGTCGATCGTTCCACCTCAGGTGTTTCAGCTATCCATGGCTCTTTCCATGAAACCTCCAGCTGTCAAAATGGATGAAATCATGCCCATAATAAATGAATATAAGATGCGGGTCAGCGCCAAGAGCGCCACCTCGGGGTTGAGGGAACGTTGAAAAACTCTGGGCTCGCGGAAATGGATATTAGCGTGAGTCAGCATATGGAGGAGTGCGAGTCGAAAACCTATAGTGCTAGCCTAATTTGCGCTTGCTGGTGGAGGCCGGGTTGACTTGAACGTTATTCTTCTTTGGATAACATCCATACTGATAATAACAATGGGTCCTGTGCTTACGGTCTACCTTATATGGAAGATAATCGGCTTTAGGGGATATATGTCACTTTTTCAGTTCATCGAGGGAAAATCCTTTCTTTATCGCGTTGACCCTAGAGTAAAGATCCTAATGGCGATAGTGATAACTACTGTCGCCGCCTTTACCATATGGTGGATATCTGCCATTTTCCTTGCCGTCATGCTCGTGCTTTACATCTTTACGGTTAATCCTGCATCAAAATACCGCATAGTGCTGCCATTAACCTTGGCTACTTTCTTGGGAACGGCTTGGACTGAGGCGCTCTTTACAAACCCGTCATTGCTTACTGAGCTTTTTGGACTGGACGTGTTCATATTGCCGTTTCCTCCGCAATTTCAGGTCATAGGGGCTTATGGGCTTTCAGAGCAGGGCTTCTTCTACGGGCTTCAGATTGCTTTCAGGGCTTCGGCAGCTGTAGCCAGCGGATTTCTGCTTGTTTTTACGAGTTCACCAGCGGATATCTTGCGTTCGCTTGAAAAGTCAAAAGTACCGGTAGAGCTTGGCTTCGCACTTGTCGTTGCCGTAATTGCCATTCCCAAGATATTGGAAAGCGCTATGACCATAATGGATGCGATGAGAGTGAGGGGGTTTGATTTTGGACCTGCTCAAAGCCGTAATGCAAAGGCAGTGTTCAGCAAGTTCTTCCAGCAAATAAGGGCCGTTCTCATGGCGACAGCTTCCATAATAATATGGACATTGAAAAGCGCTGAAAACATAGCCATATCAGCGGATCTCAGGGGATTTCGCGCGAACAAAGTCAGGACCTACTATCATGAAGTGGCTTTCCACAGAATAGATTGGATAGCCATGGCGATCCTGATAGCCGTGTTTGCGGTAGGTGTCTACTTGTCAGGGATAGGATATGGTCCTCTTGCTTACAATCCGTGACGTGTTTATAGTTCTGTAATTGATTTTTCTTTGAATTTAATGGGTGAAGCATGTCAAATACTACCCGGCTTACGATTCAGTTTCGAGTGCAGTTGGACTTGCGGTAACGTGCTAACAGATAGTACCGTTAAACGCCCCCAAATAAACTATAACTTGTCTAGCGTTGGTAGCGCGTATGGGAGTCAGGTTTGTGCGTGCTTTTTATCGTTAACCATTTAGCCATAAAGGACGGCGCTTCACATCGCTTGGCAACCGCAGGGGACGTTCGCCTTGCCGCCCGCACGCGCGAGCGCCTTCATGGTGAGAGGGCGCACCGACAACGGGCCTCTCTACGGTTAAGCGTATTGCTTTCTTAATTAAGGGCCATTATTTCCTTAAGCGACTTAAACCTGTAAACCCGTTCAAGTTAAAATCAGATGTTCTTTTTCGAAGATACGTAATCCTTCTTTTTCCAAGCCTCTCTCTTTCTGAATCCGTCTTTTTTGGCCTTGTTTTCCAAGCCCCGGCTCTTTCTGCCAGATGGCGTCAGTCCTCTGAACACCCTGCCCTTTTGGGAAGGATTTGCAATCCAGTTGAGTTCTTTATCAGACAATATGGCGGGGTTGTGGGGGTCGACCATGACAACTTCAAACCATTTGTGTTTTCCGTCCTCCCCAACAAAGTAACTTCCCAAGACTTCCATCCCCGGGAAATGTTCAGCTGCCCTTCTTTCAGCTATGGTCTGAGCGCTTATATTATACTTTATGAGTTTTACACCCATGTTTTTCGGGCGCCTTCCTGCCCTCGGCCTGGGTACAAAGAAACCCCCTTTTTTAGCTACAGAGCGGACAACTATCACTCCGGGTTTCGCCTTATAGCCGAGCTCTCTGGCGCGATCTAGCCTTGTAGGCCTTTCAAGCTTAACAACATTTGGTCCTTTTCTCCAATCAACCAGCTTCTGCTTGTAGAAGTCGATGAGGTCTCCTTTGATCTCTCTCCTGAACGTCTCTGACCTTAGCTCTGCTATGCTAGCCATAATGAACATAAAAAAATAGCTATAAGCTTATGGTTTTTTCGTGCCCCGGTCGGATGGTTTTATAACTAGTAGCTACGAGTTAAGTGTCTTTGGCTCATCGCGGGTCAGCAGCTCCCTCTTGATTATATCACATGCCATAGCTACTGCTCTGGTTTCCGCTTCTTCTGTGCTTCCCGCTACATGAGGTGTAACTATTACCCTGGGATCTAGCAGAAGCGCTTTCTCGCTATCCGTTAGCGGTGGCTCATGCGGAAGCACGTCGAGCGCTGCTCCAGCTACTATGCCATCGTGTAGACCTTTCAATAGGGCCTCAACGGATACAACCTCACCTCTCGAGGCATTAATTATTCTTGCCCCACGTTTCAGGATAGCAAGGTTTTCCACATTAAACATGTCTTTTGTTTCCTGGGTTAGTGGAACATTATAACTGATGAAATCTGACGTGGCCAGTAATTTCTCGTATGAAGTTCCTTCCGCGTTTGAGTCGACGCGCTTGTATTTGTCATAAGCTATTACCTTCATATCAAGTGCCCGCGCGTGCTTTGCAAGCTCGCTTCCTGTGCAGCCGTAACCCACTATCCCAAGCGTCTTACCGCATAGTTCAACTCCAACGCACTCTGCCTTCGGCCAAACCCCGCTTTTTACTCTATGCGAGCATGCAGGTATGTTCCTAGCCAGCGCCAGCATAAGACCTATTATGTGCTCTGCTACCGACGTTGCAGATGAGCCTGGGGTGTTGAACACCTTAAGTCCTAGTTTTTCAGCAGTTGCTACGTCAACATTGTCTAAACCGGCTCCTAGTCTAATGACCAGCGAGCCGGGCTTTAGCCGGGCAAGAAACGAGCTATCAGCTTTTATGTTGCTTCTTATGAGGATTGCATTGAAGTCGTTCAGTTTGGCAGGAATCACGTCCTCGGCGAGTATTGGTTCTAAACCGCTTTTCTTTAAGAGCTCGAGCGATCCTTTGGGCACTTTGCAAGCGACCAATACCCTGTTATTTGTTAGCACGATTAAGGTCATATGATCGCATATAAGCATAGTTGATCAAATATGTCAAAGTACCTACCTTTCATCTTTATCGCGAGAAGTCCCTTGATTGGGGTAAGAAGATAAAAACCATAAAGCTGGTACGTAGTTGTTTTGGGGTTGTTCCCTTAAAGCCGAAGCTAGGCTGGCAGTGCAGAGAAAGATATCGCCTCTGAACAGGGAAAGTAGGAACAACCTCAACGCAGTGCTGGAGCTGCACACCCGCGCGGTAAAGTTCTTTTATTCCTTCCGCGTGACCGACGGGAAAGTTCTGCAGGACCTGGTGCATTACGAAGGCCAAGGATGGGTTTTCGCTGCCTTAAGTACTAACTAACCGAGATCATAAGGGGCAAGCCAAAGCGGTTCCTTATGCCCGTTAACCATTCTAACGGTTACGGGAAATTGAAGCGCGCGCTTTACGGCTTTCCCAGATGTGGCGCGAGGGCCATGCTCGGCCTTTCTTCCCTCCCTTCTGCCGAGCTTTGCGGAAGGGAGTTGACGTGCCCCAGCTGCGGTTTAACTTACAACCGCGCCCTCAGCTTGGCTCAGCTCGGCCCGTGCCTTAACGAAGCGCACGGCCGCGCTGCGCAAGCATGAAAAGATGAAGGCGCGCCGCGCTGCCCGAATCCTTAAGCCCTGCCCGCAAGGATGGGATAGTATACTTAGAGGGGACGGATTCTTCTTAGCGTGCAGTTTGTTGGGAACTAACCACCCTTTTAAGTTGCTGCATGAGAGGTTTATGCTAGTAGGCGTCGTGGGCAAGACAAACGTGGGAAAATCCACTTTTTTTAAAGCTGCAACGCTTATCCCCGTTGCCATTGATGACGTCCCGTTCACGACTATTAAGCCAAACAGAGGGATAGCGGCCGTTAGGACACCTTGCGTGTGTAGAGACTTAGGGGTGAAGGACGAGCCCAGAAACTCCAAGTGCATTGATGGTAATCGCTTTGTGCCAGTGGAAATGCTTGATGTTGCAGGCTTGGTTAAGGGTGCTTGGAAAGGCAGGGGCCTAGGCAATCAGTTTCTTGACGATCTGAGGCAGGCTGATGCCCTTATACACGTGGTTGACGCCGCTGGGAGCACAGACGAAGACGGAAACAGGGTACCGCCAGGCAGTAGAGACCCACTTGAAGATGTGAAAGAAATAGAGGAGGAAATAACCCGTTGGATAACCAGCATATTGAAGAGAGATTGGGAAAAGAGCGTGCGGACATCAGAAACCGTGCGCGGTGATCCCCTGGTAGTTTTATCTGAGAAGCTGGCTGGGCTCTCCGTTTCACGTGGTGAAGTAGCGGCGGCTTTGGAAAAAACGGGTCTGATGGGCACGCGTTTATCGTCGTGGAGAGAGGAAGAGCTCAACGCTTTTGCCTCTGCGATATACGCTCTCAAGCCCAAGGTCATAGCTGCAAACAAGGCAGACATGAAGGAAGCGGAAGCCAACATAGAATCTATGCGTAAGTCGCTTCCAATTCCCGTTATACCAACGATCGCTGAAGCCGAGGTCGCCCTAAGGCTGGCTGCGGACAGGGGTCTGATAGAATATTTGCCGGGAGATCCGACATTTAAGATCAAGACGGGGGCTCAGCTGACTTCAGCGCAAGAAGACGCATTAAAGAGAATCCAGCAAATGCTTGAAAAGTGGGGAAGTACTGGTGTGCAACAGGCCATAAATGAAGTAGTCCTTAACCAGTACGGCGCCATAGTTGTGTATCCAGTTGAAGACGCGAACAAGTATTCTGATTCAAAGGGGAGGGTCCTTCCGGATGCGTACTTGGTTCGCTCGGGAACTACTCCAAAGGAGTTTGCCTACAAGATACATACGGATCTCGGTGAAGGATATCTTTACGCTGTGGATGCCGTAACGAAGCAAAGGCTTCCTGAAGACAAACCACTTAAGAACAGAGTTGTAATTAAAATCGTATCGTCGAAGTGAGGATTAGCGAATATTAGATATAAGGCGATAAGTTTAAATGCACTACTAAGACTTACACTAGAGCAAAAATGAGAGCTGAGTTTGCGGCCAAGATGTTTGGTTTGATGTTCATGCTTGGCGCGCTGCTCTTCGTTATAGGGTATGCCGTAGGCGTTTATGTGCTCGGAGCCTCACCAATTGCCGCCATAAGCGGGGCTCTCGTATTCGCTTTCATTATTAACTTCATAAGTTACTACTTCAGCGGAAGCATGGTGCTCAGGGCTTCCCGTGCCAAGATCGTGAGCGAAAGCGAAGCACCAAGGGTTCACAGGATAGTGTCCGAACTGGCCCAGAGGGCTGGCATACCTAAGCCTAAGGTGGCCATAGTTGATTCTCCGCAACCCAATGCCTTTGCAACGGGTAGAAACGAGAAGAATGCTGTCATAGCTGTTACTACGGGGCTGCTCACTACAATGAACGATAACGAGCTCATGGGGGTGCTGGGCCACGAGACGGGGCACATAATCCACCATGACATTCTGATAGCGACGGTAGCGGCCTCTATTGCCACTGCCATATCTTACTTAGGCTACATCGTTGAGTTCGCCTTACTGTTTGGAGGCTTTGGAGGTAGCGCGAGAAGAGAGGGTGAGGCATTCGGATTGCTTGGCGCAACTTTGTTGGCGCCCATAGGGGCCCTATTCATACAGATGGCCTTGTCGAGAAGTAGGGAGTACTACGCTGATGAAGCAAGCGCAAGGTTGACGGGAAGGCCTGACTACCTAATAAGCGCTCTCACGAAAATAGAGGCTTACATAAGGGCGGGAGCCCCCATGAAGGCAAATCCCTCTACGTCGAGCCTTTGGATAGCTAATCCCTTTAGGGGCGGACTTAGCGGCCTGCTGTCGACGCATCCTTCGACACCAGATCGCATCGCGAGGCTGAAGAAGATAGCCAAGGAAATGGGCATATATCTCGAGTGATTTTTCAAATTTTAGTTATACGCTCCACACCGTTGATAGTTCTTTGTAATGAAAATACGGATTTTTTTAGGATTGCTATACCAGTAACCTCTCCAACAACTTCAATTAAAAACACGCATGAAGGGTTTTTTAGGTCTACGCGCTGTGATGATAGAGATGCTACCTCGCTTACGACTCTGTCCCCCTCTAGGCTCGAGTCCCTCTTCACGACCGTCACGCGAAATGACTCGCATTTTGAAAGCTCGTTTTCGAGCTCCCTAGCGGCTTTAGTTATCTCGTCCAGATTTGTGCTCACGACCTTTTCTATTGGGACTATTTTCGTGACGTACCTGAAGTTCCAAGGGTTTTCGAGCGCCTCCTCCTTAGCCCTTTCAACCACTATGAACGGGTCAAGCGATGTAAAGGCTTCTAGTAATCCCGAAAATCTGGTCTTGGATATGCGCGGAGCGTTGTCTCCTAGATCTGATAAAAAGTAGGCAAGCTCGGACCTTGCCATCGATTCCTTTCCCCTAGGACACGAGACCAGCAGGTTGAAGGACATACGTAAATCCGGCCATTGCTTAAAAGCTGAGCTCTACAGTCAAGCGTGAAGCATATAAGGGAAAGGTGTAAGAGAATTGGGCCCGTAGCTCAGCATGGTTAGAGCGCCGGACTCATAATCCGGTGGCCCGGAGTTCAAGTCTCCGCGGGCCCAGCAATGGATTCTCGTTCTTAAGTGGGCTAAGTGCTACCCAAAGTATAGTGACAAGTTTTGAAAAATACCGCTTTCGCGGAGGGAACTAATCGCTTCTCGTAAAAGGTTCCTAAAAGGAAAGTCATAAAATTTTTCGATTGACATCAGGAGCGCACATTTATGAAAAAGTTTTTGCGACTTTGCGCCTACAGGCTATAAGGGTCATACTGAAGGCGCCGCTAATTGCTTTGATGGTTTTGGCTTTTTAATAGCTTTCTGGCGCCTAGGCGCGGAACCCCTAGTTGCGGCGACGCAACCCTATTCTGGCATACGCTTAGTGAGGCAACTAGTGAAAGCACGTTGGTATATCCAGAGGCTACCTTGCTGCCCTTGGCCATGGAGCTGGTTAACGCTGTTATCACTTCCATTTACGAGCGCTCTGATCGCTTTTGTGTGGGGCATTTAACGGTCGGGCGTTTTTGAACGCGACGTTTCCCTTCGCTGTGGCTAACGTTAATTAGTACGTTAGCACTTTGCTAGGCCATTCGGTCGCGGTTCCAGGGCATTCATTATAAGCGCGACGATCACCGTCGATCAAGGCTCTGGTTCAAGCAATTTCGGCTTACCGATAACCGTGATGTCATTGACCTATTTTGTGGCCACTGGCAAGGAGCAGCCATAAATATCCGTTGGTCCGTCGAACGACCGCAGAGCTGAGTGCGACGAATTTCGGAACTTATCCGGCAAGTGTGTAACCTTTACGATGCTGATGAAAGCATGGATTTTTTAATTTCAGCTAAGGATAACCGGCAAAATCTATGAGGCTACGCCTGTGACAAGGTCTTCCAAAGGCTTTTATGCCGATGTCGTGTTAAGTTTACCCTCTCGTGTGGACGCTTGGTATGCATGGCATATCCGACCGAAACCTGGATCGGATCTAGCTGATAGATAATCCCTGGGTGGGCTGAACTTAAAACTTATGGCTGATGAGATATCCGGAGGTCAAAACCTGGTCGCCCTTGTTAGGGTTAAGCCTGGAGCGGAAGATAGGGCCGCCAAAGAGCTCAGCGACCTTTTCGCCAAGTTCAAAGTAGGGGCTGAAGTTCGCGAAAGCGGCATCGGAGGTAACCTTTTCGTGTTCTCTTCTGCTCCGAAGGGATATATTGCCGCGGTGCTGGCCCGGGCAAAGCTCGCTTATTCTCGGACCATATTGTTGGTTGATGCCACGAGCAGAGCCGACGCCGAATCCATAATCAAGGCCGCTTCAAGGGTTCTGGCTGATTACCTTATGAAGAAGAAAATCGGCAGCTTCAGGGTGAAGGCTCGGATACGCGGCTCAACGATAGAAGAAAAGGAAATCGAGGTGGTCGTGGGCAAAGCCCTAAAGGAAAGCACAGGCCTTGTAGTGGATTTAGAGAATCCAGATGCTACGATTTACGTCAGCATCGTGGGAGAGATAGCGGCTATCACGGTGGCTTGACTAGCTACATCGGCAATCCCCTCAATATTTGCACCGAATTATAACGGCATAATAAGACTTTTATCCTCGTCCCTGATTAGTTTGAGAAATGTCTTCTGATAGGTTGGCAGAACTTATCGGTTGGTTTGCACCTTTTAGCTCGGTTCTGGTCGCATTTTCTGGAGGGGTTGATAGTTCCGTTGTCGCATATGCCGCGCATGAAGCGAAAGGAGACCGTTCATTAGCGGTTACGTTTGATTCCCCCCTTCTTCCTCCAGGAGAGATCCAAGACGCTACCTTAGTAGCGAGAACGATAGGAATCAGGCATGAGATCATTAAATCTGACGTTCCCGACGTAGTACTAGCCAATGACCGTTATCGTTGTTATTATTGCAAGAAAGGAGAAATGGGTTATCTGGTTAATCTTGTCAAGGATAGGGGTTTTGGTGTGGTTGTTGACGGGACAAATGCAAGCGACCTCAATGGAGGTTGGAGGCCAGGGGCGAAGGCGCTATCCGAGGTGGGCGTCAGAAGCCCCTTGGCGGAACTGGGAATAAGGAAGGATGAGGTGAGGTCCATAGCGAAGGAAGTGGGCCTTCCTAATTTCAGCAAGCCATCAATGGCATGCCTAGCTTCTCGCTTTCCGTATGGACACAGAATAACCCTCAACGAATTGAAGAAGGTTGGTGTCGCTGAATTATACATAAGGCAACTCGGCTTCAAGGTTGTGCGCGTTCGCGACTTTGGAAACGTTGCTAGAATAGAGGTAGGAAGGGAGGAAATCCCCATGCTCTTTACCAATGGTAATTCGGATAGGATATACTCGCGCCTAAGGCAACTCGGCTTCGATTACGTCGATGTCGATATAATGGGTTACAGAACAGGGTCCATGGATGAGCCATACGCGGCCGTTGAAAGCAATGCTTCGAACGAGGGCTAGCTCATAGCTCACGTTTTTCGTTGTATGACGAGAGGCTTGCCAGCCTTCTGAGCATCCATCTTTTATCGGGATCGTCTAACCTCGCTTGCTTGGCAACCTCTTCGAGCTCGCGGATCGCGGCATCGTAGGTTTTCCTGTCCACAGGATAAGGAACTCCATCCTTTCCTCCTACGGCAAATGAGAACTTAATGGGATCGCGCCACGAGGGCTCCTCGCCGTATATCAGCTGAGATAGGAGCGAAAGCGCCCTTACGGTAGCTGGGCCGGCGCCCGGAACCAGCAGGAGCTCTTCGTAAGTCGCTGGAGGATTCTCGTACATGGACTTTACAGCCTTCCAATTGACCTTTTTCGGAAACTCAACTTCTTTGGGCAAGCGTGCAAGGCCCTTGTTTCCACAGCTTGCGAAAATATCAAGCGTTGTGCGCTTAGAGGACTCTAAGACGGCCATCAACCTTTCGGTCTTCTCTTGAACAAGCTCAATTGAGGCCTTGCGAGCGCCATCTGATTTGGGGTCTACCATGTTTAGCACGACGTCCTTTTTGAGGCCGATCACGACCTCGGGAGGGTTGTTGACGAATCTGCTAGTTTCAATCCAGTGATACCTTCTCGCAGTCCTGTCTTCAGGGTTCATGCCCTGTTGTATGAGGGTCCAATTACTTTTTTCATCAATGAAAATCGCTTGATGATAAAGCTGATAACCGGCCTGTACAGCTGATGTGTCAACCCTTGCGGCAAGCCTACTTGCCCTTTTGAGTTCGTTAGCCTTCGAGTCCTTAATGATGCCGGCGTCAGCCATAACGTCAATCTCATCAAGGATAAGTTTCATCATATCTCCCTTTCCACCCAGAACCATAACTCCGTGCGAGCTGATGCTTAGCACCTCACGTAAAACTCCCGTGAGAACGGTAGTAATACCTGAGCTGTGCCAATCGTAGCCAAGAGCCGAGCCAAGCGCCTGAAACCAAAGTGGGTCTGCAAGTCTCTCAAGCAGCACCCTCGTGCCGTACTCCTGTACCATGATGGTAGCGATTGCCGATGACATCCTTTTCATGCGTTCGACTAGGTATGATGGAGCTTTCCCATCGTGGAGAGGAAGGGTGGCTATGGCTACGTTTTCCATGAATATCAAGCATTTATCGTTTTTAAGTTAATGGCGATCGAGGAGCAGAATTCCGTGAGGAAACGCATGAATAGCGCCCTGTGGAACTATGCAAAGTCGCTCGATGCGGTATCTCCGTCTGGATGGCTGTGGCGCTGATATCATGGTAAGGCGCCCTGATGCCATAAGCTTCTGTTAGAGGTGTGTTGGTTAACCGGAAAAACCACCTACAAGTATGGCCAGTTTACGAAAAAATGAGCAAGAAAGCTCCGATCTTCAGGGATGAGATGAATTGCGAAAAACTTTTACGGCGATCATGTGCTCGCTCATAGGGATAACCAACCGATGGTAGGGCGGGGCACGCCCGAACTCATGCCCGTGAATAAACGCTCCGTAACCCGCCTTCCGGATTTGGTCAAAGAAAGGTTTCCAGCGTCGGGAAACTGCGCTCCGGTGGCATGGGGATCGAACGCGGTCGTTGAAGCAGGAACCCCACACCTATCGGGGTGGGAGGATGTCAGGTGTTAGTCGTGGTTGCGTCTATAGTCTTTGGCACGATTAGGTCAACCAGGTCATAGGTGCGCTCAAGCACTTGTTCCATGGCCGCCTGAAAGTTGAGCGCTTTCATAAGGTCGCATCCCTTGCCTGTTGTCTCGAATTTCAATAGATCTACGAGCTTTGATCTCCGCTCGAGTAGAGATGGCACATCCTGAAACGCGTTTGAAAGCAGCGCTTCTATGGCCCTTCCCTGAATGTCCATAATTTCACTCAGAAACGACCTAACGGAGACTTCATCTTTAGGCGCAAGCGCACGCTGATATGCTACTAAGCTCGCCACCTTTACGGCGTAGTCGGCCAGGTTTTCCAGTACTTCCGATGCCTCTCTTATGTCAAGCGCTGACAGCGGACTGATTTCCAACTTCTCGCTGATGTAAGCGTTTCCTATGGCTCCCCGCGTAAGCCTTACCAGCAGGAAATATAGTCTGTCGACCTCATCATCTCTTTCCTTGACGTCTTGAGCCGACTCCGCATCTCCTTTAAGAAAAGCCTCGACCGCTTCGCGCTCCATTCCAGTTGTTACAAAGAGCTCTTTTCTGAGGTATTTATCTATGAAACCGGGTCCGGCTTCCATGAGCGTTCCTATGGTTATCTTATCTTCTTTCTCATCGATTATCTCAAATCCCGCCAGCCTACTTATGGCTTCTTTTATTTCGGACTTTTCCTCCTTAGTTATGGGGGTATCTCCTATGATCTCGACGAGGTCCGCCCCCATAAGGTAGCTCCACGTTATGTGCCTAGATATGTAAGGAGCCATGTGGAGGGTTACCTTGATCTCCTTGTTTCTCGCTTGAGGAGGTCTGATTATTAGTGATCCGTCGGAGCCTTGAGTTATCAAGAGCGCTTCTTGCTTATCTAAAGAGTACTCAGTAGCCCACTCCTTTGGCAGCGATATGAGATATGTTCCTTTTGAGGTCTTTTGGACCTTTCTGTAAGACATATATTTATGCATCTTGAGAAGATAAAGTTATGTGCGCGGGTTTTTAGCGCTTACGGGTAATGCCCTGCTCCGTACGTGCCCTGCATTGGAACAAATATGCATGGAATGAGAGGTTTAGTGATCATGGCTCCTTTCTTCTTCTTCACTAGCAGCAATTCTTGCACATCGGTTCCTACCGGTACAATCATCTTCCCATCCTCTGCCAATTTTTCAAATACAGCGTGAGGTACTTCTGGAGCCGCGGCGGAAATGATTATGGTGTCTGGTTGGGTGTTCAACGGAGGGCCCAGTGAACCGTCGAAGACGATGACGGTAACTCTGTCATCGATGCCTAAGTCGGTAAAGTTCTTGGCTGCATGGGTTGCTATATTCTCGTAAAGTTCAGCTGTAATTATTTTTCCATTGGGTTGTGCAAGAGCGCATACCGAGGCCAAATAGCCGTATCCGCATCCTACTTCAAACACGAGAGAAAAAGGAAGCGCAGCTTCGCACATGATGGCTATTATTGAAGGCGCGGACGTTGTTTGGCCGTTCTCGGTGGGAAATGGCGCGTCTTCGTACGCAACCGTCTCGTAGCCCTTCGCAACGAACCTATGTCTTGGAACCCTTCTCATGGCTTGCTCCACGGCCTGTGACTTAATGAAGCCCTCTTGAACGAGAATATCAACCATGCGGTTTCTTTCCCTTTCGTACACGTTAGATATCATGTGCTTGATTTTTAGTTTGACGATCGCCGATCGGTGTGAAAGCAGATGGTAGAAAGCTTCTAAGGAAAGTTTTTTGTGGGCGGAAAGCCGATATCGCGTGAGTTTAAAGATTTATAAAAAATCCTTGGGATAAGGTTAATATGGTGTTGATGTGGCCACAATCAGTTAGAAGCCCTTTTGAACGCGCTTTTCTTGGCCTGCCTATTATTTTTGCCATAAGCTTTACGGACGATTTATCGATGGGGAGTGAAGAGGGAGCAGGGTCTCGTCTGTTCGTTAGAGTGGGCAGATTACATTTATTGAGATTAGAGGGTTGGAGTCCGTGAAGGGCGGATGAATAGTTCGCTTCTAAGAGAGTCAGTTTAAACATGTTTTAGATTTATGACATGAATAGAACGCATATATTTTACCCGATAGGACTTTGCGTTCGAAACGAGGATGGGAATCATCTCGTCTCTATTGGCATGACGCAGCGTCCACCGGAATTCCTTTTGTGAAAGCAGGCGTGTTGGTTAGCCGGAAAATCGCCTGCAAGTACGGGCAGTTTGCTTTCGGAATGCCTCAATAGCTTTATCAATAGTTTATCGGTGTTTCACTAATGAGCGGTGTACGAGTGACATAACAGTCCGGCTTGCTCTGCATTGCCCTCACGCTTTTTAAGCACCGGCATGGTGCACATATGGTGAGTGTGGCATTCATGGGGTCGTCTGACTTGGCCGATGGCTTCGCAGCGGCGGGTGCCCAGATTTTAAGCGCACCTGACAGGGATCACGCGATTTCAAATCTGCAGGTTGCACTTTGGTCTGGCAAATACGCTTTTGTTATAATATCGGAGCCGTGGGCATCATCGCTTAGCAAGGAGTTGAGGGACGTTATGGCCAGTAGCCCCACTCCGGTTGTTGTGCTAAGCGGTACTGGTGTAGATTTATCGAGCTTTATGGGAGCCCTAACGCGTGTGGTGGGGACCAAGGTTGCCTGAGATAGAAGGAGATCTCAGTTCGCTTTACAATAAGATAGTATCTGATGCCATATCTCAATATGATAGTGCTCTGGACTCAGCTTTGGCAGATGCCAAGAGCGTGTTAGAGCGGGTTTATAAACAGCTCGCCAGTAACTTATCTGAAAAAAAGAGGGAGATTGGACTTAAGGCCGACGCCGAGGAGAGGAAGGCCTTATCCCTTGCGTCCATGGAAGTCAAAAACGAGCTTATACAGGCGAGAGAAGATGCAAGAAGCAGGCTCAGGTCCGCTTTAGTTGAGAAAATAAAGGTCTTCGTGTCGTCTCAAGATTATCGCGGGTTTCTCTCTAGGTGCTTAGCCGACGGTATAAGCGCCATAGGTTCTAAGGAAGTGATCATTTACTGTAGATCATCGGACGTGGATTACCTCGAGAGGGCCGCGAAAAAGTTGGGAGCTGAGGCCGATTTCCACGAGAAGGACATCATAGGTGGGGTTCAACTTGCTTCGAAGGACGGTCTTTTAAGCGTTGATTATTCGCTGGAATCCATGATAGATGAAATATTCCGGAGTAGGCTTGATCTCGTAGATGGGTTGCTGTTTGGTGATTCAGATGCGCATATACAGGGTTAGCGGGGCTGTCGTGGAAGCTGAAGAATCTACCGGGGTAAAGATGCATGAGCTGGTACTAGTAGGTGGGCAGGGCCTAGTAGGAGAGGTCATAAGGATCGATGGGGATCGCGCTTTTGTACAGGTTTACGAGGACACATATGGGCTTAAGCCAGGAGAACCCATAACATGCACTGGAAACCCCCTTTCCGTTGAGCTTGGACCAGGGCTCATAGGAACGATTTACGATGGGATTCAGCGCCCTTTGTCTTCCCTCAAGGAAAAAGAAGGGGCTTTCATTAAGAGGGGCGTCAGCGCACCGCCGCTTGACAGAACAAAGAGATGGCACTTCTTGCCAATTGCCTTGGCGGGGCAAAAGGTCGCTGGCGGCCAGGTCCTTGGTTACGTCCAGGAGACGGAGATCATTAAGCATGCAGTGCTGGTTCCGCCTGACGTAAGCGGAGAGCTGCAGTGGGTAGCCGATGAGGGTGATTATTCCCTTGAGGATCCAATCGCTAGGCTTCCCTCACAGGAGCTTCACTTATATCACAGGTGGCCGGTGAGAACACCAAGACCTTACATGGAGAGGCTTCCTGCAGATGAACCCCTTGTGACAGGACAGAGGATAATAGACGCCCTTTTCCCGGTCGCCAAGGGCGGCTCCGCCATAATTCCCGGTGGCTTCGGAACGGGTAAGACCGTGGTTCAGCATCAACTTGCGAAGTGGGCTGATGCGGACGTAGTTGTGTATGTGGGATGCGGAGAAAGGGGAAACGAGATGACCGAGGTACTAAGGGACTTTCCCAAGCTGATGGATCCCCGCACGGGTAAACCATTGATGATGAGGACTGTTCTTATAGCAAACACGAGTAACATGCCCGTAGCAGCGAGGGAGGCCAGCATATACACGGGTATAACCATAGCCGAGTACTTCCGCGACATGGGATATAACGTGGCGCTTATGGCTGACTCCACATCCCGCTGGGCCGAAGCCCTAAGGGAGATATCTGGTAGGCTGGAGGAAATGCCGGGAGAGGAGGGATATCCGCCCTATCTGGCAAGTCGCCTTGCGGAGTTTTACGAAAGGGCGGGAAGGGTGAAAACCCTACAGGGGAAAGAGGGATCTGTGACGGTCGTCGGGGCCGTATCCCCCATGGGGGGTGATTTCTCGGAGCCCGTAACGCAGAACAGTCTTAGGTTCGTTCAGGTTTTCTGGGGCTTGGATAAGGATCTGGCGGACAGAAGGCACTTTCCCTCTATAAACTGGATCACCAGCTATTCTCAGTACTCTTCAACGGTTAGCCCTTGGTGGATAAAGCACACGGGCGAAGATTGGCCTGACCTCGTGGCCGAGGCATTCCGCATTCTCCAGACGGAAAACGACCTAGAAAGCTTGGTAAGGCTTGTGGGCATCGAGGCTTTGCCAGAATCCCAAAAGTTAACGCTTCTTGTCGCTAGGGTACTTAGGGAGGGCTTTCTACAGCAGAACGCCTTCAACGATGTCGACACGTATTCTTCGCCAAGAAAGCAGTACCTTTTGCTCAAGGCAATGATAGGCTTCTATCGGTCATCGGAAAAGATAATAGAGAAAAAGATACCTGAGGCGGAAATAGAGGCCCTTCCCATAGTCCAAGAGCTGATTAGGGCTCGCTTTACGGTGTCCGAAGAGTCTAAGCTCGAGGACCTTGCGAAGAGGGCTGAGGATGCCCCCAAGTCCTTGGCTGGTGAAATTGATCGAGGTGATAGAAAGTGAACGAAATCCAGATGGGTCTTAAGAGAAGGATCAGCTACGCGACGGTCACTCAGATAAACGGTCCACTCGTGTTTATCAAGGGCGTTAAGGACGTAGGATATGACGAACTTGTGGAGATAAGCTCCGCGAGAGGTCGCAGCTTGGGCAGGGTGCTTGAGGTATCGAGGGATGTCGCGGTTGTGGAGGTGTTTGAAGGGACAACTGGTCTTTCACTGGGCGGGACGTCCGCCACGTTCCTGGGGAGAGGACTCGAGGTTGGCGTTTCCCAGGAAGTGCTTGGCAGGGTCTTTGACGGAATTGGCGAACCTGCTGATGGCAAGCCTTACCCTTATGCTCGCGAGAAGGCAGATATAAATGGTTCGCCCATAAACCCTACGGCAAGGGAGTATCCAAGCGAGTTCATAGAAACCGGAGTTTCTGGCATCGATGGCATGGATAGCTTGGTCAGAGGGCAGAAGCTTCCCATATTCAGCGGGGCAGGCCTGCCTCATAATGCGCTTGCCGCTCAGATAACTAGGCAAGCGAAGCTGCTTAACTCTTCGGAGGGGTTCGCCATAGTTTTCGTGGCTATTGGTATAACGCATGATGAGGCCATGTATTTCCGCAAGAGCTTTGAGGACTCTGGCGCGCTGGCCAACGTGGCTATGGTGCTCAACTTGGCGGATTCGCCAGCGGTGGAAAGGATAACAGCGCCAAGGGTGGGGCTGACCATGGCGGAGTACTTGGCCTTCGAAGAGCAGATGCACGTGCTCGTGATAATGACAGACATGACCAATTACTGCAACGCCCTCAGGGAGATAAGCTCGTCCAGGGGCGAGATACCTGCCAGGAAGGGATATCCCGGCTACATGTATACTGATCTGGCATCCATATACGAAAGGGCGGGAAAGATCATAGGAAGGAAGGGTAGTATAACTTTGCTACCTATCCTCACCATGCCCAATGACGACATATCTCATCCCATACCAGACCTAACGGGATACATAACCGAAGGGCAAATTGTTCTAGACAGGGGACTTTACAGGAGGGGAATATATCCTCCCATAGACATATCGCTGAGTCTTTCAAGGTTGATGAAGGACGGCGTCGGAAAAGGCTACACCAGAGAGGATCACATGGACCTATCAAACCAGCTTTACGCATCCTATGCCAGGATGAAGGAGGTGAGGTCGCTTGAGACAGTGGTAGGAGAGGAAGGGTTGAGTGAGAAGGACCGCATGTATCTCAAGTTCGGAGACTTCTTTGAGCAGAGGTTCTTGAAGCAGGCAGATGACGAGGACCGGAACATTGAGGAGACCTTGAGTCTGGGTTGGGATTCCCTAGCGCTTCTTCCTGAGGATGAGCTCACCAGGGTAAGCCCAGACGAGATATCGAAGTACATGAAGAAGGGGATTTAAAAAATGGAACGCATGAACGTACCCCCGACGCGCTTCAACCTTCTCAGGCTGAAGCGGGAGCAGGCAACGCTTAAGGTAGGCCATGATTTGCTGGAGGAAAAGAGGGAGGCGCTTCTCGAAGAACTCAAAAGAGAGGTTATGGCATTGCATCAGCAAGCGGATGCGGCCTCCGAGTCGTTGAGGCCAGCGCTCTTGGCCTTGGCCAGAGCAGAGGGCGTGGCTCACGTGCAGCTCCGGGCCGTGCAAAGGGCGGAGGTTTCCGTATATCAACAGGCCAAAAGCGTTATGGGGGTGCGCGTTGTTGTCTATAATGTAGACAGGAAGCCAACCGGGAAACTTGTGATTCCGCCGGGCTTTGAAAGTCCGAGCGTCGAGCAAGCGTCGTTTCTATTCTTCGAATTGATCGTGCAGCTCTCGAAGCTTGCCGAGCTTCAGGCATCTATCATGTCTTTCGCTAAGGAGATGAAAAGGATGCAACGCAGGGTCAATGCGCTGGAAAACATCTTCCTTCCCCAATACGAGGAGACGATACGTTTCATATCTGATTCCCTCGAAGAACGCGATAGGGAAGAGCTTATTTCGCTTAAGGCCGTAAAGGAAAGAAAGCAAGCTGAACGACGACACAGAGGCTGGTAAGATGGAGGCTGCTGTTGCGTCCTTCGGCTTCAAGGCGAAAGGACATCCCATGGTAAAAGCAACGCACAGATCAACACTTGAGATCACGACGGAAGATAGCTTAACCGAGAGGGGAGACTGCATAATTGCCGTTTACAGTTCAATGGCTCCATCTCGGATCCCGGACGAGATTAAACGGATGATAAGAAGGAATGCCCGGATAGAGGTGGTGTTTTCCTGCGACGGAATAGTAGACGTCGTAAATGGATGGGGGCACGAGTCATTGCCACTTTCAAGTGATAGGTGCTTTATACTGAGGAAGAGCGCGTACATCAGCCCCGAGACTTTGGCCATAAGGTGTGATAAAGCGGCAAAGGACCTTGATAGGAGGTTAATTGAAAGGCTAAAAGAGGGAAAGGAGCTAGAGATAAAGGTCGAGATAATGCTTGGTGGGCGAGGTCTGCTTAACCAAGGTTGTGCTAGAAAAGGCCACGCGATTACATATTAGGTTTAGAAACACTCGCTTGGTGAGCGCTGGCCTCCATCCCTTAAACGCTCGCCATTTTAGCTTCAGCAAATAAGCGTGAATTGGAAGAAGACGGCTTGTTCATGGGCAAAAGCGCGAGTCAAGGTAAGGTTTTTGGGAGCAGGAAATAAAAACCGGAAGCCAGAACAAACCCGAGCACGGGGGCTATCGCCCATACCGCGGCGATCTTCGCCATCCTGCTTTTGTTCGCTATGGTCGCCCGCCTAGTGAAGGCAGGGCCAAATATGGCAGTAACTCCGATTTGCGACACGGAAACCGGTATGGAAAGCTGCGTCATGACCTCCACCATAAGGGCACTTGCAAAGCTTGCGCCAGAGGATGCTATCGGGCTTATCCCTACTATGTTCTCGGAAACGGTCTTTGTAACGGTCTTTCCGGCTAAGTAAGAGCCCAAAAAGGCTGCGGCCGCAAGAGCTGGCCCACTTTCGGAGGAAGGTGCCGAACTCATTCCCTCAAGGAGCCCGACGGTGTTGGCACCTAGAACGTACGACACATAGAAGGACGAGACCGTGACGAGGATGGCGTTGATTCTTGCCCTGCGGAATATGCCCTTTGGAAGCACGGCCCTTAGGGCCACATAAATGATGGCTGATAGAGGTATTGATAAAAGGGGGGCATAAACCCATGAGGCCGAGACTAACGCCGTGAATCTAAGGTTCAAGGTGCCGGTGAGGATCCCTATGCCTATGGCTCCTCCAACAAGCGCTTGAGAAAAAGAAAGCGGAAGCGCAAGAAAAGTAACGATGATCAGCACGATGAGTGAAGCTAAAAGTAGTGAAGCCGTGACAGGGCTTTGATTTGCCTTGATTAGGTATCCGACGACGCTTGGCCTCATCTTCCATCCCTCGAGTATGATTCCGATTGCCATACCAATCCCGGCAAGGAGAAGGGCCTTATCTTCCCTCATCACGCCAGAGCCCACAATGGCTCCGACGCTTGCGGCTGCGTTGTTTGCTCCAATAGCGAAGGCGGCGACCAGTGCCAGCACAAGCAAGAGCATCTTACACACCTGATTTT
This sequence comes from Tardisphaera saccharovorans, assembly GCF_046635845.1. NCBI lineage: Archaea > Thermoproteati > Thermoproteota > Tardisphaeria > Tardisphaerales > Tardisphaeraceae > Tardisphaera > Tardisphaera saccharovorans. The sequence goes on from NZ_JAQQXN010000002.1 coordinate 407,214, forward strand.
GCCGCTATGATTATGGCTATGTCCGATGCTTCCTCAATTGCATCTAAAACGTTATCTAACCAGAGCACGAAGTCCTTGAGTTCAAGCAGCGTAAGCACGTCCATTGAGTTTCTCCTTTGGAAGATTTTCTTGATTAACCGGGCCTTTATCTCGTCCCCTTCCTCTTCCTTTCTCTCCACGTCCATGGCGAGCTTCACAGATTCTCTTGGGTTAGAGAACAGCTGGCTTATGCATAGCTCGAGCGTTAACATGGCGTCTTCGGCTTTCTTGATAAGCGACATGGGGTTGTCTGCTGAAAACACGGCCTGATAATCCTCGAGTTTGATCGGATACTGCGCTACGATGCGACACGCGTCCTTAGAGTAATCAGCTATGTTATTTATGGTCTCCATTAAGTTAAGGATGTCTTCTCTTATGCCCGCAAAGAAGGCGCCTTCAGATATCATCACCATTCCCTCTCTATGAATGAGATCAACTTTTTCCTCACTACTCGAGACCCTCTCGCTCTCGGCCTCCACCAGTGTCCAATCGCCCTTACCCGCTGCCTTAATGACCCCCTCAGTTAGCCCTATGGTTTCCTCTACCATCTTTGCTTCTTTCAGCATGGTCTCGATGGCCAAAGTCTCCTTTCTTCCGAAAAAACTAAGTCTCCCGAACGATCTTGGCCACATTTCTGGGTAGGGTAAAGCAGCCTTCTACTGATTTAACTCTAGCGCCGAAAAAGCTTGATTTAAGGCGAGCGCGTTTCGGTAAGAGTTGTTGATTCAGAAAATAAAGGTGCACAGGTCGGTCGAAGGAGAGAACAAGACGGCCACAATAATAAGGGGACGTTGGCCAGTGGTCCGTTGTCCTAACGGCAAAAGAGCCCGAAGGACAAGCAAAATCGTAACCCGATTGAGCGGTTGGCGTCGACCTAGGCGTGACGAACCTAATAGAGCCGAGCGATGGCACCGCGATAGAGGCGCCTAACTTCATGAAGAAGGCCGAGCAAAAGATCAAAAACCTCAAAGGGAGCTACCGCGCAAGAGGAAAGGTTTCAAGAGAAGTAAGCGAAGGGAGAAGAAAGGAGTTTTACCAATTATTAACGTGAGCAAGAAAGTTCATATCCTTCAGGAGTGGGAAGATGCCAGTAGCTAAGACTTGGAGAAAGACAGAGAGGCTTGGCGGCCGCGTAATGGCCGTCAACCCAACGGTTACGTCGCAGAAATGCCCAAGGTGCGCGCTGCATAGCACGACCTGAAGCTTTCCGACCCCGTGTACCACTGCGACGTCTGCGGGCTAACGATGGATGGGGACGTCGACGCGGTAAAGAACATAACTGCATCGGGCCTGGAACGGAGCCTCCACGGAGACCGAATCCCTACTTATCCATAGGATGATAAGCAAGTTCGGTCAATGAAGTGAGAAGTCCACCTCATTCAGACGTGGATAGTTTACCTGCTCAAGTTACTGGTATTTCGGTTAATGAAGATCGAAACGGCCACGTTGAATGTTGCAATGCTTAATAGCGTGAGCAAGGTTTACCACATGCTCTTTCCCCAGACCATGGAGAAGGTAGAGATCATCACTCCTCGCGATGAAGCCGACGATCTCGTTGACGCACTGGCGCAGCGGGGTTTGGTTCACTTCTCCTTATCTGTTGTGCCGCAGGCGTACGAGGAATTAAGACAGAGGGCTCAGCAGATTGTTCAGATGGCTTCCGAGCTGGGGCAGTCAGGCGGAGAAAAAAAAGAAGTTGAAATTTCGTCGTGGGATGTTGTTTTAGACAATTATTCTCAGGTACTGTTGAGCTACTTGAGTATGAAGAAGAAGATAGAAGACGAACTCAACGAAGTCAGAGCTCAAAGGCAAAAGCTTGATGAGGCTTTGCGCAATTTAGAGGCGTTTCCACCCGAATACGATGACTCCGCGTTTTCAGCGCTGGGCAACTATGGACATGCCGTTTTCTTCTCTCAAGGGCAGTTACGCGTGAGTTATCCGCATGCCGAAGTGGATTCACAAAAGGGAAAGGTATACGTGATCCTATACGAGCCGTCAATTGGGGTTGGCGTGCGGGATGAGCTCAAGAAGATGGGTGCTGTTGAACTGGTCTACCCCGATTGGCTTGATCCGTTGGCCGAAAGGGCGAAGAAAAAGGCTCAGGAGGCGCTTCTTGAGTTATCAAAGCGCGAAACCGAGCTCATGGACCAACGCAGGAAGTTGATCGAAGAGGCATCACCAATCGCCACAGAAGCTGGAGAAATATCTCGCATGTTACTGAGCTCACTTGAGGTAAAACCGGGCTTAGATTTCACGAAAAGCACCCGCCTAATAACTGGGTTTGTACAGGAGAGCGAGGTAAAGGACCTTGTCGATATAACCAAGCGCTTTCCGGGTGTTCTCGTCTATCACAGGAGGGCTTTACCCTCGGACAACCCCCCGACCCTACAGAGACTTCCAGGGCTGGTTTCTCATTTTAGAGTTATAGTGGGAAGTCTGGGGCTACCAGCTTACGGGGAGGTAGATCCTACACTGATAACCGCCATCACGTTTCCCCTTCTCTTCGCGGTGATGTTTCCTGATGCTGGACAGGCCCTTCTGCTAGCTATAATGGGGCTTGTTATGGCGAAGAAGTTCCAAGGAAGCCTCAAGGACCTTGGCTACGTCATGGTTTTTTCCGGCGCGGCCGCCGTGATCTCAGGACTTGCCTTCGGGGAGGTTTTTGGCCTTGAGATTCATCCACTCGTCTTTCACATATTTGAGTGGCGGGGTACGTTCTCCTTTGCCGGCACTCCTTTCTCCGTTTGGAGCCCTTCTGCATCTATATCTTCAAGTACCACTCAAACCATTGTCACGCTTATGCTCTTTTCCATAGGTGTCGGAGTAGCCCAGATGAGCCTTGGATTTCTGCTTTCAATGATCAACCAGCTGAAGAAGGGATTTACCCTAAAGGCCTTGGGTAGTTCGCTCCCCAAGCTTGTGTTGCTGCCCTCCGCGTTCGCCCTAATAGTAGATAGAATTTCACTTACGGGCATTGGGCTAGCTTTGTGGCTTGTACTTGTAATAGTGCCTTTCGCAGCTCTCTACGTTTTTCCTTTTTTGGCCAAGTCGCTTACTCGTGAAGGCTCCCTTGCCGACGAGGAAATGGATGCCATCGAGACCACGATTTCCTTTATATCCAATAGCTTCTCCTACCTTAGGTTGCTGGCCATGGCCGTTGCGCACCTGGCGCTCATGTTGGTAGTTTTTGTGGTGGCGTGGCTGGCTTACGGTTACTTCGGCTCGTCCACGCTGGGATGGGTTATGTTCTGGACCATAGTGGCCCTCGGAAACTTGGTAGTCATGGCCTTTGAGGCACTTTTGGTCTTTATACAGAGCATGAGGCTTCACTTTTACGAGTGGATGATGAAGTTTTTTGCTGGGTCTGGATACCAGTTTTCCCCGCTGTCCTATGAAGGTAGAAGCGTTAGGCTAGTAAAGAAGTCGTCTCATGCTAAAGTTAAATGAAAGGTTTTTATATAAGTTAGCCGTCTACTCTACGATGATAACTGTGTTTAACGCACTAGCGGTGAATACATACCTCGGAGGTGACGCCGCGTGAAGTTTTGTCCTAAGGATGGGAGTGTCTTAGTTCCCGTAAGGGAAAAGGGAAAGATCTACCTGGTATGCAAGAAGTGCGGATACAAGGAACCAGCAAAGGAAGAAGTTTACGTTGAAAAGACCAAGATAGACAGCAAAAAGAAGATAAAGCTGCTGACCGAGGATCTGCCCAAGGAGACTGAAGAGGAAAGGGAGTACATGCTCGAATCATTCAGTTCTGGAGAGCTAGACCAAGAAGAAGAGGAGGAGGAAGAGGAAGAAGAAGAAGAGGGCGAGGGATGGGGAGAGGGCGAAGAATACTGAGCTTAGGGGATTGACTTGAGGCTTGCAGTGGTGGACGACGAGCTTTGTAACTCGAAGATATGCGGTATCCCATGCGTTACCTTTTGTCCTGTTAATCGTATAGGCACCAAGACCGTGTGGATAGCTGAAAACGGGAAATCGAGGATCAACGAGCAGACCTGCATAGGCTGTGGGATATGCGTTCACAAGTGCCCTTTTGGCGCCATATCAATAATTAACGTGGCGGATTATTGGGGAAAAAAGCTCGTCCACAGGTACGGCGAAAACGGCTTCGCGCTTTACGGCCTGCCAGAGGTCAAACGCGGGTTCGTTACCGGCATCATAGGTAGGAACGGGGCTGGAAAGAGCACGTCACTTAAAATACTGGCGGGAGAACTTCAGCCGAACCTCGGTGGCAACGGAGGTAGCCTTCTCGACTTGTTCAAGGGATCGGAGCTGAGGCAATATTTCTCTGATCTTGGCTCTGGTAAGCTGAAGATATCGGTGAAGCCGCAAATACTGACGCTAGAGGAAGATGACCCATATATGCAAAAAACGGTGAATGAGGTCATTTCCTCATATAACGATGAGCGTCTAAGGTCGCTGACTAAGGAATTCGCCCTCGACTTGCTGGGCGAGAGAAGGCTGGGGCAGCTAAGTGGCGGCGAGCTTCAGCTTCTCACTCTGGCCATAGCTCTCTCGAAGGATGCAGATGTTTACCTGATCGACGAACCATCGAGCTATTTGGACGTTTTTCAGAGAATGGAGGCGGCAAAAAAGATAAGGGAAACCGTTGGCAGAGGTAAAAGTGGGGTTGTCATAGAACATGATCTCATAGTCTTGGATTATCTTTCGGATTACGTCTCCGTGGTCTACGGCTCACCTGGGGTATTTGGAATGGCAAGTAGGAGCTATGGCACAAGAAATGGGATTAATAACTTTCTCAGGGGATTTCTGCCCGATGAGAACACGCGGCTTAGAGAAGGTGCCATAGACTTCTTTGATGTGGGCATGGGGAAGGAGGAAGTTGGAAGGGTCATATTTTCTTGGGAGAAGCTAAGGAAGAGACTTGGTGATTTTGAGCTCACAAGCGATGGCGGAGAAGCCAAAGAGGGATCGGTTACAGCGCTACTGGGCAGGAACGGGATAGGAAAGACCACGTTGGTAAAGATGCTAGCCGGCATAGTTGAGCCAGACGAGGGAGCGGTGCCGACGGCTGGACTGAGGATATCGTATAAACCTCAGATGCTTAGACCTGTGGATATGCTCGTCTCAGACGTTATGGAGGCCGTAAAAGATTCCCTTGGTAAGGACTACTATAAGACCGAGGTGTTTGAATCTCTGGGGATAGATAAGCTTTGGAATAGAAATGCTAAGTCCTTGAGTGGCGGTGAGTTGCAGAAGGTCGCAGTTGCCCTTTGCTTGGGTAGAGATGCTGAGGTCTATCTCCTGGACGAGCCAAGCGCTTTCCTCGACGTTGAGGAGCGGCTTAGGGTCGGTAAAGCCATAAGAAGGGTCATGGCCATAAGGAGATCAACGGGCTTCATAGTTGATCACGACCTCTTGCTGCTCACTTCAACATCGGATTCCATGATCGTTTTTGAGGGAGAAAGCGGCAAGAGAGGGCATGCTCGCAAGCCAGTGAAGGTTCTGGACGGGGTGAACCACTTCTTGAAGGAGGTTGGGATCACCATGAGAAGAGATCCGGAGACGGGCAGGCCAAGGGTTAACAAGGAGGGAAGCATATTAGATAGGCAACAAAAGGAAAGCGGTGCATACTTTATGATATCGGTGGGTGCTGAAGTTGAAGGTTAGAGCTGATTGCGCCCCGTGCCTGATAAACAGAGCGCTGAGCGCCCTTGACAAGAGCGGAATCAGCGAGGAGGCTAAGTTTAGGGCAATGACGTTCTTAATTCAGTCGCTGGCAAGTCGTTATAACGAAGAAGCGGTGCCCGCGTTTCTGGAAAAGGATGACATGGATTTTATAAAGGAGTTTACGGGATGCAACGATCCCTACGCTGAGGTCAAGTCCAAGGCTTACCTCATAGCCAAGAAAGTGGCCGAAAAAGTTGTTGTAGATTACGGCACCTGGAGCGAGAAAAACCTACGTCATCTGATGGAGCTGGCGGTTGCTGCAAATGGGCTTGAGTTTGACGTCAAGGGTTATGAGTTTGATCCATCATCACTTGAAAGGCCAATGCCGCTTGCCATAGATGATATACATTATCTGTGGGCGCAAGCGGCGAGCTCAAAGGTTATAGCCTACGTTTTGGACAACGTTGGAGAGCATGTCTTTGACTTAATGGCGGCTAAGTATTTATCAACGCACATTGAGGTACACGTTTATGCCAAGTCAACCCCGCTTTTGAACGATGTGACAAGGGACGAGCTATCGCGTGATCTGCTACCTCCCCTAAGGGCGCATTACTACGAACCCAGGGCGGTTGGAATAACTTGGGACGATTTTGATGATGATTATGACTTCGTGATCGCTAAGGGGATGGCCAACTACGAGACCTTGACGGAGGGTAAATCCATGTTTCCCGTTTATCACGCGCTGAAAGTAAAGTGCAGGCCGATGGCTTTATCGCTGGGGGCGCCTCTGCTCTCTGGTGTGGTTAAGCGCAGACAATAGATGTATCTGACAGAACACTTAAAAAGCATGTCAAACAAAATCTTGGGCTCGTAGCTCAGCACGGTAGAGCGACGGACTCTTAACCCAGTGGGGGAGATCCGTTGGCCGTGGGTTCAAATCCCGCCGAGCCCGCTAATCATAAAAAATCACTGATCCTTTTTCTTTGCATCTTTTTCCTTGGATTTGCTTTTGCAAGGCATAAGCTCTTTTATAACGGCCTTATAAACGCAACGAATGAGGCCGTTCCATCGGCACAAACAGGTGAGGCTTTGGCTTTCAAGAGCTTTGAGGAGCCCAAATTGTGTAAGGAGCCTGCCCTTTTCACGCGCGCGTGGTTTCCCGAGCTTGGGAATTCACGCCGTAAAGCTTCTGCAGGAATATCTCGCTTACCTCTTTGGCCTCCACCTCCTTGAGAATGAAGGCGGCTTGTGCCGGTGCCGGGCTAAATTGATTTCTGTGTGCTTCATTGCGCGCCCATTCTAGCATTGAACTAGCGTATATTTCCTCTCCTGCGGCCACATTTTCGGGGTAACGTTTGCGTTCCATCACGCTTAGGAAGCTCTCTTGAAGCTCTCTGCTTGAGGCGATCCCTATTTCGAGCTTTTTTCCATACTCCTTTCCGATTACCTGCGTCTTAACGGCATACCACGCCAAAGTCGGAAAAATGAATCCTGAGAGCTCATACCTTTCGCAGTCCGCCAGCGCGTTAAAGCTCGACACGAGCTGACGTATGTAGGCGTGGTCCACGGCAATGGTAAGGTCCACAGGGTCGTGGCTCTTTTCGAAGGAATCAAAAGAGCTCTTGACATCGTTCCACGGATTTGGAAGCGACTCAACGTAGCTCTGAAGGGCCGATGGGTCAGCATTAGTTGCCCTAGCCGCGAGCTCCGATTTAAGTTCCTCGGCGTTCCAATGCAGAAGGTAGGACGATAAGTAGGATCTAGCGCGCTTTGGGGCATAAGGTAAGACCTGCGTTTCTGCATTAATTACCGACCTCTTGAATGCGGCGTAAAGCTCATCGGCGGAGCGCGCAGAAATGCGCGCTACATCTCTGTAGGGCGTATTTTCTAAAGCAGAGCGGAAGCTGACTACGTCTGATCTCCTAAGTTCATCTAGCGTGACCTGGGGCAAGAGCGTTGAGCGCAGGGCAGAGACGGCGGAGGTCAAGGCCGCATAGGACATGCGGGGGAGTCTCCCTAATTCCTGGCCGCGTTTCGGCGTCGCGATCAAGTCTAGTCAGCCTTACTTCCTGTGATTAGCTCGAAAAGTGCCTTGATGGCCTTATCTAGGTTTCTTTCTGAGCTTTTCCTTATTTTCTGTACCTCTATCTTACCTTTTTCTGCGATGACCTTAGCCTCACTTTCAGCGCGTTGACGCGTCTGATTTAACGTGACTTCCTCATATTGTTTTTCAAGGGCTTTCTCCTCTTCCTCGAGCCCCGCTGCCAGAGCTTGAGCTCTCCTCATTACTTTAAGCGAGTCCTCTTGAGCCTGAACGGATATCTTCGAGGCCAGCTCTTCAGCCTCCTTAAGCTTGTCTTGAAGTTGCCTTAGAGGGCTCGGCTGTAGCTTTTCGCTCACGGCTTGATCAGCGCTTTGTCCCATCATCATCGCCCAGTTTCAATTATGGTTAGCTAAAAAGCCTACGCCTTAGCTCATAACTTGAACAGAAAAATTTATTAGATAGGGGTATTATTTTACCGCCTAGTAGGCATTATGGGTCTTAGATTTGACCAGATTAGATATATCTCGGCATGTGCTAGTATCAACGCACATATTGTTAACAAAGGAGGAGGCGGAAAAGGTAATGAAGGAGTTAGGGGTTACTCCCGACGACCTACCGAAGATCACCACAAGGGATCCCATGGTTAAGTACCTTAAGGCGAAAAGGGGCGATCTAATAAAGCTGGTTAGGAATAGCCCCACCGCCGGGCAATCTGTAAGTTATAGGGTAGTGGTTTGATTTGGAAAAAAAACAGTCTTTGGGTTGGTATGCCCTGCAATCTTTCGTCAAGGAGAAGGGCTTGGTTAGACAGCATCTGGATTCGTATGAGTCGTTTCTGAACTCTCTAATGCAGCAGGTCGTAGATTACTACCGTGAAGGAGTCGATGTCCCGGGAAAGAACCTCAAGATATGCTTCGGAAAAATCTCCGTTGACACCGACCCCCACCTAATAGAGGCGGATAGGACCATGATAACTGAGCTTGACCCAGTGCAGGCAAGAATACGCAACATGGATTATTCGTTGCCCTTGATGCTTGAGATAGAGATCAGAGACGTGTCGAGGAGGGTACAAGAGGAGAAGAAACCCTCTGTTGAGAGGCCCGTGCTTGCCATGGGTCCGTCGGCGATGCCCACGACGAAGAGTTGCCAGGCCATGGGGATCCCGATCGTGAGGGAAAAGGTCTACATTGGAAGGCTCCCCGTTATGCTTAGGTCAAGCCTTTGCCCGCTTTCCAGTAAGACGCGCGAGGAACTAATATCTATGGGGGAGGATCCAGATGATCCAGGCGGCTACTTCATAATAGCTGGCTCCGAAAGGGTCATAGTATCCCAGGAGGATCTGGTCTCAAACAAGATCCTGGTTGACGTTGCCCCCAGCACCATGCCCGCGCAGTACATGGCCAAGGTATTCTCCTATTACAACGGGATAAGGAGCCCCGTGTCGCTTTTGCTAGCAAAGGACGGAAAAATGCTGGTCGAGTCGACGGCTTTTCCTGTCAGGATCCCGTTTGCGGTCCTGATGAAGGCGCTTGGCGTTGAGAAGGACAGTCAAATAGTAAACCTCGTGAGCAGCTCGCAGGAGATTCAGGACTCCCTCCTGGTCCCGCTTCAAGATGCGTCCGACATCACGTCGAAGGAGGCAGCTCTTGACTACATAGGTGGTAGACTTGCGGTGGGCCAGCCAAGGGATATCAGGATAAGGAGGGCCGAGGAGCAGATAGATGCGCGCTTCATGCCTCACCTTGGTACATCACCTGAGGACAGGCTTAGAAAGGCGGTGCACCTTGCTCTGATGGCCGAGAAGGTTCTGCAGTTCTCCAAGGGGATGAGAAAGGCTGACGACAAAGATCACTATGCCAACAAGAGGCTCAGGCTAGCCGGAGATCTTTTAGCTCAGCTTTTTGCTGTCGCATTTGCGGCTTTTGTGAAGGATTTCCAGTACCAGGTGTCTCGCTCCTTTAGCAGGATGAAGAAGGTTCCGAACCTTAATAGCCTTGTAAGGGCAGACTTGGTAACCCAGCGGTTCCAGCACGCGCTTGCGACGGGTAACTGGGTTGGTAATAAGACCGGCGTGAGTCAGCTTCTGGATAGGACTAACTACCTTTCTACGATATCCCATCTTCGTCGCGTTATTTCCCCCCTCTCGAGGAGTCAATCTCACTTCGAGGCCAGGGACCTGCACGGAACTCAATGGGGTAGGATGTGCCCCAACGAATCTCCAGAGGGGCCAAACTGTGGGCTGGTAAAGAACTTGGCCATATCAGCCATAACGTCAGTTGAGAGGGACCCTATCCCTGTGCTGCGGGCCATGGCCGACGAGGGCGTGGAGTTTCTGGATTATAGGGACAACTCCCTGTTAAAGAACGGAATAGCCGACAAGGAGGGAGCAAAGGTGTTCGTCAACGGCGTATTCGTGGGATTCTGCAAGGATCCAATTGCCCTTGCGGCCGCTTTAAGGGAGAGGAAGAGAAAGGGAAGCTTACCGTTTGACATAAGCGTGTCTTATGTGGTAACTGATTCTTTTTCTGAGGTTTACGCCTTTACCGATGGCGGTAGGATAATAAGGCCCCTGTTTGTTCTTGACAGGGACGGGAAGCTGAAGCTGACGCAACAAGAAAGGGAAGAGCTGATGACCGGTAGGATGCCCTGGTCCGAGCTAGTGAGAAAGGGTGTGGTGGAGTATCTCAGCGCTGAGGAAGAGGAGAACTCCATGATAGCGCTTTCGCTCGATCAGGCGCAGGCAAATCCCGGGAAGTACACTCACTGCGAGCTTGACTCGATAGCGCTATTGGGCGTTGTGGCCAGCCTTATCCCGTACTCAAACCATAACCAAAGCCCGAGAAACTCGTATCAGACCGCTATGGCAAAGCAGGCCATCGGCGTGTCCACCATCAATTTCCAGAAGAGGCTTGATACGCGGTCCCACGTCCTTCACTATCCTCAGCTTCCACTCGTGACGACCAAAACCGAAGAGCTAGTAGGCTTTAATAAAAGGCCGACTGGACAGAACTTCGTGGTGGCGCTTCTTTCTTACGAAGGTTACAATATAGAGGACGCTGTCATACTGAACAAGGCGTCAGTAGAGAGAGGTCTCGCGCGTTCTTCAACGTTTAGGCTTTACGAGACCGAGGAGAGGAAATACCCAGGAGGCCAAGAAGACGAAATAGGAATTCCCGATGAGACGGTAAGGGGATACCATGGAGCATCTCAGTACACTAAGCTTGATCCCACCGACGGCATAGTGTTTCCGGACAGCGACGTGGAGGGTGGAGAGGTCATAATCGGGAAGACAAGCCCATCGAGGTTCATCGAGGAGTTCAGGGAGCTTACTGGCGGAGAGGTAATAAAACACGACTCCTCCGTTTTGTTGAAACATGGGGAATCGGGAGTCGTCGATAGGGTTTACGTCACGTTGAACTTGGACGGAAGGAAGCTGGTAAGGGTCGTGGTGAGGGACTATAGGGTTCCTGAGCTTGGGGATAAGTTTGCGTCGAGACATGGCCAAAAGGGCGTTGTTGGCCTCCTCGTGCCGCAGGAGGACATGCCCTACACGGCGTCTGGTATAGTGCCTGACCTAATAATGAACCCGCACGCAATCCCGTCCAGGATGACCGTGGGGCACCTGATGGAGATGTTAGGCGGCAAAGTGGCCTCCCTAAGGGGATCGAGAGCCGATGGCACGCCATTTGAGGGTGAGACTCTAGAGCAGTTGGAGTCGCAGCTCAAGGCGTTGGGCTTCCTTCCAAGCGGGGAGGAGGTCATGTACGATGGGCGGACGGGCAAGATGCTCAGGGCTAAGGTCTACATAGGGTTGGCGTACTACCAGAGGTTGCATCACATGGTTGCCGACAAGATGCACGCAAGGGCCAGGGGACTGGTGCAGATTTTGACGCATCAGCCAACGGAAGGTAGGGCTAGGGAGGGCGGCCTGAGGTTTGGGGAAATGGAGAGGGACGTGCTTGTGGCCCATGGAGCCTCTTCGCTGTTGCTGGACAGGTTGCTTGAGTCCTCGGATAAGACCGACGTCACCATATGCGAGAACGACGGGGCAATGGCCTACTTTGATTACAAGAAGAACAGGTGGATATGCCCGATTTGTGGCGAGAAGGTTAAACCAGTAACTGTGACCATGCCATATGCCTTCAAGCTTCTTGTTCAGGAGATGGTTTCCATGGGAATTGACATTAAGATTGAACCGGGTGATCCAGTATGAGTTTGTCGGATAAGAAGATAGTTAGAGGGATAAAGTTCGGACTTCTATCACCCGAAAAGATAGTAAAGCAGGCGGTAGTTGAGATAAACAGCCCCGAGACCTACGATCAAGATGGGCTTCCAGTTCCAGGAGGACTGATGGACAGAAGGCTTGGAACGGTGGAGCCTAGTCAGAGGTGTGAGACCTGTGGGGCTAGGGCTGGAAAGTGCCCAGGGCATTTTGGTTACATAAGGTTAGAGAGACCCGTTATACATCCGGGCCTTGCCAAAAAAATACACGAAACTCTCTCATCGGTTTGCAGGGAGTGCGGTAGGATAAAGTTGCCTGACGAGGAGCTTGCGAGCTATGAAAAGCAGATGAAGGAACTCGAAGGACGTAATCCGAACCTCGCCAAGGCTCTTTCAAAGGCCATAATCAAGAAGGCCTCTTCGGTGACCACGTGCCCTCACTGCGGTGCTACCAATTATCCCATCGAGTACGAGAGACCTACCACGTTCTATGAGCAGATGGGAGGCAAGAAAGGAGAGGCATCCTCGCTTGTTCGCATACCTCCCACAGAAATCAGGATCAGACTTGAAAAGATAAACGATGAAGAAGCCAAGCTCTTGGGTTGGGATCCCGAGGTTGCGAGGCCCGAGTGGTCCGTGCTGACTTATCTTCCTGTCCCACCAATTTCCATGAGGCCTGCCATAACCTTGGAGACGGGCCTTAGGTCGGAAGATGACTTGACGCACAAGTTGGTCGACATCCTAAGGGCTAACGAAAAGCTCAAGGAGCACATTTCAAGCGGAGCACCTCAGTCAGTCATCGACGACGTCTGGGAACTTCTCCAGTATCACGTCATAACTTATTTTGACAACGAAACGCAGGGTGCTCCGTCGTCCAGGCATAGGAGCGGAAGGCCGCTTAGAACGCTGGCCCAGAGGCTCAAGGGGAAGGAAGGAAGGTTCAGGGGCAACCTTCTGGGCAAGAGGGTTGATTTCTCTTCCCGTTCGGTGATTTCACCCGATCCTTGGATAGGCGTCAATGAGGTAGGCGTGCCCATACATGTGGCCAAGATCCTCACGATACCCGAGAGGGTAACCGAGCTGAATCTAGATGAAATGAAGGAGCTGGTAAGAAGAGGACCGAACAACTATCCCGGCGCAAATTACGTCATAAGGCCCAACGGGGTGATGATAGATCTGAGGTACGTTAAGGACACCAACGAGATCGCGGAGGAGCTTGGCGTTGGCTTTACTGTTGAAAGACATTTGAGGGATGGAGACGTAGTGCTCTTCAACAGGCAGCCATCGCTTCACAGGCCATCCATAATGGGTCACATAGTGAGGGTTTTGCCGTACCGCACCTTCAGGCTTAACCCGGCCGTTTGCCCGCCTTATAACGCGGACTTCGACGGTGATGAGATGAACCTTCACGTCCCTCAGGGCAAGGAAGCCGAGGCTGAGGCCAAGGAAATACTGCTGGTAGAAAAGAACATACTATCGCCGAGATTTGGAGGGCCGCTCATGGGAGCTATACAGGACTTCATATCGGGGGCTTACATGCTTACGAGGAAGTCGGTTCTACTTGAGAGAGATGAGGTCATGGACCTTCTATATGCCGGAAACTATGAGGGGCCTTTGCCCCCTCCGGCCATAACTGTCCCGAGGCCTCTTTGGACTGGTAAGCAGATCGTTAGCCTCTTTATACCAAAGGACATCAATTACTCGTCGAAGGCCAACTCTTGTGTGGGTTGTGGTGACTGTTCCTTTGATGATTGTCCAGGCGACGGCTTTGTGTACGTTAAGAACGGAGACCTTCTAATGGGTGTGCTTGACAAGAAGAGCATAGGCGCTACAGTGCCCAACTCGCTGCTGCACAGGATAGTGAAGGACGTGGGAAACGAGGCCGGAAGGGAGTTCATGGATAAGGCCTTCAAGGTGTTTCTTAGGTTCAGTGAGTGGAACGGCTTCACCGTTGGCCTCAAGGACCTCGAAATACCCTCAGCGGTTCGGGAGGTCATGAAGAAGCGCATAGCGGAGGTCGAGAAGGACATAGACGATGCCATTGGAGCCTATGAGAGGGGCGAAGTCGAGGCGGAAGCAGGAAAGACCGCCGAGGAGGAGATAGAGGACATGATAATGGGCAAGTTGACGAAGCTAAGGGACGAGATAGGAGATATGGCAGCCAGAAACATGGATCATAACAGTCACTCATACATAATGGCGTTGACTGGTGCAAGGGGATCCGTTCTAAACCTCACTCAAATATCTGCTATAGTTGGCCAGCAAGCTTCGAGGGGTGGCAGGATAGTTCGTGGCTACACGGACAGGACGTTGCCTGTATTTGATCACGGTGATATGTCGGCGAGGGGAAGGGGATTTGTCGAGAGCTCGTTCTATGAGGGATTGGATCCGGTCGAGTTCTTCTTCCATGCCGTGACTGGAAGAGAAGGACTGGTAGACACGGCAGTCAGGACGTCCCAGAGCGGTTACATGCAGAGGAGGCTGATACACGCGCTCGAGGACCTGCACGTGGAATACGACGGCAGCGTAAGGGGGGCTGAGGGAGAGCTCATACAGGTGCGCTATGGTGACGACGGCGTCGATCCAGCCAAGAGCGATCATGGTGTGGGGGTCAACTTAGATAAGATAATTGACGATGTGGTGCAGGAGGTGAAGTGAGTTGCCAAGAAGAAAGAAAGCCGCCGCGCCATCTGATGAAACCAAACAAGAGGAGAAGGATCCAGAACTTTTGATAAAGGAGGTAAGGGAGTCAGCGGTACTCCCTGAGTCATTGCTGGATCAGGTCGAGAAGAAGGCCAAGGAAAGGGGATTGACATACGAGCAGCTGAAGTCCGTCCTCGATAGGGTCATAGCCGAGTATCAAAAGGTTTCTGTAGAGCCAGGCGAGGCCGTGGGCGTGGTTGCAGCTCAATCCATAGGCGAGCCTGGAACGCAGATGACTCTTAGGACGTTCCACTACGCGGGCGTTAGAGAACTTGACGTCACGCTTGGTCTGCCTAGGCTAATAGAGATCGTGGACGCCAGTAAGGCTCCGCGCACTCCCATGATGAGAATTTACCTTGAGAAGCCCTACTCCGAAGACAGGGAAAAAGCAATGGATGTGGCCTCAAAGATCGAAGAAACGATCCTAAGCGACCTCGTGGAGAGCGTTGAGGTGAACGGGGCTGAGCTTTCCCTGACCGTTACGCTTGATGGTGGGATGCTTCAGGACAGGAAGATAACTTTTGACGACGTGATTTCCCTTGTGAAAAAGATAAAGGGAGCTAAGGTATCATCTCAGGATGCCGATTCTGGCACGTTTGAGGTATCGCCTTCTGTGAGCGATTACAACGAGCTCATAGCCTTCCGCGAGAAGCTCCTCTCAATGCACGTGAAAGGGCTCAAGGGGATCGAGAGGGTATTCCTCTCAAGGACTAAGGGAGCTGACGGAAAAGAAGAGTACATGCTTATAACCAAGGGCTCGGACCTCGCGAAAGTTATGGAGGTGGAGGGCGTTGATACAACTAGGACCACGACAAACGACATAAATCAGGTATTTGAGGTCCTGGGCATCGAGGCCGCAAGGAACGCCATAATGCAGGAGATCATGTCAACGCTGTCGGAAGCGGGCCTTGAAGTTGACGTTAGGCACGTCGAGCTCCTTGCGGATGCCATGACCTACTCGGGCATAGTCAAGCAGATAGGGAGGCACGGGGTCGTTGGAGAAAAGGCTAGTCCCCTTGCCAGGGCTGCCTTTGAGATGACCGTGAGGCACCTGCTCAACGCTGCAATAGCCGGCGAAGAGGACCAGATAAAGGGAGTATCGGAAAGCGTCATCGTCGGGCAGCCCATACCTATGGGTACCGGAATGGTGGACCTTCGCATGAAGCTGTTCTCGAAGTCAGCCAAGAAGTGAGAAGACTTAAATCCCAAGAACGGTGATCAAATCATGAAAACCGGAATAGCGAGCAAATCGCTTCCCGAGGGGCTTAGACCCCTGTGCGTTTGAAGGGTCGAAAGATGGAATTAGAGAAGAAGGAGATAAAGCTAACACCTCAGGAGCTCAGGGCCATGTCATTGTTCTACTCCGCTACGGGAAAAGCGGCGAAAGACTGTGTCATAGACGAGGAGAACAACCGCATAATATTCTTGGTAGATCCAGCCGACGTTCCTATGGCAATTGGTAAAGGAGGCGTAAACGCGAAGAGGGCTTCGGCGTTACTTGGCAAGAGCGTCGAGGTCGTGGAGTACTCTCCGTTCTTTGAAGGGCTTACGAGGAATGCCTTGGCCCCGGTACGCGTCTTATCGGTCAAGGAGGAAAACGGAAGAGCGGTGGTAAAGGTCAGGGACGAGGACAGAGGGCTTGCCATAGGGAGCGGCGGAAAGACGGCTGCCAAGTTGAAGCTTCTGTTAGGCAGGTACTTCGGCATTAAGGAAGTGGTTATAAGGTGAGAAGCCCCTGACACCTGACAACGTTTAAATGCGCTTGGGTCTCTTAAACTGAGATATGTCAGATAACGCGATGCCGGTTATGAGAATTAGGCCTGGGTTAAATCACGTTGATGTGCTTGTTCGGGTTATAGATGCCAGGGAAAAGAGGAGCGTTGTCACGTCTACCGGGACAAAAGACATGAGCGAGGCCACGGTTGGCGATGAAAGCGGAAGGGTAAGGCTTGTGTTGTGGGGAGATAAGGCTGGTTCGCTTAAGAAGGGACAGCCAGTTCTGATTAAGAACGCGTTCGTCACGGAATTCCATGGACAGCTTCAGCTAAATGCGGGAGAATACAGTGCCGTGCTTGAAGCCAATGATTCGGCGGTGCCTGACGAGAATTCCATCCCGAAAGTTGAGCCGAGACACTCTAAAAGCGAAGGATACCGCAGAGGTCCTCGCGGGAGCAGTTTCAGGCATTGGCATTCGCGCGGCTACTGAATCGCTTGGCTTGCCACCGGATCAGGGCCCGTCCAGCGAGCAGCCTAGCACCCCTCACGCTGCTCAGGGTAATTACTAAACCAGGGCATTTAAAAAAGATGAAGGTGTTATCGGTTTTCGTTTTGTAAGGGAGTCAAGGGGAACGGAAGTCCCCTTAAGGAAACGGGAGCCCCCCTCATGGAAGTTCCACGAACCTCTAACCGTAGAGAGGCCCTTGCCAGCGGCGCTCTCCCGGTGCGGGCGGCAAGGCGAACATCCTCTGTGGATGCCGGAAAAACCAGAGCCATCGGTTAGTGCAGTTCACGTCAGCTTAATGATGAAATGAGCAGGAAAGCTTTGACCTTCGGGGAGGAGATGAATTGCGGAAATCACATAAATAGCAAAGGAAAGAACGTGAATGTGGAAAGCCCTGCGGATAAGTCCTCTAATGGAGGCATGCAGGATACTCCCACAGCAAATCCAGCCACTGGCTGGTCTGGAATGCCTCCACAGTCTGTTCCCAGGTGATAAAGGCATATCCAGATTGCACGCAGACAGGGATGCATGTAAGGGGAGCGCTGATACCCCAGAGGGGCAACGTTTGGGATAGGAACGATTCCGAAACCAAGAATGGAGGTTCCGCAAAACGCTCCCAGACCGCGAGGGATGATGGAGTAACAGGAAGCAAAAGCAGAACCTCCGTCGCTTCAGCGAGGAGAGCATGTCAGCTTTAAGAATACCCGTTAAGAATAATTCTGGAAGAAAATGAGTTGTACGCGTTAAGACAGGTTTTGCATTTGTTCGATTGCACATGGGCGGTGCTTGCGCCGGATTAAGGGGGTTGCGGTGGAACTCCAGTGCAATAACGCGATACAAGGTGATTTATCAGGACCTACGGGGCCTGCCCTGCTAGCTGGAGAGAAACCCATATTTCCTAGAAATTTTGTTCAATTAAGGTCAGCTAATCCGAAAGATTTTTTCGTCGCGTGGGAATTAACCGAAGCTTATTTCTAATATTTCTCCTGATTTGAATATTTTTTCATTTAAATTACATAAGTCTTATATATGGTTTGGTTCATTTACGGTAAAATTGGCGCAAGAACCTAAACGTAGGATGAATCTCGTGGCAATCGTTATAATTATAATAGTTGTGGCAGGAGCTGCAGGATACGCGTGGTACAGGCTTTCGCGTGAGGGAAGCAGCAGCGCTGGTTCCAGGGAAGTCGTAATAGGCCCCTCGAATCCAAACACTTTGATTGACATAGGTACTGGCGGTGTTATAACTACGCCTGATGCGTTAGATCCCGCAACGGGCTTCTATGGGGTCGATAGCGGAGTATTTCAGGCGGTATATCAGGGCCTTGTTACCTTTAATGGCTCGTCCTTAACGCAGCTAGTT
>NZ_JAQQXN010000003.1:0-58219 GCF_046635845.1 Tardisphaera saccharovorans
CACCAGCGAAACCGTACCCAGGAGGAGGGGTAAGGCGAAGCGAGACGCTGCCGTCATCAAAGGTGACGTTGAAGGTCCTTGAAGAGGGACTGAAGGTGCCGCTGGGAGATGCCACGTTGAAGCCCTCGGGTACGAAGAAGTCGGCCCAGCCAGACTTACCAGTGAAGGTAACGTTAACGGTGACCGAGCTCACGGTTACTCCCTTATACGTCGAGTTTTCGACGCTAAGTGAGGAAACCGGAACCGACGATAAACGGGGATACGGTTCGTCAAGGACGTCCAGCAACGGGTTCTTCTCATAGGTTATGGCTCCTGTCTCGGCCTCCCAGCTGTAGCTCCAGTAAGTCCAAGCGATCCCATACCTGTTGAACGCCTCCGTGGCAAGAAGGGGCGAGTTCATGCCCGCCCCGAATTCCCCATCGTAAACAGGCATGTCCCACTTCTGCGAGGCCTGCAGCGCCGCGTAAAGGGGAGCGCTCAAGGGGTTAGCCCAGTAGTCGTGAACCTCAAGCGCCAACTTGTGCGCTGGGTCGGTTGGCTCAACCCAGTTGTTGGGATGCGTTCCAGAGTCCCATTCAGAAGTCTCGAAGAATATCACGTGCCTCTGGTCCACCTTCCTTATGGCCGATATGGCCATGTCGTAAACCCTTGCCATGTTTTCGTACATCTGCTGGGAAGTCCAGTTGGTAGGGGTAGTGGGCTCGTTGAATAGGTCATAACCCAGGACGCCGGAGTCGTTGGCGAACTGGGACGCCACGTACTCCCACATGTTTGCGAAGTCCTGCTCAACCGTGGTGTTGGACCAGAAGTAGGCTTCGTCTTTTTGCAATGCATCCCATCCTCCACGATATGGCACCGCCCAAGGCGGAAGGCCGTTGCCCTCGCCGTTTTCAAAAACAGGCGACCACCACCACTGATGCATGTCTATTATCACGTATATGCCGTAATTGTTTGCAAGGTGAACAGCCTCTCTTACCTTCTTTAGATAGGACTGAGAATAGGCTCCCGGGCTGGGCTCAACGTAACTCCACGCTATGGGCATCCTTATCACGTTGAATCCCCAAGAGGTCATGGCCTGGAAGTCCTCAGACGTAAACGTGAAAGCGCCAAACTCCGCGCCTGAGTAGTCAGCGCCATGAAGTAGGACGTACGTGCCGTTATCGTAAACGAAGCGCGTGCCTCTCACCGTTATCCAGGGAAGCGAGGAATAAGTGGGAGGGAACGCTTGAGAGCCGGGAACGTGCGCGACTCCCACTTCACACGCCGCTGAGAGCATAATGATTGTGAATAAAACTCCCAGCACTGGTTTAACGTTCATAAAATTACACAGAAATCGAACTTAAGCCTTCTTAGAATAAAGACTAAAAACCGCTCGAATGTTATTTCTAATCGTTCAATAGCGCATGAGTTTTTGAGCTCAAATAGCACCATTAAGCTGATAGCGTCAACGGCTTCCAAGAAATTCGCTTTTTCAGATAGGGCATAATTTTTCAACGTATTGGCCCCTGCATTAACACCGCTGGCGACCGAGTTCTGCCACATCAAAAATTAGAAAGCTCCTTCGCCAGGCATATTACTTAGCACTTCTTACTAAGTGGCATTTGAAACGCTTCATAGTCTCGTCTGATAGGAGCGGCAGCGGAAAGACGCTGATTACGTCAGGCATAATGAGAGCACTATCTAAGAAGATGAAAGTGGCCCCGTTTAAGGTTGGGCCTGACTTTATAGATCCCGGGTATCATAGGCTCGCCACGGGGGAACCTTCATCTAATCTCGACCTTTGGTTAATGGGACGCGATGAGGTAATTGCAGCTCTTTTCAGATATTCAAAGGGACGCGACATAGGCGTAATCGAGGGCGTTATGGGGCTTTACGACGGAATCGGCCTCAGCTATAGCACATATGAGGTTTCACGGGTCATAAAAGCGCCCATAGTCCTTGTTATAGATTGCTCTAACCTCTCATCGACGGCCTCAGCGATAGTAAGCGGATTAAAGGACTTCGGGAACGCCCCGGTCAAGGGCGTGATATTCAACATGGTCGGCTCTGTAGGCCACTTCAACTACTGCAAGGAGGGACTTGAAGGCGTTAAGGTGCTGGGATACATCCCGTATTCCGAGGAACTGAAGGTCCCTTCAAGGCACCTCGGCCTGGTCACCGTTGAAGATGAGAAAAAAGCTGAAAGCGCCATCTCTGCCGCCTCGCGCCTCGTTGAACAACACGTCGACTTAGATTCTCTCGTTGACATCGCAGACCAAGCCAATGAGCTTAACCCCGCGCCATATGAAAACGCGGAAGAAGCAACCGATAAGGAGCTGGCCGCCGTAGCCTATGACTCAGCTTTTTCCTTCTACTATAGGGATAACTTGGAGTTGATCCGGAGCCGGCATCAGTTAAAGTTCTTTAGCCCCCTCAAGAACGAGAAAGTCGATGGCGCCGATCTCATCTACATAGGGGGTGGATATCCCGAATTACACCTAAAGGAACTTGAAGCTTCAACTCAAACCAGAAGTTGGATAAAGCGCGCATCAGAAGAGGGAAAAAAGGTCTTAGGAGAGTGTGGAGGGCTCATGTACCTTTCAAGAGAAATCGTCGGCGACAGGAGTTATGACATGGTTGGCCTTTTCGACATATCTATGAAAGCGAAAGAAAAACTCGTTATGCATTACACAGAGCTTGAAGCCTTAAAGCCCAGCATGCTTGCCGGTGCGGGAGATACGTTAAGAGGACACGAGTTCCATTACTCGAAGGTACTCAGCGTTGGCAACGTCAACTTCGCCCTAAAGGCCAAAAGAGGTAACGGCATAGAAAACGGGTTCGACGGAGCCCTTGAATATAACTCTTTGGGGAGCTATTCCCACTTTTACTTCAGAACGCTCCCTCATGCCTCTCTTTAACTGTAGATCTTACCTTAAAGCAACCGCCAAGCCAGTCCAAGACCCAGATGTACTCCTTTTCGCCGCAATGTAAGCTTTTCCAGAACGCGAGAAAGCAAAGCACCGATCTTAGAGGGTTACTTGCACGGCTTTCCAAATGCAGGGAAACGCGGGCTGCCAACTGCATGAAAGGCCGCGAGCGCGACTTAGCTCAGCGTCTCCTCTATCATTTTGAAAGCCTATAGTGCTGGGGCATAAACTTCGCGGGATCGCGCACCACGGCTTTGTAAGCCGCCATCTCAAGTGCCGATTGCTTACATACCTTTATCCAAAGACACTTAGGATCAGTAACTTCGCTTTCGATCGATATTTGATCTTTGACCGAGAAAATCAGGTGATCCTCTATCGTGTGCTTTCCGCTTTTGATGTTATCCAGGTCCCTTATGAGTAACGTCAAGTTAAAGGACTTACCAACATCGCACTCAAAAAGATAGACCCTCTTACCATCGATGAGCGCGGTACCCTTTATCCCCATGCCACTCATGTGAAAGTAGGTCTGGCTAGAGCTATCTCTGAGGAGTTTAAGCTCGCGCCCATCCGTGCTAACACTAGGCTCTCTTGTGTTGTAGCCGTTAAATTAGAGGGACGCACCTCCGAATCCTGAAGCAGCAAATGACTTTGACTTATGAACCGGTAGGCGGTATCACGCAAGAACCGCCTGAACGGGTTTGCCGCTAAGAACAGGGACTCCAGCACCGTCGACTTAGCTGAGTTGTTAGCCCCTACTAGTATGGTAAGCGGATAAAGGTTCAAATGCCCTTCCTCACCCCTTTAAAGTTAATGAGATCAAGGCTATTGATAATTTAAGCCCAAGTAAAGACTAATTTCAATAATAAATCCTCCGCCTTCTTTCTTCTTAAAGATAAAGCACGCAATTAATGCGCAAAGTTATGACCCAAAACCGTCGTTTCCTGAGCAATACCCTATAATCCTTTATGCAAATCGCGGTAACGATGGGTCCTCGGTATGCCCTGCATGTAACATGCTCGTTCGATAGGGCTTTTGGGGATTTAGCGGCCGGAAGAACCACCGCAGCGCGCTTGGCCCGCTCTCCTCGATCACGAGCTGAAGCGCCCTGGCCTCAACCTCGTCTGCGTACTCCTCAGCAAAACGAACTCCGAGCGTCGTCAGCTGATCAACCATGTCAAGGACCATGGGCAGCCCCGTGTCATGATTGAAGAAAGCCGACGCAGATAAAATCGAAACGACCTCCTCTTCCTTTCCCTTGAGAAACTCCACCTCGCAGGCCGGGGCGTCCTCATAGGCCTTTACCTGAATCCTTTCCAAAGACGAAAGCGCTTCTGCAGGAACGCCTATGTACCGCGGAGGACCGTATACCCTCTCCTCGATATCTTTCCAATCCGGAGAAAACGAGACTTCTCTTCCGCCTTCCCTTTCTTCCATTTCTTTTCTCTGAGCGAGTATGGTCAGCTCCATGGGATGCCTTCCTCCCGTCAGCTCCGAATAAGGGATATAGGACCTGCCAGGCATCGCAAAGGAAAGGGATAACTTATCGGTTATCCCTGTTAAGTCCTCCTCAAGCCCGTTCAAGTAAGCGTAACCTTCAAGTACCCTGCTTCTTGTCCTCTTTATCACCGCGAACGCGCGCCCCGACTTGGTTATTTTTTCCGTGAGCTCGTTTATCTCCTCAAGTATCTTAACATCGTTTTCCGAAAGCTCCCCCATCTGAATGCGTTTGTTGGCGGTGTAGGCGTAACCGTAAAAGCTGCCATCGACGATGACGTGATCCGCGTGATCGAGCGCTTCAAGGGCCATCTTCCTCTCCGCAAGCAAAGAGGTGAGCTCGAACGAGTACATGGAGCGATCTTGCGAAAGCGCCCCATTTCTCTTGAACTGCCCGGCCAAATGGTCTTCCCACACCTCGCTCTTTCCCCTTATGGCCAGGCCGCTCGCCGTAAACGCCCCGTAACTGGCACCAAGCCTTCTCGAAAGCATGGGAGACCTCGAGCCATCGACAGCTGCAACCAGCGGTTCTCCCTGTCCCCCGGGCAGCGGTTTCACGTGAGGTAGAGCGAGCTTTTTGAGCTCCTCAAGGGTCGTCAATAGCTTCTTGTGGTTTTCCTTTACTCTCTGGGCCTCCTCCTCGGCAACCTCCATGAGTTTGTACTGGAGATCTGGTGGAAGCCTAAGCCACTCTATTTGGTCCTCAGACATCTGTGCTCGCCATTCTTTCGCTTGCCAACCGAAGCAGCCTCTGGTTTGGCTCGAAGAAAAGGAGTAGAGGCATAGGAGATGGATTCATGAGACCGGAGAAATAGAACTGCCCGCTTTGAAGCGTTAGCATGTACTCGGGCGTTATGCCGTAGGGCTCAAGCCACTCCTTGGCCCCTCCTTGACCCACAACGTCAAGGGGGTGCAACCTTCCGTAAAAGTTTGTGTTCAGGTTCCTCCTTATGGCGGCGTTCACGCCTATGTCTCCCGCCACGCCCTGCGAGAGGAGCGTCAGGTTAAGCTTGTGTTTCCTTCCAAGCGCCGCCAGATCCCTTATGGCGTCCGTGGCCTGAACTTGGAGTCCCTCCGGCTTGAACGGCGAGTACTGCGGCGCCTCGTCAATCACGAGGGAGATGGACATGTCCTCTCCTCCGATCATCTTTGAGTAAATGGCGTTTGCTAAGGCCAAGAAGAAGGAGAGCTTGAGCTCAGACCTGAAGCCGGCCATGTCTATCACCACAAGGTGCCTCTTCGCAAGTTCGGTCAGCACGTCCTCGACCTTCAAAGTCCCCGTGAGCGAATACAAGACATCAGGCGTCAGCCTGCGCAGAAATCTCCTAACCGCCGATAGATAGGCGCTCTTGTAATTTTGATTAACGGTACTCCCAGCTTGATCGAGTCTTTTGGTTATCTCCTTCAGAAGGCCGTTGGGTCCCTCCTTGGCGAGCTCATCCCAATCGTCGCATATTTCTTCCATAACCCCCTGGAGGCTCCTGTTGTCGAAGAAGTTCTGGGAAATGTCCGATAGGTAAGATAGGATCGCGTCTGGCCCCAGAAACACCTTTGACAGTGGTATCGAGTTATTCGGGAGGTCGGACGCGTAATCCATTCCACTCCAGTCAAGCACAAGGACATCGTAGCCATTCTCCAGGTAAAAAGGCATAAGTACGTTTTTTGCCAGCCAAGATTTCCCGGAGCCAGTCGTACCGTAAACCCCGACGTGATAGGGAATGTAAGATGCGTCTGCCGGGATCCGCCAGCTCGGGTGCCTGTCCAAGTGGGCGCACAAGTACGCGGGAACCCTTGCTGACGGCTTTAGGTAGATCTCCAAGGGATTCTCGTCCTCAAACACGCTAACGCTGGAACCTGGCGCGATTATCTTCCTATTGATTGCCAATGGCTTTCCCTCGGACACCTCACCGACCGCCATCACCGTAAACGAGAAGACCTCCCTCGCGCCGGAAGGTTCCCCTCCGTGCTTGACGTACGCAAGCTCGGGCTTGTAGTACTGCGTGTTAAGGAAGTCGTTTCTTCCAAGTCCCTTCCTCAGCACTCCCAGCACTTCTCCGTATGGCTTTTTTCCTCCGTTCTTGATAAGAACTAGCTCCTCGCTCGAAACCCAGCTCTCCATTCCCTGATAAAGTATCACGGAAGCGCTTGACTCGGTGGCCCCATCTGCTACCTTTCCTATCTCCTGCACACTTGGGGTATTGCCTCCACGTAAAAGCGTGGTGGATACGTGCGCCTTCACGTGAATCGCTTTAACGAATGCCAGACGTGCGATTGGCTAAGAGCTTCCATAAGGAGGAGCTCGCACTTTGCGATTTCTGGAGAGCAAAACGGCATAATTCCAAGCGCTTTCAAATTCACTTTGATCGACTAACCTATTTTGACGTCAGCCATACATCTCTCAATGCGAATCGCTTCCCGCCCGCCACGATCACCATAGTTGCGCTCTTGCTTTTCCTTTTGTAATTTTATTATCCGGTTTACCATCAGCTAACTACCCCGTACTGGCAGGTAGAGCTTTCGCGCACTGTCGCGCGCCTTAGTGCGATACGGTCATTTACTAGCACGCGACCTTACTAAGAGCTTTCAACTGTTCGACGGTGGTCTTGGCTAGGTAGCCCCCTCATGAAGCTCTTCGGCCTTCGAGTTCACCTCTGAAAACATCTTCACGAGCTCGGGCCAGGGCTCGTCGTTGATGTTCACCAGGCCGTAGTTGCAATCCTCACCGTCAAACCTCCCTTCCTTTGGCTCGTCCGACCACTGAAACCAGTGATAACCAACGGCATAAGGCTCCCGCAGGATGGCCTCTAAGTAAGCCTTGGCCATGAGCGCCCTCTCGGCCTGATCTCTTACGGGCCTGCCCCCGCCTCTGGAGTTAGGTAGGCCCGAGTCCATGGCCTTGAAGGAGAACTCCGTTATCATGATAGGCTTACCAGATATAGCGTGAAGTTTCCTCATGGTCTCGAGCGGAGCTGCATCGCCGTAGTCGTTAAGCGCTATGGCATCCAGCGAGCCCATGGCCTCCGCCACCGCGAATATGCTCGGTATAACGTGAGCAAGACGAACACCAAGCACTAAGTGGCGCGAGTCCCGCGTCCTAATGCTCTCAACGGCAACATCAAAGTACCTGTGAGCGTAAGCTTTCAGGAACAACTCGCGTGCCTCCTCCAACGGATACTCTTGCGACATCTCAACCGCTAGGTCGTGCCCTGCCCCTTTTTTCTTAAGGAAAAGGTCAAGGAGATGCTGAGACCCCCTCCAGTCCGGACCCCACTTCAGCTCGTTATCGGTGAAATACCCCATGAGATTAGGATCGTCTTTCACGACTTGGATAAGCTCTTCAGCCCTGCTCTCAGCATGATCAACGAAATCCGGCGAAAAGACATCGGCAACGTCGCCCGTTTGCCAGTTGGAACCAAATGACGCTGCAAGGTCAAGTGAAACAAAGAAAGGAATGTAAGACCAGAGCTCCTTTGAGGACCAAAGGCCCACAGAATTAAATCCCCACGCCAGCAACCTCGTGGCGGTGCTCTTAGCCCACCGCTGCACGTTACCATAAGCGCTTTCGACGGCCCGCCTGTAAGGAGAGTAACCAAGCTTAGGAGCAAAATCACCGTCATATGAGATGTGGTTTACGCCCTTTGAAAGGGTCTCCTCTCCATTAAGGATCAGCCACGATTTACCCCGGCGACGCTCTATCGATATCACATGTGCGCGCCTGCTACCCTTTTATGCTTTTTGCGCGAGGTACGATAATTTCAGGCACCCGAAACCTGGTCGCATGACCACCTATCTCCATGGTCATTTCCATAAAATTGGACGTGACATGCTGATTCCAAGTCCATCTTGGCATACGAGCAGACGATCAACTTAGGCAAGAACAGAAAGAACCCCGCCTTACCAGGATTCAGAAAGTGCGAGACTTGAACCCTGAAAACCCAGAACGCTTCGGAAGAAACGCTTCTGAATGCAATTACCAAAACTCGCGCCATGCATGGGCTTGGCTCACCCAGGGGCCTAGGCTTCCTCCCGTCTTCATCTTCACGCTCCACCCCAGCTCAACGCCTCACCAGACGACCAACTCACAGAAAAGGCACGAAGTCTTGAGCACCGTTGCGGAGGTAGCCCAGCTCGCTGTATCTTCATATGAGGTTTCGGCAGCGCACAGGGTATTGTCTTCTAGCGCTTTCTAAGAGCTGATGGAAGGTTTAAGCGCGCTTTCCCAATTAAAGCGGATGGGATTGCCTTGGATTTCAGCTAAATCGGCGGACAAAGTCGTCGCAAGCCAGCTAGAAAAGCTGCCGGAAGGAAAGAGGCTAAGGATTGAGGACTTCAAGGGTGATAGATGGGTTGAAGTGCTCAAGTCAAGCGTTAACAACTATAGGATAGAGGAGCGCGGCTTTGCAAACGGGTCCTACGATGTAGATGACAACGAGCTCAAGTCCACCTTGAAGAGGCTGTTTGAAGCCGAGTTCCCGAGAAGTCACCAACTCCGCGTTTCCATCGGCGAGAACAACTGAAGCAAACAACAGCCCGAGAGCAACTCGCCAAGGCCATCGCTAACGCGCCATGTGTCGGCGCCCCTCGACGGGTTTACGTCATTGCTCGCCACGTGAAATTAAACTTGTCCGCGTATGCCCACGGGAAGATCTATTCGGCGTAAGCCTTGTTGATCACTTTCATTTCGTCGATGCGAGTGAGATAGGCCATCGCGGCATTTCAGATTCGCCCGCGCTGCTTTACGCCCCGCGAGCGCAAAGAGACGTAAAAGCGGACGTCCTTTAATCACCATGCCAGGTGGAAGGGCTAGGATCGGGCTGCTAATACCGGCAAACAACGCCGCGATAGAATACGATATGTGGAAAATGGCGGTCGAAGGCGTGACCTTTCACTCCACAAGGTTACCTCCAACGAAGGGGTGCGAGCCACATGACCCTGAGGAGTTTAGGAAGGAACTCTCAACAGCCTACTCTCTCATAAGAGAAGTGTCGGACGCTGTTGTGTACGGACGGAGTTACGGGTCTCATACCCACTCATCGATAATAAGAGAGGTGATAGACAAAACGCTCGTGATTCCAGAGGAGGCGGCCGTGAACGCTTTGAGGTCGGTACAGGCCAAGAGGATATGGCTCGCGACCCCGTATACCGAGGACAGGGCGAAAGAGGAGGCAAGTTACCTCTCGTCGGCCGGCTTCACAGTAGTTGGACAGGCTAACCTCAACAAGAGGTGGGGTGTCGACATTTCTAACACCCCCGTGTTCACGATCTACCGCTTGGTTAAGAGGGAATTCCAGCGCGTTAGGCAAGCGGACGCGGTTTACATAGCCTGCACCGCGCTTTCGACCTTCGAGGTGGTGGCGTACCTTTCCGAGGACCTCCACATGCCCGTCATATCGGAGAACGTGGCCTCAGCGCTCGCCCTTGAGGAGCTCCTCGGGTTAAGGCTAAACATCCCAGGACGGCAGGCCTTAAGGTAGCGCAAAGCAGGAGGCTAAAGAAGTTGCTGGGATATGCCAAGGTCATGCAAGAGGTCAACGCTTTTTTCCAGTACAGGAAACCGGGTGACGAAGAGCTTCTATCCGAGGTGTTCCATGGCATGAAATACGCCGATGGAAGCGTGATAGCCCATGGCAGTCGCTTCGACGTGAATGGAAACCTGCTTGGTTTCTTTCTGGCCAACGTGCCCTTCTTAATCTTGGGTCCCGGTCGCATGTGGAACGACATTGGACCTAAGCCCCTGAGAGCGCAGGCCAACGCCGAAAGACTGCTGAAAATGCAGGGCATGAGCGAACTAACTACACTCGAGACTTACCTGGTCATGGAAATGGGCCTTCGCTGCTCTTACTCGAAGTGGCTTGGAGAAAAGGCAATCATAAAGAACAAGGGACAAATGCTAGAGCTACGCCACCCCGACTACAGAAGGGTAAAGCTCGAGATCAAGCTAAAGCACCTCAAGCAACCGGTGACCGTCAACGGAGAGAGATTTCCTTACTCTGAAGCGGAGCTGCTCAGGTGGGGTGAGCGCTTTGTGAACCCACGCGCTTCGCTTGCCTTTCGCCTATCCATGAACGTCAGGAACCTGCTTGCCCACGGGGAGGTAGAATGGGAACTAATGCCAACCGCTGAGGCCTTGAGCTCGGCTTCTCAGGCAGTACACGATCTGATGGTGAACGTAAACAAGGGATTAGGTAAGTTGAAAGGGTGATAACGCCATCCTCGGCCAGCCTACGCATGCGGCTGAAGTCCAGAACTTCTTGATTTGTTGACAGATGCCTTAACAACTCAGCGTCGGCTGCACTCAGCGCAAAACCATCTCGGGCTAAATGATCGCCTCCCCAAAAGTTTTCATTAATGCGTCATCAATCGTTTTGTTTAGCAAGCGACGCCTCGACCCTCCTCTCAAAGAATTTAAGCAAGAGATGCCTAGCAATAAAATCTGCAAAACCAAATCGATCTTGCAGTAACCTCGGGAATCGCCTTAAGAAGCTCAGCAGATGAGCCAGCAAGCGATAACATCGAACAACTGCCAGAGCCTTTTTCGAGATTAGCGCAAACCGCGAGCGTAACGCTGATTGCCAGATAAACGGTGAATCAAGTTCAAATGCTTCCTGATCGTAGCTTACTTAGTAAGCAAAATAAAGATAAGTTTTTATTCTGGGGTTTACTTTCACCGATGTCCGGTTGCCTATTTTTAAAAATAAGATAAACAGCGCTGGAAACGCAGCCCAAGGAGCGAGTGGAGGAAACCAGAATCCCGTGGGCGACGCCTCTGCCCTTAAGAAAGCCTATGAAACCTTCACGTTAAACCTTTCGCTGGCCATACCGGCAGTGGTATTTTTTGTGGTCGAGATCATAGTTGTGGTGATAGTGATGGTGGTGATAGCTGCGGCGCTGGGACTGAGCATAGGGCTGCGCTCTATTTACGCCTATTACGGCATGCTGGGTGCAGGCCTACTAGCTCTTACTCTGGCCGCTACCTCGGCCCTCATAGAGGGGATCCTAACTGGAATTTTCACGTCAGTGACTTTAGTGGAAGCCAACGCGGCGCTGTCATCTGAATCATTTTCCTTTGGAGCTGCTATGGATCAAGTTAAGAAGAAGTTCAACCAAATACTGACGTTTTCCGTCGTGCTCGGTATAGCTGACTTCATATGGGCGTTTACAGGGGACGTGGCGTGGTTCCTAGACGGTGTGACTAACATGGTTTTCATAGTCGCATTTGCCTCCATCCTTGCAGGGCAAGGCGGGAGGCTTGCAGACGTGCTTAAGAGATCGGTGACGAATTTGATGGCGTGGCTCGGAAAGGATGCCCTTTCGACCTTGGGGTTATTCGTAGCCGCCATATTCCTTGGCTTTCCCATACTCGAGTTCGCGGCAATGCCCATGGCAGCGCTCATAGTGATAATCTTCTACGGAGGAACAAAGCAGGCAGAAAGCAGCTCGCAGACGAATCAGCAGGCAGGCGCGACGCAACCTCCTCGATCAAGCTTTTTTTTAACGGGGATCTTCGTCATTAACTCAGTTAAAGCGCTTTGAGGGGATCGCTTCACCAGGCCGCGGGGCAAAAAATAGCTGCATCGGCCTGATTGATGGGCCCTGCGCACGGGGTTTTGACCTACCTAGATGCCATTACTGATGCCATTACTTAACGGCGTGCACTCCCCTTCACCGCAAAGCCAAGAGCGTGGCGCTAAGCAGAAGCCCATTAATGTATTTCTCCAAAAGGTTTGTTCCCTTTGCGCCATGAGCGTCGCAACCAACAAGTCCCTCACGTGCAAGTGCGGAGAGCGACGCTCGTCCGTCCAAAGGGCCGCGGTAGCGCAACTCTCCGGTTCGCTCCCATGTTTCTGGGGCGCTTCCAAAGGAGCGGACCAAATTCACGAGCCACGCGCAAGAATCCCCGCAAGTACTACGTGGAATATACGTGGTGCCCTACCGATATCTCGCCATATGCTTTCCCGCTCATGCTCGATACGAGTTGCGTTACTTCATACGATCTAACCTCTTCTTCAACGGACGCCTTAGTGTGAGGCATGTGATGCCCATGGTAGCTCACGGTCTTCACGTAGTACACCACCGATATGGTCCCGTTAACCGGCACATATGCACTTGATCCAGATGCCTGCTCCGCGTGATGGCTTCCGCCCCCACCGCCGCTTGAAGGCGGGACGCTTTGCACGTAAAGCGTAAGCGTCGCGTTCTGGTCGTCGGACGCGCTTGAGCTAAGCGTCAGAGACGCGCGCCCGTAGTCGTTTGTACTAACGTACCCGTAATCGCTAAGCGAGAAACCGCTGTAACTAGTAGAAAGGCCATTGGGCGTTACTATCCAGAACTGAAGCCCCTCGTTCATCACGTAATACGTTGAGGTGCCCTGTCCGCCTGCAGAACTTGTCGTGTCAAGCAAAAGCGCCGATATGTTCGTGCTGTTTATCCATTCGCTCGGCGTTAGCGTCAGCCTTCCGAACTCGGAAGGCTTCGCGGAGAGAAGGAGCTGAGGGCCGAGGACCTGTGGCGCAACGTACTCGATCACTATGGTTGCGTTGGTGTTCTTGGTTGGGGAGAACTTGGGCCCGCATATGATGTGGCGTCCCCCTCCACCACCTCCACCAGAAGTGCTCGAGCTAGGCGGCACCGCCACGGCTACCAGCGTCAGCTTCTCGTCCTCGCTTGGCGGGTTGGTTATCAGCAAGGTAACGTTGGCAATACCCTTCGAGTTCGTGGTGCCCTGATAGGGAGAGAGGGCGAAGCCCCCATATGCTCCCGCAAGGCCAGCGGGAGTCTTGATGTAGAACTCAATGCTCTCGTTCTGCATGGGTTTTGCGCCCGAGTAGGTGTTATTCTGGAAAAGAGCGTGGAGCGTGACGTTATCGGTCCACGCGCGAGAGAAGTTGCCCAGAGCATTAGGAGTAGAAGTTAGGGTAAGCGTGGGACCCAAGGCAAGCACCTGAACGTCGGAAATCACCTGAGTTGATCCGGTTATCAAGTCATCTTTGCTTCCAGGCGTGGGATATCCCGTGTAAACGACCGTTATGGTGTAATTACCCGCCACGCTCGGAGTCCAGTTGGCGTCAGCTTCAAAGTTCGTTGTGTAACCGTAGCCTCCTCCCTGACTTTCGACGCTCACATTGGCTATGAGCTGGGACTTATACGCGGGCGCGGGCGAGCTCGAGTTCTGAAGACCCGCGTAGAAGAGCAACCATCCCGCTGGCTTGAGGTACATTTGGGGACCATGGTCCACCCAGTATTCCTCGTCGGTGAGACCTGTGATTTGAACGGGCTGACCAACCCAGATCCTGTTGTTTCCCCCTCCCTTCGCCAAGCTCCGCATCTCAATGCTTGTGTTCGACGGCAGCGAAAGCACCGTCAGCTTTGCGTTCGCCGTCAAATTGGGCGGCTCGGCGTTCCCAGGCCAAGGCATCAACTGCCCCGGGGGTCCTTCGCTAACCGCGCCGAAGGCACCATCAAAGAAGAGGCTGACGTTGTAAGTCCCAGGAGGCAATACGTAGTTCGCGCCGTTGTACGCTCTACCTAAAGGCGCTCCCACGTCAACCGATGTGGAGTTTCCGAATTGCAATGTCAGGTCATTTATCGCGTATGATGGCTGTTGCAGGTTTACAAGACCACCCTTATCGATGCCCACCGTTGGGTATTGCATACCCTCATAAAATCCGCCGTTGTAAGAGTCGGTCCACGTGTTTGTTGTAGCGTTATAGTTCTTACCATTCAGGAATAGGTCGCCAAATTCAGCGGTCAAGTTTGGAAGCTGATTCACGTATAGCTTGTCTGGAGTCAGGGCAACCTTCCGGATGTAAGGGCCCTTGGGAGAGGGCGGAGCTAACACGACGCCTGGATAGACGTTAACCTGCACGAAGCTCACGACGTAAATGTCTGTTGTTCCTATGCCAGAGTTCCCGGCCACTATCTTTATTCCTCCAGAGACCGGCAAGCTCTCTCCTGGGGGAATCACGAGGGTGTTGCAGTAGCTGTCCCTGTAGATCTCGACGTAGGGATTGAGCAACCCATACTCCATATCGCTGGCTAGGTCTTGGGGCAAGCTCGCGTTAGCTCCCCTGAACTTCTCGCCCTGAATTATGGCATTGGTCAAGTTAGCGTTTATCACGTCATATAGCTGTCCCGCAACACCCACAAATTCTGGATAAAGCTTTGCAACCTCCACCGTGGTGCCAATTTCGCTCCAAAGCCCTTCATCATCTGCAGGGTCATCAAACGGATTGCCCATGGCCGCACTTGTCTTAAGCCTCATCACGTGCGTGACCG
Source organism: Tardisphaera saccharovorans (assembly GCF_046635845.1). Taxonomy (NCBI): domain Archaea; kingdom Thermoproteati; phylum Thermoproteota; class Tardisphaeria; order Tardisphaerales; family Tardisphaeraceae; genus Tardisphaera; species Tardisphaera saccharovorans. Next base: position 14,676 of record NZ_JAQQXN010000003.1, read on the forward strand.
TTCCCAAAAACGGGACCTGATACTCGGCCTGAATGGAGGTAAGGCCCACGTTTGTGAGGAAGCCCGCGCTTGCATCCTCTATCACCACCGTGGTCACGGTTACCTTGTAAGTGAGCTCATCCGAGTAGTTCCCATTGGGTTTTTGAGGATCCGTCGGAGAATGAATGAAGACCGTCATCCAATCTCCCGCCTCGGCGCTGGCTACCCCCGTAGTCGATATGGCGATCATCATGCTGCCGTTGCTAAGGTGATCCGTGACGTAAGTTAAGGCCACGCCGGTCAGGATGGATGGGAGAAGCGATTGCTCGTTGAGAAGCGATGAATAGAAGTACAGGGTTGGGCTGTAAACGTAGGGAGGTATCGATGGAACGTTTGTTTGCTGATACGGGTTGCTCGAGTAGAAGGGAGTCTCGTTATAACCGTAGTAAACGGGGGGAAAAGCAGTGTAGTAGCTTTGACTGGATGAGGCTGAAAGCCCTTCGGGGTTTGACTTGAAGTAGCTCTTTGCGTACGAGGAGGGATTAGCTGAAGGAGCTGAGGAGAGCGGGAAGTCGATTTGCTGCACCACGTTCCCAGATACGTGCAGCGTACCAGACGAGGGAGAGGCGTAACGGTCGGGGGGCGGCTCCACAGAATACGAGTAGGTCCCCGTCGGAAGGTAAAAGGTGGCGTTGTGCCCCGTGGAGTACACCGTTGTCCCATCCACCTTGACTGCCCATTGCGAATACGGAAGGAGGTCCGTCTGAACGAAGCTAACCTCGTAGGCCTGCTTGGAGAAGGCTATCGAAACCGATGATGCCGTGCCATTTACCGCCAAGACCCCTGAAGAGGGAAGGGGTACGTAACCGGCAACCGAACCAATCGAATAACGGTAATTGCCGGTAGGTTCGGCAAAGGCAATGCTTGTCAATGACGAGGATTTAGCTGTGCCGTTGAGGGTCACCGACCAGGTGGTGCCGGAAGGAAGGCCGGATTCAGAAAAGGTAACTTGATGCGTTAAGGCAAAGAAGGTGATCAGCTGCGTGGTGGTGCCAGTTACCGTTATGCTACCTTGGGATGATGAGGATTTATAGCCAGAGGGGGCTATGATCGAATACGAGTACGTACCCGGTGGCTCAATAAATGATATCATCGAGGTCGCGGAAGATTTCGTGGTCCCTAACAGCGTAACTGACCAGGTGGTGCCGGAGGGAAGGCCGGACTCCTTAAACGTGACATCGTAAGTGGTGGGCGGGAGCTGCGAAAACGCGATGAGCTGCAAAGCGTTGGATGTCAATACGCTGATAGTACCTGAATCGGGAGACGCAGAATAGCCAGACGGAGATTTAACCGAATAGGAATACGTACCGGAAGGTTCCTGAAAGGTTATCTGGGTAGAGGAAGTTGATTCGCTGACTCCGTTGAGGGTCACCGACCAGGTGGTGCCGGAAGGAAGGCCGGACTCGGAGAAGGTAACGGCGTGCTCCGTCACCGTAGATACCTCGGAGAACGTTATCAACTCACTTAAGTTCGCTTTTTCAACGGTAAAGAAGCCCGAGCTCGGCAACGCAACGTAGCCCGCCACCGATCCCACCGAAAAGTCGTATTGACCGTTTGGCAAAGCGAAAAAGATTGATGAGGAACTGCTGTAAAGCGTTAGGTTTGGCGATTGTGATGTGGCTGAAACGATACCGCTTGTCGAGGTACTAGTCGAGCTAGCCGATTGGCTGACCTTCACCGACCAGGTGGTGCCGGAAGGAAGGCCGGATTCAGAAAAGTTCGCGATATAGTATCTGACAAAGCTTCCCGAGAAATTGGCTTTAACGGAGAGCGTTGAAGTCAAGGAGGTAGAATATGATCCCGGTCCACCCGACAGATCGCCCGATAACTCACCAAAGATGAATTGAGAGTTAAGATACATCATGGTTCCGTTCAAGCTTCCCGAACTGATGGAACCACTCGACGCCTGAGCTTTTCCTTTGCCCTCGACGTGATAGGTCTTCGCTCCGGTGGCGAAGCTGCCGCTGTAATTGAAGCTTATGTCATATGTCTCTGACGGCCCTGGAGTTACGATGCCATTCGCCTTCCCAATGAGCGTGCCCTGAACGGTACCGCTAAAGTTCCCCGATATGCTACCAGAAAAAGAGGAAGCTACGTTACCCTGCAAAGATATGGAGCCAGTCTCGGTCGCGACTGATGCTGAACCTTCAGAGATATTCCCCGTTGAAGTTTGACCGTATGCCGAGGAGGAAGAAACCGCGCTAAGGGCAAATAATATAAGGGCCACGATCCCAAGAACTTTATTGCCCAACCGAAATTACACAAATAACTATATTTTTGGTTTTTAAATCTATCCATACTTTTTTAAAAAATTTTAAGGCGCTTTGTTAAAAACACTAAAGTCCTCGCGATTCTAATAAAATGTCTCCGGGGTCGGATCAAGACGTACTTCATTTCGTAATTCAGAAAAACGCTCGCAAACCTATTCATTAATTTGCCAGGGATCGAATTTCATGCGGAAGCATCGATCTTCTTAGCAATTTTGCTCATGAGATAAATATCAACGACAAAGCCTTCATAAGTATTGTGCAGTAATCCACGTGTTCTCGTCCTCAAGATCGAAGTCCCAATGATTAAGACGGTATCCGGGTCGACCTCGAATATCTTACCCTCAAGCTTTTTCGCGGTACGATCGCGAAGGCTGGAAGTACCAAGCCTTCCCTGAGCCAGCCTACCCGACCGCCCCAGACCTCTTCCAGAACATACTCTGCCCTCAGATCTAAGGGCTATGCAATAGGGGATTTAAAAAGGCACAGGTACGCCGTTCGCTTGAGCGTTTTGCCGCGCGGGCACCAACACAAAACGATCGCGCGACGCCTTGCGCGCAAGAAAGCTGATCTTATGGGAACTAGTCCGAGGCGGCGCAAACGAAAGAGCTCAAGCCGCCGCGTCAGCTAGAGGCAATGGGGGTGATTTTAGAGCTGGCATCAGGCCGCCGCTCTTACATTCAGGCAAGAGCTTAGCGCGCGAAGGGCGCCATGCCATACGACGTCCCTGACGTCACTGGCCCTAGGCATGCTCGATGGCCGAATTCCGCTAAAAATGCGCTACCGCATTTATGAAGCGCAAGGAGACAGAATGTCAATGAACGGACGACAGCCCATTCCTATACCCCAAGTGATAGACGACAACCGAGAATGTTAATACCACAAGCTCGTCGTAGGGAAACGGTATTACGTTTAGGCCGTTGAACGCAGACGGGCCCATGAAGGAAATAAGTATGAGACCAAAGAGGTATATCAGAAGCCAGCCAGATTTGGCCATCTGGCGTGCCAGCGCTGACATTCCCTCTTTCCTTTTTGTGAACGCATAAGCGGCTATCCCGCTCACCACGAAGGCCAGCCCATATCCGGTATACGGCCAGCCGCTCCAGTAAACGAGAAAGGAAGCTGCCGCAAATCCCAGAGGTGCAAGGGTCCTGCCAAAGGGCACTCTAAACGAGGCTTTCTCCCCCCTCGCCCTGTACAACATGGCAGCAAGAGGACCACTAATGCCATAACTGACCACTCCGGATATCGTTGACACGTAGTAAAGCGCCCAATAGCCCAGCGAGAGGGAGAGCAAAACAGTCTGAAAGACGGCTATTACCAGCAGCGACACGTAGGGTGTCGCGTACTTGCCGTGCACCTTTGCCAGAGGACCAGCATCTGCCATCTGGTAAGGAACCCTTGCCGTGGTGGTTGTGTACACTCCCGCGGTGCCCAGGGCTGATATGACTATCCCAACTGTTATGAGAAGCGCTAGCGAGCCGGAGCCGTTTGAACTGGCGACCTGCGCGAGCGTGTAATCGGTTGGTATGGAGCCCCATGCGCCCTTGGTTATGCCCATGGCGGACCAGTTGATCATACCCGTGAACACGGCTGAGACCGCCACGTATACCACAGCCGCTATCCCAATGGAGAGAAGCGTGGCAAGGGGAAGCAGGTACTTGTTCTTTCCTGACTTCGCTTCTCCTCCGAGGTCCGTCGGTTGCCTGAAGCCCAGGTAGGAGAATACCGTGGCGGATACCCCAAGCAGCACTCCCGATCCGGCCTCATCCCTTGGCAAGAACAGGCCGTAGTTGCTGGGATGTAAGAAAAACAGGCCTCCCGCCACGAAGCTGAAGACCGCAGCCAGCTTAAGCCCCGTGGTAGCCGTGGCGTACCATCCGCCGTACTTGACCCCCATCACGTTGATGGCAGTAAGCGCCCACAGCAGGCCCACGGACAAAAGCACCCCCTCGGTGCTTAGCACGCCCACCGTCCCAAAAACCGGAAGCGTGGCGGTTGCGGTAAGGCTCGGGAAGAACGATGACAGATAAAGCATTATGGTGAAGAGCTCAATGGGAACGGTTGTGGCATACGATATCAGGGTACCCCAGCCCGACATGAAACCTGGGAAGTCTCCGGTGGTCTCTTTGGCGTAAACGTAAAAACCGGATGTCGTTGCCCTTAGGCTTCCAAGCTCCGCGTAGAACAGCGCTATGATCGCCATGGCGATGGCGCCTATCACCCACGATAACAAGCCAAGAGGTCCTGCCACAGAAGCCACCGCGGCTGGAGCGACAAAAATCCCGGCACCAATTATGGCGCCCAGCCCCAACGCCGTTAGCTGAAGGAGACCTAACTCCTTTTTTAGGTTAGAATCCTTCTTTAAACTTACTTCCATTCTTGTTTTGAACTCAAAAACTTCCTGATTTAAGCTTTGTGTCGTTAGCTTTGTGTTATTTTATATTTAATGGTAAAGCATGATATCACATGCATCCGAAGGGTTCGGTACGTGCCGGGTGGGCTCGGACCCGCAGGAGCTGCCCCCACGCCAAGGGAAAAGAGACTGGATCCCGGTGACTTATGAAAGGGTCGCAGGAAGGCGCACGCACAGGCATAAAACGCGCTAGAGTTTGGGCCAGCCCTGCAAAAACATGACATGAACCCATCAAAATATCCTTATAAATGTCGCAACATGCGATCAGGGTTCTCGTGCTAGGAAGACCTATGGGATACGGAAAATTGGGCTTCCGTTTTTCTGCGCTTTTCGCTCAGTCATACCCCGGAGGTAACGTTAATGGGCGAGGAGCGCAGGGTCGGCTCAACGGTTTTCTACCCAGCGAGGGGGCAGGTGGAGGTCACGTGCTCGTTTCCAGGCGAAAACTATCTCTGGAACCCGGACTTTCACCCAACCCCAGTTTCGCTCCGCAGCTGGGGTCCTTGGACTTACACGGCCATATGGTTCGGAATGGTTTTCGTGATACCCACGTGGTTCTTGGCCGCAGCGGGCTTCTCCTTCGGTCTTAACTGGTGGGAGATACTTCTGGACTTCTTCCTTGGAAGCAGCATAATCCTGATCCCCACGCTCATCCAATCGCACGGTGGGGCGCGCTATGGCATGTCAGAGCCGCAGCTCACGAGGACGCGCTGGGGGGTATATGGCGCCCAGATCCCCTCTTGGATAAGGGCCATCATATCCATGGGGTGGTGGGGGATCGTCTCATACATAATCACCGAGGCCGCCGTGGGCATGTACGCCGTGCTCACTGATAAGACTGGGATGCTAAGCGGGGCAACAAGTTACTCGCTCGCGCTCACGTTCCCAAGGCTTTTCTGGCTTACCTTCATTGCGGTGATAGCCCTTCAGGTAGTGCTCTTTTACTTTTCCCCTCCAACAAAGGCGCAGCCCCCTCTTAAGTTCTTGGCAAGGATGGCGGCGCCAATCGTGGCTCTTGGATTCGCGATCTTGTTCGTCTTCGTGATGACAAGGTCTAACTGGAACTTCTCCCCGATAATGTCTATACCGCAGAGGTCAGCTAACTTCGCGCTCAGCGAGCTTGCCTACCTCAACGCCGTCATAGCAGACTGGGCGACCATGGCCATAAGCATGCCCGACTTCACGAGGTTTGCGAGCTCCCAGCGCTCTCAGGCATGGGGCCAGCTTCCGATGCCCTTCATGATGACCGGGGTCGCAGTACTTGCCCTCCTCGCCTCAGGAGCGACCATGGCGCTGGGGATCAACGGCGGAGCTGGTATAATTGACCCAGTGGTGCTAGCCACAGTTATGCTTCCCAGATGGCTTGCTCTATTCGTCCTTTTCGCTTTCGCTCTCGCAATGTTCGTGGTCAACGTTTTCGCAAATTCGGTTGCCCCGGGATATGACATAGCCAACACCTACTCGAAGCACCTTAGCTGGTTCAGGGGAATAGTCATAGGCATAGCCATAAGCGCGGCTTTGGGCACGTGGACGTTTTACGCCTCAGGCGCGTACTCCTTCATATACAATTGGTTGCTGGCCTACGGGGCCCTACTTGGGGCAGTAGAGGGAATAATAGTGTTTGACTATGCGGTGATAAGGCGCTTCAAGTTTGAGCCAGCCGACGTTTACCTGACAAGGGGAAAGTTTAGGTACTGGAAGGGATTTAACCCGGCAGCGTTGATCGCGTTTGCGCTGGGAACGATCATCACGTATGCCTCGCACTGGGGGCTTGTGGTCAACCCAATAACTCAGACGCTGTACGCGGGCTCGTGGATATCTGCCTTCTTCATAACCGGTTTCACCTATCTTATCCTCATGAAGTTCTGGGTCATCCCAAGGTATCAGCCCTTCCTAAAGGGAGGGATCTTGCACGGCTACTTGAGCGAGGAGGTGAAGGAGCTCTTTGAAGAGCGATGTCCGCAGGGTAGATCTTCACTCACATTTCTTCCCTGCTAGGACCCGTGACCTTCTGAGAGAGGGAATCGGAAGGATTCGGCTGGCGCAGCCGGATAGCGTGGGGAGGGTGTTCCTCTACGACTCAGAAAGCGGGCACGCGCTGACCTACTTCTCCCAGGGCTCCGCCCACGTAGACCTAGAGCAGAGGTTGCGTGCCATGGACGCGTATGGGATAGGAATGCAGGTCATAAGCGTCAGTCCCCCAAACGTTGACGTGATACCTGACGAGGAATCCGCGTCGAGGCTTGCGAGGGCGATCAACGATGGGTTGGCCGAAGCAGCCTCCAAGTACCCGGACAAGTTCATGGCCCTCGCAACGCTGCCAATGTGTAGCCCCGAAGCCGCGATTGATGAGGCCAAGAGGGTGTCGAGGGATCTCGGCGTCAAGGGAGCGCTGATCAGCTCAAACGCCAACAAGACCTTTTACGACCAGCGGAAGGGATACGAGGACGTGTTTAGAACGCTGCAGGACCTAGGCATGTTCGTGTTCATCCATCCCACCGAGCCCGCGGCGTGGGATCGGGTAGGAGAGGACTACAACTTGAACCTGATTTACGCGTGGCCATTCGACACTACCCTTTCGGCCGCCAGGCTCGCGTTTTCTGGCCTTTTGCAGAGGTTGCCCAAGCTCAGGGTCGTGCTGGCCCACGGCGGGGGTATGATACCGTTTTACGCTGGAAGGCTGAGCATGCTTGGCCATGACATGAGGGGAGGGGGTAAGGAAAGGGGATTTGCCGTACGGGACCCATTGGGCGAACTCAAGAGATATTACTACGATGCCGCGGTGTTCAGCGCCAACTCCGTTAGGCTATTGGTGAACTTCGCGGGGGCAGATCACGTTATCTTTGGTACCGATTATCCCTTTGGTCCCGAGGGAGGGAACGCGTGCTACGACGAGGAGTTAAGGGCCATTGAGGAAGCGGTCGACCTTCAGGATAGGGATAAGGTGCTTTGGAGGAACGCTGCAGGGCTGCTGGGATTGCGCTCACGACGCACCGCGTCATTTTGAGCTGCCTATCGGACTTGAGCGCCTTTTTCAAGAACGCGACGGAGAAAGGCCCACGGCATATGCTGACATCTTAACATTTGTATGTAAATTGCGATAAAATTTGAAAAACGCGTTTTAGCCTATGGATGATGGGCTATGAATAAAAATGAACGCGAAGCTAATGATCTTGTCGGTTATAGCTCTGGTTCTACTGGTCACAACCGCTGCATTTGCAGCAATGTATTACTCGGTTCAGTCCGCAGACAACGAAAAGATAAGTCAGCTACGCGATGAGGTTTCATCGCTTAACTCTACCAACTTGCAATTAAGCGCCAAGCTCTCAGCCATCAACTCATCGCTGCAGGGCACCTACGCTCAGTCAGCCCTGGCCGCCGCCATGGCCCATTGGAACTACATAGCCATAGAGAACACCACGCTGATCGACAGCTCCTACTCCCCATCCGCAACGCTTCGTTGGGTGGGAGGCCCTTTGACGGGCACCTACCTTGGTATAAGCGAGATAAGCGCCGTTTGGACAAAGTTCACGAACCTCTACGAAACCGTGTACTGGTACACCGTCGTTCCTCCAACCGTGAGCCAAGTTAACTCATCCTACTACTCGGTTTCAGCGCCGGTCCAGTTCTTGGTCGCCCCGAGCTCTGATCCAGAGAACGTGTTCGTGTTGAACGTAACCGAGAACCTGCTTTTGGCAAAGGCGGTGCCAGCGTTCACCATAGTAAGCGAGGTCTGGTCCGTGAAGCCCATAACGCTTCAAAGCGTGATATCTGGTTATCCTGGACAGCCATCTCTAATAAAGGCTCAACTGCTAGCCGACGGCTACTCTCACTGGAACGACATATCCATCGAGAACGTGACGCTGATATCCCAGCAGTACTCGCCAAACGCCGAACTCACCTGGATAGGTGGGCCCCTTCACGGGAACTACACGGGCCTAAGCCAGATCGCTGCTGTGTGGAACAAGTTCTCAAACGCCTACGAGTACGTGCTTTGGTACGCGGAAGTACCGCCCACCGTTTCGGTTACGGGGACCACGGCCACCGTAAGCGGCACGCTTCAGTTCCTTGTCTTCCCATTCAGTTCGGCCAGCTCACCATCACCAAAGGCGGTGCTGCTGAACGTGAACGAGACCTTGACTTACCAGTACAACGTCACGAGCGGGACTTGGCTCATCGCTCACGAAATCTGGAAGGTTGCCCCAACGCCGCTGACCTCAGCCGCGCCGGGTTACCAGCCTCCTAGCTATTCGTGAAATCACGTAAATGTAACACGTTTTCAACTGATCGTTTTTTAAAGAGAAAGGTAGCATGGGCTAGCTCATTGCCTGACCACGTAGGCAAAGGATGCCAGAGCTATTAACGTGAGTGACGTTATCCCCATCAGGGGTATGGCCAGCTCCGCCCCATACTCGGTCGAGAACTTGAAGTACATGAACGATGCCAGAAGGCTCTCCGCAAACAAGGCGCCTGATAGGAGCACAAGGCCATACACGAACTTTGACCGATTTCTGAGCAGCTGCGTCAGGTAGAAGGCGAAAACGAGGCAAGCTATAGCGGCTGACATCAGGGAAAGCACTATATCAGAAATCCAGTAAATACCCATCAACGCGAATCCCCACTGGCCTCATTAAGCTTACCTAACACGTTCTTAAACCAATCGGAATTCGCGTCAACAATATCTGACACGAAATACAGGGCACCGTACCTTGGCCCCTCCGACCTTATGAGCCCGTTCTTTTCCAGAATCTCGAGATGATGAAGCACGGTCCTGTAGTTGACGTTCAGCTCTTTGGCCAGCTGGTTGACGTTTGCAGGTCTTTCCATGAGCTTTCTCATTATGCACAGCCTCATCCTTCCACCTCTACTCCCCACAAAGATCCAGAAATACATGTGCTCCGTGGAGGAGAAGTCAGCCATGCTGCATATATCAGCACGGTAGCTTTAACCTTACGGCTGATTTTGCCTGCGACCAATGCAAACGCCACATAGCCCACTGGGAAAACTGCAACCATTGGCACCGTCAGGCCCATGCGGCGGTGCTCGCTCGAGCTCGGCGCCATGCGCGAGCGCCCGATGAGGATATCATCATGAAATACCGGAAAATTCCTCGGTGTCCCGCAAACCGCGTGGGCCGTAACCCCTAGGTTCTGGCCCTTCTCCCCTTGTCGCGATAAGGGTAAAAGGTATCTCCAAACTGACTCATGGAAAAACCAACGCTCTTCCTTAGCAGGGCGCTTTTCGATGACGTCCACTCAAGGCTTGCCGAGGAGTTTGAGGTTGAAATATGGGACCGTTACCAAGCCCCTCCCTATGACGTTATCGTCGCTAAGGCCAAGGAGGCAGATGCCCTCGTCACGCTGCTCAGCGATAAGGTCGACTGCGGCGTTTTAAGCGGGGCAAGGGCAAGGATAATAGCCCAGTACGCCGTGGGCTTTGACAACGTGGACTTGAGTTGCGCCACCAATCGCGGCATCTACGTCACGAACACCCCAGACGTCCTGACCGAGGCAACGGCCGAGTTCACCTGGGCTCTCATAATGTCGGTGGCGAGGCGCGTTGTGGAAGGCGATCATTTCGTGAGATATGGCGAGTGGCAGAGGACCTCCACAAGCTGGCACCCCACCATGCTAATTGGCATGGAGCTGAAGGGCAAGGTCCTGGGCGTGGTGGGACTTGGAAGGATAGGGAGGCGCGTTGCCGAAATAGGAAAGGGCTTCGGCATGCGCGTAATCTACTGGAGCAGGTCAAAGCACGAGGAAGCTGAGAGGTCAGGGATCAATTACGCCTCGCTAAACTACCTACTTATGACCTCCGACGTGATATCGCTTAACCTTCCCCTGAACAAAGAGACATGGCACATAATAAACTCAGAGGCGCTAAAGCTCATGAAAAGGTCTGCGATACTTGTCAACACGGGAAGGGGAGCACTCATAGATACCGATGCCCTAGTGCAAGCGCTAAGGGATGGCATGATAGCTGGCGTGGGCCTTGACGTGTACGAGCAGGAGCCCCTTCCCCAGAATCATCCCCTTACCGCGTTTAAAAACGCGGTGTTGGCTCCTCACGCCGCAAGCGCCACATACGAGTCAAGACACGGAATGGCGGAACTCGTGGTGGAAAACCTGTTGGCCTTCAAGGAGGGGAGGATCCCTCCCACGCTGGTTAACAGGGAGGTCGCTGAGATAAGGGCCCCGGGCTTCAGCCGAGACAACCTTAACCCAATGCAACTGTCAAAAGGCATAACCAAGGCTGCGGTGTAAACCGGCATCATCTGCACGTAAACTGACCCCGTCCTCACAGATGGTGTGCTCGATGATTACGGCCCAAGCACGTGAATTTCCCTGCAAGAACTTGCCATTAGACCTCGTAATTTTAAGTCCCTTATTCCCAACCAACTCCCTCAATTCACTATGCAAATATGCCTTCATAAATTAGTCCTAATTTTGAGCGGCTGCGAGCTAACCTTGCCCTTTATGCACCTCATAATATAGAGCGCGATCGAGGGCAAGGGGCATGCCTCCCGCTTGAGGGAAAAGCGACGGGGTGAATCGCCATGCAAGGGACGCGGGGAGCAAGGCTATGTGCTACAGAGGCTCGACCGCGGAAGGCTTCCTATCTCGAGAAAGTCGGCGAGAACAAGACCGCGACGAAACAGCGAATCCCACACTCCGAACCATTCCAGACGACTACAGCAACGGCTCCCAGCAACGATATCGCATTGGTAACGCAGGAGGGTTCGTTCAAAGTACGAAAAGGGGACCCATGATGTCATCAAGGGAAAGATGGTGCCGTTCGCCATCGAGCTTGAGGGGCCGCAACTTTCCGTGCAGGTTACGGAGAAGCAGAAGCGATGGGCAAACTTGAGAGGTTTCAGGAATAGGGATGCGAAGGCTGCGCTTGCAAAATTTTATGGGAGTTTCCCGTTCATAAGCTCGGGCACGCGCCTGCCATTAGGCTGATCCCAAAGGTACCGAGGGTCGCTGGTGGAAGAGGAGGAAAGGCAAAAATACAACGAGATCGTTGAGCTTGATCAGATGATCGAAAACCCTATTCAAGCGGTCTCAGCAGTCCGCATATATCCATCAGGGTCGTTTCCGAGTTATCCCCCTTTGGCGTTACCTGTCCCTCCTTTACTAGGTTAGCACTTTTCCGGCGCCTCGGAACAACTCAAACAACGGTTTTATTGCCCGAAAAATTTTTTCTGACCTCCGGTGCTTCCGCATCATTCGAAAATCTCGAGAAATGTGCTTACACATGGTGAAATTGCATATTGAAATCTACTTTTAGCTCTTCCAAGCGATCCCTCATGGAGAAGCGAGGTAAAAAAGACGTAATACCCGGTAACTGCGCGGCAACAGAGCGCGTTATGATGTCCGTCGACCCATGACCTCCTCATAAATTGCCCTTATGGCATCATCACGAGACATTCCCTCTGCCATCTTTTCAGCTATTTGTGCCTCTAACTTCCTCGCGCCCCTCTCAAAGCCCATGTTCAAGGAGTAGTAGCCCAGCAGGCGATTATACATATTTGTGGCGCTCTCTTCGCCCTTCGCTTCCTCTCCGGCAGCCCCATAAGCCTCCGCCCGTAGCACTCTCCTCTTTCCCTTCCCTCTCTCGTGCACGAGAAGGGCGGAAATGGCCATGATCGCAAACACGGCGACCACGAAAGCGGCTTCCTGAACGAACTGGGCTTCGCGCGCGGCCTCCGGGTTCAGCACGTAAGGAGATGTACCAGCAGTCAAGTTAAACCAAATGCCTTGTGCTTCATACCGACCTACGGGCAGCACAACGCTGTCGTTACCCACGGAGGGATGCAGAACGGCGACCGCTCTTCCGCACACGTTATAAACTACCAACCGTTCCTCGTTTGAGGAAACCACCAGGACCCTTTCCGATCCAGGTGTCATTGTCCCTAGGTAGGCGCTCGGGGTGATCGTCACCACAAGAGCGGCGCTGAAATTCAACTGAAGGGTCAGCCTGCCCTGCTGTCCGACGAGGTAACGAAACGCCCGTGAAACCATGCCCGTCACGGGATCCCAAAACTCCACCTCGTAGCTACCAGGGCTCATGCCCACAGTGACGTTCAACGTGGTCTCGGGAAGCCAATAGCGAGCATAATAGTTCATCCAATTTTGCGCGATTTCTGGGTTCACCGCATATATCAAGGCGGCGGTGCCGTTGGAGATGGCGCTTACGAACGGGGAGAGGCCGCCCCTATATTGCACAGAAGCCGGGGAGAAGTCGCTGAAGTTAAGCTCCCCAATCACGTTCTCAACCGAGCGGAAGTAGAAGTAGAGGTCATTGGGGTCCACAAAGCTGTCCCACCACCACGTCATCGCCGTGCCCGCGGACCCGCTGGCCAGGGCTGACCACAGGCCCAGCTCCAGCGAAACCCCCGCGGGGTCCTGCACTGGACCCTTGTAGCTTGCCCCAAACTCCGCAACAAGTATGGGCTTGTGAAATGCCTGATATCTACCGATCCAGTAGCTCAGGTTTCCGGGTATGGCGTATGGGCCGGAGCCGTACAGGTGAAGCTGCGCGTAAGAAATCCCCGGTATGGAAAAAAGCGGAAAGCCGTTTACTGGGTTGCTCACGCTTATGGTTATCATGTGATGATATGGGTCGTTTGCCTCTATGTAGCTGACCATAGTTTTTGCCCAGGCCGCAACCATCGTGAGGTTGTAGCCCGGACTAGCGTCGACCTCGTTGAAGAGCTCCCAAGAAAAGAGGTTAGGAAAGGCGGAGTACCTACCTATGAGGCTTCTTATCCAGAACTCTTCCAGCTTTATCATCTTTGGCGAGGAGAAGAAGGCTGCCGGGGTCACCTGAGCCCACTCGGGGCCTTTTGAGAAGCTCCCAGTGGCATAAGGGCTGAAAAGGCAGAACTGAACGTAAACTCCATGCTCCATGGCGAAATCCAGCAAAGAGCTGTAGTTGGCGCTGAACCACGTGGCCGCGTAAGGGCTCCAGAGCCTTACCCAGTTGCCTCCGTTCTCGGCCAGCTTTCCCACGTAGTACTCCCAACCGCCCGTAAGGTTTCCCGGCGACGAAGCCCACGCGACGTCTTCGCCCACCATAAAGATGGGCTTGCTGCCCGCATAGAAGTAATGACTACCAGCCATTACAAAAGCCATATGCGTAGGAGCAGGCAGAACGCGTATCTCCCCGCTGGCGATCAAGAAGGTCCGGAGGAGTTCCTCATCACGACCTTGTAACTGTAGTCCTCTTGCTGCAGCGGCGTAAACCTCACAGCCCACACGCCAACGGAATACGGATAACAGGGCAAGGAAATGGAGCCAGAAGACGCATCAAAGTACGCATTTACCTCAACCTGGCTCGTATTCAGGGGGTTCTGATATGAAGTTGGGCCCATGAACTTTATCAGTAGGGGCTGATCCAGCTCCGCGCTAAGAGTGGGATAATCCGAAGAGCTGCTTGCCTGAGCCGCAAGGGCGCCCTGAGGCGAGCTTAGAAATGCCGTGAGGAGCGCGATTGCCAACGCCGCAGATAAAGCGCTTTTAACGCCACCCCGCGTTGCCGAAGAGCCATGTGCCATTCTCTTACAGCTCCAGAGCCTAACGCGGGATTTCCGCACGCCCATCGAGCGGTCATCTGCGCTTTTATGACCTGCGCTGCTCCGAACCTCAGAAGCTTCAATCGCTGAAACATCACGTGGCAAGCTGAGATGGAAGCCCGCGTGGAGGCCGTCTAGCAAAATGCGCCACGACCGAGGACTTATCACGCGATAAGTCATGCAAAAACTGATAAACCTATTGTAACGGCAAGAGTCGACCTAAAAAAGCGCAAATCTTCAATACCGTCGGCGGGTTGGCTGCCGCCGCAGGGAAAACTCGCGTCAAGGCAGCCCGAAATTCGCGTAACTTCACAACAAAGCCTGCGGTCGCCTTTTAAATCTCTGGCCGAACCCAGTATGAGTAAGGGGTTTGCGGTTATAGGTTACGGGGGTGCGTTCAGCGAGGGCAAGCTGCACGCCAACGCGTTGAGCTCGACGCCAGGGCTAAACTTGGTCGGGTTTTACGACGTCGACCCATCAAGGGTCAAGCAAGCCCAGGCAGATTTTCCATCGGCAAAGGGATACGGCAGTCTTGAAGATCTGATCGCCGACGAGCAAGTATATGGAGCTGTCGTGGTTACTCCGCACTCAACTCACAGGGATATCGTCGTGAGGTTACTGGAGGGCGGAAAGGCGGTCGTGTGCGAGAAACCGATGGCCATAACCGCAAAGGAGGCCGATGACATGATTGACGCGTCCAGAAGGGCAGGCGTCCCGTTCACCGTTTTCCAAAACAGGAGGTGGGATGGCGACTACCTCACAGTCAAGTCCGTGGTCGAAAGCGGGGTCTTGGGTCCAGTGTTTCTTTACGAGTCCACGGTCGAGGGATACGGCGAACCCCGCGGCTGGAGAAGGGAGAGGAGGTTCGGCGGCGGCATGCTCTACGACTGGGGAGCTCACCTCATCGATCAGGCCCTTCAGCTGGTAAGGGAGAGGCTGCTCTCGGTTTACGCCAAGATGGAGGTTGGAAGGGTTTGGAACGTTGACGTTGACACGCACTCCTTTGTGCTCATGAATTTCGAGCACACGCAGTTCATGGTGGAGACAGGGTCCATAGAAGCGGTGCAGAAGCCCAGGTGGAGGATACTTGGAGAGAAAGGCGGTCTTCAAGCCGAATGGGATAAGGCAAGGATAGCCCTGAGGGGAAAGGGGGTCTCCGTGGACGGAGAGGTGAAGATGATCAAGGGGGACTGGATGGACTTCTACAGGCAACTTTCAAGGGCCTTGAACGAGGGAGGGCAGCTCCCCGTTAGGCCTGAGGAGTCCCGCGACGCCATAGCGGTGATCGAGGCCGCTTTTGAATCCGCGAGGACAGGAGAACCGGTAAAGCCAACGCTGCTCAGGGACTCCGCCTAGCCCTTGCGGCATGTGAGGCATAAGGCCTTCCATCAGAAGTCGTCCTTTCCCCGCCCCCTCTCCAGCCCCTCGGAGGCCCATTGAATCGCGCCCAGGAGGTGCTTCTGGAACCATTCCTGCCTCCACGTGTCTATGAAGTGGCCGAAAGCGGTGTAAAATGCCCTTCCGCTGCCGTAATCGTGGCACCACGCCAGCGCGTAGTCTCCGTCTTCCCTGTTCCCCTTGCTCAAGTCAACGGACGCGCTGTCAAGCCTTATGAGGACGTGGGTGCGATCGCGGCTCCAATCCCTAAACGTGTACACCTCCTCCACGGTGTCAAAGGCTTGGGGAAGGTGCTTGGTCGCCGGATGACCTTGGTCCTCCACGATGGCCCTTATCTTTCCAGTCCAAGGATGCCCGTTGAAGGTCCCTCCGAGCATCTCATGGTACTCGGGAAAGGAGTAGAGGGTATCCGCCGCGTTATGAACCCCTATGAATCCACCTCCGCCCTCCACGAAGTCCAAAAGCGAGTTCTTCTGTTCGTCGGAAAGGGGTAGCTCCCCGGTGGTCAAAAACATGACCGAGGAGTAAGAGTTGATCCCAGGACCAAGCTCAGAGCAGTCCTCGGTCGCGTGGACCTCAAAGCCGGCCCTGTCTCCCATCCTGGTGATCACCTCAACCGCCGTGGTCAGGTAGTTGTGCCTAAATCCGGCGGTGCAAGTCAACAGCAGGACGCGCATAGGCATGTCGCGAGCACGCTTAAAAGGGCGACCATAGCACCTGCTGCGTTGCCACCTGCGGGTAGGTTCCGCCCTCGTTTCGCTTCCTGCCCTTCGCGCAATCGTCTTCACGAAGCGCGGGCACGACCACACCTTTCATGAGCTCAACAAGCGCTACCATCCCTTGCCTGATAGGCCGACCGAGAGCTTGTATCGCCCAGAAAGCATGCAGCAAGCATAGCCTCATGATCTAGGCGCAGATCTCGAGCGCATCCCGCGGAGGACGCACGGCTCGCCTCAGTTCCGTATGGTAGGCCGTGCCTACGGTAACGATTAACAACAACCCGCTTGCGTTCGGCGATCGCCTCTTAGGTGATCGTTAAGCCATCGGCGCGATTGAGCCGCTTGCCCATCGCCTGCAGGGCGTGCCGAAACCTCGTGCTGCCACCGCAATTGGATTGGCATCGCCCCTCAGTCCGGCAAGTGCCAGGATCCCGGTGATAGCGCCTAAGGGAACGAGCCACCAATCTTGGCCTCGGCGGCGCCCGTGCCCTCAAGGGAAAGGCTCTCCAGCTCGCGCTGCGCCGTCCCTCTCCCAGCCATTTCGCCGTTGCCCTGCCAAGCGTATGGGGCTTCGCGCTTGCCGACCTCTGAAATATGAGAAAGGTATCTACATGGAAAGCGAGCGCTTCCCGGCCTTGTCTTCGATGCAGTCACGGCTGAGCTTCCATCAAGCGGACTGATCTGAAAAGCCCACCCGCGCCCTTGCACGTTTAAAAGGCAAGCCCACGTGACGCTATGCAGTTCGTGGTGGGGATGGATAAGGGATTCTCGGGTAAGGCCGACGCGGCGCTCGTCAAGATGAAGGAAGCGGGCGTTACAAGCGTTGAGACCTACGTCCTCTGGAGGGACGTGGAGGGAAGGGAAGAGGGAAACTTCGACTTCTCCCTCTTTGACGAGGACCTAGCTAGCTTGAAGAGGAGGTCGCTGAAGTGGGTTCCCTTTGTGGTCATGGGTCCCTGGTACAGCACGCCCGAATGGTTCATTAGGTCATCAAAATCGGTTCCCTCCGTTTGCCTGGAGCACAACAGGGCCGGAGGAAACCAGTCCATATGGAGCCCCTTCCTGAGGGAACAGGTGAAAAGGCTGCTTGCGGCTTTTCGCGAGCGCTACGAGGGAGAGGAATCCATTGAGTCCGTGCTGATCGGCATATCTGGAGATTACGGGGAGGCCATACAGACCGTTTACGGGAACTGGCCAGGCGAGTACCATGGGCACAGGGGATACTGGGCAGGGGATCCCTACGCGGTAGAAAGCTTCAGGAATTTCCTGCTTTACCATTACGGCTCTCTGAGCGGCATAAACGCCGCTTGGGAAACCGCCTACTCCTGGGAAGAGGTAAGGCCCTTCATACCTCAGCGCCCATACGCGCCCAGCGCGAGGGCAGCTTCTGACTTCTTCAAGTGGTACAGGGAAAGCATGACGTCGTGGGCGGACTGGTGGCTGTCAAACCTGGATGGATGGGAATGGGACGCTTACCTCGTGACGGGAGGCATAGATGAGCCCGAGCACGCCTCTTCCTTCGCGCAGCAGTGCAAGGTCGCCGCTAAGCACGGAAGGGGGGTGAGGATAACCAACGAGGGCAGCGACTACGCGACGAACTTCATGCTCACCCGTCTGGTATCCACGGCTTCCAGAACGTACGGCTGTTACTTTTCCACGGAGCCCGCGTCCTACGTCGACGAGAGGGGAGAGGTGGGAAGGGCCTTCAACGCCTACTCCTCGGGAGCGAGAGCCATGCATGAGTACTTCTACAACCTCTTCAGCGACCTCGAGGGAACGGAAAGGCCAAACCTCTCCGCGCTTCCCCCAGATCTCCTCAGAAGAGCTGGCGACCATAAGACGACCACCGAGGTCGGGCTGGTGATATCTCAGAACGCCAGGGACATGGGAACAAGCTGGTTTGGAAGCGAGCAGTTGGAGGCCTCGAGGAAGATAAGGGAGATAACTGACTTTGACCTGCTCAACGAGGACCTGCTTAGGGACGGTGCGGAGAGGTACAGGTTCCTGCTATTTCCCTACGAGACGGCGCTCGATGACGACGTGCTCCGCAGGCTGGAGGAATGGGTTGGGAGCGGGGGAACCGCGATCGTCTCATCGATTCCTGCGGACTTGTACGGCGATCGCTCGGCCTTCAGCTCGCTGCTGGGCATCAGGGAAGAGGTCACTGGCATATCTCAGGTAAGGCCCATAACGCCGCTGGGCAGCTCAGGCACGGTCTCTAGGGCTTACAGGGTTGAGGGAGCCCAGCTCCACGCCGTGATGACGTACAAGGAGGAAGACCAAAAGGCGGTGGTGTGGAGCAGGTGTGAGGGCAGTGGGGCTCTCGTAGGGGTGTCCACGCCACCTTCAAGCCAGATTTTCCTCAACGCGCTTCGGGGCGCGCTCTACGGGTCGCTGGAAGGCGTAAGGCCCATTGAAAAGCCCTACGATCCCATACCGATAGAGGGGGTATATCCGGCCAGGACAAGCGACCGCTTGTTGGTTTACAACAGCAGGGGCGATGCTGTGACGATAAGCGCGCCAACTGGAAGGGTGGTAGTGGGACCGAACTCGGTCTACGTTTCTGGATAGCGCTTCAGTATGGCGCTTCAGTATATCGCTTTACCCGATTCGAGCCAAGGTAATTGAAGAAAGCTATGGAGATTAGAGGAGCACGGCGGCTTGCATTTCCCACAGCTTCAAAAAGTGGTGCGCTCACCGAACTTTTTCATCCGAATGAAGCCCTTCACGCCCCTCCACCTACCCCATCGCAACTGCTCTGGGAAAGACAAACGCTCATGATGAGACGACGCAAACGGTGCGTGCTCGCGAAGAGGCAACCCGCTAAGGCAACTCGCTTGCCGAGTACTTCGCTGGATCAAACTCGAACGTAAACCCCTACCTCCATTAGTGTTCCTGCAATACCTCAGTCATCTTCAAGCTTCACCTGAGCCTTCTCCGTGACCGCGTTATTTGCCCAGAAGCCCTTTCGCTCTCATCATGCAACTCGCCGCCTACGGTGCACGATGCACGCTGCACCGCAAAGGCTTACGTATTTTCATGTGTAATGGCGTTACCCGTGCACTAAGATAAAAAGCCATGGGGAACCGCAGGGAGACCACGTAAGCGTCTTCGCAGCAGCCTTCCCTCCGACCCGAAACCGGGAAGATCGGCTCATTCCTAGCAACCGCGCGTCGAGCGCCCGCACGCGGCAATTATACCAGAGATAGCTGTCAAGTGAGGGATGCTAGGGCGGTATCGAGCGATCGTGGGCCTAACGCCACGGCTGACAACGGCGTCAAGGTTTCACTCGCGGGAAGCCTAAAGAGCAAAAACAAGAGCCCGCTGTCCTCGTAATGCCGGCGGGCGTAAGGCAGGAAGCCGCTTAAGGCACAACCCTACGCAAAAAGAGGGATCGAATACTTCAGCGCACCGGATCGAAGAATTCAGCGAATCAAACACGCCATCAACACTTTATTTCACATCAAGCTTAAATTAGAAAGCGCGCGAAATATTCTAGATAAAATGTGGCAGAAAAGTTTGGGCAAACTTAGCTTTATTGGCAAAAAAGAGATTGCTACAAAAGAACTTATTCTAAACGAAGTCAAAGCCGCAAGCGAGACAGTGAATTCGCTGGAAGGGGTGATAGCCGCCTTAAGCGCGGGAGACTTGACCGTCCTCAAGGCCGAAAGCGAAAAGGTATCGATGAAGGAGGAATCCGTGGACGAGATCCACAGGAAGGGCATGATGATCATATCTGAGGGCGCGTTCTTCGCCGGCATAAGGGAAGACCTGCTAAACCTAATGGAGGGAATCGACGACGTAGCCGACTACTCGAAAGACGCTTCCCGCGTCATATCTCAGTACCCACTCAATCCGGTGGAGTACAGGACGACGTTTTCTCACGAGGAGCCCATGGCGCTGGTGAAGAAGGGCGAGGAAGCCATGTCAGTTCTAGAGCAATGCGTAAGCCTGCTCTTCTCAAATCCGAAGCAGTCTGTGAGGTTAGCGGTCGACGTGGAAAGGAAAGAGCACGAGGGAGATGAGATTAAGGAGCGCCTTTTAGAGGAGATATTTGAAAGAAAAGACTCCTTAGACGTACTCACCCTCCTCGAGCTGAAGGACTTCATACTCTGGCTCGACAACGTGATCGATGCCGTCGAGCACGCCTCCGATGTGGCCATAGTAATAGCCGCCAAGTCCGGCGTGCGAACCCACGCCCCTGGCCTTAGCTGGCCGCCTTTCTATAACGGGAGCAAACAGCGCCTCCGCGCGCCGGTCCCCACCGTTGGCGCGGGCACAGCGAATACGATGGGGCGCTCTTGTTCCCTGGGTTCGGAAGCGCTACGGGGTAATTCTCGAAGGATGAAGCCAAGCACGATAGGCCGCACGTTAAGCGGGTAATTGGGTCCAACGATCGCATCCCTTATGCTGATCCGCTCCCACCAATTTTCACGGTCGCTTTTTGCGCCTTCCGCTTTCTCAAAAGCGCTGCCCAGGGCTAACCGACTTGGGCCCTCTTGGACACGTTAAACGGACTTCTTAAACTCCCAGCAAAGTCCCATGGGCACGCGCGTCCCCGCTCTCGGTACCCGTCACGGCACTGCATGCCTGATTGAGAAGAACTCCCCACCATACCCCAAAAACTCGAGCTTATGGCCCGTTAGCGCGTTCGTGCTTAAGAGCCCAAAGCTTCAAGAAGGGCGGTTGCCCGCGGGGAGCCCCATCCCGTTATGGCGTCCCATCCCGGTGAGTAATAGTAGTAGCCGTTGTTGTTAAGCGCGTAATAGGGTTTGATGACGTTGAAGTACTGCTGATAAGACTCGCTGAGAGAGTAAATCTTGGCGGCTATGGGCAAAGCGCTCGCCGACGATTGAACGGTGCCCGCGCTGGGCATTTGGCCCGCAACGGCACTTATGAGGGCCTGCGCGCCAAGGGCGCCCGCGTGCTCGGATTGAAGGTCGGCGATCAGGGCAGACCACTGAGGCGCCCCGCAGCTGGTGCCTCCAACCCCGTACCACCCAGATAGCACGTAAGTCGTGAGCTGGCCGCTCGCGCTTTCCTCTTGAATTACGTACGGGGTGCTGTCGTATATCCACAGGCCAGCCCATCCCGTGGGGCCGTACGGCGACATGGCGACGTAGCTCACGTCCGGTACCGCCCTACCCGATGGTAAGGCCGCGCCGGTTGAGGTGGTTACCTCGATAGCCGCGTCGCTTTGCCATGAAGGTTCCTCGAAGTAGCTGCTGACGCCTCCCCCGCTGTCAACCCAAAGGTACTCAGAAGTGCTCGCTATGTGAGCGCCATCCAAGCTCTGTGTGCCGTACTGCGATGAGGAAAGCGTCAGGTTTGTCCCTCCCACAGCGAGCACGTAGGGATCGGAAGCGGGATAGTTGACGTTGGGATACGCGAGGCCGTTGTAGGCCCCGTCATCGCCTGACGAAGCGACCGGGGTTATGCCCTCGGAAATTGCCTGCTCGAAGAGCTGGTGGAAGGAAGAAATGGAACCTGGCCCGGTGACCTGCTCTTCGTAGGGCTCCGGCAGGCCCCAGCTCATGGATATCACCTGCCCCAAGCGCATGTCCACGGCGAACTCGACCGCGCGATAAAGCGCGGGCACAGAGTCGCTGCTCGCCTCAACCAAAACTATGTCAGCGTATGGCGCCATGGCGTGAGCCCACTCGACGTCAAGGCTTGTCTCCACTGCCCATCCCTCCCTGTCCTGGAGGGTGGAGCTGGAGGGGCCGGGTAACCTGATCACCTGCAAGTTCGCTGGGGGCAGCTGAAACACGGAGTCGAACACCGCGAGGTCGCGGTATATGGTGGGGGAGCCGAAGGCGTCGACTATCACTATGGTCTCGCCGAGCCCGGGATACATGGGGAGATCGCTAAACCCGTAATAAGAGGCGATCTGCCGCGGTGCGTAAGGCGGGCTTCCCTCCGGATACGCAAAACCGACGTGAACGATGCCGGAGCTGGCCTGGCTGGGCGCGAAGAGCGGCATGACGTAGTACGAGAACCTGTATTCCGGCCCGCTTGCGGCAACGGGATAAAAGAGGGCCGAAAGACTCATCAAAAGGAGAGCAAGAACCGCAATAGCTTTCAGCTGCATAATGTGCGCTTCAAAACGCAATAAAAGCATTTCGGCCCCCGTCCTCTTTTGAATAAATCTTAGTCCACGCTTTTTCTCGATGACCCGCTACCGTTGGGGCAAAAAAGCCAGGGGTTAGACAGGGTTGGGAACCGCGTGCCAAAGCGGAATCGGGATTCATGTCCTGAGATTAAGAATGCGGAAGCGTTGCGCAGGACCTTCAGCTTAACTTCCTTGAACGCCTCCTCAGTTAGCCCCTGCTTTCCTGCGCTGGGTTCTCATGGCTTTCGGCGTTCCGCCGGAGCGTGAAGTTCAGCGTCAGGAAAAACACACCAAAATGACCCCGAGGGCGAAACTCCTTGGAGGCCTAAGCCTCAAGGACGCTCTCGCGGAGGGGGAAGAGATCTTTTCAGCAGGTCGGCGTGTTCTTGGGTTATGTCCTCCTCCGCGTACTTGATGAGCTCCGTCTTGCCATCGCTTATCTTAACCTTGAAGAACGAGAACTTCCTCGCGGAAGCGTCGGCCGTGAACACCCTTATCTCGCGAAGGCTCTTGAGCCAGGCGAGCACTTCGGCCTGCGATAGAGCGAAGGATAGCTGCTTCGTGGCCAGCCATACCCTCACGTGCACGAGAAGAGACCCAGCGTATTTAGCGGCCATCAGCTGCTTGAAAGCTTCAGTCGTGAGCTCCGCGACTTCCGTCATCCTTTCCTCTCCTCCAAAGGCCAAGTACACCCCGTCGGGCTTGAACTGGACGACTTGGTCTCCGATCTTCTGCGTTCCGTCAAAGTTGACGACCTTCACCTTGCCCTCTCCGTACCCAGCCCTCTCGTAGTAAGCCACGATGGCCGCCGTGGATATGGACTCGCATATCCTATCTGGGTGAGATAATATGAGCAGTTTGTTGACGCCTTCAAACAGGTGCAACCCCACCAGGCGACCTGTCAGTGCCCTCAGGTACACCTCCTCTTCCAAACTTGCCCTAGACGCTGACATAAAGTTTTCATCCAAGGGAACTTACGCCTTTCTGCTCTTCTGATCAGCTGCAAAGAACCAAAGATGGTATTTCCCGCTAACGCCCCTTGCGGTGCTTTCCTCAGCTGGCGCGAGAATCCCGCTTCCCTTCTTCCGCCTCGGCGATCCCGACGGCTGGCTTGCGGCCTCTTGACCGCTCCGGGAAGTTTCTAATGGGGACCACGAAAAAAGCTTGGTACTCGCTTAAGTCCCAAAGGGAAATAAAAGGCTAGACGCGCCGACGGCGTGTGCTTCTCTGCTGTTCCACGGCTTCTCGGTAGCATCCTCGGATGCCCCGAAAAATCCAAAAGGCTTTTGCTGGCTTTAAAGTTAAGAGTTCGTGTCATGGCACATTCAATTCGGAGGGCACTACAAGAAATCGGTTCACACCCATCGAAGGGAGCTCGATGCTTCTTGCCTTGCAGGCTGAAAGGGCTTAGCGCTTGCTCGCCCGACCTTCACATGGTTTTCTCACAAGCCATTGGATGAAGGGAAACCGCCGCTCCCGGCTTCGGCCTCGCTTATGGCCTCGCTTATGGCCTCGCGCGCGAGCCTCTCAAGCTCGCGCTGCAAATCGGTTTCCATGGCTTCCGGTCCCGCACGATCAGCACAGGGGCCTCCTCAACCCCAGGCTAGGCATTGACGTAATCCCTTTGGATGCTCCCACGCTCGCAAGCCCTTGGAGGCCTGCAATCAGCTCTTCCGCGGAGAGGTCGTGCCTATCTCCCTCATAGGTCAATGGGCTGACCCCTTCCTCACCTCGTTCCACCGCATCCCGTCTGCCGCAAACCAAAAAGGACGAGCGACAAAAAGTGGTCATCGGCCGTTTTGCCGGTTGATAATGGCTTGCTGCCGAGGAGAAGCCGGCGAAGAGCCCCATCGGGAAGGCCCAGCAGGAGCGATCGCTGTGCGCGCGTGAGGTATTTTGATCTGGCAGCTCAAGCGCGACCCCCATCTCCTTTAGCGGCGAGAAAAGCCGGCGCGCTTCCTGCGCGAAGGCCTCGGTATTCACAACAGCTTGGCTGAACGCGGCATCGAGGCCTGAGGCTTCCCTCGTGTGTCTCGGCCTTGAAGTTCTCCCACAGGGCTGAGAGAAAGCGAGGACCAGAGGATATCCCTGAACCCTGAGCTTATGCCCTCAAGAGCGGCTTCGCAACGGTACAGCGGGAGGAGCGCCAATGCCAGCTGCCTCGAGAGCCGTCGCTAAAACGAGGAAATCCATTTATGGGAGGCTGGAAAGCTCGCAGGAAGAGGGTGAGAAGACCATGGCGCACGTAATCGCCGAGGGCAGCGATTTCCTCCTCATAGACCTCGAAGGAGAGTACCTTTCCCTCTCCACCTCGGGTTGCCCGAAAGCTTACGAGGACGTTAAGTACCTGGCCTTTAAGAGGGTTCCCAAGGACTTCGAGCGCGTGGACCTAGACGCTTACTGCAGGGAAGCGTCGAGGAGCATGGGCGTAGACATCCATGAGACCGTTATCTTCTTAACGGCAGTAGACCTGAAAGGGTACTCGAGGAGCTCGTACAGCTATGGAGGCTCGAACGCGGAGGCTTTCGTGACCTATGGGGTGGACTCTCCGTCGTGCTTCGAGGGGAAAGGTCGGGAAATTGGGACCATAAACGTGGCTGTAATACTTGACAAGCCCATGAGCAAGGTTGGGCTCCTCGACGTCTTCAGGACGGTTTCAGAGATAAAGGGGATGGCATTTTCGCTCGGCGGCCCCATGTGTCCCTCTCATTCATCGGTCGGAACGGCATCTGATGCCACGATGGTCGCGTCCCCCGCGGGGGAAGAAAGGTTCGGGGGTACGGCCACGGAAGTCGGGATCTCGGCGTCCATGGCAGTTCTGAAGGCTCTCTCCCAGCAGATGGCTTCTACTCCAGTTAACGAGTACGCGGCGAAGACGCTTGGGTTTAAAGACCTCGATGAAATCGTGGAAATCGCCATGAAGGCATACGGAAAAGCCCCAGTGCCCTCGCTGAACGACGAGGAGGTCGAGAAGGAGATAGGGGAAGAGATGAGCGCGCTATGGAGGGACCCGAACCTGAGGATAATCGTGAGGAGCGCTAGGCTTGCTGAGTCCTTTCTATCGTTAGGCCTTTTCCCCGGTAACGAAGTCGATGAGTATAAGAGAGATTCCGCGGGCATAATAGCCGACGAGGCCCTGGGCAAGGCCATCGCGGAGTACGTAAACGGGTTCAGAGGGCTCCTAGCGTATTACTGGATCGACAGGATCAAGAAGAGCGACAAGGACCTCGAGGAGCTGGACAGGCTTCCTCCCATGACCGATGACGTTGTTGGCGCAATTATAGGCGGTGTCCTGAGCAGGATATATGACAGGCATTCGAGGAAGTGAGCCTATGCATGCTGAAGAAAAAAGAAGGATAGTGAGGAAGGCCTTCCTGAAAGCATGCGAGAAAGGGCCCAAGGAAAGGCCGAGGCAATGCCGAACATGGGAACCTTTAACGCGCTGCCCTGATTAGACAACGCTATGAGCAACGCTATGGGCAATCGATTACCGCCAATCGCGTTAACCCGCTCTAAGCAGCGTTCGTACTGCTCACCTATAACTCCCCTAGCTCTCATTCTGGACGCGATCTTGCTGTAAAACGGTGGCACTTTTCCTCGCGCGTTTCACAGCACGAGCTGCTAAAGGGCTTAAGTTCCTGTGAAGCCCGCGCCGTTTCTGCCCAGGATTCAGGGCCAGCGTTGCACCGGCGTAAGGCCCTCGGGTGATGGCGCTCTCGATGGTGCTCTCATGTTTTTTCTTTGAGGAACTTATCAGGCAAAGGCCTTGCGGTTACTTGCGAGCGATCGCCTGGCTCTGCCGCCATTTAGTCAAAAATAATACAGAAGTTAATACAGACCAGGCCTTCTATGATCATGAAGTTAAATGTAGAGAACCGCTGGTTGTTAATTTACCGTCGCGATCCCTGTTCGTTGGACCGCTTCAAGAAGTCTTCAACGTCACCTGCCAGCGCTGGTTTTTGCCCCCTCGTAATGCTGTTTACCTCTCTCACAAAGCCTTCCACTTGATCTGGCCCATCCAGCACCTCGACTTCTATCTCGATGCTCCTCTCCTCCCCGGGAGATAGAAGTTCAAGCGTGCGGCGTTTTCTCTCCTCGGCCCTGCCCATCACTAAGGCGTTGCTCGGCTCCAGGCCTACCACGTAGGTTCCTTCTCCCATCATCTTCCACTCTATGAACCTCTTGAGCACATCCCTCTTGAACTTAAGCCTCAGCCCTAGGTCGCCGTTTACCAGCCCAGCAAGCGCAAAACCATTCCCGTCGACGGCCAGATCGTGGAAGTACACTTTCTCCTTGTATCCCTTGGTTGGCGGATCAAAGCTGTCAAACGACTCGTGGCCTTGCCAAGCCTCATCGTCCCGGGGAACGTACAGCCTTGACGTGGTGATCAGCTTTGCGGAGGGAGAAAGCAAAGGGTAGCCTAGGTTAAAGTGATAAAGCATCATGAATGGAGAGTCGTCGAAGCCCTCGTTCCTAACGAGGTCCCTTATGATAAACGAGTTGGCTCCCTGCTTCATCTCTATCTCCCTCCTCAAGACGAGACTTGGCCCAAAAACGGAGGCTTCCCTGACCTCGCCCTTTGCCCTTATCACGTACTCGTCACCTTCCCACTCGCCTGTGGCCGTGAAGCTGCGGGCAGGCGTGTAGGAAGCCCTGCCATGAAGGCCAAGCTCTTGGCCTTCGTCAACGCAGGGAGCACCCATGTAGGTAAGACCACCCGTAACCAGCAAGCCACCGTAAAATCCCCTCGGCCATCCGAAACCCTGGGGCTCAAAGAACGCAGGCGAGGTGAAGCCGGTAGGGCTATTCCAGCTAAGCGAGCGACCCTTATACTCGGCAAAGCCTATGTCCATTCCCCTGTCCGCTAGCACCAACAAATTCAGACCAGAACCCGAACGAAGAAGGGCGCCTCTGACACCTAGCTCTGGACCGTCCAGGAGCTGCAAGAGCAAAGCCCCGCCGAACTGTGCCATGCCGCCAAACCTAAGGTCCTCCCTCTTCATGACAGTGGGCCTTGCACGTAACTTAAGCCTTTTCTTCTCATTACTTTGTTGAATAAATCCTAGACCATGCTTCCGCTAGTTTTCCTGCTCGCTTTGTCCTTTCACACCCCTGCTCTCGCGTAATAGGCTATGGCATCATAGGCCCAGGCCCTTTAAAACGCTTCCGGGGTGAGGGCCTGCTGCTTCCTAGCGATCGCATCTTTGATAAGCATTGTAGAAAAGGCGCGCCTCCGAAGTTTAGCATTAAAATATCTACATGAAAGGTTAGTGGGGAGGCGCTGGCACGGAACCGCGCGAAACTCATAAACCCAGAAGCTCCGAATAAGCCGAACCCACTTAGTAGAAGCACCTTTACCACAGTAAAGGACCCGGTGGTAGCAATATGGAAGAGTAAGAGGGAAAAACTCGAAACATAGGGCGCCTTTCAGGGCGCTCCTTTCATTATTAGGCACCCTGATTAACTCACATAACAATAAAAACGTGTATAACAATAAAGCGGGATTCCAAGGACTTTGTAACAATTGAGATGCTTGTTATCAGCCTTCTATAGCATTCTATAGATCAAAAAAATGTTCCGTTAATCCTTACCTTTGTCAGGTTGCAATAAGGCATAGGCTACTGTTGCTATTACAAAAATTCCTGCTATTACAATAGGCTTCCATTCCGTTAAAGATGTTGGAGGCCTTAATTTTATAAAATAATAGTTTTTTACTTCCTTTATCCATTTCTTAGCTTTATTATCGAATATATGAAGCTTACTGTATATCGACATATAATAAGTATATACTTCATAAATAGCTGGAACTGATTCATATTGTAAATGTTCAAAATATTCTCTACTTACTTCAAAATGAGCATCCATAAAACCATCTTCATAAATTCTAACATGTAACTCCCATATGTTGTGAAGCTTTAATGAAAGAGAATACTTTTCACCCTTATAAAATTCTAAGGAAACATTTTCAAACCCAGAATGATTTAAAGCTCTAACCACGTCTTCAATCTTACTCTTAGGTACAAATAGCCTTAAGTTTCCCTCAGTTAAAACATACTTACTGGGCAGTTTATTAGATGTGCCGTCAAAATAAACTACTTGCCTGGGCAAATATGTCGCTAAAGCGACTTCACGCTGCATAAATATTTTTGCATGCGCAAATTTAAGCTTTTTTAGAACTATTATGTTTGCTTTAAATTTTGCTACATTGGGCTGGCAAATCTGGACGGCGCAAGTCCTTTTTGTCGCTTTGACTTGAACTTGTTTTTAAACGCTTTTCTCTATTTGGATTATTGCATAATTCCAATAAGCATTTTCAGGACGCTAGATAAGTAGTAGTTAGAGCCACAATGGTATGGTACCCAAGAGCTCTAACCACTGGGATATAACTTGGGCTAAGAGAGATAAGCCTAGCTCCAAACGCCATCGGCGTTCCTACAACGAGGAGCTCGTCATCAGGGGGGAGTTCCTCCTCGATGTCAGGATCTTCAAGCGCTGGAAGAGGGAACTGAAGAGGGTCAACAAAAACAAGAGGGGAAGGCCCTACCTCTTCCCGGTAGTAAAGGGAATTCTTCTTAGGAAGTTCGGCGAGGACACGAGCTCTAGGAAGCCTCCAAACGCTCATTGCAGAAGTCGTGCAAAGGGCGTGGGCATACGACGCGGTGGCCTGCTACGCTAGGGCAATGACGTAAAAGGGCAAAGCGAGTAAGAAAACTAGGGGGGAAGCATTGTCGAGGATTTATTCAACAAAGCACATATACCGAAACCCATATATTCGGCTAAACATAGACATATATATGTCCCTGAGCGAGCTTATGGTTAACCCAGAGTGGAAAAAAGAGTTAGAGAAGATCGGCATTTCTCAGGAGTTATTCGAGGCCATACTCGCAGCGGCACCCGCACGCCAATTTACATTAGGCTATCCTCAGGTAAGGATCCAGAGGACGTATGTTCAGGAGAACCGCTAGGCGGCGCTTTGCGCTCGCCCTGGCTTTGAGGTGGCATGACTTGTTGCTGCGGCCTTGCCGTACCGGGTAAGGGCTGCATAAAGATCTGAGCTACAATCTGGAAACTAACCTTTTTGTTCTAAAAAAGGATAAGGCCTTTATTACCCGGTGGGACCTCGGCCATAAGGCTTCTGAGCGCTCTACGGTGGTACTGTATGAGTACAGCTCCAAGCTCGTCGTTTGCCTTAAGGGTGTGAAGTTCAAACCCAAGGTCCTCCAAATCGTCCGGTGTGACCTTTATCTCATGCGACAACGGGACGTCAACGAGCTTTTTCTTTACCTCTTGAATTTGTGCTGGCGTTAGACGGCCTTTAAGTTGTTGGTCTACCGTGTTTTGGACTAGTTTGATGGCATCGAGAGCCTGCTGATACAGCACGTAATTTTGAGATCCGAGTATGGCGGCCCGCTCAGCGGGATCACGAGATTTGATGTAGTTTGGTAATGTAACTTCGATAAGTTCCTTAATTTGCCTTGCCGAAACCACCTGCGGCCCCTGTTGCGTGCTTATGACAATCTGAGGATCTATGGGGCCAAAGCTTGCTGTCTCAAGGGCAATTATGCCATCTGAAAGAAGTGAGAGCAGCGTGCCAGCCGACTTCGCCACGTTGACAACTATGACGTAAAAACTCTTGCAATATTTCTTCGCTCTTTGAATAATTTCAGAAGGGAATGTTGCTTCCCCTCCGTAACTTTCTAGTATCAGTGCAACTGATCCCGCACCAACGCTAGCCGTCCTTATTAAGTCGTCCAGATATGTAACGTGAGCTAGGCTCATTGTGGTGTATCCAGCAACTGCTGTATCAAGAGTATTAGCAATATATGAGGCAACCGATAATTTCTCGTTAAATGCCTTAGAAAGCTCTTGCTCTATCTGAGACAGTAGTTCCCTTCTTTTCGTTAGGTAAAGATTTTCCTGCAATATTGATTGAAGGTCGGAGGCGTTTGACATAAAATGCCCGGGAGCCATGATATATATCTTTTGCTTTGCGTTTACCCTCGCGAGCAAGCCCAAAAACTTCATCTGCCAATTTGTGAGATGATTGGGAAGGCTAAGTTACACAAGAGAGTTACTGCTTAACGTTAGGTTAAGCTGGCAAGAAGCGGGTAAGCCCTAACGCGATTAACCCTACCATGATACGAGCCTCGGATGCATGGCCGTCGTTTACCCTCGTTCGAGTTTCCTCGTACAGCAGCGCAGTCCTCTTGTCAACCTCTCTATCCTCCTGGCGTATGCCTTATGATCTCCTTCTTCCTTACTCCTTTGTCAGCCTTTCTCCATCAACGGCCCTCTCGAGCTTCCTCTCTAAGCGCTCTGTTGCATAAATTCAGGGGATAGATTTAGTGCTGTTCCCTTCCTGTCCTGCATTTTCACGCCCTAGCCCTCGCGTGGCACGCGACCGCGTCATATGCCCACGCCCCTTGCACGGCATCGGCGAGCATCCTCACGGCCGGCTTGGCTTCGGAGTGGCCTTTCCCCTTCAATGTAGGCGTAAACGCTTGGCAGCTTTTCCGGCATCATCTTAGATACCCTCATGAATGCCGTCGTGTAATCGTCTGCCCTACGGATCAGGTGAAAGGCCCTCAAAGCGCGGGCTATGCCCTCTAACCCGCGATAGTCAACCCACTGATGCCAAATTGCTTGCCACTTTACAAAGGAATCCAGGAAGAGGTAACGCTTTCCCCCTTTCGTTCCTGTTTGCTTTTCTCAGTTCCTTGTTCCAATACGTGAAGATCCTGTATCGAGAAGGAACTCTCCCCCTGATAACTAGTTCCTCGTTGTAAACGTGCCAATCACGTTTAGGGCTAGGCTCGTTTTGCTTACCCGCAGTTGAATCCCAGTGGCTAGAGCTCTTGGTGGGCATATCATTGTTGCTCTAACCACTAGTTGTCCTGCGTGCTGAAAGTGCTCTCTGGAATTATGCAACTATCCATCGCCAATAAGTTAATGCATAATTCTTGAAAGAACATTCAGCACATAGGGTAAGCAGGAGTTACAACCATAAGATCGTGCTCAAAAGTATCTAACTACAAAAATATAGTTACTGTGGAGAGAATATGACAAAACCATTTAACTGTTTCGCCTATGCAAATCAAACAAAGTTAGACTTACAGCAAGTACACAGTATAAGGTCTACCCCAGTTAGTATTATGAAGCCAGCGCGGTCGCATCAGTAAATTTTTAAAACCTCAGGAATAAGACCTTTATACTACGGATGTTACGCGGACTAGCATATATTAAACGCTGAATCGGCAACTATAAATGTAGGCCGGCTGAGCTTCTTATAGAGAATTTAATTCTTATGCTAACATCTGTCATATATTTCAGCTAGATTTGAATATAGTTCTTTGCAATCGTCGTTGCTAGAACATATCTGATCAATAGCACTTGCGTTACCTAATACGAATTCGAGCTTGATTATTAACTCGTCAACTAAATCACCAACCTTTTCTAAATCCACAACCCTTTCGGCCTTTCTGCTAATATCCAACATATATGAGTTCCTAAGTTTTAGAATTCTGCGGGCCTTTTCGAATATGGGTTCGTAATCCCCGATCGGCTGGATCTTACTGGATAATTTGTCATTTGACTGGACCAATGAACTTCCTAGACGATTATCTACATACTTTCTAATCACTTCGTAAAAAAGTAAGAATAGTAAGTATTTACATTCATGATCTTCGTCGAGTTTCTTTATTTGCTTTTCAATGCTTTCAATAAAGTAGCGAAGTTGGTCTAAAGACTTAATGAGGTCGCTGCCTGAGCTTATGCAACATATCTGATTAACCTTATTTAAGTAGTTGTGCTTAAGCTGAACTAAGTAAGCATACTTGGAGAATTCTTCCATTGCCGACGCCAAGTGGATAAAGGTATATCTATTATCATACCCTTCCTTTTTTAACAGCTTAAAAATACTAAGCTGCTTCTTAGCCTCTTGAAGATAGTCCTCTGTGTTCATACCAATCATCTCGGCTACGACTTACTAGCACTGGGTTGCCCTCCTGATTTTCGTAAACGCACAGTTCTTTGACAATTTTCTCGGCAATGTCACCCATTAAGTAACCTACTGCACCACCAAGGATAGCACTAATTACGGCCTTGCCGAGATCGTCGGTAGAGGCGCCAAGTAGCCCACCTAAACCTGCACCTCCTGCTGCACCTTCAACTTCATACGTAACTGTCTCCAGAATCTTTACTATGTTCCAAACGAGATTTACCTCCCTTAAGAACTGTATCGTAGGATAGATCAGTTCACAGGGATCTCCCACTCCGCTCCCAGTCTTTAGAGGGTTGTCGTGGTTTATACGAAGTTCTAATGCAAACAGGTATCCTTCATCATTAGTATGGCGAAACAACTTGCCTGGCTCCACGTTCAAGTACTTAGAAGCCACGCTTTCTAGGTTGCTTTGGGGAGGGAAAGATGCATGATTCAGCTCTATGAATATCCTATAATGATACGTAGGCATGATGTAACTCTATGCGTGGCATTAAAACTTTTTCTTGTTTTTATTGGAAAGACATGCTGAGAACAAATACCGCCAAGACCGACGAATCTCCTTAACTTTTTCTCGTATGATTATATAGGTTCCAATAACAATATTTCTCGTAAGTTTTTACTAGTCTGCGCCATTTGGTGCTTTTACCTCCGCACAAGGAACTTCCCAGATGCTGTTCGTGAGCATCGCAGCCTGCGTCTGATCGCTGTTTTACACGAGGCCGCGTAGATCACATACCAAGCCCATAGTTCTCGACCGTTTGAATGGTGATAAAGCCGTCGAAAAACATGCCTACCCAAGAAAAGTTCAAGGCAAATTACGCGAGGCTAAGCTTAATACATCTTTTGCAGATTATGCCGATCATCTTGATCTGTGATAGCGTCCTTCCAAACGAGCACCGCGCAACAGGATGCAGAAATCGTTCTACGCAATTATCGATCCAATTGGCAGGCACGCTGTCGCTCTGCGTTCCCTCAAACACGTATGACGCCCTTTGCAATGCCTTTGTAACGAGGATCTACTGCTTCCTTTATACAGTGTACTTACCGATAGTTAACCAGCTTTTATTACTCATCGTAATCTACTCTGTGAAACGGTATTTATGAGCAGCTGGATCTCATTGCCTATCGCACATGGGCATGTAGGTGTACTCGCTTGGCGCGTTGCCATTAAGCCACGCGATGTTGGTGAGGCTCGTGATCGCGATGTCCCTTTGCCCCACCTCCACAAGCGATGGATAAACGAACCTGCCATCGGTGCGCCGCGGACGTCTGGGCTCCAGCGAAAGGATTTCGGCCTGGCGTTCAAGCCCTTGCAGCCGCTGCTACTTTTTACTTATTCATCATGACGGCCCTAACTTATTACGTCAAGGGCGCACGCCAGCAACTCGTACGCCACGCAGCTCACGAGGCTAAGCCTGAATATAAGGCTTGTAGTCAAAGCCCTGATAATCCGTAACCGATCTTCAAGCCTCAATGGGACCTTCGCCTTGACACCCTCGTTTGCCCTGTCCAGGAGCTCCCTCGCGTCCCTCTGGCCCGCAAAGAGGGAAAGGCAGATCGAAGCCCTTCAAAATTCCGAACTTTTCGAAAATTTGGCTTGCGTTAAAAAAAATTCATGCGTGAAAAATTGGACTAGAATTGAACGTCGACCTAGCACAAAAAACTGGTGCTACTTGGTCCCGCTTTGCAAGTTCAAAAACCAAAAAATAAGATGCCCTATAGGGGGCCGATTTTTGTACAATCGTAAAAATCGTAAGGACCCGTAAGCCGCGTAAGCGTCAGTAAGCCCCGTAAGGGCTCGTAAGCCTCCACATGGACCCCGTAATCGTTCGTAAAAATCGTAAAAGTTAGCGCTGCGGCTCCACCTTCATATGAAGGCCATTCACGTCTACCTGCCAGACCACGTGAGGCAGGCGGTGGGCGGCAATGGAAACCTCACGGAGGCGCTGAAGGCCATCCTCGAGGAGGTAGCCGACTCCGGAGATTCCTCTTGCCTTCCCCAGGAGAAGAGGCTCCTCTCAGAGGCTAGCGCTAAGTAAACGCCCCCCTCAAGTTGAAGGGACCTCGTTGAGAAGCTCAGGGCGAGAGCCGAGAGGGAGGGCGTCAAGCCCTCCTTTCTAGCCAGCGTCCTCGTCATGAACTACGCGCTGAAGAGCAGGGAGGTCAGGGTCGTTCACGCAGCCTTTTCCCCAGGGGGAGGAAGTAAAGGAGTTCGTCGAGGACGGGGACAGGTCTCACCTTAGGGCCCTCGTTAGCCCTGGCTAGGTGGCGCTCGGCAAACCTTACGCTTCTTGGATCGGCAGCGGCCGACGCCATCTCCTCGCTGGGTTACTCGCGCGAGCTGAGCAGCGCCCTCTCCCTGAGCCCGGAGGAGTGCTCAAGCGCCCTCTCATCCCTCCTGCAAAAGCTGAGGGAACTGGCGGAGAAGGGGAAATCCTACGGCGAAGTGAAGAGGCAACTGGACAGCGCGATGAGGGAAAACCAGAGCCTTAGCGATAAGCAGAGGGAGATGGAGGAGAAGCTGAAGGAGCTCTCGAATAAGGCGGCCCTGTACGATCAGGCAAAGGAGCAGCTTGACGAAAAGCTCGCGGAAAGCGAGGAGCTGAAGAAAAAGCAGAAGGACCTCGAGGATGAGGTGAAGTCCCTTCGGGATGAGCTTGCGGGACAGGATGAGAAGCGCAAGAGGGAGATGGATGAAAAGTTCGCGGAGCTGAACGAGGAGCTAGCAGACAAGAGAAAACGGATAAGGCAGCTCACCGAGCAGGTAGATGCGCTGAAAACGCAACTGGAAGACCTTAAGAAGACGGAGCTAGACGAAAGGGTCACCATGAACGCTGCTAAGATGTATAACGGAGAGCTCAAGAACCAGCTTAAGGCTAGGACCGATGAGCTCGAGGCCGCGAGGCAACAGCTGAAGAGGCTGCAGGGCGAGCACGACGACCTCCTCAAGAGGTACTCGCAGGTCGAAGCTGAGATGAAGAGGCAGAAGGAGGAAAGCGACACCAAAATCTCGGCCTGCGAGAAGGCCAGGCAGGAAGCGCAGCTCCTAGCCGAGAAGAGGGGATGGGCCGTCGGGCCCCTCTCTCTGGCGCTCTCGCTGACCGCCAAAGAGGTGGATCCGGTGAACCTGAGCTGGGACGCACGGGAAGCCGTAGAGGACGCCACGAAGGCCGCGTGGGAAGAGAAGTTTCTGGGGCTACCGGAAAACATTGTCTCTCTTGAGCTTCCAAAGGGTCTTGATCCCAGGTACGTGCTCGCGTTCTGGACTGGCCTGTTTGACTACGCGTCGGCCAGGTTCGTCGCGGATGCCGTGGCCATGGCTTGGAAAGAGCTCGACGCGACGCCAGCGGGCGCGATCACGGCAGATAAGATAAAGGAGTTTACAAAGATGGTCGATGCTAAAAAAGAAAGAGCAGACGAGTTCCTGTCTACGGCCTCGGTAGAGCTGTTCGACTCCTACTCGAGCGTCAAGAGATTGCTGGGCTTCCTGAGCTCTGATGAAATCAATCATGAAGCCCTTTCACTCGTAGGCTACGCCGACGGCGTAAAGAGAGAGGTCGCAAAGAGAATGGAAGACCTGAGTAAGCTCGTAGCGTACGCTGCGCTCGGCAAGATCGAGGCAAGGAAGTCGGGGGTCATATGAACACGATGATAATGAGCAACTTTAGACAACGAATAAATACGTTTAAATCTCAACGCACAACACTCTTATGCCAGAAGAAGAAACCGACCTCTATAAGTGGTCTTATCGGGCCGGGCGCACACTATTTGATTGCCTTAAGCAACAAACTAAATCCCCTGATGATTCGATAAAGAAGCAGATCCGCAATTTCCTTTTAACGCTCAGGTCAGAACAGAACCCTGAGCGGTTTAAGAAGCTTCTGATCGGGGAGATAGCCTCGATAATGCCTGACTGTCAAGGCAAAACCCTGGGAACTCCATCGCAGCTCCATGAAGACAGTCGCTGGAAAGTTGACGAGTTTTACCGCTATAGCGCCGCGATACTGGCCGGGCTTTACGATGCCGTGTTCTCCAGTAGCAATCAGGGAACCCAGCAGGGGAATTCCCAGGAAGCATGAGGTAGATAAAAATGACCAAGAGAGTTTTTGCTTCGCTTGCGCTGGCCGTAACAGGGAACGTTAACGCTGATTCCGTGGTAGGAACTAGGGTTACGATGAAGAAGATGGTATCGTGGGACCAAGAAATAAGGGCATTTGTGTCGCCCCGTTGCGTGAGGAGGAGTATAAGGAAGGCGCTCTCAGAATACCCAACTAATCCACCCTTCGAAATAAGCCCCCAGCAAATGAAGGGCGGACAACTTGCTGACATAGGTGATCCTGTTCTTTACATAGATGACGACATATTTGGCTACTTTTCTCCTGAAAAGGGCTTGGGAAACGTCCAACCAGCTAGGCCATCTCCCATCAAGGTTTCTCCTTTGATCGCTCTGCATCACACCGAGATAGGCGTTGAGTTCGGAGGTAGATTCCCGAGAAAGGACATAAGCGCGAAGGCACAGGAAGCGAACCCCGCTCCATTTGAAATTGAGACCGCTAAGTGGCTCGGTGAACTCCAAGTGATAGCAGAAGACAGGATAGGAAAGTTTGCAGAAGACGAACTGACGAAGGAATTTGCTGGGAAGTGCGAGAGCGAGTATAAGCAGCGTGTGTCAAAGAAAGGCAGCATTTACTTGCTTCCAGATAATGAGAGAAAAGCGCGCGCAAAGGCCTTCTTTGACGTGCTGCTGAGAAAGGGATGGGAATTTCCAAGGGCTTCCGAGGCTGTCAGCGTGCCTGAGTATCACTACGCCGTGGCCGTAGCCACCAACAGCTT
Organism: Tardisphaera saccharovorans; assembly: GCF_046635845.1. Lineage (NCBI taxonomy): Archaea > Thermoproteati > Thermoproteota > Tardisphaeria > Tardisphaerales > Tardisphaeraceae > Tardisphaera > Tardisphaera saccharovorans. Next base: position 52,037 of record NZ_JAQQXN010000003.1, read on the forward strand.
CATTCCAGCAGGCAACCTGTTAAAACTAGATGAAGACCTTAAGCTGGAAAAAGAAAAAGTGAAGCAGGCGCTTTCGAATTACGACTGGGATTTCGCCTACATAATCGACTACGAAAGCAACAAGCTTCTCATGCTAATGCCCGGAGGGCAAGAAAAAGAAACCGATCTCAGCAAGCAAGAGCTGAACAACCTTGTCGAGCAACTCGCCACTTACATCGCTTGAGGGAAGAAAAGCCGTCATTTTCGACATAAGTTTTCAAACCGCTCAGTTCAGAAAGCACCTGCTGAAGCTCTACAGGGATACGTACCTAATGCCCCTTCCCTCAGCAGTGGCTGGAATGGCTGGCGCAATTATGGGCATAGACAGGCAAGACCTCCGGGAGTTTTCAAAAGAAAGCGAACTGTACGCTGGCTCCCGCATGATCGGTTATAAAGGCACTGCAGAAGAAACGGTAACGATAACAAAGATAAAACCGGGCGAAGTGATTCCTACCCCTAAGAAAAGCGTGTTTATTATAGAGCCGAAATACCGCTTGGCGATATCGTTCAAGGATGACGAAGCGGCGTCAAATTTATATGACAGAATCACAAGGCATGAGTTCGTCTATGCCATATATGGAGGCAACGATTATCACTTCGTTAAAGATGTATCAACACCGCAGTTAGGCACTGTTACGGTTAGCAAAGAGGGATACGGGTACTGCAAGCTAGAGAATTATGTGGGATTTGTGCCAGAATCTGACCAAAGCTTCGTGCAAATAGATTTAGTTAACGATGGCTCCGTTACTAAGTACGCGTTCGGACTTAACTCAAAGCTGCTGCTAAACGAGCCGCAACCAGTCGCCCTTGCACCTGAAAGCGATAAAATATTTCTACATCCCGTACACATATTCCTCAGGGGCTCGAAAGAAATAGCGAAAGAGGAAGAACAGAATGCAGAACGAGAACGACCTCTTTAACGCGATCAAGGAACGGATTAAAGATGCTATAGAAGTTCCCCAACCGAAAGACCTTCTAGATCTTTTGAGGAACAGAAAAGAATACATCGAGAAGTTTGGCATAGCACTAAGCGGGAAGAGGATAGGGAAATGCAACCAGAGTTGGTCCAGTCAGCGCACGAAGCCTGCTAAAGAAGACAAAGAAGCTATATTGTGCATGAACCAAGTTGTCACCGTAGATCACCCAGTACTTGCAAAGGTTCTCGATTATGGCAATGGAACTGCAAAGCTGAATCAGGGAAAGGTAGTTGAAATAATCGACCAGCTTTACGCGAATCCTTCCTCAGATGTAGCCATGGACCTTGCTGCCGAGCTACGCGAAGCCATAAAAGAACAATTCTCTTCGTTTGTTGCAGAACAGCTTGTGAAGTATGAAAAGGGTATCAGACCCGCGATGATGCCTGGAAGCGTAAGCAACAAGGAGCTCCTAAACTTATATTATGGAGATGAAAGTTACTCGTTAAAGGACACATACGGTTTAGCATCTTCGCTTATTGAGTCAACAGGAGTAGGCCAGAGCATTTCGATTTATTTTTACGGGGAATTTGGCACATATATCAGGCAAAAGGCAAGTTCGTACGGATCAAAACACTTTTCCGCTGATGGGATTGGCTCCAATAACTTTGAGAATTCTCTTCCATACGTGGAGCTGATCCGTTTGTTGGACTTTATTTACCAGGAGGCAGGTAGCGATGAAAAGGAGAGAGTCAAAACTATGATGCAGGAGGCCAGCGGCCTGATCTACGTCACCCCTGGAAAAGACCGCGATGAATACAGCACCTACGTAATCCCAAGCCTTAGAACCTTCGTCAATAACTGGCTGTTCAACGATAAAAACAGAAGTGCTTTGAGCGGGCTGCTTAAGCAGATCTACATAGCCGCGTCCATTGAATACAAGAAAAGGGGAGGAGCTGACAGCCAAATTAAGGTTCTTTACAACACGCTTGAGTTTGCATGCCAATCCTTAATAGAGATTGGAAGCTTTCCTCCGCAGGCGCTCAGAGAGATCGCCGATCTGCTAGTTGAAATTGGAAGCGAAGGGGGCGTATGGCTCCAACCTCTGGCCAATCTAACGAGCTGAACCATATGAGCGGCGAGATGCTCATAAAAGCGTACGAAACCGCCAAAAAGATGGAGATAGAGCTTGATAGCCCGAATCTTAAAGAAGCACATCCAGGAGAAACGTTAATTCAACATGCGCTGAAATGCGAGGATTTATCTCTCTCGATTTTGCATGATTATTCCCTTGATGAGTACGCCCAGCTTGCTAAAGCCCTGAGCGAGCTGCATGACCTTGGAAAGCTCGACCCAAGCTGGGCAATCGGTATCAGAAATTCGGTAAGGCACGCCGAGAGAGGAGAGGAAATACTTAAGAAAGTTGAAGCGGATGAGGGTTTCCGCTCTTCGCTGGGACTACAAGAAGCATTCATACCCTTGTTAAACTACTTGACGAAGAGCCATCACTCAGCCCTAAGGAGGCCTGATTTCTCCACATCGAAGGCCCTGGGTTGGATTTCTGACAAGCGGACAATAATAGATCTAGCTGACGTTTTTGGCGCTTTTAAGCTGGCTGACTTCATTTCATCCTCCTCAATCCAGATTTCATCACCCTCGCGCGTGTGGCCATCCCCGTCACAACTCGAAAACCAATCGGGCTTGGGTACAGCCAGCGGCACTGGGATAGACCAAGAGAAGCTAAGGCTACAAGAGCGCATAGCTTGCCAAGAGGGAAACGCATTCATAACTGCTCCAACAGGCTGGGGAAAAACGATCGTAGGCTTACTGAAAGCTGCTTACTCACAACCGAGGAAGCTATTCTACACGCTGCCTACAATAACGGCCATAAGAAAGATGATAGATGACATCAGCAAGTGGGTCGGAGCTGATGACGTCGGTGAGTATTTTTACTTTTCTGACGTCGATCTCCTTAGAAAAGGCGCTGATGATGATAGGTTTGATGCTTATCGCTTCTTCCTTCCTAGGGTGAACATAACCACTTTAGACCAATTCCTTTTGGCAATGCTAAAAGTCGGAAAATATCACATGAAGCGGTTCGCGTTTCGGAATTCCGCGATAATTTTAGATGAATATCACCTAATACCAGGCGAGATGCTAGGGGCACTTGCGGCCGCAATAGAATACTACAGGGACGTCTACAGGTATCAGCTCGTCCTGATGACGGCCACGCCACTCCAAACTTATAAACAAGCCCTGATCGACGCTCTAGGCGAAGGAGCCTTTGCGGAATATGACCTATCGATTGAGTATGAAAAGCTGAAGAGACACATCATCAAACTGGTTGACTCGCCATCGGAGCTTCCGTCTATAGAAGATATGGTGAAAGAGGGGAAAAGGGTTCTAGTCATTCAAAACACTGTACCACGGGCAATAGACTTCTACAGAAATTTGAAAGCTGACGGAAAGCTCTTAATTCATAGCCGGTTCGCGGTCAAGGACCGCTACGATAAAGAAAGCGAAATCCAGAGATGCAGGGTTCTAGTGGCAACTCAAGTGGCCGAAGTTTCGCTTGACGTTAGCTTCGACGTCCTAATAACGGATTTGGCGCCCATCCCTGCGCTAATACAAAGATTTGGCAGAGTTAACAGATACGGTAAAAGCGCCCACGACACGAACGTCTACATCTGGACGGAGACCCTTGAGTCGCCTGAACCTTATAAAGATTTTGAATTAAGAAAATCACTTCAACTAATCGAAGAATGTTTGGAGGGTATAAATCAATCTGGAGAGGGCTCATACTTGGGTATGATTAGCAATTATGAAAGCAAGGTAAGGGCAGACTTAAACAGTGAAATTTCTGAGGGCAAGAAGAAAGCATCGAGCGTATTTAACTCGATTTATTGCATAGATCAACAAGAAGAGGAATTCATAAGAAAACTTAGAGGTGATCCTTCCATCTTAGCCGTGCCCTATCCCTATATAGATGAAGTGAAGAGGCTTTTCTCATCCTTAAGAGGAACCGACTACACGACAAGAAAAAAACTGTACGCCCAAATCAAAAGCTACCTCCTACCTGTTCCGATAAATTTAGCCCATAAAGCTCTAACCTACACAAGCGACATACCTTTCCCTGTATCGAATCGCGAAAAATCAAATTATACGTACGAGCTAGGCTTCACAGCTAATCGAACAAAACACAGTGCTTCATATTTTTGAGTTAAACAAGAACTTGATTAGTCCTAAATTCTCTAACTTGATAAATCAAATACTAGCTATCTGATTGCACGGTAATATTAGTATAATGAATTTCTAAGCAGAAGTGCGCTGCTCAGCAGCGCGTCATTTTCTTTGGTATGTCCTGAAGAGATACCGCCCTTACGAGAACTAATAGAAGAGAGCCAGCATACTAAAAAGCGATGAGCAAGAGCCGCTGAATGTTGCCTATACGCTTCTACCGCTATCTCCAGCTTCTTGACGCTTGGTAGCCTTTCCGGCGTCATCTTCGACATCCTCCTCTAGGCGGTCGTGTAGTCATCTGCCCGAGCAATCATGCGCAAGAGCTTCAGGCGGCGAGCTATTCCTTCTAATCCGCGATAGTAACCTTGACAAGACGGCCTGCCGCTTGATAAATGAATCCGGGTAGAGGCAGGGCCTAACGCGCTTTTCCCTGTTGGCCTTCTTCAGTTGCTTCTTCCAGTGTCTTAATATCCCGATGACCAGAAGGAACTCGCCCTTGATGGCCATCTGCTCATTTAAGGAACGCCAATCACTAGCTAGACTTATTTCCCTCATCGGCAGATTTATCTCAGTGGTTAGAGCTTTTAGGCACCATGTCGTTGCAGCTTTAACCGCTAGTCATCTCATTTCTTGAAAGCCCTCTGGGAATTATGCAACAATACAGTTGCAGTGCTGGAAATGTTATCCTTTCAATTCTCTCTATGAGATTCCTCGCCTGCTGCATGCCCTGCCCTCATCTGTCTTTCAGACTTTCAATTCTCTCTATGAGATTCTCTCCATCACAGGGGTGGTATAACGCCTCCGTGCCCGCCTTTCAATTCTCTCTATGAGATTCTCCGCGAAGTCCGCCCACACGGTTATCGGCTGGTTGCTTTCAATTCTCTCTATGAGATTCACCCCAATCTCCAATCGGTCCGTGACTTCCTCACGTCTTTCAATTCTCTCTATGAGATTCCGACGTTCTGGAATCTGACACGGAAGTGCCCCTGGACTTTCAATTCTCTCTATGAGATTCCCTTCTGGACGGCTCCTTTCCCCAAGAATTGCATGATCCTTTCAATTCTCTCTATGAGATTCCGGTACCGTGAACGTTATCGTCCCCCTTTCGGTCGTGGCTTTCAATTCTCTCTATGAGATTCCTCCTTTTGAAAGATTCGCCCAGGGCTGAGGCTGCCAGTTCTTTCAATTCTCTCTATGAGATTCGGTATGCCATTATATGAGGTCGAGGTCAACTTCAGCTTCTTTCAATTCTCTCTATGAGATTCCGACGAGACATTTGTGGGCTCCCAGGGCCAGACTCCTGCGCCTTTCAATTCTCTCTATGAGATTCTAGGGAACGTGGGAGGAGTAAAGTAGCAATCAACGCCACTTTCAATTCTCTCTGTGAGATTCCTCCTTGAGCCTCTGCTTAACGTCGTCATGAGTGATATCTCTTTCAATTCTCTCTATGAGATTCAGAGAGCACGTAACTCCACAGGCCCAGGCCTCCGGAGTTAGCTTTCAATTCTCTCTATGAGATTCTCAGTTCTTCTATCACTCTCTTGCTAACCCGTGGCCTACCTTTCAATTCTCTCTATGAGATTCGAGGATTTTGCGGAGGTCATCAGCGCCATCGAGAGTGCTTTCTTTCAATTCTCTCTATGAGATTCTGCAACCGCAGTTGCGGCAGAGATCAAGCGCCGCAACCTCTTTCAATTCTCTCTATGAGATTCCTGGAAGAGAATCAGGTTCCGGACGGCTTGGAGCCTTTCAATTCTCTCTATGAGATTCTGAGCTCCTGCGCTTCCTCAACGGTCAAGGCGTCGTCGATCTTTCAATTCTCTCTATGAGATTCAAGTGGATCAACTCTATATATGACTGAAAGAGTTGTTCTTTCAATTCTCTCTATGAGATTCCAGTCTCCCAGACGGACGTGAATGCGGTTACAAACAAGTCTCTTTCAATTCTCTCTATGAGATTCAAGTGGATCAACTCTATATATGACTGAAAG
>NZ_JAQQXN010000003.1:58319-160243 GCF_046635845.1 Tardisphaera saccharovorans
GACGGACGTGAATGCGGTTACAAACAAGTCTCTTTCAATTCTCTCTATGAGATTCCCGAAAAACGGGATTCATTCCTGCTTTTGCTGGACTTTTCTTTCAATTCTCTCTATGAGATTCACGCCTGCCAACAACAAGCAAATAAAAACGAACTGGAATAGCTTTCAATTCTCTCTATGAGATTCGAAGAGCTGGGGTACGAATGCAAGGATCGTTACGGAGCTACTTTCAATTCTCTCTATGAGATTCTTCTTTCTGACGTCTCTCAGGCCTCGATTGTGATTCTCACCTTTCAATTCTCTCTATGAGATTCCCGTTGGTCTCTATGAGCTTTATTCCATTCTTGATGACTTTCAATTCTCTCTATGAGATTCGCGGAATGGTTGGGGAAACGGCACGGCCGAAGACCGATCCTTTCAATTCTCTCTATGAGATTCGGTGGGGTGTACGTAAGGGTTATGAGGCCCTTCCTTTCACTTTCAATTCTCTCTATGAGATTCATTCCTCTGGGACGAGTGCCATTGGGCAGGAACGTACGTCTTTCAATTCTCTCTATGAGATTCAAAGGTATCGGGCCCTCCTTGCTCAAGGCGGAAAGGTTCTTTCAATTCTCTCTATGAGATTCGCTCTCAAGGAACTTTCTAATAAGCTCGTCACAGAACTTGCTTTCAATTCTCTCTATGAGATTCTTAGCCAATTTCGCGACCGCAGAGAGGTTTGAACTCTCACTTTCAATTCTCTCTATGAGATTCGCAATCCACGTAAACAATTGCAAACTCCTCCTTCTCCTTTCAATTCTCTCTATGAGATTCCTCGGAACTTTTTCGTGACCTCGGAGAAGGTGACTAAAAAACTTTCAATTCTCTCTATGAGATTCATATGGCTCTCCACTCTCGTGCCGCCGAAGTGAGTTCCTTTCAATTCTCTCTATGAGATTCTTAGCCAATTTCGCGACCGCAGAGAGGTTTGAACTCTCACTTTCAATTCTCTCTATGAGATTCCCCCCAAGTCCATTTGCCCGTCTCGATGTCGCGAGCAACTCTTTCAATTCTCTCTATGAGATTCGTCACGGATAAAAGAAGGAAGAGGGTGATGTTCATCCCACTTTCAATTCTCTCTATGAGATTCTTCAAGGTTCTCGGTGCAGGCAAAGGTCTCACGCTCTACTTTCAATTCTCTCTATGAGATTCGTGACGGTTTTGCCTTGTAGGTGATGCGACATGATAGAAGGCTCTTTCAATTCTCTCTATGAGATTCGCGCTCATTGGCTACGTAGCGCACAAATTCCTCAATTCTTTCAATTCTCTCTATGAGATTCCCAGTTGCTGGCCGGGGTTCCACTTCCAAATTTCGTCTTTCAATTCTCTCTATGAGATTCAAACCATCCCTTCATGATTTCCTTACCGTTATGCCTGACTTTCAATTCTCTCTATGAGATTCAACAAACTCTGGAGATTGGAAACGAGGGCCTGGCCCTGCTTTCAATTCTCTCTATGAGATTCTCGCTATTATGAACCTTCCCGTCCTCACCGGTGTGACTTTCAATTCTCTCTATGAGATTCCTGTTGAAGAAACTGAGGTTGCTGGAGTTGGTGAGGTCGACTTTCAATTCTCTCTATGAGATTCAGAACGATCATATGCACTCCAGATGCCGTGAAGGTCTCTTTCAATTCTCTCTATGAGATTCGCAAGAATTTCGGGATCGGAAAGCTCGGCAATGCTATTCTTTCAATTCTCTCTATGAGATTCGCGTTTAGCGGGGCCTTGGTGGGCATTGAGTACATGACTTTCAATTCTCTCTATGAGATTCTCATCAGGCTCTTCTCCATTCGTCAGTCCTCTCGTATCTTTCAATTCTCTCTATGAGATTCCCAGGCCAGGCAAGGACCTTCACCGCAAGCCAGATCTTTCAATTCTCTCTATGAGATTCCCAGGCCAGGCAAGGACCTTCACCGCAAGCCAGATCTTTCAATTCTCTCTATGAGATTCTTATGGCCTTTGGGGCCTAGCCGTGGGTGCAACGATCTTTCAATTCTCTCTATGAGATTCATACGTGATCGAACCTCGGAGCGCCTTGTAAACTTTCAATTCTCTCTATGAGATTCTTGGGTCATTTTTATATAACGGAATAGTGGCAATAGGCAACTTTCAATTCTCTCTATGAGATTCAAGAAGGCCATGAGCGAGGATGAAGTCACGGAACCAAACTTTCAATTCTCTCTATGAGATTCCGGTAAGCATAAATTTCGATTAGAGGTGATATCAAATCTTTCAATTCTCTCTATGAGATTCCCGCAACTAGCACAGAAAAAACTGTTGGATCAAGTCTTAACTTTCAATTCTCTCTATGAGATTCTTGGATTCTTGGAGGAATTGCAGTAGTAATTATAATTGCAATTTTGTTACTTTCAATTCTCTCTATGAGATTCCCCGAAGCGGGCTAAAGGCATTCCAAGGATGCCTGGCTTTCAATTCTCTCTATGAGATTCAGTCACGGGAAAGCGGGCGATGCGGCCAAGCTCGAAGAGCTTTCAATTCTCTCTATGAGATTCAATCCCTCTGAAAAGCAGATAGAGGCATGGTATAAACTTTCAATTCTCTCTATGAGATTCCTGGACTACCTGGTGGACTACCTCTTCATGAGGTATCACTTTCAATTCTCTCTATGAGATTCGCACCCGATATCCCACCAATTGCAATTTTGAAGGCTACGCTTTCAATTCTCTCTATGAGATTCTCGCTCGACAACAGGCACGGCTACATTGCAGTTTGCGGATAACTTCTCTCCGTCTTTCAATTCTCTCTATGAGATTCGGGTGCCTTTGCTTTGAACACGTTATTAGTAATATTCTTTCAATTCTCTCTATGAGATTCTTAACTCTACTACTATTACAGCGGCAGGCGGCAATGGCTTTCAATTCTCTCTATGAGATTCATGTTAAAATGGTTAAAAATGGCACTTGGGCAAAAGACTTTCAATTCTCTCTATGAGATTCGGCGGTTAGGAAGACAAGCCCGCGCTCGGCGAAAAGGACTTTCAATTCTCTCTATGAGATTCATTAGGTCGGTTTTCCGCGGACGCCCTCTTTTCCTTTTTACTTTCAATTCTCTCTATGAGATTCTCCTTTAACCTTCATCTCCCCTCCGCCTCAAGCCCAAGCTTTCAATTCTCTCTATGAGATTCCTAGGTTCTTATCGCAAAAAATACGGAGACTACCCATCTTTCAATTCTCTCTATGAGATTCACGTATTCAGTAATAAAGGAGGCCGGGCAAAAATTCGTGTCTTTCAATTCTCTCTATGAGATTCAATGATACCAGAATCCCAGTTTAAGGGAAGCAAAAGGAACAATTACTTTCAATTCTCTCTATGAGATTCATATCAGTGCTAGCGCCGCCTGCTAAACTAGCTAGCTTTCAATTCTCTCTATGAGATTCGCATAGTCCGTGATGGGTGTTTCGGGAGAAGGAGATGACTTTCAATTCTCTCTATGAGATTCCAGCGCTTAGGTTCTTGCTTTCCATCATGCTTTGCGTCGCGTCTTTCAATTCTCTCTATGAGATTCAGTGATGCCAGCAGTTCATTACCGTATGCTTCTAACACTTTCAATTCTCTCTATGAGATTCCGATCAAATCGCGTATCACAAAAGAATTATACATGAGCTTTCAATTCTCTCTATGAGATTCTGGCTCCTCATCACACATTACCAAACTCTTAATCCACATGAGATAAAAGCGTATTGCTCCGCTACCTACCATTTTGTCTGCATGACTCATGGGCTATCGTCCCTTGCAAACGTATCTGAAACCGCACGATACGCACCTTTTTCCGTTCACCACCGAAGGAACTCTTTCCTCACTCACAATCCTCTTCATGCGCTTAACCACGAAGTTCACGTGCCTCCTAAGAGAATCCGTGAGAAGTAACTCAAAGGCCTTATCGTTCTTTGTATAATAAACTATGAAGCACTTTACTTGTTTTCCAAACTTTTGCTCAGCCATCATCGAGTAGGTCGCAGTCTGGTAAACGAACCCGTCCGTAGGCCTCTCCCCTGATGCGTCCTTGAAGTCCACCACTATGAGCCCGTCATCCACCTCAATCACCATGTCGACCTGACCCACAAGTCCCAGCTCCTCCGACCTAAGAGGCACGTCGAACCATCTTTCCTTCACCTTTTCCTTCCTTCTCGCAAGCACCGTTCCGCGCCTCCTTTCCTTCTCTTCAAGCCCTTCCTGCTCCTCCTTTCCCTCTTTCATGAACTCAGTCTGCCTTTCTCTTAATCCCATGGCCAAAAAGTAAATTTTTCTGGGGCAGTACGTGTAGTTCTCTATCCACTTGACGGGTATGTACTTGGCTTCCTCATCCTCCGACGTCTTCATCACCTCGCACCAGCATGTCGCTCTCCTCTCCCCTGTACTCCTTCCCCAGCTCAACCCTCATGGAGAAGTCCGGGTCGCATATGACGTAGACCTGCGCGTTGTCCTCCGTGCCCTGCAGCAGCTTCCTCAGCGCCGCCACCAGCTCCTTTCTCGTCCCGCTCCCTATCTCTCCCAAAAAGGCGCTCTTCTGCACCCTCACAAGCCCCTTGGCCTTGCATATCTGAGCCACTTTTCCCCTTAGCTCGTCCTCGGTCACGTCGTAAATCACGAGCGTGTGCATACCTTCCACCTCCTTTCCCTTTCTCTTTTCCCCTCGCTTCTGCTCCCCCTTCGCCGCCTCTTTCCGCCTTTCCTCCCTCTTCTCCCCTTACCTCCATCACATCATAACCCCTCCGCAAACGGTGTGTAGTCCTCCCTCCCCATCACGTGCTCCCCTATCCTCCTCGCCTGCAGCGTCAGGTGGTCCTGTATGGGAAGCCTCCTGTTCAAGAACGTGACCGGTGCCTCCATCCTCTCAGCGTAAGCCCTGTACACCTCCTTCCTCGCCTCCCTCGTCAGCCTATCCCCCTCGACCGCCTTGTCCAGCTTCCTCTCGAAGGCGAGCCTTATGATGGCCCTGTCCACCACGGGCTCCCTGAACTCCTCTATTAGGTCCATGGCCAAGCCCGGCCTCCTGGGGCTGTCCTCGTGCAAGAAACCTGCGTAAGGGTCAAGACCATTCAGCTTTAGCTGGAGCGCGCACTCCGTTCCAAGAACCGTGTAGAGGTAGTTCAGGGCCACGTTGACGGGATCGGTGGCCCCGTCGTACCTCTTCTTCCTCCCTGGGAACTCGATAACCTTTGAGAGAGCAGCGCCAACGGCATCCCAGTAAGCTGAAGCCCCGTTGGCCTCAACCTCCATCAGGGGAACCCTAGCCTCATCGCACGTCTCCGCCCTAACGGCAACCGCCTGCTCAGCGAAATCCCTGAGCGCTGAGGAGGCCTTGAAGAGCGCTTCGGATAGGGTTGGATCGCTCCTCTCCCTGTTCCTCGCCATGGAGTAGAGGAGGGCCCTCTGGTTCATCAGCTTCCCGTAGACGAAGGACTTAGCCAGCGCGACGCCAAGGGGCCCGTCCCTAGCGGCGTACTGCGCCCTCCTGAGCGCCACAGATCCCGTCTCCTCTGCGCCGCCCACCACAACCTCGGGGTAGCCGTAGCCGGAGTAGAAGACAAGGGGGACGTGGTACTCGGAGAGGAGCCTGACGAAGTCCGAGGAGAAGGCGACGCTCCTGGTGAGAACGGAGACCTGGTCGAGCTTGGGGAGGGCGACCTCGAGCACCCTTTCATCTCCATCATTTCCCTTTGTTTTTTCGTTTTCTTTTTCTCCTTCCCTTTTCTTTTCCTTCTCTTTTCCCTCTCCTTTGTTAGTCCCATTCCTCTTTCCTCTCGGCCTCCTGACCTCGATCATCCCCTCCCTCACGCCGAGGAAAAGGCCCGGCTCGTTTATCAGGAGCCGCATAACCTAGTGGCGCGTGAACGTAAAAGGAAGCCGTCTGACTTCACGAGCGCAAAGCGCTATGGGGCCATCTGAAAAACCGCTGGCTCGCGAATAAAAAGGCCCTGCGCTGGAAAGCCAACGCGAGCTCGGTATCCAGCAACGGCAACCGCAAAGCTTAACGCGCAGAAGGCCGTCCCCGAAAGCCCAGCCACCCCCACGACGCTCATCGCTATGGGCAAGAACAAGAGGGCGGAGATGACGGCTGGGACCAGCGGGATGTAGGCATCCCGGTAGCCAGAGCTCACCCTTTCCGTCAAATAAAAGGAGAGGACCGTGAGCGACCAAAGGCACGCCGCGAGCGCGAGGTAGCTCGACGACACCGCCCCAAAGGGAGCCCAAAGCGGGCTGACGAAGACGAGCGGTGGGAACACCGTAGCCAAAGCGCTCGATACCAGAAAGAAAGACGAGCCAATCAGGAGAAAAACGGTCACAGGTCCGCCTTCGCCATTCACGGGAAATTTCCCGCGGGCGCCTATACGCCTTTCCGGGCGAAAGCGGGCGGCCTTGCGGGCGGTTTAGGGATTGCAGACAGAGTAGTAGGGGCAGTAGGTTGGGCACCTGTCCGGCTTTCCCGGGTCCTTTCCGGTCTCGAGCACCCTGAAGGCCTCGTCCCTTATCTCGAGGAACTCCCTCCTTATCTCGTCCCCTATGACGAAGTACTTGCTGTCAACGGAGGGGACCTTGCCGCTCATCCTCATATATGTGATGACGCCGTAGTCGACGGCTGCCTGACCCTCGCTCTCCAGCGCGAGCGCGTACCCCGCGGCCGTGAGGGAGTGAAAGTCCCTCACCTCACCCGTCTTAACGTCCACGACGGCGTTGTAGGGAGTGTAGAGGTCGACGCTCAGCTCCCTCGAAAGCCCCACGAGCGTGCCGTCTACCTTCCTCTCGGATACCGAGGGGACGGCCGCCGCGACGAGGGAGTCCTCTGCCGCGTGGGGGAACCTCGAGCGGGCGTCGTCAAGCCTTGACGCTATCCCTATGAGCAGGTACCTGTGGAGGTCGGTCGATTCCCTGACCAGCGACTCCACCTCGTCGTCCGGGAGCTTGCCCCTCGCGGTCGGAAGCCCCCTGAAGATGACGGGTGACATGTCCTCATCGCCGTACCTCGAGAGGAGGTCGAAGCCGCAGGCCGAGGGATTCGAGTATATGAACCTCTTGGACTCAGATATTGTGTGCCTTATGACCTCGTGGAAGGCCGTCCCCCTTGCCAGCTTCGAGGTGAAGGGCTGCTCCACCCTCTTTACCCTTCTCAGGTAAACGTCCCTGAGGGTATCGCAGTACCTTGCGGCGAGCTCGCTCACAGTGAGCGAGAAGGAGGAGGAGGGAGGCCTAACGGGAGGAGAGGAGAAGCTCCATCCCCTCACGTCCTCGGACACGGGCCTTGAGGAGAGCTCGTCCCTCAGAAGCGAAAGCCTCTTGTCGGATAGCTCAAACAGCCACACCGAGAGGTGCGCTGCAGCTTTTACGCGTAGCGACCTAAAGTTGGCGGAAAGAGGGAAGTCAAGCGCTCGTCATCCCTGAAAGGTGGACCGCTGGGCGACGTGACGCAACCGCTCAAAAAGGCCCAGATGGACGCTCTAAACGAGGACGGTCGGGGCCAAAGGCAGAGAGACGCGCCTACCTCACGGGCTATAGCTGCCCTGCATTCGCCGCAGGCAAGGCCCCAACATTCGCGATCAAAAGCCGCTAACGCGAGAAAGGCCTTGACGGCCTGAAGCGGCAAAGGACACAGTCATGTGGAGCCAAGCGCCGATTGTTGCCGCGCCCACGGGTTTTGGCCAAGCTCGCGGTGGCTTGGGCGCACGCCTCAATGGCAGAGCGCGAGGGCCTAGCCATCGTAAACGGAGATCGCGGTAGTTTCCAGCACTTACCGATTGAATGCCGTTCGACCACAAAGCCGAATAAAAAAAGAGGTTCAGTTTACCTCAGTTTGAATTGTAGTAGGTTACCGTGAAGCTCGTTCCGTCGCTCAAGTACGGGTTGGGCGCGGCCAAGGTCGTTCCCGCGCTGTCGACCATGGTGATTGAAACGAGGCCCACAGAGGAGCTGGAGCTGACGTGCTTGCCGTAGACGTGCCCCTGACCGGGGCCCAAAAGCAGCGCCGGGGAGGCCGATGTGCTTCCGGCCGCCGTGGCCAAGGTGTAAGTTTGGCCGTTTATCACCGCGGTGCACGTACCGGATATCCCGGTGTAGTATTGCCCGAATTCAGCGGTGCCGAAGTCGGCAAGCGACGTGGGGCCAGTAAGGGTCGAGGGCCTCTCCACTATGAACTCGGCCGAGTCGTCGTTGGCGCCATTGACCTTGGTGGGTCCAGACGAGAAGGTCCACTGGACTTCATTGTTCACTATGGCCTCGATGGTCGTGTCGAACTCTCCATGACTGTAAGTGACCGAGGCCTCCACGGTTTCGCCTGGGCTTACGGTATCGCTTGAGGGAGCGTAAACGGGTGACTTGGGATAGTACTCGTACCAGACGTAATAGGAAAGGGCGCCGCCGTTGTCCTCGATCATTATCCCCGTCTGCTCGACGGTCCTGTCGTTGTAACCGTCTATGCCGACCCAGAGCGCAACGTAAGTTGTACCAGAGGTCCCCGTGACGGAGGGAACCACGAATGAACCCGTCACGGAGTTAACGCTGCCGTCGCCTGCCGTTATTACGTAGCCTGCCCAGTTAAGCGATGTCGTGCTCGTGCTCCCAAGCCTTAGCGGTACCATCGGCCCCCCTATTACGGGAGCTGCCGCCGCAGGAGAGATCGCGAGGAAGGGAAGGAGGAAAAGAAGGATTGAGAGGTAACCCCTGAAAGCTCTATTAGACATTTCATTTAGATGCCGAAACGCTTAAAAGGATATCGACTCCGTGCACGCCGTTCGGGCGCGCTACCATGCTGATCGGGCGCGGTGATCGTTGGACGCCCAGCGCTTTGAGCGGCACCCAAAGGTATGGCGCAGACGCCCCTGATCGCGCCTGCAACACTCACGTTTCGTCTCAACTATCATCTTTTTCGCGCTTTTCCCTGCGGGGCGCCAGGTTCCTAGTCCCGGGCGTTCGGCGGGTACACCTCGTCATCGGGCCTTGGCAACCTGTCCGCCACGGGGGGCAGCTTAGGACCACCGCGAGCTGGCTCGCTGAGGTAGTAGTAGGCCGTGCTGGAGTAGTCGTTGCTCAGCCCGTTGGCGTGCCCGTGCTCGACCATCACCAGTATGCTCTTCCTGAACCTTATGGGGTCCTCCACGTGATAGCGGTAAAGCGTCTGCTTTCCCTTCCAAGGCCATCCCCTTGTGCCGCTGTGAAGTATTATGCCGTTGTAGGGCGAGTTGTACTCCTGTGTTGGGCTGTAGCCGCAGTTGCACCAGTCCTCGGTCCCGGTGCCGTGTATGGAGGGCCTCTCCTCGCCATCTATGAACACGAGGTCATCCCCTTCCCCGTACCAGTCATCTGGGTTCCTGTGGAAGCAGTCGACGTCCAGGTGGGCGCCCACGTAAGCCCCATCTCCCTTGGCTTCAAGCACCACGTAGCTCTCGCCTTCGAGCTCCTGCTTTCTGTGGGCCCTTGGATCAGAGTAGGTGGACTCGCGGCTTAACCTCTCCGTGTAGGCCCAGCCGGCGGTGTCGGCCTCCCTCCTCCACTGGGCGTGGAAGTAGGCCATGCCCTTAAGGTCATCGACCGACCGATACCTCTCGTAGTCGATGTAAAAGTAGTGGGCGTAGCCCTGCTCTCCCTGGTTCTCAACCTCCACGCGCGCCCTCGAGCGGAAGGGCATGGGCCAATAGGAGTTGAAGCCCTTTCCGTCCTGGGGCGCCATCTGCAGAGGGAGCGATACGAAGTTCTTCCTGATGCCGTGACCAAGCCCAAAGAAGTCGCCTATGGGAACCTCGACGCTCGGCTCCGGAAAGTCGTCCCAGTAAATCCTCAGCACTATCCTGCGGGTGTAGTCCTCCTTGGGAATTCCAAGCGTCATCCACATGTGGCGTATGACCGCAGGCCCCTCCATCTCCGCGAGCACCACCTCTTTTCCAGCTGGAACGTCAAAGTAGTCGTGATTGCCCCCATCCCTGTCGTAGCTGGAGGCGCGCCTGCTCTCATAATCCCTCAAGAAAGGTAGGCTGCTTATGGACATAGGCAGGGGGCGCAAGCGCTTAAAAATATTTTCAGCGCCTTAGCCGCGCGCCAGACGATTTAGGGTACCCTTGATCGCGGGGAAGAGGTGAAGGAAAAGAGGGAGGAAAGAGGAAGGGAGGAAGGAGAGCGAAGGACAGAAAGAGGGGATAGGCAGGGCATCACCATTCAATACCAAGCTCTATCGCGAGCGGCGTGCGCCCTTTTCCTTTTTGCCAAGGCCTGCAGCCAAAGGGCCAAGAGGCACTCGCGGACCCGCGCGTGCTCACGCTCCCTTCGACTCCCTTAAGGGCCTGATAGCTACCGCCCTGAAGCTCCTTGGCGCTACGTAGAGCTCGACCTGATTGCCCTCCCCCAGCTTTTGCCCAATCTCCTCGGTCGCGCTGGCATCGTAGAACTCCCAGCTTCCCTCAGCGCTGATCTCCACGCTTGCTCCCCTTCCGTCTACCTCAAGGAGCCTCAGCAGCAGGCCATCGCCGGATTTCAGCTTCTTGAATGTGGTGCAAACCACGTTTCCTTTTACCTCGAGGCGAGGCCCATTCACCTGACTGCCCACCGGGACGCCCTTGGAGAGGAACTTCGAGGCCTCTGCGAGGGTCTTCTCTGAGGTAGGAAAGCTAGTAAAGCTGTAGGTGAACGTGCCCCCCTCCTGCGCCGCCTTGTAGTTCGTGTGCCAGTAGTTGTTCATGACGTAGGAGAAGACCAGCCCAGAGCTGGGAGCCTGGCTCGGCCAAAGCCCGCGGTTTACGTCGCCAACGGTCACGAGTGGGGCGTCCCAGCTCTTGATGAAGACAGAGGTCTTGCGCCTAAGCAGGCGGGAGCCATCTGGATAGCCCGAAACCACGACGATGCCGTTTGTGGAGAACCAGCCCGCGCAGGCGCCCGGAGCGAGTTCCGAGTTCACGTTGGTGAAGGCCCCGGGCTCCTCCACGTATACCTCGGGCCTTTCCATGCCCGTTGGGAAAGCGAAGTAAAGGGCCTCCTTTTCGTAGACCTCGGGCTTCACGACCTCGTTCCTCACGCGTATCTCCTTCTTCCTCGATCCCAGCTCGATGGTCTTTATAACGACCACCGGGCCGCACGTGCCCCTTATCCTGACCCTCTTGAGCTCTGGCCCCTCATCGTACGCCTCAACCTCTGCCCTCTCCCTCTGCAAGACGTAGTCGCGTCCCTCCTCGGCCTCCTTCACCTGGCCGAAGTCCCACCAATTGGTGATCGTCCTTTCCAGCTTTGTCCCCTTTCCGCCTTCGACGTACACGACTTCGTCGAAGGAGTAGGTCCCTGCCTTGAAGATGACGTCGCCGGTCTCCTTGTCCACTACCCTCACTATCCTGCCGCCCTCGAAGTCCAACCTGTAGTGCTCGTCCTCGAGGAAGCCCGGGAACGCCCTGGGGGCTGAATCCGCAGGCCTCTTGGGAGCCGATGAGAGGGAGGGGAGATAGTAGTGAGACCCTTCCTCGTAGAAGTCCAGCGGATAGGGATAGGGGTTGAAGTAGAATCCCTCGCCCATGGCCTTCCTGAGCTCTGAGAGAGGCCTCGTGGCAAAGGCCGACTTGACTTCCCACTGCTTCAGCTGGGCCTCGCAGTGCGGGTCGCTGACGCTCTTCGCGTCTCCCCACGTGTGCTCGTCCCAGAAGATCACGTCGTCCCACGCGCGCGCCGCGAGTTCGTCGTTGGCCTTGCCAAGGGCGTTCATTGCCTCATACCCAGCAAGAAGGCGCTTGACCTCTAGGCTCGCGGCCTCCTCGCGCGCCGAGGAGGCCGCCCCATCTTCCCAGTACGAGCCGAAGTCTCCTCTTAGCTCGGGTATTTCCGCTCCATGTTTTCTCTCGATCTCCTCAAAGAACTCCTCGGGGGTCGAGATGAGGACCTGGGGGTTGACCCACTCCTTGGAGTAATCGCTCAGGACCTCGGCGTACTTCCCGTCTATGGGCCGATTGTCCACGTATACCCCGTACATGAGCAGCTCCTCGTAAGGATAGCCCCTTGCCTCGTACTCGGCGGTGAAAAGCCCTATACCGGCGGCGGCCGTTGAGGCATCGGAGAGCAGACCAGCTGACATCCCCTGGTGGTAGCCGTTGAAGGCGAAAAGAAGGCCGTCGTAACCGCCGGAGAACCAGGCGAGCACCTTTTTCCCTCCTGGTCCTACCCAGTAAAACGGGCTCCTTATGTTGCCGTTGACGTGCAGAGGCCCCCTGTCGGGGTTCGATCCTTGTATGTAGTAGGGTATGCCGGCGTCCGCCAGGGCCGTCACGAGGCCCCAAGGGGCGGTGGGGATGTCGTTAAGCGCTGCTACCTTGATCCTGTAACCCCTCTTCCTGAGCTCCGCCGCCGGGTAAAGAAGCCTGATCAGCTCCTCGTGGGAGCAGAGACCTATGAGGACGTTGAGGGGAAGGGCCTGTATTCCGAATAAACCACGAGCGTTCTGCTCCCTTATGGCCGGATCATCCCTGTGGCCCACCATCTGGTAAATCACCTCAGCGACCCACTTAACGCCGCTGGAGGCCAACTGGAGGCCGGTCTCGGTGTTCTTCCTGTGTATCTCCGCCACCTGGTCCTGCGGGGCGGTGTAGCCCCAATCTGTGTGGACGGTGGGGACGAGGTAAACCCTGAAGCGCCTTGGCCTGCCAAACCTCACGTCGAACTCGAAATTCTCGCCAAGCTCGGACGTTACCTCCAAGCGCCCATCTCCTGACATCTTCAGGAGGTGGTAAGAGTAAAAGGGTCCAGCGGTAAGCTGCTCAGGTTCAGCTCCCCTTACGCTCAGCTTCACCGGTTTCCGCTGGTCGTTGAAAACTACAAGGGCCGCTCCCCTTCTGCCATCAAAAGAGAGAAGGGGAGTCGAGATAACTTCAACTTTCAACCGGGTCATCGCAAAAGCGATCCAAAAGGATTTACGCGTTTTGCCCATCGCGCTCCCGAGTGCGTCAAGCAAAGCCAAGCTGCCTTGTAACGCCAGCACCGAAGCGCCGACTTCAGAGGCAGATCGCGGGTTTGAAAGGGCGCAAGACAAACCGACTTTGGGGGCTTTCCCGATAAAACCAGACCCGGAGACGTCGTTCCCGATCAGAATATCGTTTCACGCAGGCAAGGAAGACCCTTTGACCGAACTTATCATGAGCGCGTCCTAGGCATCCCGACAAGCTTTACGAGGAACTGCAACCTTAGTCACCGAGACCACGGTGTTGGTAACTTAAGGGACCTGATGCCCGCGCTCCGGGTAATGAGCTCTAATGCCGACCTCGCAAACGCGCAGCTTTTCGCCCTTAACTTAAAGACAATTTAATTATGGCGCCATCTGTCCATCAGCGATTTAGGGTCGTCAAGAGCCTCTGCGTTCGAACTTGCATTGCGAGCTAATCCGCGCACTGACGCGCGGGGGATTCCCGCCTTGACGGCTGACGAGCGCCTGCATTGGCGCACCTAATAGGGACCAAGGAAGCGACCCACGAGAGCGCATCCGGGCCGCGCTCTGCGGACATTGGCCGCGACGTCATTTGCAGATTTCCATGAGAGACCATATACCTTCGGTGGACTTCGCCACCGATCCCGTTAGGCTGATATCCTCTCCTCCCTGAAGGGAGTGAGGTTCGTGCTTCAACGACCGCGCTCGATCCCCATGCCACCGGAGCGCGGTTTCCCGACGCTGGAAACCTTCCTTCGGCCACGCCCGGAAAGCGGGTTACGGAGGCGTTGATCTCCGCAGGCGTGAATTCGGGCGTCCCCGCTACCATCGGTTGGTTATCCTGACGAGCGAGCACGTGATCACCGTAGAAGTCTTTCGCAATTCATCTCATCCCTGAAGGATGGAACTTTCTTGCTTGCTCATTTTCTCGTAGACCCCATTGCGGCTCAGGTCATCGCTCCTTGCCCTCGGCGTAGAAGAGACAGCGCACCCTCAAGTTCGCGGGAAGGTAAGCGCTTCCATCCCTTGGGCATACCAGTATGCCCTGAGGGGTAGCGACCAGCGGGGTGCCGCAGCGGGGGCAGACGTAATGCCCATCAACGTAGTATCTATCGGAGATCGTCGAGAGGTGGAAAGGGCGAGCCGACGGCAACGTGCACTCGCCCGCCCTATAGTACGGGCATCCCTCTACGCTCGAGCTTCCGTCGGAGTTAAGCACGAAGATGACTTGGGCGTTCAACCTTGGGCAATTAACTGGGACTGAGCTGAGCTTAGCCATATAGATCTACTTTCCAACGCATAATTCCCCTCAACTTTTAAGTGCCTCGGCACGTGACTTCATCTCCGTAACTGGAGATTCCATCTTTAGGGAAAGACCGAGGAAGACAAGAAAAGATGATGCAGATGAACCAACGCATGGGCATTTCTGAGATGCTTACCTGAAAGCCGAAGTTATCTTGGCAGCGCTCGATCGCGATTTAAACGCGGCCCAGCGCCTCAGGGAGCGGCACGATTGGGGAGCGCGCAAACGGAAGAAAAGACAAGAAAAGAAAAGACAAAAAGAAAAGAGGGGAGCAGCGCGCCACGAAGCCCACCACAAGAACGAGGAGGTTCGCGCTCGCGTTCGGATCTTCCACGGCGATGTTGCGTCGGGGAGCATTCCCGGTGTTCATGCCCTTCGGCAATTACTTTCCCCATAGCGAGAGATCGCAGCTTCATGGGCATCTCCAGAGAAGCGATAGATGGCGAACGCTTTTTAGCGAACGCGCTTATCTGAGCGCCAATGCTTCACAGGATAACCTTCGAGTTCGCCGTCCCCCAGCCGCTTAAGTTTCAGAGCTTTTCGGGCTTCGAGGTAAGGGGGTTCTTTTACAATGTCATTTCATCTCTTAACGAAACGCTCGCCTCGTCAATACATGAGGGAAAGGCGTTGGCACCGTTCGCCGTAACTCCCGTCATCCTGCACAGGGAGAGGGAAAACGTCGTGTGCTACGATCACGTCTCGCCGGGCCTCGCCGACTTCTCCTTCATATTGTTCAGGGACGACGAGGCAAGGGTGGTAGAGGAGGCGATCAGAAAGGGTATGAGCACCGTCAAGCTCGTCGACTCGGAGCTTCCCCTCACGACGATCAGGCTGGAGCAGATAGACCCCCTCTCCATGCCAAAGGAGAGGCTTTCCTCTTTCGCGCTGAACTTCTACACTCCAACCTACTTTCGCGCGACCCCGATCGACCTTGCCAAGGAGTACTCCCTTAACGCGAGCGTCCCATCGCCTTACAGGTTCGTTCCACTTCCAGATCCGATCCTCCTGTTCAGGAGCCTCGTGAGGACGTGGAGGGAATTTGTGGGAATAGGAGAAGGGCTTGAGGAGTTCATGAGCTGGGTTGAGGCGGGAGGGGTTCTTCTCTCTGGTTTCCCAGGCGGGATATTCACGAAAAGGGTTTACGAGCATCCCATGACTAACAAGTGGGCAGTGGGCTTCGTGGGAAGGGCAAACTTCTCCTTCTCAAAGAAGCTTTACTACGAAAAGATGGTCGAAACGGCGTCGGCACTCCTTAGGTTTGGGGAGATCGTGGGCGTTGGCGCTGGCAGGACATCCGGGATGGGAAGGTACGGGTTGGAGAAAGGCGCGGAGGGATCAGAAGAGCAAGAAGGTGCTGACGAACAGCGAGCGCAGCCTTATACGTAGGCCGCGATTCGTGCTCATGGCGTTTGTCATAGATATGTCAAAAAGCCAGCGGGTATTCATGAGGCCTATCGACGTTCGGTCGGTTAGGCTTGAGGACGACTTCTGGGCACCCAGGCTGAGGACCCTGTGGGAGGTCACGCTCCCGAGCCAGCTCGAGATCTTTGAAAAAACCGGAAGGATCGAGAACTTCAGAAGGGCGGCGGGAAAGGCATCAGGAGACTTTCAGGGCTTAATTTTCAACGACAGCGACGTTTACAAGTGGCTCGAGGCCGTCGCCTACTCCTACGCCTATTCGGGCAGGCATGAGCTCATGGGCATGGCGTCGAGCGTCATAGATGAGGTGGTGGCGGCTCAGGACGCTGACGGCTACCTCGACACGTACTTCACCGGTGAAAGAAAAAAGGACCGGTGGAAGAACGAAAGGGATAACCACGAGCTCTACTGCGCGGGCCACCTAATTCAGGCAGGTATAGCAACAAAAAGGGCCATGGGCGATACCAAGCTCTTTAACGCGTCAAGGCGCTTCGCCGATCTGATCTGCGATCTCTTCGGACCTGCAAAAGAAAAGACCGTCCCCGGCCACCCCGTAACCGAGATGGCCCTCGTGGAGCTTTACAGGGAGACCGGAGAGAAAAGGTACCTAGATCAGGCACAACTCTTCATTGACCTAAGGGGCAGGGGGATAATCGGGGGAAGCCCTTACCAGCTCGATCACGTCCCAATCAGAGATATGAAGGAGATAACGGGACACGCTGTGAGGGCGCTTTATCTAATGAGCGGCGTCGCGGACGTCTACGCGGAAACGGGAGACGCCTCGCTCCTCTCAGCTTTGAGTAGGCTCTGGGAAGACCTCCAGAAGAAGACCTACGTAACCGGCGGCGTCGGCTCCAGGTACGAGTGGGAAAGCATAGGGGAGGCCTACGAGCTTCCCAACGCCCGCGCGTACGCCGAGACCTGCGCGGCCATAGCTAACGTCATGTGGAACCACAGGATGCTTCTCATAACCGGCGACGAGAAGTACGCGGACGCCATGGAGCTCGCGCTCTACAACGGAGCGCTATCAGGGATATCGCTGGACGGCCTCAGCTACTTCTACGTGAACCCGCTTGCCGATCGCGGAAAGAGTAGGAGACAGCAGTGGTTCGACTGCGCTTGTTGCCCCACGAACATAATAAGGCTTCTCGCCTATCTCCCCTCGCTGTTCTATGGGGTGTCCGATCGCGGGATTTACGTTAACCTTTACGGTAAGAGCAGCTCCACCATAAGCCACGCAGGAAGGACCGTGAAGGTAAGGCAGGAGACCGATTACCCATGGGATGGCAGGATAAGGATTGAGGTAGACGCGCAGGAACCCGTAAGCCTCCACCTTAGGATACCCGGATGGGCTCGCTCGGCAAGGATAAGCGCTGAAGGAAAGTCGGTGGAAGGCGTCCCGGGGACCTACGCGGAAATCGAGGTCAAGGACGAGGCAGAGCTTGACCTTCCAATGCCCGTGGAAAAGCTCATCGCAAACCCACGCGTGCTTGACGACAGGGGAAGCGTGGCCTTGAAAAGGGGACCCCTCGTTTACTGCGTAGAGCATGCAGGTAACGACTTTGACCCCTGGGACCTTGCGATCAGCGCAAGCGACGAGTTTACCGCGGAAGACGGAGTCCTAAAGTCCATGAGGATAAAAGTCGTAAGGGGAAATGGAGCGGCGCTAAGGACAGCGCAGTGGACGTACCAAAGGAAGGAAGCAGGCGATGTTCAAAGGGTTCCGGTCAACTTCACCGCTGTACCCTATTACGCGTGGGCAAATCGCGAACCTGGCCCGATGATCGTTTGGCTGCTCGCTCGCTAACCGATACCATGGCAACGCTCCTGCGTGGGTCGCTTCCACCTCATGATGACGCTTTCGAGGAGCGTCGAGTCCAAGCGCCTGATTTCCGGCCAGCTTCTTTCGCTGACGCTTTCTCATAAGCGCCGCTATTCCTATGAGCAAGATGACCGAACCTATGGTGACGTTTATTAGGGCCGCGTAGACCGAAAATCCGCCAACGTAAGGCCTCAAAAGCGTTTCCTCGCGCAATGCCGCGAAAAACGCGGCAACGCAAAACGCAACTAACACGGTTAGCGATGCGAGCTTGCCAATTGCCACACTTGATTTCGTTGTGAGAATTTACGCCTTGCCCATGACTTTTAAGCGCTCGAAAACGTCCACGCCCGAGCCCTACCCAACCGCTCCCTTCGGTTTTTGCCCGTCAGTTGCCGCCAGGCTCGGCCCGGGCGTGAGGCACGGCCCTGCCTCGCTGCGTCCACCGGTGTCAGCAGCGATAAACAAAGCGCTCCAGAAGAAATAAAGGTAATTCCGAAATTAAACTCATAAATTCCTTTTCTTTACCTTCAAAAGGAAAAAAGCCCCCCAGGCTTCTGCCGAAAGTAAAGGGCTTTCGAGCGACGCCCAGTTCGACCAAACGCATCTCCTTTACCTCTCCCGCCCTAAGGTAAAGCCTGCGCACCTGAGGCCTGCCGTCGACCAGCAGCTCTATGGGAACCAGGTCAGCAATCGGTCCCCCGTTCTCGACTTTCAACTCATATTGGGAAGTCCTCTCAACTCTCGCGTTAGCTCTTATCTCTTTTTCAACCCTTAAGGGCAGCGAAAGGGAAAGGTCGCCCACAGAGCTTCCCACGAGAAGCTCGTAGTCCCCGGCGGGAACGTACCTCCTCATCTCGCTATCGTAAATGGCCAAGTCGTCAAGGGAAAGCGGCAGCTCCACCGCAATTCTCGAGTTGCCACTTACGGTTACCTTCTTGAAGGCCTTAAGCGCTACCTGCGGCGTGGAGACGTGGGTAGGAGGGTAACGCGCGTAAAGCTGCACCACGCACTTCCCGCTTCTGCTTGAGGAGTTAGCGATCGTCAACCTCACCTTCCACCCATTTCCTTCCCTTTCCAGCTTTCCATCCTCGTACCGAAAGCTCGCGTAACTCAGCCCATGCCCAAAGGGGAAAAGTGGAGTTCCCTGCATGTCCACGTAATCGCTCACCCTTCCGGAGGGCTTCTGGTAGTGGTAAAGGGGAAGTTGCCCCTCGAAGAGAGGCCAAGTGAAGGGAAGCCTTCCACCTGGGTCCTCCTTTCCAAAGAGCACGGCGGCCACCGCGGAGCCTCCTTCCTCTCCCGGGTACCAGGCGTGAAGTACGGCCCTTGCTTTTTTGAGCCAGTCACCCGTGACCGCGGAGCCACCGACTATGACCACCACCGCTTTCTCGTTGGCATTGAGCACCTCTTTGACTAGCTTCTCCTGGGGACGCGAAAGCGCGAGCTTTGCCCTATCCCTTTGCTCACCTTCATGCAGCCCGACGACTACCACTACCGCATCCGCCCTTGACGCGACCTCCGCCGCCTTGCGAATTTCGGCCTCGTCATCCCTTTCCCAACCAAGCCTTACATACGCGTAGCCGTGAGCCGCTCTCCTGTACTCGAGGCCGAAAGCGCGCTTACCAGCGCTAAGCGAAATGGAGCCATCTTCCGTCGAATCGCGCGCCCGAACCACTTCTTTCCCATCGATGTTTAACGTGGCCTCGCCTCCCATGCTCACCAGCCTGAAGGTGTACTTCCCTTCTTTGGGGACGCTCAAAAACCCCGAGAAGGAAGCAAAGTACTGGCCAGATATTCCCGGGAAGGGCGAGCCATATCCCCAGTCAAACCTGCAGAACCCATCCCAAGGGGAGACTATGCCACTCCAGGTTGGCTTTTCCCGCGGTTCCCCCTCAGAGGTGCTGAAAACTTGAGCTAGAAGGCCTCTCTCCTTTCCATCGGGGGCCGTTAAGTAGCTGTTCGGAATCGTCAGATCGGCATCCATGTCGGGATCGCAACCAGGCTCGTACGTGATGCTTATACCCATTTTCTGCGCTTCTTCCCTTATGCCTTCAAGGATGGTCTTGACGCTCCTGGGCGTCCCCGCGTAGCCTCCCAAGTTATCGCGCTCCGCAAACTCTCCAATCACCGAAAGCGAGCTCACATTGGCAAGGGGAAGAATTCCGTCGTTCTTAAGCAGGACCATGGAATCAACGGCCGCCTCGTAAGCGAGCTCGCGCGCCCCAGCGTCCTCGGCTTCTGCGTCATCGGGATTTACGTAGGGATCGTCAAAGAGGCCTATTGCGAACTTAGCCCTGAGCACCCTTCTAACCGCCTCGTCCACGTCCTTTTCGTTTACCAGCCCCTGTTCAAGGGCGCGCTCCAGTGGCTTCTCGTAGAGCTCGGCTTGAGGAAGCTCCACGTCGAGACCAGATTTGAGCGCAAGGGCAGCTGCCTCCTCAGGCGACGATGCGGCCCTGTGCTTGTAAAGGATGCCAGCGACGGATCCGTAGTCTGAGACCACAAATCCGCTAAAGCCCAGCTCACCGCGAAGGAGGTCGGTCAGCAGCCACCTGTTTGAAGAGCACGGCACACCGTCGATCGAATTGTAGGCAGCCATCACCGAAAGGGCTCCTGCCCTGAAGCTCTCCTCAAAGGGAATAAGCTCGGTCTCCCTGATTATCCTCTCTGAGAGGTGGATCTCGCCGCTATCCCTCCCTCCTTCCCCGACGAAGTTCATTATGAAGTGCTTTGGGGTAGCTATTACCTTTTCCCGGGAAAAGGCCTCCACGTAAGAGCGGGCCAAGCTCGCGGCCAAGGTCGGATCCTCTCCAAAGGTCTCCTCGGTCCTGCCTGCCCTAACATCCCATGTGAGGTTGACGACTGGAGAAAGGCACTGCCTTATTCCCCTGTTCCTAGTCTCCTTGGCTATGGCGCTCGCCACCCTTCCCACGAGCTCTGGATCCCACGTGGCACCCAACGCTATGGCCTGCGGAAAGACCGTGGAGTGCCTGGCAACGCAGCCGTGAAGGCATTCGTCGTGAACTATAACGGGTACGCCAAGCCTCGTTTCCTCGATCGCCTTCCTCTGAAGCTCGTTGGCTTCTTCAGCCGCCTGCCGCGGCTCTAAGGTCCTCAAAACCACTGAAAGGTTCCCTACGCCTGAATCGGATTTGAAGCTCGACCTGAGCTCGCGAAGCTTCTCCTGTAACGTCATGCGAGAGAGCAAGTCCTCAACGCGCCTCTCGATGGGTAGAGAGGGATCCTCGTAAGGATCCTTCATTCCGTTCTTATTGTGATCTATCCATCCGTTCCTGTAAAGCTCCTTTTTGGCCTTTGGCCAAAGGTAAGGCATAAGGGCATGGGCGCATTCCCTTTTAAGCGCTCCCGATTCCTAAGGCCTATTCAAGGAGCGAAATCGCTGGTGTAGAGGGCTAGGGACATCAGGTTTTAATCTTACGACACAAAGTAAGATCATGATAGAAAAAGAATTAGGCCGGACAGGAGAGAAGGTACCTGTCATCGGGCTGGGCACGTGGGCCCTTTATGGCGAGCGCGGGGAGGAAGCCCTCATAGCTGGGGTAAAAGCAGGAGCTTACCTTATAGATACGGCGGAGGCCTATGGAACCGAACCGCTAGTGGGAAGAGCTCTGTCAAAACTAAAGGCTGAGGGCGTTAAGGTATTTCTGGCCACGAAAGTATCGCCTGAGCACTTTCACCACGACGACGTCATTAAGTCATGCGAGGGAAGCCTGAAGAGGCTTGGCCTAAGCACCATCGACCTCTACCAGCTCCACTGGCCAAATCCCTCCGTTCCCATATCGGAAACGGTGAAGGCCATGGAAGAGCTGGTGGACCAGGGGAAAATAAGGTACATAGGAGTAAGCAACTTCTCGGTCAAACAGCTTGAGGAGGCAAGGGCCTCGATGAAGAAGTACGACGTAGTGTCGAATCAGGTGAGGTATAGCCCATGGGATAGAAAGATAGAAAAGGAGCTCATGCCTTACTGCGAGAAGGAGAAAATAACCGTGATCGCGTACAGCCCCTTGGAGCACGGAAGGGTTTTCTCTCGCGAGGACGAGGTAAGAGCAAAACTGGAGAAGATCGGCAACGCTCACGGGAAGAGCTGGATTCAGGCTGCTCTGGCTTGGCTCGTCTCCAAGCCGCAGGTGGTAGCCATACCCAAGGCATCCACGCCAGAGCACGCGGTTGAAGATGCAGGAGCTGGAGACCTCGTGCTAACTCCGGAAGAGGTCTCGGCTCTATAAAAAGCCATAGCGCGCCTTTATTTTTAGCAACCCATGATACAATTATTTAGGCTACAAGGCAACGAAAAGAAGAGACCTGATATGGAAAGAAATGCTCTACAGAAGTGTCTTTCTCAATAATAGAGAAAAACTTTTATGAGGATACCAAGACAATCCAAACAATTATGATGGAGGATATTCAAAGGGGAGGGACATACAAGGCGATCGTTTGCCACCCTAACGCAAAATCGGTAAAGGACAATTTGTGAAGGTATACGAGGCAAAAATAGTGTAGCCTAAAATTTGTCAACGCAACGACGCGCAAACACTATATGTAGCTAAGCTGCTTCTCAGCTAAGGCCCTTGATGCTTACATGCTCAGATTCGGTTTGCGTTATCGATGCTTGCGATGACGAAGAACAGAGAAGAACACTATGGCAATCATACCCAGTATAAGTACGACTATGCCCGCGTAAACAACAAGATGTAACAGGGCCTGTTTCCTGTTCGCCTGCTGAACGCTAGTGCTTGTTGAAGAGTTAACACCGTCCACCGAGGCAGTAATGCTGGCGATTCCGCGTTTTGAGAACACGTAGGGTAAGTTCGCAACACCCCGAACATCTGTGGTCTCAATTCCCACAATTGTACCATTTACGGAGAAGCTTACATCTGCGCCCTTGACTGGAGTACCGTTTGTGAACTTAGCAACGGCAGTCAGGGTTACTGCTTGCCCAACCATTATGATCGATGGAGCTTTTGCCGATATCTGAATTCTGAACGCAGTTGCAGGTATGACCGTCAACTTTCCGGACGCGCTTACCGAGGGATAAGAAGAGAGCAATGCCATTATCGAAACGGCTCCAACGGATTTGGGGATATATACCAGCGTTGCGACGCCAGAAGAATTTGTCGTGGTGCTACCTACATATGAGCCATTACAGTAGAAGGATATCGAAACGCGCGAGACGGGAGCTCCCTGACTTGTAGCAGATGCCGTGAGGATTACTTCATGACCAACCGGAACCGCTGAGGTCGACTCGAAGAGGGATATGGAAGGAGGCGGAAGGACCTGAATAGTCCTGTTTCCGCAGGCGAACGGGTACTTCTGGAGCTCAACCGCCAAGGAGACGTTGCCCGCCTCATCAACGGTGGCCGTGAACTGGGCCATGCCCTGGGCGTCCGTGGTGGAGCTGGCAACCTCCTTGCCGTTTATGAGAAGTATAACATCTGCGTTACCCATGGCAAAGCCACTTGACGAGGTGACCCAAGTGGTTACGTTAAACGGGACACCGGCCAAAGGCTCGCTCGGCGAGGTCGCTATCGTGAAAAGGGCCCCAGCGAAACCGTACCCGGGAGGCGGGCTAAGGCGAAGGGAGACGTTGCCGTCATCAAAGGTGACGTTGAAGGTCCTGGAGGAAGGGCTGAAGACGCCGCTGGGAGATGCCACGTTGAAGCCCTCGGGTATGAAGAAGTCAGCCCAGCCCGACTTACCCGCGAAAGTGGCGTTAACTACGACTGAGCTAACGACACCATCTGACGTGACGTTCATTACGACAAGTGAGGATACTGGAACTGAAGATAGGCGAGGATAGGCTTCATCGAGAATCCCCAAGAAGGGATTGCTCTTATAATTTACGTCGGGCCACCACCCGGTCCAACCATATCCCCAGTACGTCCAGGCAAGGCCATATTGGTTAAACGCCTCAGTGGAGAGGAGAGGAGAATTGTAGCCTGACCCAAACTCCCCGACGTAAACGGGCACATCCCAACGGTCTCCCGCGGTAAGCGCCGCGTAAAGGGGAGCGCTCAAGGGGTTAGCCCAGTAGTCGTGAACCTCCAGCGCCAACTTGTGCGCTGGGTCGGTTGGCTCAACCCAGTTGTTGGGATGCGTTCCAGAGTCCCATTCAGAAGTCTCGAAGAATATCACGTGCCTCTGGTCCACCTTCCTTATGGCCGATATGGCCATGTCGTAAACCCTTGCCATGTTTTCGTACATCTGCTGGGAAGTCCAGTTGGTAGGGGTAGTGGGCTCGTTGAATAGGTCATAACCCAGAACTCCGGGATCGTTGGCGAACTGGGACGCCACGTACTCCCACATGTTCGCGAAGTCCTGCTCAACCGTGGTGTTGGACCAGAAGTAGGCCTTGTCCTTCTCCATCGCGTTCTCCCCTCCTGCATAAGGCACAGCCCAAAGTGGAAGACCATAACCCCCTTCGCTCTTAAAAACGGAAGACCACAAAAACTGTTGCATATCAATAATAACGTATATACCGTAGCGATTTGCCATTGCTACTGCCTGCTTTACCTGGCTCATGTATGACGAATTGTAAACCCCGGGCTTCGGTTCTACGAAGCTCCAATCTATGGGCAGTCTTATCACGTTAAATCCCCAAGAGGCCATGGCCTGGAAGTCCTCAAGAGTGCACGTGAAACTATCGAATTCTGGCCCCGAGTAATCCGCACCATGAAGGAGAACGTAAGTGCCGTTATAGTACGCGAGGCGCGTGCCTCTCACCGTTATCCAAGGAAGCGAGGAGTAAGTGGGAGGGAACGATGATGATGCCGTTTGCGCCAGCGTCTGATGGGGAACTGCTGCGCAAAGAGCTATTAAAAGAAGCCCCATAACAGACTTAAACTCCATAGATTTTATGTGAAAAATAAATTTAAGTGTTTGGGCAAGACGTTCTGCTAGATAATGCTCATGAATTTTCAGCACATATTGATTCTTATGAAGAAAATCAAGCGAAGGAAATCAAGACAAGCCAAAGATCCTCCATGAAATACGATTTGTTCCAAAATTTATGAGCAGTTTTATAAATAGATTTCAAATTATTCATCAAATCAAGGACGATATTTTCATACCAAGCCACAAGCTTTTCGAAAAGATTATCAAACGGCTTGCCAGTTACAGACTCAACAGACTAGAGAGATAAAAATTCCCTCTTTTACCTTTAGGAAATTCTAGCTTATCCGCTTGACGTCCCAACCGGTATAAAGCTCGGTGCCTGACTCATGGGAGAGGCAACCAGCATAAACCTAAATATGGAGAACGTCTCGCCATAACCAATCCGGCCAGTTAAAGCAATCAACTTCGTCACAATACCGTGCACGCTCACATGGCTGGCATCAAGCTTTCATCGTCAGCTATGTTTAGTTCAGCGTTTAAGATCTTCATGTTCGGAACATAATCAAACATTTATAGAAAAAATTATTTTTGCTGCTGCGGCTGTGATTGTGGTCCCTTCTTGCCGCCGCGCCTGCTAAGCGCGAGCACCACTGCGACCACTACTATTACGACCACGACTGCCGTAACGATGGCGTAGAGCGTGGTGTTGCTGCTGGAGGGGGTGGTAGGTGTAGGCGTTACTGAAGGTGCGGTGACGTTAAGCGATACCGTGTTGGAGGTTATGGATGGGGCCGAAACCAGGTTGGCCATTAGCGTCTCAACGCCAACGGCGGAAGGCGTGTAGGTGAAGGAGGCCTGACCGTTGCTACCCGTCGTCGAAGTACCTATTCCGCCGCCGTTGGCGAAGAAGCCAACCGAGTAGCCTGATGCGGGAGTGCCGTTCGGGAACGTGGCCGTTGCCGTAAGGACCACAGGAGAGCCCTGTATGACTGAGGACTTGCTCACGGACAGGGACAGGGTCGGGTAGACCTTCGTCGGGGTTATGGTGGTTGGCTTCTCAACGGTTATCGTAATACCAGGTGCCTTAATCGTAGGTTCATAAGCCAAGTAAGCAGCGATAACTTGCGTCCCAGCTTGAGTTGGTGTGTATTCAAATGATGCCTGGCCGTTAGATCCTGTAACAGTTGAACCTATTTCAGCTCCGCTCGCAACGAAGGCAACTGTGACGCCTGCGGCAGGAGTTCCATTGGCGTAGGTAACTGTTGCTGTTAAAGTAGTAGGAGTCCCGGCAATCATGGTCGTGGGACTGGCAATTAGCGAGATCTTACTGGTCGACAGTGCGCTGGCACTATACCGAGCCGAGTAGGACGGGGACAAACCGAGGAAGGCATCGTATTCGGGTGAAAGACTATTAGTTGTTATAGCTTCCTCCAAGGGCGAGTTAACACCTGGTGGCGTGACTCCAAGTATAATTGTGTAGTACTGAACCATATTAGCGTTAAGAGGCCAAGGCAACATTGCCACTGTTTCCCATAGCTCCTGCGTGGTATAAGGTAAGGAATTAATCCAGGTCAAGTTAAAGACCTTCGGATTGTATTGGACGGGTATCATCTTTGCTTCTATTGGAATCACAGGAGCTTGGCTGTCAACAAAAGCTGCAAGCTGGATCATCGTTTGGTTGTACTCTGCACTTAGTGGCACGCTCGATTCGAGTTTCGTGAACCATTGATTCATCTGGAAAGTGCCCTTTGTCCCATTAGGATATGTGATTGGATAGTATTTGCTTGGCAACCAGCCATTTGCAGTAGACGTAGGATAAATACCTGCCCACCACCAGCCGATTTGCCAAGCCGTTGCAAAGCTGTTAGCCAACGCTATGGCGCCTATCAATCCAAGCTGGAAATCTCCGTTGGGCTCTATACTACCCCAAAGCGTGCTCGCATCGTCTGCGTATACTTGCGTTGGGATACCAAAAGCTGTCAACTGGCTAGCCACGTTTTCGATTATGTCGTCCTCCGCTGTCCATCCTGCAACAGTCTGTATCGCCAGAGTGAATTCTTGGCCGTTGGGAGCATACCAGACTCCGCCTTTCTTAGTAAAGCCAACGCTCTCCAGCAATTGTGCTGCTTCTTGAGGATTATAAGTGAAGTTCGTCAGCATCTTATTATACCATGATGGTATGTCGTCGTATGGCAGAGTGAAGCCTAAGATGTGATAATTGGGTTCAACCAACTCGACACCCGGTGCATTCCAAGCATCACAAGCTTCGGTACGGTTAAAAGCGTACTCAAGAGCTAACCTTACCTGCGTGTAATTAAGTGGATACAAACCAGGATTTATCGTAAGCTCCGGACCCCAGAAAGCAGGAGCCAGCATCACGTCTTGTCCTGCACTCTTCAAAACTCCTATTTGCGATGCCGAGAAAGATACAGTCGACCAAGTTACCTGTCCTGCTAGAATTGCATTCATCGTTTGTCCGTTACCACCAGTATACCATATTATGAACTCGGGGTTATAGTCTTGCCACGTGTGGTATGGGAACACAGTTGCCCACGCGTTAAGCAAGTTCTGAGGATCAAGGTGCCAAACGACGTAAGGCGGAGATACTGTAACGTAGTAAGGACCTATAAACCATGGTGGCTGGTTATATTGTTCTATTGCAGTGCCCTGGGCCGCCGCCTC
Organism: Tardisphaera saccharovorans; assembly: GCF_046635845.1. NCBI lineage: Archaea > Thermoproteati > Thermoproteota > Tardisphaeria > Tardisphaerales > Tardisphaeraceae > Tardisphaera > Tardisphaera saccharovorans. The sequence continues at coordinate 85,336 of NZ_JAQQXN010000003.1, forward strand.
TGTGGAGTTCATTGCTTGAAGCTTTGTTACCCACGACTTCCAGAGGTACCAAGGCGTGGCTATGTCTGAAGTCAGCATTAGGTCGGGAACCGTTGGCGCCCATGTGTTAAGGGTAAACTCAATGGTATAGTTGTTTATAACCTTTATCTTGCTAGCATTAAGATAAGGCGCATACCATGAATAAACTTTTGCGCCAATATAAAATTGTGCATAAACGTCCCAAGCGCTGAACGGCATTGCAGCACTTCCATTATACCACGATAATCCTTTCCTAAGGTACAAGATAAAGCTACTATTCTGAGGATATTCGGAAATTCCCGCGGCTAGACCTGGCAAAAATATGTTATTCATCCTATCGTAATACATAAGGGGAACATCGTTTGTGGCTTGTGCGTCTATAAGGCTCGACGGATTGAAGATATTCCAAACAGGCATAGAAGGCGTGTACAACAGAGTGGAGTTCTGCGTGGTAACTATTTGCGGGGCCTGCTGAGCTGAAACGGGTGCGATGAAGCCACCCATCGCGAGGCTACTTAACAGGAAGACCGCTACTGCAAAAAGAGCCGCAACCTTTTTAACGAAATTCCTCAACTTATTCTCCACTTATTGTTAGCATTAGCTTTTAAACTTTAGCACATTAATCTTCAATTAAAGCATGATTCCAGCTCCTTGATCTTTTGAATTTTTGAATAAATCCTGGATTATAGGATTTCGCGCTATCCACTGCTCGTTTTTACTTTTACGCCCTAACCTTGGCATAGTAAGTCATGGCATCATAGACCCGTGGCCCTCTGAAGCGCTTCCGCTATGAGTGTTTGAGGCATCCAAGAATTCGTATACTCACCGAACTTCCTCTTCAAAGCTGATTCTTCGCCGAGAAGAAGCCCTCAACAGCCCAGCGCTTAATGTAATATGTTTGCCCTTTCCGCCTTCTGTATCCCAGGGAACGGTATTTCTAAGTTTCATATCTTCTCCTCTGAAACCGCGGGAACGATCAGTGGTCGCGCTCGTTCTAATCTTCGACCATATCCACTTCCCATAAGAGAGAATGCAAGGTTCGTATCGTAAGCGCCATTGCCATGGACTTCTATCATTTTCCACTTCTCCCTAATACCGGCGATCTTAGTGGCCGTCTTTGCCGTTGAATGGCCTCTTGCATCAACGCAAACGTCAACGCCCAGCAGCCCCTGCCCTTAGCATCCACGGTTATCACTATAACGACGTGCTTTCTCCTCTGCTTTCCTGACTTGTCGAACCTGTAAACCAAGCACTCTTCAACCAAACTGGCTTTCAGCCCTATTTGTTCTGCAATAATTTCAAGTTCACTGGCACTTGGCAGCTTTGGCTTATCTCTTGGTAGGACCCATTCCACTGGTTAGGGCTACTGCCTGCCATGACTTTGTGGCTCTAACCAGTACTCATCTTATGTGATGAAAATTCTCTGGAATTATGCAATAATACAGGCCTTTCGCTCTAACACTAATAGATGGAGCAACCTTATGCTCGGTATTTTTATGACGGTCCCATACACTATGCAATAGATGCCCCTCTTTTGAATCTAGGAACAACTCTGCTGCAATACCAACATAAGGCCCACGGGTATGAACTTAATCTCTAATCTAAAAATAAAATAGTAAGAGGCCTTGTCAACAATAACGATCGCTTTAAAATTTATTTATATATTTCCACGAATAAACTTCTACCCAGGAATTATTGTTAATATGTCTGATTAGATGTCATCGAAGTATTCCTTGAAGGCCTTTGACCATTGAAAAATTACGCCTCAGACAGGATAAGAAGCCTAGAAGATTACAATCTAAGGCACTATACATCATCATGTGATCCTCAAGTGCGTAAGGCCGATTACAACAGACGCTAATCAAAGATCTTATTCTATCGGGCTTGTTAATTAAGATTTATTCACCTATACGAAAGCCTAATAAAGCAGGAAATGCAGGAGTCAAGTTGACCGATAAAGCGGAGGTTTTCGTGGACATTAATGTAAGGTCTCCTCTCAGCAAGGGAATTTACGGCCAGTTCATAGAGCACCTCGGCAAGTGCATATACGGAGGGGTGTGGGTCGGGAAGCAAAGCCAAATACCGAACGTGAAAGGCTACAGGAAGGACGTTCTCGAGGCGGTTAAGGCCCTGCACCCCCCTCTTGTCAGGTGGCCCGGCGGGAACTTCGCCTCAGGCTATCATTGGCTTGAAGGCGTTGGAGGAGATAGGCCGAAAAAGTTCGATATGGCTTGGGGCGCCGAGGAGCCAAACGAATTTGGGACAGATGAGTTCATGGAGTGGGTTAGGATGATCGGGGCTGAGCCCTTCATAACCGTCAACGCTGGCAACGGAAGCCCAGAGGAGGCAGCTAACTGGGTTGAGTACTGCAACTCGAGCAAGAGCACTAAGTACGCGGACTTGCGCAGGAAAAACGGGCACCCCGAGCCCTATAACGTTAAGTACTGGAGCATCGGAAACGAGCTTTGGGGAAGCTGGCAGATAGGGCATTGCCTGAGCGCGGAGGAGTGCGCAAGGAGAACCGTGGAGTTCGCCAGCGAGATGAGGATGGTGGACCGCAACATAAAGATAGTGGGGGTTGGAGGAGATGCGTGGTGGCGCGGCACCGGCGACCTGGAATGGGACCAAGAGGTCGTGAAGACGGCTGGAAACTACATCGACTACCTATCCGTGCACAGGTACATAAACCCGAGCAGCTACGAAGATCTCATGGCAGCACCTCAGGGCATCGAGGAAATGCTTCGCGCCAAGTCAGCGGCCATTCAGTTTGCGAGGACAAAGTACGAGATAAAGAGAGACATCGGCATATCCTTCGACGAGTGGAACGTCTGGTATCCAGTAGCAAAACCACCGCTTCACGACCAAGGAACTTCGGTTGCCGACGGGGTGTTCACGGGTGACACGCTCATAGTGCTGGAGAGGCTTTCCAAGCTCGTGCCCATCGCGACCTTCGCGCAAACGGTGAACGTGCTTCCGCTCGTAGTTACAAGAGATGATGGCCGCATGTACGTCAACCCGCAGTACCTCGTGTTCAAGATCTTCACCGAAAACGCGGGAAATACCGCGCTGGCCACGGACGTGATCTCGCCTCGCTTTTACTCGAAGGAGCTTGACAGTTGGGTTGAGTACGTGGACGCCTCGGCCACGGAATCTGGTTCCACCATATACCTGCACGTTGTCAACAAAAACAAGGACGAGCCCTTGGAGCTTACCGTTCACCTAAACAGGGAGAATAACTCCGCGACACACTTGGTGGTTTCGGGTGAATCCGAGAACGACAGAAACGACTTCGACGAGCCCAACAGGGTTAAGGTGGAGGATGTAAAGGACATGAGGTTAGAGAACCAGACCGCGAGGGTAACGCTGAGGCCTCACTCGGCTAACGTAATAATGCTGAGCTGAGCTTGGCGCTGCGTTTTTTCGCGCCCGGCATGCCTTGATTACACTCACCGCACGACGAATACCATCAAAAAATTGAGGGCTCAAAAGCCGCTCGACTCATGAGCCCTTGCGCACGTTCGTGATCACCGACTCTATCTGGGAATAATCGGGTTCCTTGCCCGGATCCTCGCTCACCCAGCTGTATGCTATGGTACCGTCTGGTGCGATCACAAACACGGAGCGCTTCGCGGCCACAAGCCCCTTCACGCTAGCGAAATCGTGATGAAGACCGCCATATACCGAGCTTACCTTTTTGTCGAAGTCGCTAAGGAGATCGAAGTTAAGCCCGTTGTACTTCTTGAAAGCCGCAAGTGAAAACGGGTGATCCACGCTTATGCCAAGTACAATGGCGTTTAGCTTGTTGAACTTGGCCATGGAATCGCGGAACGTGCACATCTCCTTGGTGCAGACAGACGTGAACGCCCCTGGGAAGAAGGCCAGAACCACGGTTCTCCCGGAGAACTGCGACAACGAGATCGTCTTCAGGTCCTGATTTGGTAGCGAAAAATCCTGCGCCTTATCTCCTACTTTCATGACAACGTTATAAGCCGGTGGTTTTTAAACCGCACGCGCCGATCCGCGACTAGCGCTGTGCGGCACGCAAATTGACGCGGGGAGAACTCAAGCTCTTATTCGCGTATCAACGCAGCTTCGGAAACGGCGCGGAGCGCGCGCACTTTAACGCAAACGCCGCATTGAGTTATGTCGCCTTACGCGGCCACGGGAGCGGCGCTGATAGCGCAAGCGTAACGCAAGGGCAAAACTTCGTCTTTTCCCGCCGTGAACTTCTTCTGATGGAGCCGCTCGGTACAACTCTCATCTGTAACTTCTTCGCGAATCCGCTGATACCCAAAATGTGCCATATGACGAGCTATATCCGCTATCCAGACGTTAGGAAAGGGGCGAATCGCCCTGATCCTGGTTGTTATGATGGGAAAACCTGGATCGGTGGCTTTCGTGGCCACCGCGCATGACGTTTTTCCGAGGCGTTCCACTGAAGCTTTACCGTAAAGCCGTTTTTACTCGTGCAACAGTGTTGGGCAAGGCGGTACTCATCGGCCTTTACCCGCTGAGAGAAAGACCTTTGGCGTTCAATCCCGAAATCAGGTGTCTCAAGGGTCGCGATGAAGGTCCTGCCAGATTTATGCTCCTCGCGGGCTGGAATAACGGTAACGATAGAAAACCCTTTCAAACGAGGATTCTTCGTCGCGTTCATGCGACACCTGATCTGCTTGCTTCATTACGCGCTGTTCGCGGCGTCGCTAACGGCTGCTAACGCGGTCATGGGTCTCATCAACGCCCCCGTAGCGGCTTAGGTAAAAAGCGCTTACCTGTGGAGCTTGACTTTTTTGGCCGAGAAGTAGGAACCGAAGGCCACCTTGACCTGAGCGTTCTCACGTGTGGGCAGGACTATGAGCTTCAGCTCGTTGTCGCCTTTCTTGAGATATGGTTCGGGAAGGTAGAACCTCTTCTGAGAACCTATGTCGTAGTAGTGGCCAACCATCTGGCCATTGAGGTGCACCTCCGCGACAAAGGGACCGTCAAGCTCAACGTAGAGGGGAGAGATCTCGTCACCGGTGGGGTCTTGAGATAGGTCAAAGGTGATGGAAATGGATGATGGAGACGATGCCGTGAAAGAAAGGTCGCGAGAAAGCTCGCGCCACTCTCCCTCCCTTAGCAGGCCGACCTCGTACCCTTGAGCCTCACCTTCCCATTGCGTTAGCTCAACGCCACCGAAAGCGGGGCGAACCTGACCAGAAGCCGAATAGACCGGAGAAGCTATCACGAGCGTGTTGACGCCGGCCTGCGCTTGCCCGTAAACGTACGTGTCGAAGTCATCGTTGCCCTTTCCAAGGTAAACGCGATTGCCGTTCAGCATGACGGCGACGGGCGCTCTTTGATCGCTTATCCTGAGCGTTATGGGACCTCCTTCCGATTCGAACTCAACCTTCGAGTAAAGTATGATGAGAGGTGACCTCACTTCCGGTAGGGATTCGGACCAGTCCTTCGCAGCGCTAAGCTGCTTCTCAAGGTCCTCGTTTAAAAGCTTTGAGTAGTCGTTGAAGGTAGCGAGTCCAGGCTGATACCTGTAACCAAGGTCGACGTAGGAGTGCTTCCAGCTTGTCAGCTTCCTCGTGCCCTTCTTTCCGTACAAAACAGGGGATACAAGGCCGCTCTTGTATGGCACGAAGCTCCACTCCGGGTGGTTTGGACGACCCGTGAAGTCGACGAAGAGGGTCAGGTTTCCGGGCCCTGCTTTCCCCTCGAGAACACAGTAGCCAGAACTAGCGTTGCCATCGTAGGATACGGCGAAGTCGTTTACAACCGCTGCGTAATCAGCCTGCTTCGGAAGCGATGTGGAGTAAGAGAGTATGGCCCCGCTCCATAGCCCAAGGTCTTCCTCGCTGGGAGGGTTGTCGAAGTGACCCAGAGGTTCAACTATGAGGGGAGCTTGCGTTGTGCTCAAAACCCTCGCGCTTACCGGTAATGGGGAAACGTAGGCGCTTAACTTCCCGAGGGCCAGTTCCGGTATCCAGTCCTTTAACTGGAAAGGCAGGTAGAAAGTTGAGGGCCCGGTAAGCTGGGCGGTTATCCCCGAACCGTCAGCATCCTCCACGTAGTAGGCATCGCTTACGATCGGGTACCCGAAGTCCCATGTGCGCTGCGCGAGCTTTCTGTCAAGGATTAGGACCCTCTTGCGGCCCTCCGCCTCCACTAGGCAACCGCTTACGCCGCTGATCTTACCCGTTACCGAACCGCCCTCCTGCTCGACGCCGTACTTCGACACCACGTTACCTCCGTTTAACTCGACCCTGAAGTTCTCTCCCTCGTCGCCGAAGAAAATGACCGTGTCGTCGTACACGCCAAGGAGGTCGATGTTGGAGCTAACGCGCATCCCGCCAAAGTTAAGATCGTGAACCGTTATCCTCACGTCCCTTGCCGGAACCCTAACGTCACCGTCTAGCCACTCCTGGTCCGAGTTATTTATCCTAAAGGCAAAAAGCGCGCCTCTCGCCTCCCTTACTATCCTGATCCTGCCGTCATCGAGCTTCTCTTCTGAGACCATGCGGCTTCCTTCCAGGAGCGGAGCGAGCTTAGCGACCGTCTTCACCTCATAGTATCTGTCGCTCAACTCTCCCCATTCCCTTACCATGGCATCGTAGTCATAGGTAGTGGTCATCCAACGCCCGGTCCACCTTCCGAAATTGGTACCGCCGTGGAACATGTAGAAGCTTATCAAGTCGGAACCATAGGCCAGCGCCGTGGCGAAGAGCATCCTTGTCCACTTGGCTGGTATGGGCCCCCTTTCGGTGGGCAATGGCTTGGTTATCTTTGAGAACCAACCTCCCTCGTACTCCATTATCTTTGGAGCAAAAGAGGGCTGAGTGACGGCGATGTCCTTTAGCTGGCCCACGACCGAGTCGAGCTTCCAGGGATCGGGGTACATGTCCAGCGTGTCTATGAAGTTCGTGTTTCTGGCAAACCTGTTGGCATTGGTGTAAAGATCGACCTTTACGCCGCACTCCCTTGCTATCTTAGCTAAGGCCTCATGGTAGGGGATGTTACCCCAGAAGTACTCGTTCTCTAGCTGAACACCTATTACGTTCCCACCGTTTTTCGCGTCGTACTTGGAGATAAATGACAACACCATCCTTAGCCAGCGATCTGCGGGACCCATGTAACCGGGATCAAGGGAGCGCAGCTTGGCTCCACTTGAGCTTATCCAAGCCGGATGGCCTCCGTTATCCCACTCTGCACAGTCATAAGGGCCTACTCTCGCTATGGCATTAAGTCCAAGCTTCCCTATTTCTTCAATAAGAAAGCCCACGTCCCTCTGCTTCGAGAAGTCAAAAATCCCTGGGTATAGCTCGTGAAAATTCCAGAAGAAGTAAAGCGTGACGGAATTGAAGCCAGCCCTCTTGAGCTTCTTAAGGCGATCGATCCACAGCTCTCTGGGCACCCTAGGATAATGAACCTCACCGCTAATTATCATAAAATAAAATTGTGGCGATATTTAAGCTTTATAATCGACAGACTTAGCGTTTATTAAACCTATCTTTTCACGAAACGCCTCTAGGCTGTTGTGATCGGTTAGGACGTACACAACGTCCCCTTTTCTGAGCGTTTTCCCTTCCAGGTCATATATTATCTCATCTCCGCGCTTGACAAAAAGTATGGGGCAGATCCCCTTTAGATCTTTGTAATCCACGCCGTCCCTTTCCACGTTAAATGAAGCTATATGCCTGAATCCAAGGGAGTTGTTCAGGAACACGCCCTCCACTTCATCCGATATGGCCGAAAGCGCAAGGACGTTGCCTATCAGCTCGCTAGGCACAACTACCACGTCCGCGCCGGCGGTCTTCGCCCCTTCCACGAGTTCCTTATCGTTGACTATGGAAACTACCCTTATGTTGGGGTTAAGCTTCTTCGCGTTTAGTATCATGAGGAGGTTGTCGCCATCGTCGTCGAACGTCGTTATTATCGTTGATGCCTTCTCGACGCTCGCCTCCCTAAGCGCCTCATACGTGTGCGTTATGGGCGCGCCAAGAGCGGGTATGTTGTCCTTTCTAAGCGCGTCGAGTTGCGTCTGATCGCGCACCAACACCACAAAGTCAAGCCCAAGCTCCCTGAGGTAGTCGACCACGTACTTTCCCAAGAACTTATATCCTCCTACAATGACGTGCCCTTTCATGGTCTTTGCCTTCAACTTGCTCGCCTCCTCCGCTAGGATCTCCTTTCTGACGGCTGCAGAAACCGTGCTCTGGACTATCGACGCCGCCAACCCGACGCTGACTATGAAGATAACTATAAGCAATATTTTTTCCAGCGGAGGTATCGTGACGAGGTTGGGCGCGTAAAGGCCTATCGTGGTTATCGTGGAAACCGATCCCAGGAGCGCCGTTAGGAAATCCAGATGTTGGAAGTACATGAAAACAACGGTGCCGAAACCGAACATAATCGCTAAAGCTACAAGCTGCATCCATATGCGCCTCACTATTAGGTACGGCGTGTAAAACAGCAGGTAAAGCGCGGAGCCGAGCTTGCTCATGATGCCTTTCTGGGTACGGCTTTAAAGCCTGACGAATCGGCACACTTTTACGCGTGGGCCCTGCAAACTGGGTGTTAGAATTAGTAAAAAATGGAAAACAGAGAGGAAAAATTTACCACGATTCTAAAAAAAGAGAGAAATGAAATTTTTATTTTCACTGCTGTTGCGGTCCCTTCTTGCCGCGCCTGCTGAGGGCGAGACCGCCAGCGTAGTAAGCAGGGCACCCTGTGGTTGCTTGGAGTTGTGACCGCTGCAGGCATGTGACCGAGTTCGGGTTGACCGTACGTCGATGTCAACCGCGCTCGACCCAACGTTGGCGCCTGCTATTTTTGGCGAATAGCACCTGCGACCCCTTGCGGCCTTCGCATGAACGATAAGGCTGTCTGTTCTGGCGAAAGGTCCTTGACTTTGCCTACTTGGGCGCCTTGACAAAGAACGCCGCCGCACCCAAAGGCAGACTCCACGCTTCACGGGACGCCGATAACGATGATGAGACGCCAAGGCCGGCGCCGCGCTGCTATTGTTGGACTCAAGCGACGACCATTCGGTCGTGGTCTTCGTTGCCGCGAAACGTGCTAGCTAATTGCGCCATAGATCGCCGTCAAGAGGGCAAATAGGGTGCATTTTCCCAGCAACTGCAGGCGTGCAACAGAGCAAGATACAATGAGAATTATTTATGGCGAAACGATGATCGCACCTCTGACGTGTAGGCTAACGGGCTTACAAATAACGGGGATCCCGTTAGCTAGCTTGCAATAGCGGTAAAAGCGATAGCATTCCAGCTACTGCGGAAGTTGTACTCGTGAAAGGCGATAAGGATCTGCTCTTGATCTCAACGCAGTTCTCAGAGTAGGAGCCCAGTAATCCACGAAAGATGGCTAAGGTGTAGAAAGTTTGCGCCCATGGCTTCCGAAGGGCAATTGAACATTTGGCGGCGTTAAGTCCTGAAGCGCGGTTGCAGCAAAGGCCGCGCTTGTCTCATCCCGCGAGCACCTTGCCCGCGCTTTGCGGGAAGGCGCCATCGGGCAATGGGCCTACGGCCTTAAGTAGAAGTTTTTGCTTTTCGCGAAGAACAAACCCATTCATGAAAACGGGATTTTACCTCTCCCCAAGCTCGAGTTAAAACGCGTAAACCGCCAAACCAGTGCCAAGCCGGAAAGGAAAATTTCAGCCGAAGAGTTAAAGTGCATAAGGGGCGAGTTGCTCGGAAGCGTTGTGAGCGCAACCCTGATTCACGCGTGCCTATCCCAAGTTCTCGTAAGACTACCACCTCACAAAAAACGCCACGCCTCTAAAATTTAACCTTCAGGTAAGCCCTTGCCTCATGCCCTTCTCCAAACGTTTAACCGGCGAAATTTTAAGCCCAGATCTCTTGCTCGTATCCTTAGCACTTAACGCGCATTAGTTTGATCCGCCCGCGATTCTGCCATGGGAGAGTGAGATGGCCTAAACGAAGACAAGATCATGGCAACCACGCTGATGACCAAAGAGAAGTAGAAGGCGAGGTGAAGGCCGTACTCAAAAGAGGAGAGGTTAAAGGCCTTATCCTGCACTCCTCCACCGTATATCATTATCTGCATCAGGTCGTTAACCGAGACCCGGCTTATGAGAAACGGGAAGGAGACGGCAAGGCTCAGCATGCTGCCAGTGTTCCTAAGCATCGTCCTAACACCCGAAGCGATTCCCCTCTTGTGAGGGTCCACCGAGGTCATGACGGCATTGGTGTTCGGAGACTCAAATAGCCCTCCTCCCGCTCCCATGATGGCCATGTAAGCCGCTAGGTAAGGATAGGGCGTCTGCTTCGTTATGGTGGCCAGAAAGAGAAGGCCGATCGCAGTTACCCCTAGCCCCGCCGTGCTTAAAATCCTTGAGCCCCACTTATCTGAAAGCCTGCCACTTACGGGCCCAACGGCTAGAAAGGCCAAACCAAAGGGAATCATCATTATACCCGCTGATAGCGGAGTCTGCCCATAGGGACCCTGAAGGAAGAAAATGAGCAAAAACATCACTGCTCCCGTGGCTATGCCGTTGAGAAGGTTCGATATGTTACCCAAGGCGAAAAGCCTGTTCCTGAAAAGCGAGAAGTCTATCAGCGGATACTTTACCCTCCTTTCGACGTAAACAAATAGCGCGAAAAACGGCAAGGAGCCGATCAGGAGGAACACGGTGTAGATCTCGGGAAAGCCGGGAAAAGCTATGAACGTTAGGCCGAGCAACATCAGCGTGAGCCCTGTCAAGAGCAGCACGTTACCTACGAAGTCAAAGGACTCGTTCTTAAGCGGCTCAACGACCTCTCTTAGCCTAAAGTAGGCCCACGGAACGGCAAATATGGCTATGGGTATATTGAAGAGAAAGACCCATCTCCAGGATATTGCCGTAAGCATGCCACCAACCACTGGGCCGGTCGTGAAACCAGCTATCCCTGCCACTTGGTTGACGCCAAGGCCGAGACCTACCTCGCCTTTCTTGAATGCATCCGTGACAATGGCCACGCTGTTAACCATGAGGAAGGACCCGCCAACGGCTTGAATTCCCCTGAAGGCTATGAGCTCCACCCCTGCGACCGCCCCCTTTCCCATGGTCATTCCGCTGAGCAAAGATCCAAGGCCGAATATGGCAAAGCCCACGTTGTAAAGCTTCTTCCTGCCCACTATATCCGCGAACCTACCCAACATGGGCACGAGGGCAACCGTGAGAAGCATGTAAATCAATATTATCCACATGGCAAAGAAGAAGTTCAAGTCCAGGTCCCTCATCATACTGGGAAGCGCTATCATCAACGCCGAACCTTGCATGCTACCAAGTATGGCGCCAACCGTGGTCACGCTCAGCGCTGTCCACTTGTACTCCAAAATTTATCGGGATCCAAGAGAACTCCCTTTATTAACTTTTTGAGTCCAAAATTTCCAAGGATTTACCCCATAATCAGGCACAAGGCGTTTAGCTTAAGGGCGCTTTTTTTCATGGAGGAGCTGGGCGACCTCGTAAAAAGGCTGGGCAAGCCCTATTCGGAGTTGCTGGGAATCGACCTCAAGAGCGGAGACGAAAGGGAAATCTTCAAGTGGTTCCTCGCGTCCCTGCTTTTCGCTAAACCCATAAGGGAAGAAACCGCTATCAGAACCTACAGGTCCCTGGAGACCGAAGGCCTTGTGGATCCAGACTCGCTGCTCGCCGCGGGTTGGGCCAAGCTAGTCGAGGCGCTCGACCGCGGCGGATACGTCCGGTATGACTTTTCGACAGCGACAAAGATACTCGAGGCTACCAAGAACCTCAAAGAAAGGTACGGAACCCTGAGCGCCCTTCATGAGAAGTCCACCGACGAGAACGACTTGGAACAAAGGATAAAGGGGCTAGCAAAGGGTATAGGCGACGTTACTGTTTCAATATTTCTCAGGGACATGAAGATAACGTGGCGTGACGTGAGGGAGAAGCCCACCCCACTTTTAAAGGCCGGAATGGAGGCCTACGGCATTGAGGACTGCGACGCAGCGGCGGGGCAACTCGGTGTAGATCCCGTTATGCTTAAGACCGCGCTCAGCAGATTTGCTAAAGAAAATAAAAGAAAAATGAAAATAACCTTGAACACAAGCTAGATAGACTTAAAAATTCTTTCAAAATACTTACTCATGAAGTACGCGCTCATAACGATTTTTCTGTTGGTCCTGATCCCGGTGGCCAGCGCCTCAGGCCAGGGAACGAACACGCAGGCCACGCTCGGATATCCAATCCTGCTCAAATTCAGGGCGTCCACAAGTTACGAGAACCCGCTTAACACTACACAGGTCAACGTGACGGCGTTCTTCTCAAGTCAGGGAAGTAGTTTTTCGTTGCCATGCTATCCCTACGCCAAGGGAATTTGGGGGGTAAGGTTTACGCCAACCGCGCTTTCCACATACACCTATAGGGTGGTGCTAACGAACTCCTCCGGCGCCTTCGTAATAGGCGGGGGAGAGATCTTGGTAAGTGCCGGGCCAAAGCCCATGCCGGAAGCGGAAGCCGGCAAGAGCTACTTCCACGCGGGAGGTAGCCCGCTCGTCCTCGTAGGAGAAGACGTGGCATGGGCCTCATCGCCAGGAGATTCAGCAGGCGGCTGGGAGTACTACGTCGGAAAGCTGGCCAAGAATGGAGGCAATTGGGTAAGGCTCTGGAGCCCTTACGCTGCCACTTGGTTCTCCGGAAATTACAGCGCCATGCTGGACTTCGCACTCAAGAATCACGTTTACGTTCAGCTCTGCCTTTTCAGCCCGTACACGGATCAAAGCTTCTATGAGGGACCTGAGTGGTTTAACGTTGCCCCTGCTGCCTTCTTCTCCTCGCCGAAGATGATAAAGCTCGAGGAGTTCTGGATAAGGAGCCTCATAGGGAAGTACTCCGCATTTCCAAACCTGTTCTCGTGGGAGCTCTTCAATGAAGTGGATGGAGCCCCAGGCTACAACTCGACCGCTGTGGCCGCTTGGACCAGGGCCATGGTCAGTTACATAGAGAAGAACGACCCCTACCGTCACATGATAACCATAAGCGTAAGCAACCCAGAGGAGGGCTTTTCGCTCTTCAGCATACCTGGCATATCTTACGCTCAGCTCCACCTGTACGGGTCCGGCCCTTACGCGATACCGAGCAACATAAGCTACTGGGTTGGACAGTACATGTCATTTCACAAGCCCATCTTGGTCGCAGAGTTTGGCGCAAGCTACATAAGCGCCGTTAACGACCCCGTCGGAATATCGCTTCAGCTTGGGTTGTGGTCTGCCGTCGCAAGCGGCTCGGCCGGAACGGCCATGACCTGGTGGTGGGACAGTTTCGTGGACCCAAACGACCTGTACTTCCAGTTTCAAGCGGTACGCAACCTCGTTTCCCAGCTCAACTTTTCCGGGTTTAGGCCACTGGATGTCTCGTCAAGCTCCGGAAGCGCTGAGGCGGTAGGAAACGGGACGGCCGCCCTCATCTTCCTAGTTAACTCCTCGCTAGCCAGCGACTGGGCGAACTACTACGAGCTAGGCAGGGCAACTTCGGCAAAGGTGGCGCTAAGAATGCAGCCGGGCTCTTACTGGCTTGAACGCTGGAACCCGACGACTGGAAGCGTCACGAACGCGTCTGTCATAACGGTGGGTGAAAGCGGAGCGGCTAGTTTCTCCTTGTCCCTCAGCTCAGACGCCGTGATCACCATAACCAAAGATCGCGTAAACGCAACGCCAGCATCAAGCTCCTTCGGAACGCTTTCGTTCTTCTCAACAAGCGCCGTCCCGGTCTACATTTACTCAAGGGATCGCTTGCTAATAGAAGAGGTCAGGGCCAACGAACGGGGAACCAACGTATCTTTGCCCTACGGGTATTATCTGGTTAACCAGAGCAAGGTTGTACTCGATCACCAGAGCTCTCCGATGATCTTTTACTACAGCCCCTTTATCGCTTATTCCACGCTTACGCTCAGCCAAGCCAAGGTACCCGAGGGAGAAGCGCTAACCCTCACCTGCGCGCTCGTGAGCGCCAACGGGACGCCCGTAAGCGGAGCCCTCGTAAACTTCTACGCCAACGGGACGCTGGTGGCCAGCGCCAAGACCAATGGGACAGGGCTGGCGTCCGCGGCTTACGCGCCATCATCGGAAGGCAAATACGTGATCACTATAGGACTTCCCAATTCAATCATTTCGCCGTTGATGCAGATCCCACACGAGATCCTAACGGTGACGCTGCCTCAGCTAACGCTGACGCTTTCGGCATCTCCCAACTCAACGATCGTTGGCAGTTCTGTAACTTTGATCGCGCATGCCGCGTATGTCAACGGGACGCCCGTAAGCGGAGCCCTCGTAAACTTCTACGCCAACGGGACGCTGGTGGCCAGCGCCAAGACCAATGGGACGGGCGACTCAACGCTGACCTACAAACCACCTTTGGGGGCAACTCGCGTAAGCGCGATCTTGGATGGTGTGACATCCACTACCTCGATCTACGCCTCTGGTGCCTCAGCAGCCCTTTACCTTTACGCGATAGCCGTTATCGCAGCCTTCATCGCGATCGCTATCGCTGCCGTTGGCTACATCCTCAGGAGGAAAAGGCAAGGCATGATGCACAACAAGAGCTGTGCAGGGCGCCCGCCCTGAACCTAAACGCGCAAGGGCTTTCCGTGGCCTGGAAGGACGGTGATCGGCGAAAGCGACGTTATGGCCCTCAGGGACTCCCGGGCTTTTTGCACGTCAAGCGAGTACCTCTCGTTAACGTAAAGCGTCCCGTCTCTCTCAAAAGCCGCATCCCCTACGAAAGCAAACCTTCCGTCTGCCCTTTCAAGCAAAATCGTTATGCTTCCCGGCGTGTGACCAGGCGTCTCGATTACTCTCACGTTAGGAAGGGTCAATCCAGTTACGTCGTTGATCAGCGGAACGGGAGGGGCCTTGAAAAAAGGCGAGAGAATACTCATGAGCCTGTTCTTGGAGTACTGAGGCCTCTGACCAGTTATAACGGGAATCTCGTACCTGTGAGCATAGACCGAAGGACGATACAGGTCGAAAATGACCTTTAATCCCCTTATGTGGTCTATGTGAGAGTGCGTGAGGATGACGGCCGTCGGCTTTATCCCCTTGCTCTCGTAATAGCTCAATACCTCTTGGGCTGACTTATCGAAACCCGCGTCAACCTGGACAACCGCGCCGTCCACGGCGAAAACGTAAACGTTTGCGTTGGTTCCGTCTATCAGGTCAATGCCCTGAGCGACCTTCATAAAACTCCGGCGTGCTGGGTTTTAAACCGCTCGACGTCCGCTGCCTTAGCAAAGCGGGTCACGCATGCGCCGTCTTCTGCCTCAGCGACCTCCCCGTCACGACTTGCGTTGCCACAGCAGAGACGATGCCGAGGACGTCAACACTACCCCATAGCGCCTCTGGATAACCGATTAAGCTAGACATCAGAGCGCTTCCTATGGAGGAACCAACGGACCTCGCCGAACTGCTCACGACCCCGTATATGCCCATGTAGCTTCCCCTCTTCTCGGGTCTTGCCAGCAAGTTCGCGATGGTCATCAGAAGGGGCGTGCTTATGTCTTCTCCTATGGTCATCACGAAAACCGAGAACATGACGCCGTAAAGCCCGCGGACGAAAGCCAGCATCATGTAGCTGATCCCGTAAAGCATGAGCCCCGCGTTGACCCACTTGACCGGGTCCTTTGGCGCCAAGAAACGCGATATTGGGTACTGAAACGCGACGACCGTTAAACCGTTCACTAAGTAAAAGAGACCCAGATCAAGGAAGGAGAAGCCGTTCACGGTGTTCTCGAAAACGGTGAGGGTGAGGCCGAACTGCGCTATGAATGCAAACACAAGCACAAAGGGCAATATGCTCAAGGCGTAACGAGAGTCCCTCAGGGCGCTAAGATCGAACCCAGCGCGCTTTACGGGCTCTTGCAGCCCTATGAAGAGCACCATGGCCGCCCCTATGAGGACACCTGCGATCATAAAAGTCAAGGGATAACCCACATCCTCAAGCAAAAACCCACCTACCAGAGGGCCAAGCGCCCAGCCCATGTTAATTCCCATCCTCGCTATCCCGTAGCTGGTCACCAGTCCCTCCTTGTTAACTCCAAGGTCGCCTATGAAGGTATTATAAGCGGAAAATGAAATGCTGCCGAAAAAAGTCTGAGTGAGAGCAGCAACGCTAAACCAAACGTAGCCGGGAAACGCCAACGCCACACCCATGAGAAAAAGGAACAGCGCGCTCATCGATTGACCAACTATCATGGTCCTCTTCCTTCCGTTCCTGTCTGAAAGAAGCCCTCCTACCAGTTGGCCTCCAGCTCCCAGGACAGCAAGCACGGCGTAGTAGGCGCTTACGTACGCAAGCGGCATTCCCCTGAGGTAGAGTATCAGTCCTGTAAATGGGCCCACCAGCGCCATGGGAAAGGTCCTGAAGGTGCCCAGCAGCGCTATTCTCCTAATGCTGCTGTGCGAGTCCACCATCGCTTTCTGTACCTCTCGATATCGCTGCCCTGCAAGGGGCTCCGTCTTGCCCCATCTTCAAAGGAAGGCACACAAAGTCGTGAATTCCTGGTTTTGCTTGGGCAAGGTTGAGTCCCTCCACTATGGCCACGTCATTACTCATCAGTTCCTTGTGGACGTCAAATCTGGGCGACCCAAAACGCTCCACGGAAAGGTAGTCTATGCCCACGACCTTGACCTTGTGCTCAACGAGCTTGCGCGCCGCACCAAGCGTTAAGTAGGCATAATCTCCGTGAAAGCGATCGTAAAGGTAGGAATTTTTTGTCTTGAACAAGACCACGCGGGGACACGAAGGGGGAATTGCGTCCTCACCGATCTCATCTCCATGTACCTCTACTACCAGCGCCTTCCCTATAAAACGATCCAGATCGAACTCGCTGATTTTTTTCCCATTGGGAATCATGTGATAGGGCGCATCCACGTGCGTTCCGGTGTGCGTTTCCATGAGCACGCGCATTATGTGAACTCCGTCTCTTTCATGAGTCTTAAACTCGTATTCTTCGTAAGGCAGGTCCCCCTCGTACGTGACCATGCCAGGCTCTAGGTCAACGCTGACATCTATCCAGCTGGACTCCATGGGGGCATAAGGGCACTCGCTTAAACGCTTTCCCAGGGAACAGATCCCTGTGGCGTCTCGTCTTCTTTCTTTCTGTCAGGGCGCTCGTTCCTTCTTACCGCCCAAAATATCCCGAGCCCCACGGCAACTGCCCCGATTAGGTAAGGAACCCAGTAGAGGGAACTGGCGGCTTCCTGAGATATCACGGTAATGGTGACGGACCGCGATACGCATGACGGACAACTCTCCATAGCTGCCGTCAAGGTCGCGTTGCCAGGCGTTTCGGGGACCCAGCTCAGCTCCGCGACGCCGTTGCTCGCCGTAGTAGCGGATCCTATCCATGTACCGTTTGACATGAAAATAACCGTAGCACGAGCCACTGGCGTGCCGTTTGCATAGGTGAGCCGCGCGCTCAGCCGCACCGCGCCTTTGGTCCTGACCGCCGTTGCGGACGCGCTTAAGCTCAGCGATATGACCATTGGCTTATAATGCGAGGAAAGCTCTGAGGGTAAACCCATAAAAGCAGCAAAGCGAGGGCTTACCGACCTCTCAGATATCGCCACCGCCAAAGGAGACGGGAAGCCCTGCGGGCCTATGCCAAAAAGCGTGAACCAATACAGGACCGTGTCCTGGCCAACGAAGAAGGGATTTATGCCAGGATAAAGCACCGTCTGGTAAGTCAGGTCCGGGAGGCCGCTCAGCCAGCTCACGTTGTACGCGCGCTGATCGAACACCACGCCGTAGAAGCCCGCAGCTATGGGTATGTTTGGGATCTCGTAAGAAAGAAAAGCGGCCAGCTGAGAAAAGCTTGCGTTGTAAGCCGCGCTCATGGGTTCCTCAAGCATCACGCGCGAGTACCAATCGTTAAAATCGAAGTAAGATAGCGTGCCGTTTGGCCACTGGAAAGGATAGGATTCATTGGGTGACCAGCCCTTACCGCTAACGTACTCGAGGTCATAAGGCCACCAGTTTCCCGCGATCCAAGCTGACGAGAAGCTCCTTGCCTGATAAAGTGGAAGATACCATATGGCTAGCTGGAATTGACCGGCGGGCAGGGCGACCGACTCGTAAGTTGAAAGGTCCTCCGATCTGGTCGTCGTCACTATGCCAAATTCCGTAAGCTGTGATGCTACGTTCTCTCCCATGGTATCCATGTCAGTCCACTGGGAGGGCAGCAGGAGCGTGAGTTTGAACTGTTGCCCCTGGGGAGTATACCAAAGCCCTCCCATCCTCTTAAATCCCAGCGATAAGAGGATTTGAGACGCCCTGGCTGGGTCGTAACTGAAATTTTGAACGTAAGCGTCAAGCCACCGAGGATACGCTGAGTAAGGCGCGAAGCCGATCGGGATCGATTGAGGTTCGTAAACCCTTAGGCCGTCCGCGTTCCAGGAGCTAACCACCTCTGTCCTGTTGATGGCAAGCGCCAGTACCAACCTCACCCCGGTTAAGTTAAGGGGATAAATGGCCGGGTTGACCAGGATACCCCACGAATTGTACGCGGGTTGCAGCTCTAGCGCGTATCCCGTGGTCTGAAGCACTTGGTACTCGGCCGGGGATAGGTCTGAAACCTCCCAGTTAATGCCTGTGGGACTGACGTCATCCATGGTTTCCCCCACGCCCCCAGTCCACCATATCACGACCTCCCTGTAATATTGCCACGTGTGATAGGGAAATACGGTGCCCCATCCGTATAGCAACGACGAAGGCTCTAGGTGCCATATGACGTACGGAGGGAGCACGCTCACGTAATAGGGCCCAAGGAACCATGGAGGCTGAAGAAATGACTCAACCCTTGGGCGCAGCGCGATGAGTTTCGCTGAGGTCGCGTTCTGAACCTGATTTAGCAAAGTCCTCCAAACGGAATAAGGCGTGGAGATCTGAGTTGAAAGGATGAGGTCGGGCAACGTGGGAGACCACGTCGAAAACGCGAACTCCACCGCTGTGGCATCGATGACCCTGATTCCACTTAAGTAAGGAGAGTACCACCCAAACACCTTCCAACCCAAGTAAAATTCCGTGTAAACGTCCCATGCCGTGAAGGGAAGCGTGGCGCTTCCGTTGTACCAGTACAGCCCCTTCCTCAGGTAGACCAACATGGTGTCGTTACGCGGAAACTCCGCGACGCTCGTCGCCAAAGCGGGCAGAAGTGCGTTAGTGAAGGGATTGTAAAACATGAGGGGTAGGTCAGGGCTCTGTGGGGTCGTGGTGACGTAATTGTTGGGAGAAAAAACGTTCCAAACCGGCATAGTACTTGTGTAAACCAGGGTCCCGCTGACGGCGGCCATGACCTTTGGCAGCTCCTGTGCTGAGCTTGCTGAGCTCGTGGCGCTGCCTTGAAAGAAAGCCAGCAAAAGAACCATCACTGGAATTATCGCGCTGAGTTTCGCCATAATCAAAGCCATGCGTGAGCTTATTTGCTCTTCTCTTTTCTCATGAAAAGGCCCGCGAAAGCCGCCGCCTGCTCAAGGCTCCGTAGGCAAAAACCGCTCCAATGGCCACGTAAGCACTCCAAAGAAAGGCAGCACATCCCATAAGCGCCAAGGAGACAGCCTCAATAAGCGTGATGCATGAAGAGCAGGCCAGCATAAACACCTCCTTTGACTCCGCAGGGCCACTGAGAAATCCATACATGCCAAAACACATCAATACTATGCCGACGACCGCCTCTAGGACCACGGCAAGAACTGCCCCGAAAAAATAGAGTGAATTGGGAAAAGCAGCCGGCGCTCCTTCGGCAGGAAACCTCGCGAAGGAAAGTCCTTGAACAAATGAGGCTGACTCAAGAGCAATCCCAACTAAAAACAAGCAAGCCAACGGAAGCCTGCGCGTAAGACCCAGCGTGCTCTTCATTTAAAAGAAAAAAAGGCCGCATATAAACGTTGCCTGAGTTCGAGCTCTCAGAGGCTCTTTATAAATATATCCCTAACCATGTCCTCCGTTATGGGGACTAGATCGGGTCCTGGTAGCGCCCTGTTCCTGACGACGTACTCGACCATGGATGGAACATCGTCCTTGCCAAAGCCGTGATCAGATAGGCGCTGGTCAAAGCCAACCTTCTCCTGGAATTGCCTCACCGCGCTCTCTGCGCGTTCTGCGTCATCGGAAGTTGGCTTTATGGTTGGATCGAAAAGCGAAAGCACCGCCGCCGACTTCACGGGACTAAGCTTATGAGTGTAGTACGCGGACCTTGGGCCAAGCATGGCCAGTCCAGCACCGTGAATGACCTTGGGGTTTATGCCGCTGACCACGTGCTCGAGCGTGTGGATCACGTGCGTTCCGGCCATGTCTATGGCTACCCCCGCCACCATGGAGGCGTAAAGCAGCCAGTACCTGGGCTCCAAGCCCTTGAGGTCAGCAAGGGACCTCGGAAGCCAATCCCTTATCTTCGATACCGCCTCGCGCGAGAGCATCTCTACGTACGGTGATGAGCTAAGGCGCGTCGCAGCTTCGTAAGAATGATAGAACGCGTCAAGTGCCGTGTAAATGGTCTGATCCTTGGGCAAAGTGATAAGGTACCTCGGATCGTCAACGCTGGCCGTTGGATAAAGGGATACCATCCCCCTCTTTTCCTTTCTTTCCGGATCGGATATCACCGAGTACCTATCGACCTCGGTCCCCGTCCCGTGCGTGAGGTTTACGGCAAAGACGGGAACGCCGGTCAAGACATGCGACCTTCCGTAGACCACGTCTGCTACGTTGTTCCCGTTGAGCCTAGCTATGGCGGCAACCTTCGCGGCATCTATAACGCTTCCTCCGCCTATGGCTATTATGGCCTGAGCGCCGTGCTCCCATGCAAGCCTCGCAAACTCAACCGTTTCTTCTATTGTGGGATTCGGCGTGAACTTATCGTAAACCTCGTAGGATATGGAGTGCGTCTCGAGGAGGCCTGTGATATCTTCCAGTGCACCTGATACCTTAGCCGCGCTCTTACTGGTAGCCAACGCAACGCTCGGAAAGCCCTTGAGGTGAGACTCGAGCTTTTTGACGGAAAGCTCTCCGAAGTACAGCCTTACCCCAGCGTAATCCATGTCGAAACTTATCATGGTTAAGAGCATATCTGCTCATATAAGCTTTCATTTTTTCTGGTGAAGAGCCATGCACAACGCGTCTAGGACTTTAATTGCCTCATCGAAATCCCGAAACAGAAGAACCACGTTCCCCTCTATGCCAACGTTCGGTTCTTCCACGTACGCGTCTGCGAGCGCTCTGGTTTCCTCGATGAACCCAGCAAGTGGACAGAAGGGATCGTGGCCCTTTGTCTCGAGGGGATGTATTCCCGCGCGTTCCAGGGCAGCTATGATGTCGTCAGAAAGCCTTACGTTCAGGGCAAGGTTCTTGCTTAACCCCAAGCGCCTGACTTCATCAAGCACTTTAGCTACGTGCTTGGATGCGCCATAGGAGGGCCTCCCGGCGCGGATGCCCTTTTCGGCCCTCGTTATCCTGCCGTCAACCCCTGCGTATCCCTTTGGCGTCCAAAGGGCCACGTTCATCCCAACCTCAGGAATTAGCTGGGCGATGCAAGGAAGCCTAGACAGGCGCTTGATGAAAAATGAGTACGCGTTAAGGTACCTGTCATAGCTTGACGCTGGAAAGCCGTACTCTTCATAGGTGCTTCCTATTTGGGGCATGCTGAGCCGCTCGCCTCCGACTCTCCCTAACTCCCAGAACTTCATTCCCTTTGACCTGCATTTGCTCGCGAACTCCGAGGCGTAGTCATCGCGTACTACTGCCACAACGCAACCATACGAGGGATCGCTAAGGCTTCTTACTTTCCTCAGCTCTTCCATAGCAGGTCCTTCCGTGAAGCCAAGGTCGCCGGTGACGTCGTAGATCGCCCTTTGAATTCCCCCCTCCGAAACGTCATGAAGCGCCTTTACGTCCATGCGTACCAGTTCCTTCAAGATCGGCACGGGCGTCAACCTTCTCCAGTCAACTTCGACTTCTCCCTGCGCCGTTAACCAATCTAGCCACGCGGATTCTAAGAAGGGCTCACCAAGGAGGTAAAGCCTATCTCCCGGAGACGGGTCCTTTGCCTTTCTTATCCTCTTTCCCCAGGCCGTGACCGCGATAAGCGGCAACTCGATTCCCTCATAAGCCCCGGTATGCCCGCCGACTACCCTGATTCCAAAACTCCTCGCTTCCGCCCGTACAGCTTCAACAAGTTCTAATGCCTCCTCAGCCCTCCCTCCGGGCGGGAGCAGCACCTCATCAACGGCGTAAACCGGCTCCGCAAACGAGGAAAGAAGGTTGCCGATGGCGTAAGAAAGAGAAAAGAAGGGAAGGGTATCCTTCGGCAAACCTATGGCAGGCGCGGTGGAAACCACGAGATCGCCGGCCTCGCCCGAATCCAGCGGCCAACCCTCAGGACTCGCCTTTCCAAGCATGAATTTCTCAAACGGGAGCTGTTACGCCTTTTCGTTGTTGGCTTCGTTGTTGGCCAGCTCTGCCTTCCACGAAAGCTGATCGAGGTACGAGCGGTGCGGCGTGAACTTTGTGAACGTCCTTGAGAGGGGCTCACCCACCGGCACCACTTCGCCGGCGAGACCTTTCAAGAAGTAGAGATATCCGACGTCATCGGGATTAAAGCCCATTGCCAAGGTTACCAAGCGATCCAGCGCAGCGCAGTTACATGAGGCAAACACGTAACCCCATCTCTTAGCCCTGCCAGAAACCGGCCCATCTCCTTCCATGCCTTCGATGCCGTCGACAACTCCGCAACAAGGACCCATGGCCGAAAAAAGCTTAGCTATATTGCGATTTATGGCAAGGTAGCCCGTGTGCATGGAAGACTTGTACCCTTTCCTTATGGCTCCCATCACAAGGTTCTTCACGGTGAGCGTGACCACCACGGTATCGTGGGTCTTAGGGCGGACCGGAGATAGCTTCAGCACCGACCTGTCGAACATCACCGAGGGAACCGGGACTTCAAAGCTTTCCCCGCGCTGATCGCTCAGCTTCACGCTTCTCGCTTCCATGGAATCAAGGTCCACGAACTCGATGCTGGGAAACTCGTTCTTGAGCTCATAGTAGCCGAAGTTCCTAAGCGCGTCCTCGAATCCACCCACCGCAGGTGACTCGGCCACAAGAACCTCTCTTGAATCAGAGAAATCGTACAGGAAGCGCAGCACACCGCGCACCGTCTCGACTGGAGTCGCGCTGAGCTTCACCCTCGTGGACACGAAGTTGGGCTTTATGAGAACTTTTCTGATTTTCCTTGGAAAGTCTTCGGCCAACAGCCTAAGCGCGGACCCAACCGCAAGCTCGTGATCTTCAGCCCTCACCACGGACACGCGAGAAGCCATAACGCTATCTCTCCCAGGGTATTTTAAGGTGTGGGAACGCAGTTCAGGCTTATGAGTTGAGGGTCTGATGCCGGACATATTTCCACCGCCGTTATGGAACCGTTAAATATCCTTATCTTCCTTACTGATGGCCCCGTTATGCCGAGGGCCAGAGACACAACAGACCTTATGGGTTCCAGATGGCTCACCACAACTATGGGGCCTGGCCCCCAATTCTCGCCCAGCGCCGATATCATCCTCTGCCTTATTGACATGAACTTTTCAATGCCGTACTTGCTGGCCTCGTCGAAGTAATCCGTGTACCAATTGGGATCGGCTTTCGCAAATTCCTCGTAGTTCTTTCCTGCCAGCAAACCAAGCCTCGCTTCTCTGAGCCTCTCCTCCACCCTTACGGGAGCTCCCGTGGCGGCGGATATAAGCTCCGCCGTCTCGCGAGCACGAGTAACTGGGCTCGTTATTATGAGGGTCGGCTTCACCTTCCTTAACCACATCCCGGCAGCCGTTGCCTGCGCCCGACCGACCTCGGTCAAGCGGTACGCGGAGTGCTCGTCGTCCGGAAACAGGCTCTGCACGTTGTTCTGCGCCTCACCGTGCCTTACCAAGTAAGCTATCATGACTTTAACCGCTCTACCATTTTATGCTTGGTGCTTACGAAGGCGTATTAACCCCTGCAACTATCCTTTCGTGGCAACCGAGGACCCAAAGTTCAGGCGGTTTCTGAGGCTGACTGGGCTGTCAGCCGAAAAGGCTCAGCCGGTTTACAGGGCCTACGTGCAGGCCGGAGGCGACGACGTCGATGCCCTTGCGGAGCTTATTGATAGGGTAAAGTCTTGCGATCCAGCCCTGGGCATATACCTAGCTAAGTGGGGCCCTTCAGTACTCGAGGACGAAGCCACGCTCAATGCGGTGTTTGCGGCCTACGCCTACGCAAAACAGAGGGGGATAAACACCATCGAGAAGCTTCCCACCCAGCGGAAGTGGAGCCTTTCACAACTCATGCCAGAGGCCTCACAATGGATAGCAAAGAGCGTTTCAAGCGCGCCGAGGGCAACGCTGAGCAGCACCATTTACCTTAGCCCCATGAAGCCCATATCCCTCGTGGACGCCCTTCAGAACCTTTCGCCCAAGGCCATCGACGCGCTCAGGGCTCTTGAAGAGCTTGGCCCCATTTACGAGCCGGACGTAGCCAGGGCGTTAATAAGGCTTAAGTTGGGTTTTGACTACGCGTGGAAGGAAACCCTATCTTCTCTTGACGACGTTAACCCGGAGGGAAACTTCTCTGAGGAACTGAGAGAGCTTTACCTAAACCCATCGAGGAAATACCTCGGGAAAGACTTCTACGACTGGATCGTGGAGCTTTGCTACTCTGGACGGATAACGTACAACTCCGAGAGAAACCTCCTTTACGTGCTAACCGCCTTTCGCGACAGGTTCCTTTGATCTCGGTCTCATCTCTGGGATCGTGAACCTGTTCCAGAAGAGCTTGTACAGGTGAAGCGCGTCCGGTAAGTCCCTGAGACCTGGGATCCACGGCAACAGGATCAGAATCAAGAAGAGCGCCGTTACTATGAGTTCGTTGTACAAAGAATGCCAGCCGGGCACGCCGTCTCCCCATGCCTCTAGAACATCATAGGGGGCCATCCAGTAAGCCCCGATTTGCCAAGGCTCGACGTTGTACTTGATCATCCCCATGTACTTCTCGTTTATCTTGTACTGTATCCCTTCCACATTGTGTATGAGCCCCATGTCCGTTAACAGCCTTATCTCGTAAGTCTGATCGAGACTACTGTGATCGTAGGTCTCCGACGTCAGGATTCCGCCGTAAATCCCGTCCATGGCCAGCTTCGTGAGATCTGCTGCTACGCTCTCCATGGGGTTTGATGAGTTGATCGCTTCATCAATGGAACCGTTATTGGCAAAGTACGAATAAGCCGCGTTTATCTGATCGACCCGTTCAGGGGCAGGCTCGCTTAAAAACCTCGAGAGCTCGTTGGTGGCTCCAGTCAAGTTGACGTACCTTTCGTAAGGCCCAACGACGTAAACCCAAGTGGTATTAACGTAGGTCATGGGATCTGAAGAATCAGAGTAGGGGTTGACGAAACCTATGGGACTCAGCTTCATGTATGTTGCCGTCCCCGAGGTGCGATTGTACTCGAGTATCAAGGTCGAGGCGAACAGATCGGGATAGTGCTGAGACGCCCAAGTGGTATTGAGCGCGGGGACGAAGGGATTAGCCCAAAGCGGGCCCAGGCCCACTCCCAACGCCACCGCAATGACCAAGATCGCCCCTGTCCTGACGAACATCTTCTTGTGATCCGCTTTCACCATGGAGTACTTGACGTCATTCCTATGAGGGAGGCTAATGCCTCTTTTCTCAACCAAGAGAAAGTGGACACCCAGCAGCAATACTAGCAACGCGGGCACCACCATCACGTGCCAACCGAGGACGGCGCCGAAATTCTCTGGGTTTATCCAGTAGCCAAGCAAGAGGGAGTTCCAGAAACCAGCAGCGCTTTTGTCGTTGTACTGAGCAACGACCGTGTTGTTAAGCCCCACGCCAAAGGCATAAGTTATAAGCGCAAGGACAAGCATGAGGGCGCCCACGACCCACGTGTCCTTCCTTTTCTTGAAAGCGGATGTCGAAAAGTTAACGAGCACGTGAAGGAAGAGGAGAGTTATGAGCAGCTCCGCTGCCCAAAAGTGGATTTGGCTAACGTACATGCCGACCGTGGTGTAATTCCACCAATAGGGGCCGAATAGGAGCATTATCCCTCCCGTAAGGCCCAACAGCAAGCCGAGCGCTATTATGTAGAAGCCAAGCTGAAACCAGAAGCTGTTTCCGTAAGACGGGACGTTCTCAATGTAAAGCGATCTCGCAAAGGACGAAAGCTCCGAAACCAAGCCCTTCCAAAAAGGGCGCGACTCATCGCTTGCCAATATGAAAAGCTATATGACCACCGCTTTAAAACCTATCGGCAGACTCACTTCGTTAAATAATTCGCTTGAAATTTTATTAAGTGCAATTATTTCGTGAACAAAAAATCAAGGAAATTTAAGATGTTATAAAAATCGGATTTATCAGAAAATCAATGGCTAAATCCATGGGCGGTTTTCGCATATTCAACTGTGCGAAAAGGCTCACCTTCAATTAAAACCGCGGTCAATCAGGCCAAGTCCGCAGGAAACTTATCCAAGACGTCGCGGTGCCTTTCGTAGTATTCCTGCTGCCACTCCTTGAACTTCCTCCTCTTCTCCTCTTCGTGCTTCTGCCTTTCCTTCTCGTAATCTTCTCTGACCTTCTTCCACTTCTCGGCATCATATCCGTAGGGAGGCCTATCCCTGATCTTAGGAGGGTTAAACGCATAGGAGTAAAACTCGCGGTAGTAATCGTAATCGTGCTCCTCGACACTGAGTGGCTCTATCCCTTCCGCGTGAAGCTTTGCGACTATGGCATCGAGATCGGTCTTGGGCCTCAGGTTCTTGGCGCCTTTGGGGTTATATATGACGGTTATCTTTCCCGTTACGTAGTTCACGCTGGCCTTTATTATGGCATCATCGGTCATGAGCTTGTACTGGAGCATGGCCGCCCTTCCCTGATCTCCCAGATCCGCCCTCTTCACGGCTACAACTGCCTCTCTAACGATCCTGTATGGTACGTGATACTTCTTGCCAAGCTCCTCAATCAGCTCATCCTCGTAGGAAGCTCCGGCCTCAGAAAAGGAAAGGGTCTCCTTGTGCTTTCCGATGGCGCGCGCGTTTATCCTAATTCCCACCTTTGACGTCTCTTCCACGCCCTCGCCGGTCGCATCCGCCTGCTTCTTCTTCTCCGAGTCCTGGACTTCTGACACGTTCGGTCACCTCTTCACCCTTACCCCGAACTTCTCGCTGTTGGCCGTCGAGTCTACCACCGACGGAAGCTCCGGCCTCGCGAACGGCACTGGCTTTCCTCCGTTAACCGGAAGCGCGAAGTAGTCCACTATACCTCCATATACCTTCCTGTACAGCTCGCTTTCCTGGAGCTTCTTTACGTCCCTCTTGTACTTATCAGCGTCGTAACTCCAGTTCGGGTGCTGCTTCTTCCAAACATCTGCCGGTATGCTGTACTGCCTCTGTATCTTGTCCCTGTATATCTCCGGGAAGACGTTGAAAGTGCAGAACGGAAGCACCTCGCCATCTGGCATCGCGTAATGTATGTCGCATCTCTCCACCCTGGCTATGTCGTAGTTGTACTCGTCTTGGAAGTGCATGCTGCCCAAGAAAAGGGTCCTGTGATGAATAGCGCCGAGAGAGTTGAAGTCCTTGTTCACAAGGAAGTTCGTCAGAAGCTTTAAGAAGTTAACGGACTTCGGCTGCTTCTTCTCGTCTATGAACTTCCTCACGCCAAGCAAGACCTTGGCGGCCTTGATCTTCTTGCTGATGCGGTTGTCGTCCTTTATCTCCTCATATTCCTCTTTGAGGTACTCGTTAAGGCCCAAAACGTCAATGAACTCGGGTATCGGTATTATCCTCTTGTCGTCGTCAAGTATGACGTAGGTCCCCATGCCGCACGCGAAGTGGATCGACATGTCGTACATGTAGCGGCCCGTGGCCGCCTCAAGGAACTTATCAAAAGCCCCGGTGTACGGAACGCTATACCAGTCGTCCTTGTTTATGACACCATGCGTCTGCTCTTCCAGCTCCTTTATCATGCCGGGGATCGTGATCCTCATGCTCTCCCTCGCCTTATCGGGCATCCTTCCGACCAACGAAACGGGCTGGAAGTTCACAGCCCTCACCACGTCAAGGTGGTTAAGGGCGAAGTTCACCATGGCGCCCAGCTCTTGGTCATTTATACCCCTTATGACGGTCGGCACGAAAACTATCCCCAGCTCGGCCTTCCTGGCCGCGTCCAAAATGAAGGGTATCTCCCAGTGGTTCTTGGGGTTGGCCCTCATGCTTACCCCGTCAAAGCTGAGGTAGAGCGTGTTGACGCCCGCGTACCTCAACCTCACGGCGAGGTCGGGATTCAGACCAAGGTTTATACCTGTTGTGTTCAGCTGTACCTGCTCAAAACCGGCTTCCCTGGCGGCCTTCACTATCTCGACTATCTGTGGGTGCATGGTGGGCTCGCCGCCAGTGAGCTGTATGGCGTTGGGAGGAATAGGGCGCTGCGCCCTCAGGTTCGCGAAGAGCTTCTTAAACTCGTCTAGGGTCGGCTCGTAAATGGGCTCTCCCTCCTTGGCGTAGAAGAAGCAATACCAGCAATTCAAGTGGCACCTGTTTGTGATGACCACGTTTGCAAGGGCGGTATGCGACAGGTGCCTCTGGCACAGCCCGCAGTCGAAGGGGCAGTTCGCCCCCAGCGTGTCCGGAATGTAGTTGGGGTTCTCCAGTCCCCTTCCGTTGTACTGCAACTTGCTCATCTTGTCGTAAAGATAGTAGTCCTCCCAGTACTTCTCGATAAATAGGCCATGTTCAGGGCACTCCTTCCTTATCATCACGTAATCTCCGTCCCTGTAAATCACGCCGTCTATTATCCGCTTGCACACGGGGCATACCGTCTTCGTCCTTCCAAGCACAGGCATTTTCTCGAGCTCCTCTTTGTTCCTGTGATAAACCTCAAGGGAGGGCTCGCTTGGCCTTTCAGAACTAACTGTTTGCATAAGCTTCTCATGCCTGCTTATTTTAGGGTATTTGCCCAATAACCTTCTTATTTGTGTTAAGGCTTACTTTGCTCACTTTGCGACCAACGAAAGCCATACCTCATCGCCTTCGCGAGGAATAGGTACGTACCTCCTCCAGCAAATAAAGCCATGTACCATCCAAAATCGCTCAAGGGGCCAAATCCCAACAGCGCTCCGGATACCGGTATAGCGGCGCCTAGAGCCGTCGCCACCAAAGCCATAGCATTTATCCCGTTGTTATACCAGTAAGCCCCGCCCCTCAAGAAGAGGTCAGCCAGGGAGATCTTTCTCTTCCTTATTATCCAGTAATCAACCATCATCACGCCGGCCACGGAACCCAATGCGCTCCCGAGAACGTTTAGCGCGTTCAATATGTTTGTGGCGCTTGTGTACCAGTACCACGGGGCGAACGCCACGCCCACCAATGACGCCAGCACCGATGCCTTCCTCCAATTGAGCTTTGGGAAGAAGGAAAGCACGTCGTAAACTGGGGAGACGAGGTTTGCGGCAACGTTAACCCCGACGGTGGCCGCTATGAGCGTCACCCCTATGGCAGCTGAAATCAACTTGTTAGCCGACAAGAGGTACATTATGTTCACAGGATTAACGTAGGTTATGGCCTCTGAGGAGGGGATGTGAAACACGTATATCAGCGACGATATGGTTCCAGCCGCTACGAAAGAAAAGGCCACGAAGATCACGGGAAAGCCTATGGCTTGGCCTATTAACTGATCACGCTGTGACTTGGCAAACCGCGTGAAGTCCATTATGTTAAGTACCAGCGTCGAGTAGGCGCCGGCCAAAGAGGCTACCGCCAAGGCCATGGAGTAGGGACTAGCGCTGGGATGCGCCAAAGAAGACACGTAAGTTAGCGCCTGAAGCCCATGCGCTAGGTAAAGGCCATATGCCATCATGCCCACGAAGGACGCCAATATGACGGGTCCCAACACCAGCTCGAAGTACTTAACCTCCTTCATTCCCCTGAACAGGGCAAGCAAGTTGACCAGCCAGAAGGCCGCAAAGGAAATGGCCATGTTCAGGGGCATTCCGATCACGTTTTGAGTTAACGAAGACCACCACGGAAAGTAAAGTCCCATAACCGAGCTGATAAGCGTGGCACCGACGTAAGTCTGTATCGCGAAAAAGAAGAGGGCCGAAAATGCCCTCAACACTATGGGTATGTATGATCCCCTAATGCCGTATGAGGCCCTTATGCTCGTGGGAAAGGGTATACCCCACTTGGCTCCCATGTGGCCGTTGAGGTACATGGCCACGAGTTCCGTTCCATAGGCCAAAGCGGTGATCACGAGGGCAAGGATGGGGCCAAATTCGAAGGTAAGCAGCCCTGCTATCTCGAACTGCACCACGTTGTGGACCATGCCAGCCCATACGGTCGTAAAGCTAACCCAACTCCAGTCCCTCGACCTCTTTGGAACGGGAGCTAGGTTGTCGTTGAAGTACCGCTGATCTACGTTAGCCCTTCCTTGGCCGTAATCATCGAGATCCAAAGCGACTTCTTCCTTCATAACGGCGTTATTACATAGCTTTTAAGGCATTGGCATGTGCAAGCACAGCAATACACTTAATAACGCCATAATAAAGGCACGTATGTACGATGTTGTTTACTTGGGCGGAGGACCAGGAGGCTACGTGGGCGCGGTGACCAGCGCGTCTTTGGGAAAGAGGGTGGCTGTGGTGGAGAGGAAGAAGATCGGTGGGACGTGCGTTAACGTGGGCTGCATTCCCGCAGACGCGGCGCTTTCCAACGTGTCGCTTTCGCATTACTCCGGCAACGGTGGCTTCGCGTCGCCCATAAAGGTAGACTTCGCGCTCAACATAAAGAGGGCAAAGGAGATCTCCGAAAAGACCGCGGAGCTTGCGCAGTCAGTGCTGGACTCGCTGGGAGTTGATGTGATTTCGGGGAACGGTTCGGTTAAGAGCGGCGGGGTCAAGGTTAATGGGCAAGAACTAGAGGCAAGCTCGGTCGTCATAGCCACTGGCGCACGCCACAACCTAGCCCCCTTGAAGGGCGTAGACCCATCGAGGATACTCACCGTTGACAAGTTCTGGGAGCTGGAAGACGTCCCTCAAAGCGTCGTGGTCTACCAGGGAGGAGCTCCCTCCATACGCGGGCTCGAGATAGGGCAGTTGCTGGCATCCTCAGGGGCTGAAGTAATCGTGGTTGACGAAAACGATTCCCTATTTCCGCAGTTCGATCAAGAGCTCACGGGCGCATTAAGGCAAGCGCTGGAAAGCAATGGCCTAAAGTTCGACATGGGCGCAAAGGTCAAAGGCCTATCTGAAAATTCCATAAGTTATGAGGTTGAGAGTGCGGAAAAGCGGGTCGAGTTCGACGCCATAGTGCCGTCTCATGCCTGGCTTCCAAACACCGAAGGACTGGGACTGGATGGTCTGGGAGTAAAGACCAAGAACGGATTTGTGACCGTTGATGACCACTGCAGGACGAACTTGCCCTGGCTTTACGCGATAGGTGAGGCCGCCTCGTACAAGGGTGCCACCAGAGCGATGTACATGGGCAAGGCAGCTGCCCTTAACGCGGCGGGAATTGATTTCCCGGTTAACCACCAGCTACTTCCGTCAGGCCTCTACACCGTGCCCCAGTTCGCTGAAGTAGGACTCACCGAAAAGGCAGCGGTCGCTTCCGGCATCGATTACGTTGTTGGCACCTCGAACCTTGGCTATAACGAAAAGGCCATGGCCTTGGGTGCGACCGAAGGAATGGTCAAGCTCATATTTGACAAGAAGGGGAAGATCCTCGGAGGAGGACTCGTGGGATACGACGCTGAGGAGCTCATAAGCCACTTAGCGCTCGCGATAAAGCTCGGAGCCACGGCAAGGGACCTCGCTTACTCGGGATACGAGCACGCGACCGTGTCCGAAGCCATAGCAGACGCGTCCTCCAGGGCCCTTCTCAGCCTATCCTGACAGGGATTTTTCGCGCGTCTCCTTACTCATCAACCCATTTCATGAACTTTATGGCAAGCGTTGGATAAATAACCAGCTGAACGAGCACCGCGATCAATGAGAGAGGCGAGGCAGGTTGCAATCCGAGATACCACTGAGATAGAGCCGATATAGGAGTGGACGGAGATACGAGGAGAACGTAGAAGGCGTACTTGGGAAGATCGCCGTATGGGTAGTAAAGCGGAGGCAGAAGCGTCAAAAGCACGGACAAAAGACTTGATATTCCCCAGACGTTCCTCATGTGCCTTACGTGGCTAGCGATGAGCATTGCCATGGATGTCGACGACACGGAAAGCACAACCACCATGATCACGAGTATCCCGAAACCAGCCAAGTCATAAATGTGAAGTAACGCACCTAAGACCGCGTAAAGGATAAGACCGGGCAAGGAGTAAACTAAGTTACTCAGCATAAGTGCCGTTGCGTAGTCCATTGCCCTTACCCTTGAGGCCACTAACAAGTCCTGTATCTTAAGCTCCCTTCTCAAAAACACGAAATCCCCAACCGACGTCAAGGAGTTGCCAGAAACTATGCCCAATATGCCTCCCAGCACCCCGAATGCGAGATAAGCGCCGTGAGATATCACATATATGAAGAAGAGGAGCGACAGAGGAAGGCTGAGATATGACAACACGAAGAAAGGTCCCCTCTTCATGCCTGAGTAGCCGTAAAACCACGTGAAGGCCGCCACGAAACGCAGCCTTTGCCCTAGCTCGCTCGTCATCTGACTCTCCATTTCGCTCGCCCTCCTTTGGTGCCCGTATCCTCTGGCATCGCATCTTCTGGCGCCGCACCCATGGTTATCATGACGTCTTCAAGCCCCACTGGCCTTATTACTGCCCGCCCCACGAACTCTGATGCCCTGCTCTCATCCACGTATGAAATGTTAATGCCGCCAATCCTTATGTCGCCAACTCCCTCGACCCTCACCTTTCCCTTCAGCGGTCTCAACAACTCATCAGCCGTTCCCTTTACCACAAGTCTCCCTTTGTCCACAAGGAGTATCTCATCGCTGAGAGCTGCGGCCTCTTCCATGTAGTGCGTGGTAAGGATTATCTGCGAATCTAGCGACCTTATGGCCTGCCAAACCGAAAGCCTTGATATGGGATCAAGACCAACCGTCGGCTCATCCAAAAATATTACCTCAGCATTGGAGGCAAGCGCCATGGCCACGAACACCTTCCTCTTCATACCACCCGAGAGCTCGTCCGTTGGACGATCCATGAAGTCACCGAGGTCCAGCTCCTTTAGCGCCTTCCTCGCTGCAGCCGATGCCTCCGAGAAGGAGAAGCCCCTGGCCACTAAGTACATGAAGACGTGCTCGTAGGGGCTGGCCATCCCAGCGGTCTGGGCTTCCTGGGGAATACTGCACACGAGCTCCCTGACCTTCCTCGCCTCCGATATCACGTCGTACCCGTTTATTGAAGCGCTTCCCTTGGTTGGCTTCAGCTGCGTGGACAATATCCTCAAGAGCGTGGTTTTTCCCGCCCCGTTCCTGCCTAGTACAGTCGCGCGCCTCGACCCGATTGTTCCCGTGAAGTCTCTGAGAGCGACTTGCCCGTTGCCGTAAACTTTGGTTATCGAACTCATCTCTATCGTGGTGGCTTACCTCCAGCTGAGATTTTTATCAGCTGGATCACTCATCCATACCGAAAAAGCATTTCGCTAGGCCCGTCTTTCTCAGCGCGTTCTCCCAATCGACCTTTAGAAGCACGTAGCCCAGAACCACGAAGGCCACCGCAAAACTGGCAGAGAGATCGATAAGCGAAAGGCCAAAGCGCTTCGTAAAGCCTCCCAAGTAGAAAAGGCCTGCGAGTTCAACGGGGATCTCAAAGGCGCTCTTGGCAAGCTTTCCCGCCAAGGCCATGGCGTTCACCTTTAGCGCGGAGGCAGCGGCCACTCCACCTCCCACGTACAAGTAATCGTCAAGGGGAAGAACCGGCAAAAAAGCGAGCACGAAAACAGTGACGTAAAATGAGCGCTTTTTCGCGAACTTCTTAAGTAAGGAGACGTTCTTGTTGCCCGATAACGGCGTTCTCAGCCCTATCCCCAAGGCATACATGACGTTCTTCGATACCGACGCGCCAATAGCCGTGATCGCAATGGACTCAGCTACGTTCAGTGGGTTCACGCCGAACTGGTAAAGCATTCCCACGGCGATGAACGTGTAGGACGCACCGAAGAAGGGCGTGGCGTTGCTTAGAAACGAGACGACGAAAAGCCAGCCCAAATCTATGAGATCCACAAGATATCCCTTGCGAGAGCATTAAAACATGCCGTCTCGTTGAACCGTCACCGACTTCGCTAGGTTCCTGGGCTTATCCGGATCAAGGCCTCTCTTCACGGCAGTGTAGTAAGCCAGAAGCTGAAGCGGAAGCACGTAAGCAATGGGAGTGACTATGGGCAGCATCGGGGGCATGCCAACGTAGAAGTCGCTGAGCTCCCTCAGCTCCTTGTCGTCCTCCTCTCCGAAGGCTATTATCTGCCCACCGCGTGACTTTATCTCCATGACGTTGCCTATCATCACTTTTCTCGTGCTGTCCCTCGGAGCTATGAATATTACGGGAACGCCCTTTTCGATAAGGGCTATGGGACCGTGCTTGCTTTCACCTGCCGAGTAAGCGGTGGACGGTATGTAGGAGATCTCAAGCATCTTAAGCCTCCCCTCGTAAGCGGTTGCCGTGTTTATCCCTCTGCCCATGAAGAATATGTGAGGCGATTTGTAAAGCACGTCCGCGAGTTGCTTCATCTTGTCCGATGTGGAGGTGAGCACGCCTTCCACCAGCTTGGGGAGACCTTCCATGGCCTCCTCGTACTGGTCCATTTCCATCTGCGATAGCTTGCCGCGCTTCTTTCCCAAGTTCATGGCAAGCTTCATGTGAACTAGCAGCTGAGACGTGTAGGTTTTTGTGGCCGCGACCCCTATTTCGGGTCCCGATTGCTGGATTATATAAGCCCTCGTTATCCTCGTTATGGTAGACCCAACCACGTTTGTTATGGCCAGGACAGTGCTCGCCTTAAGCCTCGCGTAGCTCGCTATCCTGAGCACGTCGGCGGTCTCTCCCGATTGGCTGACCAAGAGAAGCGCTGAGTCAGCGTCAAGTGCCTTGCCGTACTGCTCCTCGAACTCGCTGGCAATGGAGGGTATCGTTGGGAGCGCTGACATGTAAGAGTACATGTAGCTACCCGCAAGGCAAGAGTTATACGAAGTACCGGCCCCCACCAAATACGTTACGCGGGCCCTGTCTATGAGCTCTGTCAAGACGTCGAGGTAGGGCTTTTGAAGATTAAGGGTATACCTTATGGATGTAGGCTGTTCCATTATTTCCTTGAGCATGTAGTGCTCGTAACCTCCTTTGCTTACCTGGTCAACGCTCATCTTCAGCTCCACTGGGTGCTTCTCCACCTTCGCCCCGTCGCCTATCCTGTATATTTCATACGAGTCAGGCGTTATCACCGCCATCTCTCCGTCGTCAAGCGGAATGATCTTGTTAGTGGAATCTATGAAGGCCACGGCGTCTGACGCGGCGTAATTCTCCCCGTTTCCCACGCCCAATAGAAGGGGGCTCTCGTTCTTAACTACCACGACCTTGTCAGGCTCCTTCTTACTGATTATGGCAAGCGCAAAGGACCCCTGCAACTCGCGCATGGCGCTCATAACGGCACTGACGAAGTCCATTCCCTGATTCACGTAGTCCTCTATGAGATGCGCTATTATCTCCGTGTCCGTCCTAGACCTGATCTCGTGATCCTTTTTAATTAGCTTTTCCTTAAGATCAAAGAAGTTTTCTATCACGCCATTATGAACGACCGCTATCTCGCCCTTGCAGTCAAGCTGAGGGTGCGCGTTTGTGACCGTAGGAAGGCCATGCGTAGCCCACCTATTGTGAGCTATGCCTATCTTTCCCTTCATCTCGTCAAAGTGCACGTTCTTGTCAACTTCCTCGAGTTTGCCCACTCCCTTCCTCACCATGAGCTCGCCGCCGCCAACCGTTGCCATACCGGAGGAGTCGTACCCCCCGTACTCCAACCTCTTGAGCCCAACCTTCAGGACCGGTGCCACATCGCGCTTGGAAGAAGCTATGGCAAATATTCTACACATAATGCAGGTTCTCCCAGCGCTTAAATACCTTTTGAGCTTTTGCCGAGCTGCTACGACGAGTTTTCCGGAGCGGAAGGCCCGGAAGCGTGTTCAGTTGACCCGCTACCCGTGTCCGATGTCGTGCTTGATGCCGAACTTCCCTCCTTTTCCGACCTAGCGCTCGACCCCCTGCGAGAGCCAATCCAGGCCACCAGTGCGGTTATCACCGCCGAAGCGGCGACCACCGCGGCCAAGTACTCATATGGCGCGTAGCTCGGCCCACGGACCACCACGTTGGTACTTACCAGTTCAAAGCTAAGAGGCTCTCCCGGGCCCAAGTATACCACTTCCTTCACGAGCATGCCCGTCCTCTGATCAAACCAATCCACGTTACCCTCCCCAAAGTTGACTTCATCTGTGACGAACTTTCCAGCTGGTACGTTCATGACAACGCCTGTGGTATCAGTTACGTTAGAGGGTGTGCCAGGGGGCAGCTTGCCAGCGTTAAGCATCCCCATGTAACTGGAGTTCAAAGCCGGGAAGCCCGTGGGATTCGAGAACGTGGCAGTGGTGCTCGTGCCATTCCGGTAAAACTCGCTTAGATTTCCATAAAAAGTGACGGAGATAAGGAACGTCTGCTGTTGCGCGTTGACGTCACTCACCTGATAGCGAACCTGTCCAGAGTACGTTAAGCTGCCAGTAAGGCCGCTCAGCGTGAAATTCATCTGGTAAACCGCGTATGCCCCATCAAAGGCGTACGCGGGAGCTGCTGCTCCAAAAACAAGAACAGGAGCGGCCGAAAGAAGCAGCAGCATCGCAAAAAGCGTACATTTAGCCAAACTTTTCATGCCCTACAACCGCATGAAGGCGTATAAATCTATCGAGCAACTCGCCCTATTACGACCTTCCAAGAGTAAAGCGTGTAGCCGGCCACAAGGGAGTTGGTCGCGCTGTAATACGTTTCCATTCCAACCTGAATGGCATTCAAGTAATATGTGCTGGGATTGTAAAAGCTGAGGCCAACCTTGGGAAGGATGGAAGATATGTCCTCGAGCAAATCCTTAACGGGAACTCCGACCTCACCCCTTGCCACCCCTCCCGCCGAGGGATATTCAAGGACAAAGTACACGCCCGCCCACCCGGTGGCGCTACCGGTGTGAGGCAGGACGTACACTTGATATTGGGCGGTGACGGTCGTGCCGTTGATTATGGTCGGGGCGCTTACCGTGCCCACGTTAACAAAAGGCTGCGAAAGCCCTGGTGATTGGCTGTACATCCATATCATGACCTCGATGTCCTTCGACCCCAAGCTCGTTATGTTCGGGTTGCTCGTTAGCCACATGTCGTAAGAGAAATCTCCAATGCTGCCTGCGTAAACGTAGGTCGAGTAATTCAAAACCGAGTAGAAGTTGGGAAGATCGGAAACGATCGAGGGAAGGGCCAGCACCTTTAGCTGCTCCGTGGCCGTCCCAAAGGGGAACCAGAGCTCTTTGCCGTACATCAAGCCGGGGTAACCTGTGACCTTTATATCGCTTATGTCGGTCACGTTGCTCAGGTCCATTGAAACCTGTAGCCTGTCGTCCCTGAAAATCATGTTAACCGAGCCGTTTGCCCCCGCCAAGTTCCACATAAAGGGCGACATCATGAGCGATAGGCCATCGCCCTTAACCTCAGCCATGGCGTAGTAGCTTTGGTTGCTAATCGTGACGAAGTGCTCTAGACTTGTGGACAGAAAGCTGAAACCCCCTTGAGCAGTTGAAAGCTCGTACGTCTCGTTGGTCCGCGGCGGAAATAGCGTGTAAACTTGCGGTTGCCTTGGTTCAAGAAGGTAGGGGCCGGCTGCCGCTCCTATCATAACTATAACGATAACCGCTATTAATGCCACAAAAGTTTTTCTCATGAATCTATCTCACTAATAACTAAAAAAGCTTGCGTCCCATCAAATAAAACGCTAAGCCCAGATACCCTTTTAAGTTCACCGAACACGTAAGTCATGTTTATCATAGGCCTAAACTATTGGAGCAAGAAGGGAGGCCCCCTCATGTGGAGGGAGTTTGACAGGCAGGTCATCCAAAAGGAGCTACAGCAGATATCGTCGCTTGGAGTGAACGTCGTTAGGGCGTTCACTTTCTGGCCCGACTTTCAGGACTCACCGGGTACCGTGAACGAGGGTTCCATGGAGGAACTAAGGGATTTCCTAGACATCGCGCAGGCGGCCGGCGTGAAGGTGTACCTCACCTTTATCGTGGGCCACATGTCGGGAGAGAACTGGGATCCGGCCTGGAAGGACAGGAGCTTCTTTGAGCTAGAGCACGAAACCGACTTTTACATCTCCACCCTCGTGAAGCGCTTCAAAAACCATCCCGCAGTAGGCGGGTGGATCTTGAGCAACGAGCTCCCCATATATGCCACCGATAAGAAGGAGGTAGTTACAAAATGGATAAGAAATACCGTAACCCTGATTAAGTCCATCGATCGTTCTCATCCCGTATCCACGGGCGATGGATATTGGGGAATTATCGCTCCCAGTAGTTTTGATCCTTTCGAGTACGCCGATCTCGTCGACTATCACGGCCCGCACACTTATACCCCAGATTCCGACGCCTATCGCCAGACGGTTTTTCCTCAGTTCGTGCTAAAGGCCTCTAAGATAAACAATAAGCCCGTGATACTCGAGGAATTTGGTGCGTCTTCCGTCCTGGGATCTGACGAACACATAGCTGGTTATTACAGGGCGCTGCTCTCGGGCAGCTTAGCGGCCGGCGCCTCAGGGGCATGGGGCTGGTGCTATTCCGACTTCGACCTCAAGAACCAAAGGCCTTACTCTCATCACCCTCACGAACTTGAGTACGGCGTCACGACCGTGGACTGGAAGGTAAAGCCGCAGGGCCTCGAGCTTCAAAAGTTCTCTCAGTTCTTAAGGGATTTTGGCGATGCAGCGCCAATCGAAGATGACGTTGGCCTTTTGATACCGTCCTACGTGCACGAGCAATACCCCTTTACATCGCAGCACGAGGCCTACGCGATCTCTTCCTCGCTTTTGTCGGCTTTCTGCATGTTGTTGCAAAACAGGATAAATCCGAGGGTGATGCACGAGCAGACCCTTAGCAAGCAGGTAATCGACGAGTCTCAAGCCTCTTACGGCTGGCCAAAGCTTCTCATCCTGCCCTATGCCATAAGGTACACCGCTAAGACCCAGGAAGCGCTGAGGAACTTCGTCGAAGAGGGAGGGTCGGTGATGCTCAGCTACGGGTTTAACTCGTGGTTTAACTTCAGATCCCTTGGAATAGAACACGACCTATTTTTCAACCACCCGGCCAGGCTGGAAAGCGTCTCAGTAGAGGTCGATGGCGGCTCCGTGAGGCTCTCAGCTGCCGAGGCTTTTCACGACCAATGGAACTACGACGCAAGCATCGCGCCAGTCAAGGGAGGAGATGTCCTCCTCTACTCCGGCGGCCTGCCAATACTTGTAAAGAACCAGCTCGGAAAGGGGAGGGTTTACTTCATCACGTTTCCGTTCGAGAGGTGGGTCGCAGCCAGCCCGTGGCCGTTCGAGTCGTCCGACCCGCATCTCATATACAAGCGCGTCCTCGGCCTAGAGGGATTCAAGGACAGGCATGAGGGTTGGAGCAAGTGGATACAGGCAGTTAGGTTCTCAAATGGAAAAGAACTCGTCATTAACCACTCATGGGAGAAGACGGCCGCCGGCGGCATGGAACTGATTCCCAAGGGCTACGCAGCCATCAACCCTTGAGCCCATCTATTGTTTTTTGGGCATCAGCTTCTGTGGGAATTATCTCGTTATCTCCCCTCACGGTAACCACCAAAGCTGAGGCAGCAACGGCATGTGCCAAAGCGTAATCAAGCGCTCTTCCGGCCATGTGAAGCGACACGAAGGTCCCCGCAAGCGCGTCTCCCGCACCCGTTGGATCCTCGACGCTGACCCTGTAACCCCTTTGAAAGCGCTGCTCCCCTTCGGCGAAGGCGTACGCTCCCCTAGACCCCACCTTGTACACTAGGACCTTAACGCCGAGCTTCCTGAACCGGGAGTAGACGGCATGGGGATCCCTTTCGCCTATCAAGATCTGGGAGTCATCGGGATCGGTTATAAGGTAATCGACGTCCGTTTGCGCCAGCAGCCCCATTATCTCACTTCTAGCCGTTTGCGCGTTCCAAAGTCTCAGCCTTATGTTTGTGTCGAAGGAGATCTTTTTCGCAATTTGGAAGGCGCGCCTCACGGCGGCCAACGCGCTCTCACTGAGAGCCGCCGTTATTCCAGTTGTGTGGAAAAGCTCAGCCGACGACACCAAGGAACGCTCAACGTCCGAAGGAGAAATGGAGCTCCCCGCGCTTCCGCTCCGGTGATAAACGAGCTCGCTCCTTCCAGGCACCGGATACCCCCTTTGCACGAAGTAAAAGCCCGTGTAGGAGCGAGCGACCTTCACCGCGCTAACGTCGATCCCCAGGCCCCGAGCATATTCCAGTATCTCGATCCCGAACTCGTCGTCTCCAACCCTAGCTATAAGGCTCGCATCGGCGCCGTTTCTCATCGCGGCAATGAGGAAGTTAAGCTCAGAGCCAGCCACGTGCTTCTCAAAGTACTTCACGTATCTAAGGGGTCCGCGGGTCATCGAGTTAAGCTGTATGAGGGGCTCTCCCACAGCCGCTATCCTCACTCCGACATCTCCTCCGCCTGCTCTTTGAGCGTGACCAACTGCCTTAAAAGCTGTTCGCGCTCATCCCGTCCCAATGGGAATATCGGCGGTCTGGGCCCTCTCACGTCGTATCCCATGAAGTAAGACGTGATGTCATAGATAGATGAAAGGTACCCGTACTTCCTTCCAAGCTCCACTATCTCATCTATGAGAAACTGTGCCCTCAGAAGGGAGTCCGTTTGACCCTTGCTAGCGCCGCGCTTCATCGTAAAAAAGAGCCTAGGGACGAAGTTCGCGGCGGAAGCCACGGTGCCATCGAGGACGAGCAGCGAAACGGCCGCAAGAAAGTCCGAGCCGTTGTACACCTTTAGAGAAGGCATTTTACGCCTGTATTCCAGGCTGTGAACCAGGCTTTCGCTCGTGTCCTTGATCCCAGCCACGGATAACTTGGATACGAAGTTCGGATCCAGGTCCTTTCCGGTCCCAGCGGGATAGTTGTAGATGTAGACCGGATGCTCGCTCAACTCCACGATGTTCTGAAAGTACTTCAGCAAGTGCGACTCCGGCAGCCTTTGATAGTAGTATGGGGCAAAAGAGGCTACCCCCATGATATCTCTTTCATTGCATCCTTTAACGAGCCCGATCACCTCATCCATGTTCAATCCTCCTATCTGAAGTATGATCCTGTTCGTTACGTCAGAGATAGAGCGAAGTATGGCAACCCTTTCCTGAAAGCTGAGCGAGGGACCTAAGCCAGTGGTCCCACAGACAAACACAGCGTCTGCACCCTGCTCCAAAATGGCCGTGACGTGCCTCCTCATGACCTCCAAATCGGGCGCCCCATGGGCAAACGGGGTCAGTACTGGCGCGATCACCTCACAA
Source organism: Tardisphaera saccharovorans (assembly GCF_046635845.1). Classification (NCBI taxonomy): domain Archaea; kingdom Thermoproteati; phylum Thermoproteota; class Tardisphaeria; order Tardisphaerales; family Tardisphaeraceae; genus Tardisphaera; species Tardisphaera saccharovorans. Next base: position 126,954 of record NZ_JAQQXN010000003.1, read on the forward strand.
ACCATCTCGATCCCTCCAAGTTCCCCTGACTACCCAGACGGGCTCATCGGCAACGTCCACCGCCCTGGGCTCAAGCTTGAGCTCGTCCAGCAGACCTTCATTAACCTTCACACCAAGCCCTGGTCCATCTGGCACCCTTACCTTGCCGTCTTCGATGGGTGTCGAGTCGTAAATCAGGCGCCTCTTCCAATCGGGATACCACTGGTAGAACTCCTCGAGAGCGAGCAAGTTCCTCGCCGTCGAAGCCAGCTGAAGCCACGCGGCGTTCTGAATGGGGCCAAAGGCATTGTGCGGCGACACGGTAACCCCGAAGGCATCTGCCAAGTCCAAGATCTCCTTAGCTCCGGTAATCCCTCCCACGTTGCACACATCAGGCTGAAGCACGTCAACTAGGTGCTCCTTCATAAAGAAAAGGGCCTGACTCGGCGTCAGAATTCTTTCTCCAAGGGCGATGGGTAGGTTCACCCTACTCCGATACTTCATGAGCCCCTCGTAGTCATCCGGGTGCACCGGCTCCTCCATAAAAAGGGGACTGTACTTCGCAAGCCTTTCCGCGATCGATATGGCAGCCGTCGCGGAGAACCTTCCGTGGTGTTCTATCATAATAGAGGACCCTCTTTTTGAAGCTACTTCGGCCACGGCTGCAACTCTCATCTCCGCTGCGCTTAACGATCTATCGTCAATTAGGTCATATGCCGCACCAAACGGGTCGAACTTCAACGCAAAATAGGGGGAACCGGATAGGGCTACCTCGGCCTTCTTTGAGAAGTCATCCGGTGTAGCGCACCCAGCATACCAGCCATTCGCGTAAGCGGGCACGTAGTTTCTCAGCTTCCCGCCTATGAGTTGGGAGACAGGAGCCCCGAGCTCCTTCCCCAAGACATCCCAGGAGGCCATATCTATGGAGCTCAGAGCGGTTACGGACTCAACCGACATCGGAAGATAGAAGTCATGCCTGACGACTTCCGAGTAGTTCTGACGTATACGTTCAACCTCTTTCCCAACGTAAAGCCTCCCTATCTGTTCAATAGATGCGTTAACCACGGCCGGTCTGAGCGTCGGCAGCGCCTCCCCATAACCCACCTCTCCGGTGGACGTGATCAGCTTCACAACTATACCGTAGGAGGCCCACGTGGCCGACCCCATGTTGGCGTCCCCAATAACGTAAGCCTTTATATCCGAAACTTTCATGCTCACAAAGCCAGCTCAACATTTACGGATTACGTTACATAAAGAAAAAAAGAGGGTTTTATTTTTGCTGCTGTGGCTGTGACTGCGGTCCCTTCTTGCCGCGCCTGCTGAGGGCGAGCACTGCCGCCACCACCACTATCACGACTATCACTCCCGCCACAATAGCGTAGAGCGTCGCGTTGCTGGTCGTGGGAGTTGTGGGAGGTGGCGTAACGGTTGGCATCGCGGTGACGTTCAGCGATACCGTGTTGGAGGTTATGGAGGGCGCCGAAACCAGGTTGGCCATGAGCGTCTCAACGCCAACGGTGGAAGGCGTGTAGGTGAAGGAGGCCTGGCCGTTGGTTCCCGTCGTCGAGGTGCCAATACCGGCGCCGTTGGCGAAGAAGCCAACGGAGTAGCCCGAAGCGGGAGTGCCGTTCGGGAACGTGGCCGTTGCCGTAAGGACCACAGGAGAGCCCTGTATAACTGAGGACTTGCTCACGGACAGCGACAGGGTCGGGTATACCTTCGTCGGGGTTATGGTGGTTGGCTTCTCAACGGTTATGGCTACCGGTGAGGCCTTCACCGAAGGGGCGTAGGCAAGATAGGCAACTATGCTCTGCGTGCCAGGCGATGTAGGCGTGTAGGTGAATGAGGCCTGACCGTTGGTTCCCGTCGTGGTAGAACCTATCTCGGCACCGCTGGCAAGGAAGTCAACGGTGACGCCCGATGCCGGAGTGCCGTTGGCGTAGGTAACGGTTGCCGTGAGCGTTGTGGAAGTACCCGCAGTGAGCGTTGTGGGGCTAACGGTCAACGAGACCTTGGCGGTGGAGAGGGCGCTTGCAGTGTAGTGGGCGGAGTAGGACAGCGGCAGACCGAGGAAGGCCGCGAACTCAGGTGCAAGCGAGTCGGTGGCTATGGCCTCAGCAAGGGGAGACTGAACTCCTGGAGGCGTTACGCCGAATATGGTTGGCCAGTAGAGCACCGAGTCAGCGTTAACCATGCCGGGACTTATACCGGGATACACTATTGTAGCCTGGCTGTAAACCGGTAACTTAAGTATCCATGAGGTGTTGAAATCGCTCGTCGACAGCGCGATGCCTGCGTACTTGGACTCTAGCGGAATTATGGGCATTTGTGTGCTTAGGAAGGCAACTAGCTCCAGCATCGTTTGGTTGTACTGCGCGCTCATCGGGGCCGCCGACTCAAGCTGGCCGTACCAGCTGTTGAAGTTGAATATGCCCTTTGTGCCATTCGGGTACACTATCGGATAATTGTTTGTGGTAAGCCAGCCGTTGCCAGACGTGTACTCCATGTTCCACCACCACCAGCCCATCGACCATGACGTAGCGTAAGCCTTCTGGAATCCCCAGTATATCAAGGCTAGCTCAAAGTCACCGCCCGGCAGCATGGTCCCAAAGTAGGTACCAACGTCATCAGCAAACGTCTGCGTCGGTATTCCGAAAGTGGTTAACTGAGAGGCAGCGTTCTCAAACATGGTACTGACGTCCGTCCAGCCTCCGGGAAGCTGCATGCTCAGAGTGAAGGGCTTTCCGTTTGGCATGTACCACTGCCCGTTCTTCTTGGTAAAGCCAACGCTCTCAAGCAGCTGAGCTGCATAAGAGGGGTTATAGGTGAGGTTTGTCATGTCTTTCTCCAGCCAGCTGGGAAGTGAAACGTAACGAGCCCACATTCCCGGCTGGTTCCACGGCACCCAAAGGTTGATACCATAGGCATTCCATGAGTCAACTACCTCAGTCCTGTTTATGGCGTAAGCGAGCGCAAGCCTTACGGTGCTTATGTTGAGCGGGTACACTCCGGGGTTTATAAGGATTCCCCAGTTGCTGTAGTCTGGCATGGGCAGAACCTGGAAGCCAGAGGTCTCCAGTACCTTGAACTGAGCTGGGGAGAAGCCGGTTTGCGACCAATCTACCTTACCAGCGAGCATCCCGTTCATGGTTTGTCCGTTTCCACCGGTCCACCATATGATGATTTCTGGGTTGTAGTCCTGCCACGTGTGATATGGGTAAACGGCTGCCCACTCGTTCAGCAGGTTCTGCGGGTCAAGGTGCCAAACTACGTATGGTACCGAGACTGTATCGTAGTAAGGCCCAAGGAACCAAGGAGCAGGAACAAAGTGCTCCACGTTGCTAGCATCGGCAACCGCTTCGGTGGAGTTCATCTTGGTGACGTTGGCGAGAACTGGTTTCCAAACCTCGTAAGGAGTGGACATGATCGTTTGCACCAGAATGTTCGGAAGAGTAGGGGCCCACGAGTTGAGCGTGAACTCGATCGTGTAGTTATTTAAGACGCGTATTTTGCTGTAATTTAGGTATGGTGAGTATCCCTGGAACACCTTGGCCTCTATGTAGAAGTAAGTGTAGACGTCCCACGCGGTAAACGGCATCGTGGCAGATCCATTGTACCAATTAAGCCCCTTCCTTAGATAGAGGATGAAGCTGTCATTGGACGGGAACTCAGATATGCCCGTCGCAAGTCCAGGCAAGAAAGCGTTTGTGATGCCATCATACCACATAAGCGGGGGGTCAGAAGTCTGTATATTCGTGGTTATGAAGTTATTAGCAGCAAAAACGTTCCATACAGGCATCGACGGAGAGTACAGTAAAGTAGAGTTGTTTGTGGTTATTATCTGCGGGGCCTTCTGGGCTGAAACAGGCGCGATGAAGCCGCCCATCGCGAGGCTGCTGAGCAAGAAGACCGCTACCGCAAAGTAAGCCGCAAGTTTTTTAAGGAAATTCCTCAATTTATTCCTCAATTAATAAGGGCTAGATACATTTAAGGATAACGCGTTCTACCACAAGCCTTTTGACCGATTTATAATTAAGACCGAATTCTTTACTTAAACTTATAAATCGATCAACTAGCTTGATCGAGCGCAAAATTTAGTCATAATTGTTTATCACGAGTTTATCAATAAAATAACGCCAATAAACCTCCCATGCAAAAGCCAATATCACCTTGAATTCTAAGAGGACAAGAAAGAGCCGACTTGAAAGCTTCGTACGCGGGAAGAAACTTAGGGTTAAATGGGGCAAAGAAAGATGAAAACCTAGCTTACCGCGAGCACTGCTCGCAAACGGGCAAAACCATGTCATAAAAATGCCCTAGCCATCGTTCTGCTGGTCCGCATTGTGGTCTGCGGCGAGCCGCTTCTCACTCAGCGGACATTATCAAAGGGTCGATGGCATCAAGGCGATGAGACCCCAAAGTCGTTGAACTCACATGCCGTTCACCGCATGAATCCCGAGGCGACCAATGAGCCCGCAGCGTAGCGCGCCCATCGCTTGCGAGACGCCGGAAACTTAAACCTCATGGGCAGATTGCTGCAGCCTTAAGGATTCCGCTTGTCCGTTAAGTCTAATTATCAGGTATGCCTCCACGAAGCTCAACGCCGAACCAACGACCAGCATAAATGGCTCTAAGGATGTAACCACTATTTCAGGTAAGGGCTTCCTCAATAGTCCGTTCACGACCGCTATTGGAACGTGAACCACGAGCAAGACGATGGCAGGTACAATACCAGCAAACGCAACCTCCAGGTACGCCCATCCCTTGCCGTCCAGCTGCTTTAGCAACTTGTAGTTCTTCGCTTTAAGCGCGTACCTCATGCTTCCCATGTGCCTGTACACGAGATAAGCTGGAATAACAAAGACCGCGAAAACGGCAAAGTAGGTCAGTCCATAAAGCGTGATCACGTCTCCCAGCATCCAGGGGGTTATGAACAAGCCTACCGCGAATACAGCGAAGAAGTAAGCAAAACCCACGGCCCACGCAAAGAAGACGAGAAAGCCGATCACCCTTGCCCAGTGAACCGCATGCTCCAATTGGGCTAGGGATTCCTTTGATTCCATAGTAAATCGGGTCCGTGCATATTTAAGTTTAGCTACAATAGGGCCCTGCGACCGCCAATGCCCGCCGAAAAGCATGGTCAGCCCCCTTCTGGGTACCCGCCCTCTTAGCGCCATTACGCTTTGCTTTCCCTCCTTATGTCATAAACCACGAACGCAAAAAGCCCTACCCATATAACGAGGCCTATTTCCGCCAGAGGGAGGCTAGGCGATCCCGGTGGCATGAAAATAAACGAAAAAATAAGCAAGAATAAAAATGTCATCAAAAATCCAAAAAAGAACCTGCCGGTTTGAGGGTCCAATTACTTCGCCGCGCTCTCGACAGGGGTCCCTTCAACGTTCGGATAAAGGAAGCAGGCAACCTGTTCGTCTCCCACTTGCGAAAGCTTCGGCCTTTCCTTCCTGCACCTGTCGAAGGCAAACGGGCACCTATCGCTGAACTTGCATCCCGGTGGCGCGCGGCTTGGGTCGGGTGGGTCCATCCTCGTGAGCTTCATGAGCTGCTTGCTCCTGGACTTCTTGGGATCTGGCTCCGGTATCGCCGAAAGCAGGGCCTTCGTGTACGGATGCATCGGATCCTTGAGAACTCTTTCTGCGGACCCGAACTCAACCACCGACCCTAGGTACATCACGGCGATCTTTCCAGTCTTCCCAGCTATGTAGTACGCCATGCCAAGGTCGTGGGTTATAAAGAGCATGCTGAGGTCCATCTTTCTCTGAAGGGTCATCATGGTGTCCAGTATTCCGAGCCTCAGCGACGCATCCAACATGGTTATGGGCTCGTCCGCAACCACGAACTCTGGCTGCAAAAGCATCGCCCTTGCTATGGAAACCCTTTGCCTTTGCCCACCGGAAAGCTCGAAGGGGTACTTTTCGGCGTAGAACTCCGCGGGTATGAGGCCCACTTCCTCGAGCATCTTGTAAACTGCTTCCCTTTCCTCCTCTTTGCTTCCCGCTAAGTGATGCGCCCTCAGGGGAAGGGCCAGCACGTCGTACACGCTCTTGTACGGGTTAAGGCTTGAATACGGATCCTGATGGATTATCTGAGACTTCATCCTGAAGTCCATGAACTCGTCTTTTGTCATCCTCCAGACGTCCTTCCCATGGAAGTAGATGTGGCCGCTGCTGGGCTTTATGAGACCTATAAGGGTCTTTCCAAGGGTCGTCTTACCGCTTCCCGACTCCCCTACAAGGGCTACCGTGCTTCCCCTCTCTATCAACACGGAAATATCGTCAACGGCGTTGAACGGTATGTGACCAAACAGTCCCCTCTTGGCCTCGAAGGTCACCGTCAAGTGCTCTGCCGCAATCGTTCCCCTTTCCCTTATCAGCTCTTCCTCGCTCACTTGGGATCACCCTCCACTTCGACGTTCCTTATCTTGCCAACCAACTGGTCGGCGTGTATGCAACTGCTCATGTGAGATCCCTTCACGGCCTTAAGGTTCATCTCTGCTCCAAAGCACTCTTGCGTCGCCAGCGGGCAGTTAGTGGCATAGGGGCAGCCGGTTGCCGAAGCAGTCTTAAGCATCTGAGGCCTCTCCCTCACAGCCCTCCCTATCATGGGGAAGGAATCTATGAGCATTTGCGTGTACGGGTTTAGCGGCTCATAGAATATCTCGTTTATGTTCCCCTTCTCCATGGGCGTGCCGCTGTAAAGCACGAGTACCTCATCTGCGGTGTCGGCTATAACGGAGAGGTCGTGCGTGATCAATATGATCGAGGTGTCGTACTTATCCCTTATCTCCTTAACGAGGTCAAGTATCTGCCTCTGCGTGAGCGCGTCGAGCGCCGTAGTGGGCTCATCGAGTATTATGAGCTCAGGCCTCAGCAGAAGTGCAAGAGCTATCATAACGCGCTGTTTCATCCCTCCAGAAAGCTGGTGCTGATATGAATTGAGCACGCGGTCTGGATTAAGCCTGACCGAGGTGAGCAGCTCCCTGGCCATCTGCTCTATTTTCTTTTTGTCCTTTATTCCATGTGCCTGCGCAGTATCCATGAAGTGCTCCCTCACGGAAAGCACTGGGTTAAGGGAGTTCATGGCCCCCTGGAAGACGAGCGAAATGTGATTCCAGCGGAAGTCCTTCAACTGCTCGTTGTTAAGCTTCAGCACGTCTATGGCCTTCCCCTTGTCGTAGAACGTTATGCCTCCCTTTACAACCGCATATCCGGGCAGCAGCCTCGTTATGGCAAGAGCTGTAGTGCTCTTTCCGCTACCCGACTCCCCTATGAGCCCGAATATCTGTCTCCTCTTGACGTCAAACGACACGTTCTTTACGGCATTGACAAGGCCTATGGAGGTAGCGAAGCTGACGCTTAGGTTCCTTACCGACAACACCGTTTCCGAGCTTTGCGACATAATCTCTCACTTCTTGTTTCTGGAAGCGGCTATCATGTTCTCCGCCTCCTTCCTCTTCTGAGGATCGAACAGCCTGTCCGAGGCGTTTGCGGTGAATATGAAACCCATCAATATTATGGTAGATATGACCATGATTATGAGGAGCGGTACCGTCCCCTTCCACGTGTAGACCGATGCCTGCTGGAATATGGCAACGTTTACGAGCACCCCCCAGTTTATCGTGGTGTAGGGCAGTATTCCAAGGAATGCCAACCCCATGGAGCCGTAGATACCACCGTTCAGGGATAGCATGAAGTTCATGAACACGTAAGGCATTATGGCTGGCATTATGTCGTTTGAAATTATGCTCCAGGAGCTCAGGCCCAGCGCCCTTGAGGCTTCCACGAAGTCCTTGGCCTTGTTCGCTATGGCCACGGACCTTATGGCCCTAGCTAGCCCAGCCCAGCTGAGAATCCCCAATATGAAGCCCAGCGTCACCGGCCCGGCGTTTCTGAATATTATGGCCAGTATCAACCATAGGGCGAATGAAGGTATGGTAAGCAATATGTTGAACACGAAGTTCAGGGTCATGTCGACCCACCCTCCCAAGTATCCCGCGAGGAGCCCTAACAGCACCCCTATGCCTACGGTCAGTATCGCGGCGATCAGCCCCACTATCATGAAGTACTGAAGGCCCCATATGATGTCAAGGAGCATGGGAGAGCCCAAGTAGTCGCCGCCGAGTATGTACCACATGTTCGGCTTCGTGCCTGGAAGCTCGCCCTCGTACAGGGTGTTCTGCCAACTCGGCCCCGGGTAAGGGAAAATTGGAGCTATGAGCGCTATTATGACCACGGTCGCGAATATGGTGAACCCTATCTTTCCCTGCGTGGTACTGGTTATCAGCTTCACGGAAACGTAAAGCGAGGTAAGGAGGTCCTTGAACCTCTCCGATAGGCTTCTCTGCTTGCTCACTTCCTCTCACCTCACTTGCCCCTCACCCTGGGGTCTATGAGGCCGTAGCCCACGTCGGCAACGAAGTTGCCGATTATGACGGCCACTATTATGATCAGAAAGGCCCCAATGGTGAGCTCGTAATCCCTTGCCCCTGCTGCTGTGGTCAGCAGGTATCCGAGGCCAGGAACGTCAAATATGGTCTCTATGAATATGGAGGAACCGAATAGCAGGCCATAGGAGTACATCAGCGACGTGAACTGAGGGAGGAGGGCGTTCCTGCCCACGTACGAGAAGGTCATTCTGTTGCCCGAAACCCCTCTAGCCTTCGCGACCATTATGAAGTCCTCCTTCATCAGGCTCGTGGCTATAGCCCTCGTCCCGAACATCCACCCCGGGAAGAGCATCAGGTAAAACGTCAGTATGGGCAGCGCCAGGTGCCATGCGACGCTCGAAATGTAAGCGAAGTTGAGACCTGGGCTAACTCCGAGGCCATAGGCTCCCGAAAGCGGGAACCAGTGAAGGTCAACCGCGAGCACTATCAGAAGCAACAGCGCGAGCATGTAGTTCGGGATCGACTGGAAGAATGACATGAGCCCCGATATTACCGCGTCGAGGGCCTTGCTCGAAGTGGAAGCCGCAACCAGTCCCAAGAAGAAACCAGTCACGAACGCGAGGGTGAGAGAAACCAGCACTATGATGATGGTCCAAGGGGCCGCTGCGGCAACAACGGGCGAAACCCTGGAGGCATAAACGACCGAGTACCCTAGGTTCCCATGGAAGAAATTAACGATCCACGTGAAGTACCTCCCCAACACGCCTTCAGAAGGGTTGTAGCCTGCTAGGGCAGCTGCCTCAGCTTCAGCCTGGAGCTCCGGCATACCGCTCCTCAAAAGCCCCTGTAATATGATGATGTAGGGGTTACCCGGCATCGCCAAAATCAGGAAGAAGGACAACGTGATCGCGAAGAATAGCTCGAGAAATAGATAGATTACCTTCTTCGCAATCCAAATCAGGTTTTGCGTATCCATAATATATGGTGTTTCGAAACTTTTAAGCATAGCTCAATGGTTTCCATATTGACTGTGAGGGCGAAGAAGGGCAGGGTCACGAACACCGTGAAAGCCAGACATAAGTGCAAGATCGCGAACACCCATGACTAGATCACCTCCTATGGGAGGCGCACGCACAGGTGACCGAACTCAGCGCCCTTGATACGCGTCCCACCGCTCCTCGCTTGCTGCCTAACCCTAGTAAGCGCGATAAATCTTGGCGAAATCGTGCCTATTTCAACAACGATAAAAAAGTAAAATTAGAGAAAAAACAAAAAATTAAGTTTTAGCTGCTCACTTCAACTTTACGGCTATGTATATCAGAGCAATGAGGGCGAAGATGGCGGCAAGCCCAGCTAGCAGGTACACGTAGGTCAAGTTGACCGGAGCTGGCTTAGGTATAACCGTTGGCTTAACGAGCGTCACCGTGAAGGCTATGCCGGAGCTCGCGGACTGATACCCGGTGGCGGACGCGCTAACGGTCGCGCTCCAGGTCCCAGCGGGCCCGGTAGATGGGATGTTGACCGTAGCCGTGTAGAGACCAGGTGTGCTCGAGCTGGTGGTGAACAGGAGGCTCGTGGTAGTACCAGATGGACTTACCAGAGTTCCGGTCACGGTGGCGGAGGTGACGGGTTGCCCATTGTAGGTGACGCTGGCCGATATGACGCCAGACGTTCCGTTGGCTATGCTGCTTGGGCTGACCGACAGAGCTATGCTCAAAGGCTTGGTAACGGTAACGGGTACCACCGTCTTGACGGTGAAGGTCGTGACGGCGCTACCGCTAACGTAGCCAGCCTTCGACGCGTTGACGGCGACTGTGTAAAGCCCAGCTGGACCCATGCTAGATATACTGATCGGAGCGGAGTACGCTCCAGCTGTGGACGTGGGGCTCAGCGTTATGGTCGACGTTCCGTTGGGCATCGTTATGGTTGCCTTGACGGAGGCGCCGGCAAGCGGCACTCCGTTGCTGGTCACCTGCGCAATGAGCTCAGCGCTCGACCCATTGGTTACGGTGCTCGGGCTGACGGACGCGCTAACGGATATGGTCGGGACCACTACGGCCTTCTCGACCTTGAAGTAGTAGGTCGGTGAGGCGCCGGTCAACCACGTGTAGAACGAGTTGACCGAGTTCGGGGTCCCGGTCTCGATGGTGAAGTTGAACGGGTAAATCCCGTTGGGAGCATCAGCTGGGATTATCAGCACGTAACCGCTGTTGGGCGCCGGGACTATGGCTCCATCGCTGAGGGTGGTGAGGTTCTGGAACTCGCTGAGGTTGTACTGGTTGAACACTAGGCTTAGGCCGGATATCGGGTGACCATAGTTGTCCGTGACGGTACCGTTAACGGAATACCAGACGTTGGGCCTGTACACGACCGGGGTCGTGTTCGCGGTTATGAACGGCCTGGTGAGGTGGAAGACAACGTCTCCGGTGACGTTGGTAGAGGCAGCGTTGGAATCGATCACCGTGGGCAGCACGAACTTGTTGCTGAAAGTCGCGACTTCGTTGGCCCAGTACAGACCAGCGAACATTCCGGGTATCGAGGACGGTTGCGTTCCACCGGCGTTGGATGCCTGATCGACCAAGAGCGTGCCCGTGTATAGGGCAGCAGATGGGTTGGTCAGGGATAGCGGGATCGTGTAGATGTGTGCGTGGTTCTGCGGGTACTGCTCCCACAGGTGAACCACGACGCTCGTTGGCAAGAGAGATGGGTTGACCGACGGGCTGCCCCAAGTGCCTCCAGTGTAGACGTTGAGGGCAAGAGGCAAGCTCGCACCAACGGACTGCTGGACGTTCGGTAGCTTCTGGGTTATTATCTCGGCCACTGGGAAGCTGTTGATCCCGGTTCCGGTATTGGGCGCGGTGGCGTTATCGCTGAAGTAGCTTATCTGGATCGTGTAATTGCCAAGGCCCATGCTGGGTGAAATTGGCCAGCCCTTGACGGCCCCGCTGGCAGCGGTGTTGGTTACTCCGGCATTGGTACCAGTTGGGTACCAGCTGGAGAACTTGGTAGCGTTGACGACGGTGTAAAGCGAGTAGACAGCGGTTCCCTTGGTGCTAAGAGACCAGTTGTAGTACCAGTCGTAACCGTTCCTAACTATCTTGCCGTTGACGAGTATGTAGGCGTCTATGTGGTTGGGTATCTCGTTGAAGGGTATGTATCCCAAGTTACCGCCCGCGGTGCTGACCACGTTGCTTGGGTACGTGACGTTGAAGTTTATGTAAAGGGTAGCGGAGGTGGAGTTACCGTTTATCACCTCCTCTCCCCACGGGATTATGGTGAGCGTGATCGGCTGAACCGTGACGTAGGCGTTGGTCGACGTCCCGCTGTTGCCGAAGGAGTCGTGAGCGAACGCGAAGAACGAGTAAACTCCCGTCGTGGTGTTCCAGTAGCTTGGCACCGACGCCGTCCAGGTACCCGTCGTGGAGTCGTACGTAAGCAGTATCGCCTTTAGCGACAACGAGCCCTTGGCGGTTACGTTGTTGTAGAGGGTTATTGACCCGGCATCGGTCCCAAAGCTCTCGCTCGTGAACGGCTGGCCGTTAGGCCACCATGCCGTCGCGCTGAAGGAGAACGTGGTGCCCCTAACTCCAGATGACGGCGTCGCGGTCAGCGACACCTTTATCTGGGCTGGGTTTATCACGAAGCTCCCTGTAGCGCCAGAACCGGTATCGGGCTGAACCAGGTCATCAGATGCGCTAACGAGGAAAGCGTAGGTACCGGTCGGGTAGTTGTAGGGTATAGTCCACGTGCCAACCCACTGGCCAGAACTGTAGGTGAGCGTGACGGTTTGAGAGGTTGCGGTATTGAGGGCGCCATTCACGTACGTGTACAGGGTCGCCGTTGCGGTCCCGTTGGAACCGGTCACGGGCTTCCCCTGCGCGCCGGTCACCGTGGCGGTTATTTGGATGGTCTGGGTCCTCTGGAAGGCTGTGCCGTTAACCTTCGCGCTCACCGCGAGGGTTATGGGCTTAACGTAAGCCAACGTCGAGTTGGAACCCATGTTGCCCATGCCATCGGAGACCTCGGCAACGACCTCGTAAGAACCGGAGTAAGCGTTGTATGGCACGTTGAACGTGCCGCTAAAGAGCCCATTGCCCACATTGCTCAGCGTAACTGTGTAGCTTTGAGACGGGTTCAACGTGGGCGAAAGGATGGCTGTAGCTATGGCCTTGGTGGAAGTGACGGGGGCGCTGTTGGAGAGGTACGCCGCGTTAGCGGTTATCAGTATGGAGCCTCCCCTCGGGGCGGCATTGCTTGACGTGGTGGCGTTGGTAGTAACTATGACCTTTATTCCGTTTTCAACGTAGAACTCGGTACTTGCCACTGGGGTTGACTTGAGCGTTGTCATGTTGTAGTTGAGGATCGTAAGGGTGTACGCTCCTATCTCTGAGGTGCTTGCAGCAGGGAAGAACGCGGAAACGCTTCCAGCCGTCTCGGTTTGAGAGACTCCGCTGGGGAATATCTGCGTTAACGTTCCCGATGTCGTGGTGAAGTTGTACCAGGCGAAGTGCTGAGAACCATCGGGCTGCGTTACCACAGCCTTAAGGTACACAGCACCGCTTCCGCCCGCATCCAACGTCATCGCTATGTTAAAAGTTCCCCCCACCTGAGTTATGCTGGGGGTAACCGTGACCGCAACATTAACCGAGCTGTTGATTGCGCCGTTTACGGATGCTGGCGCCGGCGCCGCGGAGACCGCGGGAAAGGCAGCCAGACCCGTGCTGAAGAACGCCGCAAGCACCACTAGAGCAGCTAACCTTTTGATCTGTGAATACGACTTGGATTGCATTTGTACCTTCGAGTTTGTCGAGCATCAGCCCTATATATACGTTTCTGTGAAACATATTTACAAATATCTACAACGCCACCCCTCACCCTCACAAAGTCGACTTAACGCGCAACGGGAACGGGCTATACAAAGCGCGGGATGTTTCCGATCGGTAAAACTTAAGCTGCAAGCGGCCTTCTAGTTGTAATTCGGCTTACTCTACGCCATCCGAGATACTTTATTGGAGCCAGTTCTTGGAGAAACACCAATAACGGAATCGTTGCAACGTATTTCATGTGGGCAAGCTTGAGTCCGTTAAGCCAATCGAACAGGTTATGAAGCGAAAGATAAGAAATTGAGGGCCTCCTTCTCGACACAGGACTGATACAGGCTTGGTCAACCCAAAATCGCCCGCTTAGATTTCGCCGAAGACTTAACGGGCGCCAGCAATCGAAGACGTCGCGCAATAACAACAAGATACCAACCCCCAAGTGTAAGGATTTCTGTTATTCTGAAAAATCAAAAAGATTATTTTTACTGCTGCGACTTCGCGCCTGGTTGCGGTCCCTTCTTGCCGCGCCTGCTGAGGGCGAGCACTGCCGCCACCACCACTATCACGACTATCACTCCCGCAACCACCGCGTAGAGCGCCGCGTTGCTGGTCGTGGGAGTTGTGGGAGGTGGCGTAACGGTTGTCTTGGAGGTTACCGTCAGCGATACCGAGTTGGACGTCACGGACGGGGCGGAGGTCAGGTCAGCTGTGAGGGTGTATGTACCTGAGGAAGTGGGAGTGTACGTGAGCGTGGCTTGGCCGTTTGCACCGGTGGTAGCGGTACCTATCAACTTTCCATCGGAATTGAAGTTCACCGAAACATCGGATGCCGGAGTGCCGTTGGCGTAGGTAACGGTTGCCGTTACCGAGGCCGTGCTTCCCTGCGTAATCGATGTAGGAGTTACCGCAAGCGAGGCCTTAGCGCTCAAGAGTGACACTGCTGCGTAGTTGCTGGTGTAGTTCATGGGTATGCCCAAGAACCGCGCCCAAAGTGGCGATAGCGTCCGCGTTGCCATAGCCTGAGCCACGGGAGAGAGCACGCCGCTTGGGGTAACGCCGAAGAACGGCCACCATATGCCATTGTCTCCGTTTGCCCAGCCAGGCCAAGGCCCAGGCTGTATAAGCACGCCCTGAGAGTCCAATGGCAACTTCAGTATCCAGCTTATGTTGAAGACCCTGGCGTTTATCTGTGCCCACACCGGCCTATCTCCAAGCGGTATCGAAGGCCAGTACATGTCTATGAATGACTGGAAAATAATGAGGGATTGATTGTAAGCCGCGGTTCCTGGCGCTGCACTCGCCCATATCGGGTACTCCTTGGTAAAGTTCAATGTATTTGGTACCGTTTGGTAAAGTTACGGGGTAAATGACGCTGGCATTCCAGTTGCCCTTTCCGCTGGTGTACTCGAGTCACCACCACCAGCCCATCTCCCACATAGTGGCATAGCTAGGCGCACCTGGTGATCAGATCTCCATAAATGACCAGTCCCCGGATGGCAGCACGTCAGAGTAAAGCGTCCCCGGATCCATGGCTATGACCTCCGTCGGTATGCCGAAAGCGGTAAACTGCGAGGCGACGTTCGAACCGATGGTGTCCACGTCAGTCCAGCCTCCGGGTATGTCCATGGTTATCTTGAACGGTTGGCCGTTTGGCATGTACCATTGACCGTTTTGCTTGTAGAAGCCGACGCTTTCGAGGAGAGATGCGGCCTTAGCGGGATCGTAATACACCCTTGGCGTGATCTTGTCAAGCCACTGCGGGTATTGGCAGGTCGGCCACGTTTCTCTGTGCGCTGCTCCCCACGCCTGAATGCCATAGGCATCCCATGCGTCCACGGCCTCCGTGTAGTTCTGGGCATAGGCCAGGGCCTCTCTAACCTGCGTTATGTTAAACGGATACACGCTGGGGTTAAACAGGTAGATCCAATGGCCACCGAACTGGAAGTAGAATAAGTTATCAAATCCGATGCTTGAAAGGATCTTGAACTGCGCGGGAGAGAAGCCCGTCTGAGACCAATCCACTAGCCCTTCTAGAGCTCCGTTCATGGTTTGTCCGTTCCCACCGCTCCACCATATGATGATTTCTGGGTTGTAGTCCTGCCACGTGTGGTACGGGAATATCGGTGCCCACTCGCTCACCAGGTTGGGAGGATCTAGATGCATTATACCGTAAGGTACCGATATTGTCGTGTAGTAGGGTCCCAAGAACCAAGGCGGGGCCACGAACCTCTCGATGGCATCTTCATGCAGAACGGCCTCAGTTTTATTCATGGCGGTCACGTTCTCAAGGACGGGCTTCCAGACAGAATAGGGTGTTGCGATGCGCTGAGACAATATGTAGAGTGGGATGCTAGGAGCCCAAGGCTTAATCAGAAATTCGATCGTGTAGTTGTTCAGCACGTGTATCCCGGTGTAGTTAACAAACGGGAAGTACCAAGAAAATACCTTTACCCCTATGTAGAACTCCGTATAGACGTCCCAAGCGTTAAACGGAAGGGTTGCGCTGCCGTTGTACCAACTAAGGCCCTTCCTCAGGTAAACGATCAGAGTGCCGTTGGATGGGAACTCCTCGTACTTGCTGGCTAATACCGGCATGATGGCGTTCGTTGTAGGCGAGTACATGGCCATCGGCATATCAGAGGTCATTGCGTTCGCCGTTATGAAGTTATTAGCGGCATACATGTTCCACACCGGCATCGACGGCGTGTATATCATCATCGCGTTAACCGTGGTGTATATCTGTGCCGTGTTCGCCGCGGAAACGGGCGCGATGAAGCCGCCCATCGCGAGGCTGCTGAAGAGGAATATCAGTATTGAAGAAATCGCTCCGAATTTTTCAGAAGGTTTTTCATTTCCCTCCAGTTATTTTATCGCAAAATTATTTCATCGCAAAAGCTCTTAAGGATTTCGCGAAATGCCTTCGATTTAGTCTTCAACAGCTTGTACTTCAGACTTGCTTGTAACAACATTAGAGCAGAGCATTTGGTAAACAAAACGCTCAAGCCAAGAGAAGCATTCCCTGGCACCAGCAAACATTTTTTTAACTTATATGTAGCATGACCGCGAGCTGAGCAATGGCATGCCCTTCTCGCGAGACTTCGCGCGATCCTGGGCTTCTTCTACTTCATCGCTACGCATGCCACGGGAAAAGAGCTCCCTCATAGGACTCAACGTGACCTTGAGAAACGCCTTATCGTCGCGTAAATCAGCATGATGACCGATGACATGAGCATGACCGCAAGCGATATCCCAAGCTCGTTATAGCCCGATCTCACCAGAACACGGGCCTGCGATCTAACGCCCAGCGAGCCGCTTACCACAACAGTTACCGTCGAGTTATGCGTTCGGTACCTGCTATCATTACGAAGTTTCCTTACTCAACTCAGCTCGCGCATCTTGTGATATCTAAGAGAGAGCCCTTCTTTCTAAGACCGACAAAAGATGAAACGCCGCGCCTCCGCTGACGGCTAATCTGCGTAGTTCACTTCAAAAACGTACACGCCACCCGATGAATAGACCTCACGAAAGTCAGCCAAGCTACTGGGATCGTAGAGCATGCGGTAAAGCACCGTCCTCGGCACAAGGCTTATGTTGAAGCCTGAAGGAGGTGACCCTATACCGGTTATGTAAGTCAGCATCTGCTGCGATGGATAGTAAATCAGCGTCCCCTGAACCAGGAATATGTAGGTTGGAGACCCAAGCTCCTTCAGGTAGTGCAGGCTTGAGCTCTCATCTATTGAGTACATGGCCTCGCTCACTATCTGCCCGATGGAGGGCACGTACTGGCCTGCCCAAACAACGTTCCTTTCAGCTACAGCCTGAATAAGGTGCCCCCTGTCCCAGTTGGCAAGCACCAGAGCAGACCCAGGTGAGTTCTCCCTTATCCACAGGGCAGCCTTGTACTGGGCTTCCGTCGTCCCGTCGTCCTGAACCATGGCAGGGAAAGTGTTATAGTAGATCCCCACGTTAATGACAGCCACAATCACCACGAAGGCCGCCAGCGTCTTCTTCAGGCGAACGCCCCTAAGCGATATGCCGAAGGAAAGGGCGACCGGAATTATGAAGTAAAGAATGCCGCGCAGGGCTAGGTAGTAGAGGGGCGCGGTAATGAGGAAGAGTGAAAGGGAAAGCGCTTCCCTGTTCTTCAAGGCGAAATATATGCCGAAGGGGACGAATATGAGAAAGAGGTTAAGCCACTCTAAGGCATAAATGGGGCTGAAGGGCGCCAACTCGATTATGAAGGATGAAGAGGATATGCTCCAGCCTATGAAGTAAGCGACGTCGTAGTGAATGAAACCGTAAGCGGCCACAACGGCCATGATGGCTAGCATAACAACGTGAATCGCCTTTCTCTCATCTATGAGGGCAATGACCTCCGAGACCATGAAAAACGCACCTACTACGCCCACGACCACGAGAAACTGGTAAAACGTCAGAAGGTGGGCCGCGTAGATGAGCACGGCTAAAATTGCGAGGTAAGGAATCGATTTAACGCGGAGATCCGTCAGCGGAAAGTAAAGTTTTTTTCCGGCAGAAGAGCTAAGGCGGGCCAACGTGTAGCCCGAGAACACCACAAGCGCAACAGCAAAGCCGTCGTGTCTCACCTTAAGGGCTGACCCCTGTATGGCCTGCGCCGATACCGCGTAGGCAATGCCCGAAAGGATGCCCGCCTTCCTGTTGTAGAGCTGCCTTCCCGTTAAGTAAAGGCCGAGCGCGGAGGCCGAATCTACCAACGCGAAGCCTATCTTCATGGTCATGGCAAGGGAATAACGGAAAAGGCCCGAGAAGAACGCGGCAACCGCCGCAAAGTAGGTCGTAGCGAGAGGCTGGCCCACCCCGTAGAGCTGGTGAAACCATGCTGGCTCCTTGGCCGCCATGTAGTAGTACCAGAAGTCGGGATCGGTGGCCACGTGAGGGGGTTCCATGAAATCGGGTACAAGCCTTAATACCAACGCTAAAACGAAAATACCTAACATATCTATGACGAGAAGCTCGGTGACGCCAAGTTTGCGGCCCTTCGGGTTGCCTCTGTGGTTAACCTTGTGGCCCTGATTCTTGCCCATATCGACAATTTTGGTCTCGTGCTTTTTAAAATTATGGGAAAAGGGCGCGTCTGCGCCTCCAGATTGCATAAAGTAGAAAAACAACTCCGGCTACCAATGCAGCCATAAGCGCGGATCCCACGTAGTTGTAACTTGAGCGCACTTCTACGGAAACCTTGAAAGTAACGCCCAGCGAGTCTACAACTACTACCGTCAGGTTATTGAAACCCACTCTAGTGGACCCTTTGTAAACGGCCGAACTCCCGCTTTGAATCACCTTCCCGTTAAAGTACCAAGCGATTTTGAAGGGCGGAAGCCCACCAATCTCGCTAACGCGCGCAGTTAAGGAGGAATTTGAGAACAACAGGCCGCTGCTCAGGTTGACGTCAACGCTCGCGCGAAGCCTGGGCCTAACTGTCACGTCAACGGGATAACTTAGAGCCCCGTAACCCGTAGAGTCCACGACCTTTGCCAGGAACTGATACGTGCCGGGCTCTTGGGGATCATAGCTGAACTTCGTGGAGCTAACGAGGTAGCTTCCGTTTACAAACATTGAAACGGAGTACGGAGCCGTTCCGTTTATCACCCATGCCGTCAGGGTCACGGGATAGCCGACCTCGCTCTCGTTTTCACTGGAGCTCAACACGACCTCGGGATCTGGGCTCACGTAAAGCTTGAAGGAGGAATTTGCCGTCACGCCGGTTGCGTCCCTTAACTCCACGGTTAAAAGGTTCGTGCCCAGGGTATCTAGGGGTACCGTGAGATTTTTCAGCTCTCTGCCGTCTATCAGAAAGGTAAGCTCATAAGGCGGCGTTCCCCCGACCACGGTCACGTTTACCCTTGGGAGCTCACCCAAGTCATAGAGCTCATCGCCCTCGATCGAGACGCTGGGATCTGGGTTCACCTGCAGAAAAAAGGGTGAACTTCCACCGATCATGTTTCCAGACACCGCGTCCGCGTAGAGGATAAGCCTCTTCGTTGCGTTAAGCTTGATGGAAATGCTGGCTCCCGAAACGGACTCGACGGACGCAAGCTGCGTCGAGTTCCCGTAAAGCCGATATGTCACGGGGCTTCCCTCAGGGGCACCGGAAGCGTTCAGTTCCATGGTGAGCGTCCTTATGCCCGAATCGACCAAAAGGGGATGAACGTCCAATGATACGCTTAACCCGGAGCCAGTAACGTCCAAGCCCGGGAGCGCCCTTTCCTGTCCATCTTTCAAGCGAACCTCTGAGTAAAGCATTGGCGTGGAGCTCGAAAAGCTGGCCGTGGTAATCTGCATAAGGGGGGAGCCGTTTGTGCCAGCCCCAGTAACGGTTATCCACATGATCGCTGACGAAATCGGAGCGAAAGCGTAACTGACGGGCGCCTCGCTCAGGTTTAGGCTCGCCCTGTACCACTCTGTCATAACTCCGGTGAAGAATCCCTTGGAGTTCGAGCTCGAGTTGCTCATACCAATGAAAAAAGAACCCTTAGCGACGTAAGTTTGAACTGAACGCGCCCCCGTGTTCTGGTCCTGGGCCTCCATTACAACGAGGCCACCTGCCATGTAGAGAGATAACGTGACGTTGTCACCAGGCCTGACCGGTCCGGTGAAACCCTGAACTCCTCCGCCATACTGGGGATAAACAGAGGTACCTTGAGGGTTAAAAACCTCGTAGTTCATCCTGAAACCGTTGGCGTGCCCAATCGATGATGGCCAGTTGTAAGAAATTCCGACCTGATACCACCAACCGGCATCGGTTAAGCCGTTAAGAAGGTAAGCGGGGCCGTCGCCCGATAAATCGGTTTGCGCAACGGCAGTTACCGTAACCGATACTGAGGTGAAGTTGTATGGAAAGGTCTCCCCAATTTGCACGTCATATACCAGCGGAGCGTAGCCGTCCTGAGCCAGAGAGCCCTCAAACGAAAAAGGCAAAACGATCAACAGAAGCAGGGGAAACCAGAAACGCATATGAAAGTATCGCGCGCCGGCATATATGTGTGAATTGACTACTCCACAAGGGTGCAGACCCGACGAGCGCATTACGGGCGCATCGGCGAGCGCACTTGAGGGCTTCACGCCAACGAAGTCACCTCAGTCAAGCAAACATCGCGTCACTAAGCACATCATAGGATCTAAAAAGGTTGAAATCAGGACGAGGTCCTCGTTAACTCAAGCGCAGCACAAAAAATCGCGTGATCCACCCGACTTTCCCTTCTGATGCAAGAATCAGGAGTGTTTGGAACTACGTGACGCAAAGAAGTAGATGATACCAAAGACGACGACTATGAGCACAGCTATGGCCGCGTACGCCGCAAGCGATGATGAGGCTTTCTGCCTGCTGACCTGTTGAACGCTCACGCTACTTGAATTGCTCATGTCATTTGATGAAGCGGTTACGTTGACGCTTCCGCTCTTACTGAACGCGTACGTCAGGCTTGCGGTGCCCTGCTCGCCAGTTTCGGAAGTGCCTATCATGGTGCCATTTGCGTAGAATGTCACCTCGGCGCCCCTGACAGGCGTGCCGTTGAGGTAATTGACCGTGGCCTTCAAGGTCACGGTCTGCCCAACCGCTGCGGTGGGTGGGACCGCAAGGGATAGCCGCTCGGCGGTGAAGGGCACGACCGTTAGGGCGCCGGAGGCGCTTGCTGAGGGATAAGAGGGGAGGGATGCCTTCAACGAGGTTATCCCAGCGGAACTGGGGACGTAGGTAAGGGAAGCCATGCCAGAGGAGTTCGTCACCGCCGTGCCTATCATCGTGCCATTGGCGTAGAAGGAGATGGGAACGCCGGAGACCGGAGACCCTTGGCTTGAAAGGGATGCCACAAGCGATGCCCCGTGGCCCACCGGGACCGATGAGGGCGACTCCGAGAGGGATATGGAAGGAGGCGGAAGGACGCGAACCGTCCTGTTTCCGCAGGCGAACGGGTACTTCTGGAGCTCAACCGCCAAGGAGACGTTGCCCGCCTCATCAACGGTGGCCGTGAACTGGGCCATGCCCTGGGCGTCCGTGGTGGAGCTGGCAACCTCCTTGCCGTTTGCGAGGAGCAGAACCGCGGCACCGCCGAGAGCTGAGCCATTGGAAGAAAAGCTAACCCAGGCGCTTACGTTGAACGGGACGCCAGCCAAAGGCTCGCTTGGCAACGTGGCTATCGTGAAAAGCACACCAGCGAAACCGTACCCAGGAGGAGGGGTAAGGCGAAGCGAGACGCTGCCGTCGTAAAAGGTGACGTTGAAGGTCCTTGAAGATGGACTGAAGGTGCCGCTGGGAGATGTCACGTTGAAGCCCTCGGGTACGAAGAAGTCGGCCCAGCCAGACTTGCCCGCGAAGGTAACGTTAACGGTGACCGAGTTCACGACGCCATCAGATGTGACGTTCGTTATGGATAGCGAGGATACTGGAACTGAAGATAAGCGAGGATAGGCTTCATCGAGTATCCCCAAGAAGGGATTGCTCTGGTAGTTAATGGAATCAACTCCTCCGACCCCCCAGCTGTAGCTCCAGTAAGTCCAAGCGATCCCATACCTGTTGAACGCCTCCGTGGCAAGAAGGGGCGAGTTCATGCCCGCCCCGAATTCCCCATCGTAAACAGGCATGTCCCACTTCTGCGAGGCCTGCAGCGCCGCGTAAAGGGGAGCGCTCAAGGGGTTAGCCCAGTAGTCGTGAACCTCAAGCGCCAACTTGTGCGCTGGATCGGTTGGTTCAACCCAGTTGTTGGGATGCGTTCCAGAGTCCCATTCAGAAGTCTCGAAGAATATCACGTGCCTCTGGTCCACCTTCCTTATGGCCGATATGGCCATGTCGTAAACCCTTGCCATGTTTTCGTACATCTGCTGGGAAGTCCAGTTGGTAGGGGTAGTGGGCTCGTTGAAGAGGTCATAACCCAGTATGCCGGAGTCGTTGGCGAACTGGGACGCCACGTACTCCCACATGTTCGCGAAGTCCTGCTCAACCGTGGTGTTGGACCAGAAGTAGGCCTTGTCCTTCTCTTCGGCATTCTTGGTCTGCTGCTGATAAGGAACCGCCCACATCGGCAGCCCGTTTGTCGTAGCACCGTAAAGCTGGCTAAAACAAGGAGACCAGTGCCACTGGTGCATGTCAATTATGACGTATATGCCATAGCGATTTGCCATTGCTACTGCCTGCTTTACCTGACTTATGTACGACGAATCGTAAACCCCGGGCTTGGGTTCCACGAAGCTCCACGCTATGGGCATCCTTATCACGTTAAATCCCCAGGAGGACATGGCCCGGAAGTCCTCGGGCGTGAAGGTAAAGCTGTCATCTTCGGCCCCCGAGTAGTCAGCGCCATGAAGTAGGACGTACGTGCCGTTATCGTAAGCGAAGTGCGTGCCTCTCACCGTTATCCAATGAAGCGAGGAATAAGTGGGAGGAAATGATGGTGACGCAGTTTGCGCCAGCACCTGAAATGGAACTACCACGCAAAGGCCTATTAAGAGAAGCCCCATAACAAACTTAAGCTTCATAGATTTTATCTAAAAAATAAATTTAAGTATTTTGGGCATATTTTTTCATGTCAACCTGCTTTGTTGAATAAATCCTAGGCCGTGCTTTTCCGTCTGCTTTTCCTTGCCTCTCCGCTTTTCGCGTCCTTACCCCAGCGTAACACGCCACCTCGTCGTACGCCCATGCCCTTTGCACTGCCTCCGCGGTGAGCGTTTGGGGCTTCCTAGAGCTCGTGTCCTCGCCGAACTTCCCCTTCCAAGAAGCCCTGTACCGCCCACCTCTTACCGTGGCCCACCTCCTTCCTCAACCCCCTTATTATGGTTATTATGTCACAGAGCATGGTACTTCCTTGCCCGTCCTTTGGACCTTAGCGGTAGGACGACCCGGTAGAGCGACGCGAGGTACCTCTTCCCCTTAGAAGCGGTCTCCGCGCTCTTAAGGATGGTAAGCGCAACGCAAACGCCTTAAGCGCTGTCTCCAGCGCTAGGTTGCAAAAATCAAAAAAGAAATCGCGGAGACGCCAAAAAATGACGCCTCTTGCACGCGCAAATGGCGTGCAGAAAGAGCGCGCACGCGCGTGGAATGCGCATCATATCCGCAGATTTTTTGCGCGACAAGGGGCTTTTCTCACGATAATATTCCTCCTTGCTTGTCGCAATGCGCTTTTCTTCCGCTAGTATACGACCATTTCTCATCATTCCAGGAATTTTTTCTTCAGCTAGCATTCCTTTTCGTCTGCTAGTATTCCGCTTTTCTCGTGCAGATAGTCTGACGCCCGATAAAAGAGTCTACTAGAAAGGGACCTCCAATTTTTGTTATTATTCACTTTTTCTTAGATCTTTTCCAGCGCTTGAAGCGCTTCACATCTAGCAGGAACTACCTTACGACGAGTTCTCTGTTATAGGTATGCCAATGGCGTTTGGAGCTAGGCTTATTTCCCTTAGCCCAAGTTATATTCCAGTGGTTAGAGCTCTTGGTGGGCATACCATTGTGGCTCTAACCACTACTTATCTTGCGTGCTGAAGGTGCGCATCAAAATTATTCAACAATCCATGACATATGCCATGGCGTTGGCTCTTAGGCCTCCGCTCATAATCGCGGATGAGCCGACGACGGCGCTTGATGTCATAGTTCAAGCGGAGATCTTGGAGCTGTTAGAAGATGTTAAGAAGAAGTTCTCAACTTCCTTGATTCTGATCACCCACGACCTTTCGATAATATCGGAGCTAGCAGATGAAGTAATCATAATGTACGCGGGGAAAATCGTTGAGAAGGCGGATGTGTACTCGCTTTACAGGAGGATGTATTTTTCATGTCAATCTGAAATTTTTTGAAAAGATCTTTGAGCGGTTTACTGGTATAGCGAAACCCTTACTTTATGATGGCCCCTTGAAGAACCTCTTCCTATACCTATCACCAGCGTTCTCGTCACGTAGAGCTCGCCGCTCAGCCTCACGTCTTCTGAGGAGGAACCCACCTCCACGGCGTACTCCCCTTCCTCCACGATCTGCCTCATGTACTGGTCGTAGAAGGATAGGATCTCGGCTGGGACGCGGAACGTGACCTTCATCATCCCCCTATTGACGCTTTGGCGCTGGCCTCCTTGAACGTGAACGCCACGCCGCCAATCTCTCCGAGTACGCCTCCTATCCACACGATATGATCATGCCGTCAAAACCCCTACTCCTTATCCAGCTCTTAAGCAGCCGGTCATCGACTTGACAAGAGACTTCACATGTTCATATGTGGTGGTAAGCTGTCATGATCAACCAAAGGTTCGCCAGCTTCAAACATCCTCAAGTGGTTTTCCCTCAGGAACCTCTCGAAGACGTTCACAGGTGTTCCTTTCTCCCTCGGAGGAACCATGTCCCGCGGAGTGCTTTCCAGTTGCGGCTACGCCTTGTGCCTGAAGGGACGGCACGTGCGCAACTCCCATGGAGGAGACGAGGTAGGGATCCTCACCGTAGGTCTCCTCGGTCCTTCCCATCCACACCTCGTGTTAACCACAAGGTTATGGACTGGCACAAGACCTTGCCTACCTCCAACAGCCCTCACCTGTTTTCCCATGTGTGATATTATTCTCGAGGCGAACTCTGGTTTCTAGCTAACTTGAAAAACGTCAACAGCGAAAGCTATCAGCCGAGGAAACACCATTGCCACCCTTCTCTTAAGTTAGCACGCTCGTTCAAAACAAGGGCTAAAGCGAGGACGGAATAAAATGCGCGTGTGCTCTATCACGAGCTCCGTGAACTGCCCTGCCCTTTCGGGCGGGGCTTCCTGCTTCAACGACCACGCTCGATCCCCATGCCACCGGAGCGCGGTTTCCCGACGCTGGAAACTTTCCTTCAGCAACGTCCGGAAGGCGGTTATGGAGCTTTTATTCACAGGCGTAAGTTCGGGCCGCACCGCCCTACCGCCATCGGTCGTAACGCTACTTGCAAACACTTCTATAGGGGGCTATCCATCCCTGCCACTGCGGACGGAGACTCCCGACTCAATCCCAAAGAGCTAAAATAGCTAACAAGGGCAGCGGCCTGCTTAAAACGCTGGGCTGATTCCCCCTCATATCTCCCCAATACCATTGCCATTAGCTAATGGGTCTTTTTCTAGAAGGTTCTACCGTCTAAAAGCCCATTGGTGCTGAGGTTCATAAGTCGCGCTGTTCTTCGGCGCTCAAGCCATTTACGTCATGGAAAGTCGCTATTCATGGAAAGGCGGGCTTCGAGTTTCGCTGGACGCGCCACATTTTAATCCTCTTCCAGTCGCTTAAGAGTAAGAAACTGCTACCGTTAGGTTCACGCTTCCCGCGTATTGCGAAGGCCCGACCTGAACCGCTACGTATAGAACCCTTGACGTGCCGGGTGGCACCGAGAGAGGTAAGGACTCAGAGAAGTAGCTGCTTGAAATGGTAAAACCAGGGGTGTCCGCGGCTATATTATCAACGTAAACCGTCCTGTTTCCGGTGTTATTGAAGGTAAGGCGAACCGCAAAGAAGCCCTGAGCCTTCACGGAAAAAGGTGTTGGTATGACCGGGGATGCCTCTACTTGAAAGGCGCTCATGCCCTTGGAAACGATTAAGGCATTAACCGAGGTTACCGTTGTAACGGCTGATGTTTGAAAGTTCTGATAAACAGCTAACGAGAAACCCAACGTAATAAGGGTAGCGACCACCAAAACGTAAGCGCCCTTCATACTAGAGCTCTGCTTCTCCATTATAAGGCTCGCGGGGCTTCCTGGCGAGCACGCAATAGAAGGAGCACTCCTCGAGCGCGCAGCTTGCCCCTTCGATTTCAAATAGCTTGCCGATCTCAGATCTCAGCTCATCCCTAGTGAGGAATGAGGCATTCCTGTAGTACTTATCACCAGCCCTGCCCATCTCGACGTAGACCTTCCCTAATTGCGAGTCCAAGGGAATGGAGCATATGGCCAACGTCCCTCCTGGCCTCAGCACTCTTCTGGCTTCCTTCAAAAAGCCGCTCAAGTCCTTGAAGAACATAATTGAGGCAATCGAGCTGATACAGTCAAGGCACGAGTTGCGAAAGGGAAGGCTAAGGGCGCTACCCTGAATTCTATCCTCATCTGGCCTGCCCGCGCGCAACATGGCATAAGATAGGTCAAGGGAAATGACCGCGCCGCCGATGGCCTCGTGAAATACGGACGGGCCTGACCCAACATCAACGCAGTTCCCCAGATCTAAGCGCCTTATGAGCTCCAGCTCCTCGTGGTAAAGGCGAGGATTACTCGCATACCATCTCATGTACTCATCGGGATCGTCAAAGGCCAAACCTGTCGCCGCCCTAGCGCTTCTGCTTTTTTGCCCATTCGGATATCAAGACGTAGGCATAGGCCACCACGTAGTCGTCCACATCCGCGTTGGAGAGCAACTCCAGCATCACGTCGGGAAAGCTCTTACCCGTGACCGTTGGTTGTCCCTCAAACATGGACTCAAGCCTTTCCTGAGTGATTCCCATGGATGACGCGGCTCCCCCCACAAACGGCATGAAACCCCTTATGCCAAGCCTCGAGGCATTAGCGTACACGGATTGCACCTTGTCCGCAAAAGCTGGACCCTTTAGCCTTATCAGCGCGTAAAAGTAAGGGTCAGCCCCCGAACCCTGCCTGACAGGAGCTTGTGCTTTTTCGATTTCATCTGACGAGCGTGAAGGCATCCCTCCAGGTTGCCAACCCGCGGCGGCCTGCTTAACACGATCAACGTAATCGAAAAGCCGTTCCTTGAGCTCGGGCGCGGTCCAGCGCTGTTTTTCGGCAAGGAAAGGCAGGCGGATGGGGAAGGCCTTTATCTGAGGGGGCAGTGAGGCAAGCAGGTCAACGGTCGACCCATCAGAGTTTCCATACTTGGCAAAATACGTTCCCAGGTCGGGGCACGCAAAGCCAACTCTTATCATAAAATCTATCAGCTGGTTGCGGGATGAAGGATCCATGCCCTGCTTGAGGGCATAGATATAAGCGCATATGGCCTCAGACCTGTCCTTTTGGCCTATTCCCTTCCACTTTTCGTTCAAAGCTTCCTCAAAACCCTGAAGGTCGTAACCCGACATATGCTGAACCGACAAAGGCTATTATGCTTTCCTGAAGACCGCAGGCCGCATCGCGGATCTTCGAGCGTTGGCACGATAGTTGGGGCCACTAAACCGCTGGCTATTCCCCTTATCCTTGCTCCAAATGAGCGCGGGGCACCTCTCAGCTCGCTGGGCGACGGAAGCATAAAAAAAGGGAAGCTAAGCGCGAACAGGACTGGATTCCAGTGATCTCTCCAAAGCTTAACCCGAGCTCTGGCATCCAAGAATGGGCGCTTTCCAGTTGTGCCTCCACCTAGATGCCTCACCTTGACCGAGGGATCGTATATAACCTTCTCTCCTGATTCCACGAACCTCAGGCACAGGTCTCCGTCCGCGAAGCCATGCGGTGAAAAGCCCTCATCGTAAATTCCCTCCCTCTCCAGGGCCTTCCTCGAAATCAGCATGCACGCCCCGACCAACGAGTCTGTCTCAAACGGTACCCTGAGCGTCGCCAAGCGCTTCCTTGTTGCCTTCCTTGCCGTGGACAGCAGGTAGTAGGGAAGGAAACTTATGAAACGCGTCTCGCCCTTAACGTAAAGCCTCCTGTTCTCCGTTTCCTTTCCCTCGATTATGGCTGGACCAACCGCTGCGGCGCCAGTGCTCTCAGCCACCCTCACCAGCTCTTTTAACCAATTAGCGTCCTCGATTATGACGTCATTGTCAAGTGTCACGAAGTAGTCGGGATCCGCGGTCCTGTAGGCGTGCTTGAAACCAAAGTTAAATCCCGCCGGTGTTCCCAGATTTCTTCCCGTGCTTATTACCTCGACCTCCATGAAGCGACGTCTCACGAACTCGGCGGTTCTGTCTGTTGAGCCGTTATCTACCAAGATCACCTTGAGAGCGGGATAATCGGTGGCCACAACCGAGCTCAGCGCCCTCAGCGTCATCTCAACGTGATTGTGGGCTAGCATTACAGCTGCGACGTTCGGAGCTTTTTTACACAAAAGGGATCTACACTGTAGCCAGTTTTTCCTTGACGTTCTGAAGGGCTTTTCTCGCCGTTTCAAGAGGAGACCCGTATGGGTACTCTTCCTGCTCTATTATCAACCACTCCGTGCCGTTCCTCTTGCAGGCCGAAAGGAACTTTTCCCAGTCTATATCACCCTCACCTGGTACCACGTTATAGCCTTTTGACTTTGAGAAGTCCTTAACGTGAACGCTCAATGACCTGCGCGGATATTTATCGAGATAAGCTACGGCGTCCTGCGCGGAGCCAAGCGATCTCGTGGCATGTCCGATGTCAAGCTGCAGAATGACGTCCTTAGTCTGCTTGCCCAATATATCCCATGGTCTTTCTCCCTCTAGCGGCGAGAACTCCGCCCAGTGATTGTGATACCCGATCCTCATGCCCTTAGGCCTCAGCTTCACCGCAAGCTGATTCAGAAAATCAGCAAAATGATACCAATCTTCCTTTGTGGCGCTCAACTCCTGGGGCAAGCCAGGTATTATTATGTTCTTGTTACCCAAGGCCTCGTTAAAGGAAATGGTCCTATCTTCAGCCCACAGTACGAGCGAGTTAAATCCAGTGTGAGAACCCGCCGCCTGAAGTCCAAGCTTATCAAGCTGCTCTCTGACCTCCACGGCGGACTTGCCGTAGAAACCTGCAAATTCCACTCCCTCATAACCGAGCTCGGAGACGGCCTTTAAAGTTCCGAAAAAATCCTTGCTGCAATCATTCCTAACCGAATAAAGCTGAAGAGCGACTTTCATCAAGTTCCATCGCTTAAAACTTGGCTTCGGATAAATGCTTATCGATGTCGAGAAGCCCGAGAACCGATGCGCTTAGCGCTGGCAATGGCATGTATAAGCCATTCGTCAAACCTTGTGCCGCCTTCCGAGTCCGATGCACCGAGAACCCTTTATGCATCCACCTGTTGGTCGTGCGCAATTGGCGGCGCTAGCTAAAACCGACCAGAGATGGATGTGGGCAGTGGTGCCCTTTTACCTGTCTCTGGGGCCGCTCGGCACCCTTATCCCGCTTTATCTGCTGAAGCTGGGGGGGACCGCCATAACCGTGGGCCTAGCCATAACGCTCTACAATGGCGTTACCATACCTGCGTCCATAATATGGGGTCTTGTGGTCGACTTTACCGCTTGGAGAAGAAAGCTCATCCTGATGAGCTACGGCACGTCGACCGCCCTCTTGTTTTTTCTGTACTTCGCGCGCGATGCGCTAAGCGTTGCCGTCATATACGCGGGTGTGGGATTTTTCTCGACGGCGTCCTCCACTCCGCTAAACCTTCTGGTCATGGAGACCGCCGAAAAGCGCAGGTGGCCTTCGGCCTTCTCGCTTCTAAATCTTCTTGCGAGCGCTGGCACGACAGCGGGGCTCATATTCGCTACCGCCTACACGGCGATCTTCTCGTTGCGCAGCATGATGGTTTTCCTTTCCATATTCGCGGCTTCATCGGTCGCGACCGCGGCGCTTACCGTGAAAGATCCTCCCGTGACTTTTGAAAGGCGCTCGCTTAGCATGCACAAAGACGCGCTCAGCGCCAGACTTGCTGCCATGCCATACTTCTTCCTCAGGTTACCCAGGCCTAGGCACTTCTATCGCTTCGCTAAGGAGAGGTGGAAAGCAAACAATCCCATTTTCCCTCTATATGTAGGCCTTTTCGCGTTTTACATAGCAAGCGGTCTATTCAATACCATGATAACTCCTGGCCTCTACAGGAAGGGCCTCAACGAGTCTCAAGTATTCATGGTAATCATGACTGGATACGTTATCCAAACGCTCTCATTCTACTTCAGCGGACGCTACATAGAAAGGGTAGGAGAAAAGCGCGCGGGGACGTTGGCGCTTTTTCTCAGGTCCGCGGGTTACATTGGAATAGCCGCCTCCTTCGTGCTGTTCTCGGCGGAACCCGCTATGTACACGGCCCTCGTCCTTTATCCCTTGGCGGCTGGATTTGCGTACGCGACCTTCTACGCCGCCTCTAACGTGCTCGTTTTCAAGACGCTGGGTACCCATGCCGGAAGCAACCTAGGAATATACAGCTCGCTCGTTGCGGCGGCCACGCTACTAGGATCTTTCATTTCCGGCTATACATCGTACTACATAGGCTACTACTTCACCTACCTTCTGGCAGGTGCGTTTTTGCTGGTGTGCGCGAAGCTCATGTCGATGGTAAACGTGCGAAGCGGTTTCAAAGGCGAAGCGTTTTTAAGTGTCATAACGCTGTTATTATGCAGGACAGATACGTCTCTCCATTGCTTCTTTCAAACCCCCTGAGGGCCGTGATAACTCCCAAGGGCAAGACGCTTTCAAGGTTCAGATACCTGATTAAGAAAGGAGACCACGTGATCGACCTCGGGGCTGGGCCGGGATACTTCACCAACGAGCTAGCGTCGTTGGTTGGTGATGGCGGGGCCGTTTACGCGGTAGAGCCAAATCCCGACGCCGCCAAGCGGCTACGCTTAAAGGCCTCGAGCAACGTGAGGGTATACGAGACTTCCGCGGACGACCTCGGATTTCTAGCCAGCGAAACCATAGACTTCGCGTTCTCGAACCTGACGCTTTGCTGCATGGCAAACCCAGTTAAGGGGGTCAACGAAATGCTCAGGGTATTGAAGACGGGCGCTCACGCCTACGTCAGCGTAACGGGTAGATTCACGAGCACCATGGGGAAGGCAGAATGGGCCCGCTTCTTAGGCAACGTAAGGGTCATCAGTTCGGGCAAGGGAGTAATGGAAGAGTGGGCAGTTATTCAAAAAGTGCGATCGCCTTTTTTCATCCATGGTCGCGTAGCCCACCACCCTTGGGCTTCTGGGTTTCGCGTTCACGTCGACGAGAATTGCCCTACCCCTCAAGGGAAACGGGCTGTCCGGGGTCAGCGATCCACGTTCGTCAACTGTGGCCATGCTCCTAACGCCGTAACTGAAGGCATGAACCTTAGTTGGAAGCCCCGCCACCCACTTGAACTTGGTAACCTGAGCTGCCCGGCGCTCTTGTGAGAAAATCGCTGCGTCGCGCGACAGCGCGTAAGTATCCTGAAGCTCGGTAAGCTCAGCCCCCTTAAGGGCAAGCCCCACGCGAACTCCTACACCCACCGAGTCCTGGTCTTCATCGAGCACCTGTATGCTCTTCACCTCTACGGATCTTCCGCTTGGAAAGGCGTAGAGCTTATCGTGAACGCTTAGAGGCTCTCCGGAGAAGCCCAGCGCCACGGTTCCGACGCCTCTTACCGTGAAAACCCTGTCCACGTACGTGAAGCCGGACTCTATTGCAGGCCCCTGCATGGGCATGGGATCTGGCGCTATGGTTTTAGCTGCGTTTAGCTCGCCGAAGTAGCGAGCGAGGGAGCTAGGGCCCACTATTTGGCAACTCGATCCTGACGCCTCAGCCAGAAGCGCGAGCTCGCCATCCTCCCAGCTTACCGGTTCCTGAACTACTAGGTAAATCCCATCGGATAGAGATGATGTTTGAACTTGTTCGAGGATCCTA
Organism: Tardisphaera saccharovorans; assembly: GCF_046635845.1. Taxonomy (NCBI): domain Archaea; kingdom Thermoproteati; phylum Thermoproteota; class Tardisphaeria; order Tardisphaerales; family Tardisphaeraceae; genus Tardisphaera; species Tardisphaera saccharovorans. The sequence continues at coordinate 158,671 of NZ_JAQQXN010000003.1, forward strand.
TCGCTTTTAGGCAAGAGCACCGACCTCACAGCATCGCCGTTCTTCTTGTAGTATATGGAAACCCAGTCGCTTTCATGCTTCTTTCCCAGCTTTTCGGCAAGCCTTGAGGTCGCGTCTGCGTTCCTTCCAACAATAGACTGTATGGTTCCCGTGAGCATTTGTTGGGCACGTAAGGGCATTTAGGCCTTGACCTTTGGCCGGCTCACACCTTTAACCCACCCAGCTCCTTAAAGCCCACCCAAAGGGGCGCCGACGCCGCTGCCAGGACGCCTATGAGGACAATGGCCCACTTAACCGTTAATAGGGTTATGAAAGCCCCGCCTATGGCACCCGACACGAACGTAACTGCCAACGTGAACGTGTTGAAGGCGCCTTGTACCCGGGCCATCATATCATAGGGCACTATCTTAAGGAAAGCAGTCATGAGGGCCGCGTTGAGCACGCCAATGCAAATGCCCACGACCAAGCTGGGAACGAAATCGAGGTAAATGCTCCTCGACGCGGCCATACCAACGACCGAAAGGCCGGCCACCAACATCGATGCCCCTGAGATGTGACCCAGTTTTCCCTTTACCCTTGCCCCAAGCATCGAGCCTACGGCTGCCCCTCCCATTATGCAAACTATGAGAGCGCTCATATAGTAAGCGGGAAGCTTAAAGCTGATCTGAACCAAGGCCGTAAACATAACTCCAGTCATGCCAAAAAGGAGGTTGATTATTACCGCGATAACCATGGCCTCAACAACCGGCCTGTTGCCAGCTATGAAGCTCATGCCCTCCCTAACTGAACTGAAGGAAGAACTTTTCTGAACGATCGTGCCACGTTCCTTTATGAGCATGAGTGGAGGTATTGCGGCCAAGAAAACGACGAACAGGGCAAGGAAGGTGTTTGCGTAGCCAAGCGTGAGTAGCAACCCGGATGCAGCGTAACCAGCCGCGTCAAAGAAGGAAGTCACGGCGTTGCTCATACTGCTCCCTGCCTTGTAGAGCTCCTCATCCAAGAACTGCTTCGTCCACGATGCCCTCACGGAGTTCAACAGATCAGAGGTAAGGCCGATCACGAATGCTGCGCCGTATATGGCTATCACGATTGCCACCTTTGAGCCGATCACGTCAACAATGAGGAGCACTATGAGCATCGCCGAACGAAGTACAGCGGCCGCGATTGCCATGCCCTTCTTATGCGAGGATTTATCTATGATCGCACCTAAGAAAAAGCTGAAGAAAAGCGGAAGCGCGAGGATTCCCTCACCTAGGCCGGAGAGCACGGGGGAGTGGGTGACCTGAAGAACCACCCAAAGTATCACGAGATCAAAAGCCGAAGTACCAAGCCTTGAGATACCGGCGTTCAGAGTAACAAGCTTAAACTCTTTCGATATGCTCCCGGCCATGATTGGAGTTAAGGCTGTACCGGGAATTTAAGAAAAGCGGATTTTTAGGCAGCCGTTGCCCTTGTTGCCTCGCTTAGGGATTTAAGGGTAGTTGAAGGAGGCAACTCAAGGACTTCACCTCGCGCTCCTGACCACCCTTATCGGCTTTCCGGCAGCGAAGGCCCTCACGTTCTCCACGGTCTG
>NZ_JAQQXN010000004.1:0-62684 GCF_046635845.1 Tardisphaera saccharovorans
GCTCAACGACTCGGCCATCGAGTTCAACCTAATTCACCCGTACGCTTGGTTCGCGAGCGACATAGCTGCGGGAGGATGGGGTGATCTCATCGATCCCGCCTTCGTTGATGCCCACGGAGGAGTTCAGGCCAACCAGCCCAACTCCTACATCAACACCAACGGGGCCATAGGCAGCGGCCCATACGTCATATCCTCGGTTGGCTCAGAGATGTCAAGCATAACCCTCAAGGCAAACCCCAACTACTGGGCAGCCAAGGCCTCAAACGTACCATCAGTCATAGCTCCGGCTAAGATCGAGAACGTGATCATAGAGTACGGTGCCTCTCACTCCGATAGGCTGGAAGAGTTCGACACGAATCAGGCCCAGCTCAGCTACGTCTCCATTCCCTACTTCGGCGACATATATGACGGTTACCAGTACGCGCACGAGGTGCCGTTCAGCGCCATAATAAACAACAAGGGGCTGACGCCGGGAGTTGGATACATAGCGCTTAACAACCAGGTGTTCCCGACTAACATAACGGACTTCAGGCTTGCCCTCGTCCACGCCGTGAACTATACCGACATAATCAATACCATATTGACATTCAATGGAACTGCGTACGGTGCAATGTACGTTGGCCCCATATCGCCTGGCATGCCGTTCTACGATCCAGAAAACTACAAGCCGTATTCCTATAACGTCACGCTGGCTGAGCAGTACCTAAACGAGGCCGGACAGCAGGGCGACTTCTACGTGACCTTGCCAAACGGCTCGACCCTTGGTAACTCTAACGGCAAGGCACTTCAGCCGCTCACCATATACACGCTGACGCCGGTAACCCCCACCGAGGAGACGGAGTTCGAGATAATACAGAAGGACCTATCTCAGATAGGCCTGAGCGTCTCGCTGTATCCGGTGGAGGCGTCCGTAACCGATACCTGGACTACGGCAAGCGGGACCCCAGCGCTGGTCATGCTCGGATGGTTCCCAGACTGGCCTGACTCCGTGTATCAGCAGCTCATCGTTCAGACCAGCCCAGAGTACGGCGGCTTGGCCGGAAACCTCGCTTGGATGAACAACACCCAGCTCAACACGCTTTACAACACCCTGCCGTGGGAAACCAACAAGGCTGAGCAGCAGCAGGGGGTGGCCCAAGCCTACAGCATAATCTACAACCAGGCGCCATACGTCTGGCTCCCAGAGGGATACACTTACTGGTTCCAGCAGCCGTACCTACACGGTGTTGTATACAACCCGTTCGTTGGGTATAGGTACAACACCATGTACTACTCTAACTACACCATAACATACAACGTGACAACATCGTAGGAGGTAATGAAACGCATGCAGTCTAACTTCATTTTTTTCCTCATTAGAAGAATCATCAATGCCTTGGTTACCTTGGTGCTCCTTGTGCTTCTCGTGTTCGTCATAATACACGTAATCCTTCCCACGCCGCAGGCGATGGCCAAGGTTTACATAGGAAGTCAGCACTACACAACGGCTGAGCTCAACTCCGTCATCGAAAGGTACGGGCTGAATGAGCCGCTTTACGTTCAATTCTTCAAGTACGTGATCGACGTGTTCACCGGTAACTTTGGACTTGATAGCCTATACAAGGTTCCTGAGATGCAGCTGCTCGATAAGTTCATACCAATTACTTTGGAATTTGTTCTCATAGCGATCGCGCTACAGGTGGTCATAGGAGTGTTTGCGGGTGGTTTTGCGGCCATGTACAGGGGACAGGTGCCGGACTGGATAATAAAGGTGCTTTACCTCGTAGCGTGGGCTGCCCCCGTTTTCCTCCTAGCCACCTTAATGCAGTTCGCTTTCGCCTACGACCTGAAGGTCCTTCCGGCGCTGAACATGGCGAACCCCGTTCTAGTACCTCCAAAGCCCATAACCGGATATCCACTCATTGATGCCGCCATCGAGGGCGATTGGACTTACTTTGACTCGCTGCTTACCCACATGGTTCTTCCGGTGCTTGCCATAGCCATAGCGGGCTTCGGCCTAACGACTAGGATCATGAGGAGTAGTGCGGTGGAGGTTTTCGACAAGGACTACGTGAAACTTGCGTACATGAAGGGCCTAAGCAACGGGAAGGTGCTCTTCGGAACCGTTTTCAGGAACGCACTCATACCCATAGTGACGCTGACAGCCATTCAGTTCGGCTTCGCGGTCTCTGGAGCTGTGGTCATAGAGGACGTTTTCCTGTACAAGGGCATGGGCTTCTTCCTTTACCAGTCCGTCACGAGCATGGACTACGTGGCGATAATAGCTACCACCATAATAGTGGGCATATCGGTGATAATAGCGAACTTCGCGGCCGACCTCCTTTATGCCGTGGTCGACCCGAGGGTAAAGCTGGAATGAGGTGACGAGATTGAAGACAATGGACATAATAAAGAAGGCGCTTGGCTTCAGGGGCGACGTTGATGCGCAGGCTTCAACTAACAGGAGTTCGCAGAACCTCTCGACGTTTTACTACCTTAGGCACAAGAAGGAAGCAATTGTGGGGATGACGATAATAACGGTGTTCGTGGTCTGGTCCGTAATAGAGGGTTCCCTTCAGCTCATAGGGGATTACCTGAGGAAGCCTTCACTGGGCTGGGTGCTGCTTCCTCACGATCCCATAGCCTCTCCAAATATAGCGACGAGCCTCTTGCCTCCATCGCTCAGTTACCCACTCGGCACGAACTTTGAGGGACAGGATATACTTTCGAGGCTTATGTATGCGGCTCCAAAGGACGCCATGGCCGCCTTCCTGGTAGTGGTCTCAGCGGTGATAGTGGGAGGATTGCTCGGAATTGCGGCTGGCTACTACGGCGGGTGGATAGACGAGATACTCATGAGGCTTACCGACGCGTTCCTTGCCATCCCTGGGCTCATACTGGCCATAGCGCTTAGCATACTCATAGGCCCGGGCTTTAACTCGGTGCTTATCTCGCTTACCATAATATGGTGGCCCGTTTACGCTAGGCTGTTCAGGGGGCAGACGTTGACGCTGAAGTACAGGGGATTCGTGGAGATTTCCAGGCTGTTTGGGGTCAGCGAGTTCAAAGTGTTGTTCAAGCACATCTTCATGAACGCAGTAGACCCAATAATAGCTTACATGGCCCTCGACTTCGGTACCGTTATACTCACTTACTCGACCCTTGCGTTCTTGGGAATAGGTGTTCAGCCTCCCTATCCCGAATGGGGATCGATGGCATCCAATGGTCTTAGCTTCTTCCCTAGGGCATGGTGGTACACGTTCTTCCCTAGCCTCACGATACTTCTTGTGGTGATAGGCTTCATACTCTTCGGAGACAGCTTCCAGGACGTGATATCAGGGAGGGTTGTGGATTGAACGCTCTCGAGATAAGGGACCTATCCGTTTACTATAGAACGCCACTGGGAAAAGTCAAGGTGCTTGATTCTCTGGATGCCGACTTTCCTGAGTCGAAGACGACGGGCATAGTGGGCGAGAGCGGTTCGGGTAAATCTACGCTCGGCTTCGCCATCACGCGGCTCCTGCCTCCTACCGCGGTAGTGGAGGGAAGCATCAAGTACTACGGAGACGACCTCATGAAATTGCCAGCGAAGAAAATGAGGGAGGTCAGGGGTACTGGAGTTTTCATGATAATGCAAGACCCGTTCAGCAGCCTTAACCCGGTGAAGAGGGTTGGCGATCAGTTGCTTGAGGCCTTACAGGTCAGATACGAAAGAAGGGGAGAGGGCTTCGACTACGCAACCGCTAGAAAGGAAGCCCTAAAGAGGCTCAGCGACGTGAAACTCCCGGATCCCGATCTCGTGATGAGCAAGTACCCATATCAGCTATCTGGAGGGCAGATCCAAAGGGTTGTCATAGCTATGGGTCTGCTTCTGGAGCCCAAGGTAATAATAGCCGATGAGCCAACTTCCGCTCTTGACGTAAGCATACAGGCCCAAGTCATCTCGTTGCTCAGGGAGTTGCAGGAGAGCTATGGGATGACGCTGCTCTTCATAACGCATGATTTGGCCGTTGCCACCGCGGTTTCCGATAACGTTATCATACTTTATGCCGGAAGGATAATGGAGCAGGGCAGCATGGCGGACGCCATAAGGAAGCCATTGCATCCTTACACTCAAGGATTACTTAAGAGCTTCCCATCTGGAAACTACAAGGAAGGCAAGCTTTACTCGCTAAAAGGCCTGCCCCCATCGTTCTTCGACCTGCCGTCTGGATGCAGGTTTTCCGACAGGTGCCCGTATGCCTTTGACAGGTGCTATAAAGAAGAACCGCAAGTTTATCGGGTGGAAGATAGAAATGTGAGGTGTTTCCTGTATGACAAGCGTTGAGAAAGAAGAGGCAACTGAGGAGTACATGGTACGCGCTGTGGACCTTACTAAGTACTTCCCGGCGGAGAAGGTAGGTCTGCTGGAAAGGCTAACCGGGAAGAAAGAGAGATACGTGAGGGCCGTAGATCATGTGGACATGCTGCTAAGAAAGGGGCTCACGACAGCCCTTGTAGGGGAGAGCGGATCCGGCAAAACGACCATAGGTAGAATGCTGGCTACGCTGGAAACCCCTACCTCAGGTACCGTTTACTATGGCGATCTAGTCTTGAGTAAACAAACGTTATCCCAGATACGCAAGAGAGTTCAGATCGTATTTCAAAACCCATATGAAAGCCTAGATCCTAGGATGTCGATAAAGGAGATCGTCGAAGAACCGTTGGTGAAAATAAAATCGGAAGAAAAGGAGAAGCGGGTCAAGGAGGTGCTATCGGCAGTGGGCCTTAACTACGATGACATATACTACAGAAAGGCGAGAGACCTCTCCGGAGGCCAAAGGCAAAGGGTTGCGGTGGCCCGTGCCATGGCCGCGGATCCCGAGTTCATAGTGCTTGACGAGCCCACGTCAGCGCTCGATGCAAGCGTTCAGTCCCAAGTCCTAAACCTATTGGTTGACCTTAGAGAGGAGTTTGGGTACACTTACCTGTTCATAACTCACAACATGATGGTTGCACGTTACATCTCAGACTACATATACGTTATGTACGCAGGAAAGATCGTCGAGACGGGTAAGACGGAAGAGGTGTTCGAGAATCCGCTCCATCCATACACGAAGCTTCTGCTTAAGTCGGTGCCGCACCTAGAGCCCGGAGCCAGGTTAGAACCCATGAGCGGGGAAGCACCAAGCCTGCTCAATCCTCCTTCTGGGTGTAGGTTTAACCCGCGTTGCCCCTTCGCGACCGAGAAGTGCAGGCAACAGGAGCCGCCACTAGTAGACGTGCAAGGGCACAGAGTTGCGTGCCATCTTTACGATAAGTGACTTTTCCTTTCGCGAAATCCCTTTTATGCCGCTGCGCTTTTTTCCTTTGATATGGAAAACAGGTACATGGGGGTTTCTTCCCTCAGCTGGGCGCAATACCTGATGGAGGATGTGGAAGTTACGCCCAAGAAAAGCGGCACGTTCAGCCTTTCCAGCGGCCAATCTATCACGCTGGAAGAAGGGAAGAAGACTACCATAAAGAGATGGGCGGCTCGTGAACTTGCCGAGTTTCTGGAGGTTCATGAGGAGGCGCTGTCGCCCAAAGAAGTGGCGCTCAGCGCATGGAAGGAAGAAAACGATGCCAGGAATCTGAAAAAGATAGATCCACTTTTCTACTCGAGGGCTTCAGATAGCATGACTAGAGGGGGCGAAAAGGAGCTAAGGGCATCCATAAGCGAGCTCCTGTCGGTTCGCAAGCGGAAGATCATGGAAGCGGCTGTCACGGGAAGAGATGATGCCGAGTTTTACGACTCTATGACGGCCGAGGAGCGCAAGTTCTACGATGACTTGAAAAGATGCGTTGATGGTTGGCAGGAATTCCTGGTTTTGGTTCTCTCGGGGATTTCTCCCGTTGAAGGAGGTGGCAAAGTCGGCCGAGAAGCAACAGCAAATCGACGTTGAGGAGGCATTTGGAAACTTCTTGAGGGAATTTTCTGAGCCTGATCCAAAGGACCCGCAGAAAAACGTGGAAAAGTACAGGGATCTTGTGAGGGGCGTTGTCGCCAATAAGTCGAAGAGCCTTGTGGTCGAGTTCAAGGATCTGGTGGCCTTTGATCGCTCGTTGGCATCCGTCATAACTTCAGAGTACGATGCTCACGGTGAGGAGATTGATGCGGCTGCGACGAATTTGCTGGCAGTCGAAAGCCCTGATTACGCGAGCGCATTAAGAACGCTCAAAGTCAGGTTCAGAGACCTACCTGAAAAGACACCCATGCGGCGCCTCAGAAGTGACGTGCTTGGGAAGCTCGTTGAGTTTAAGGGCGTGGTCGTAAGAGCGTCAAGGGTTTCTCCATACGTTCAGAAGGCCGTTTATCAGTGCATGAGCTGCGGGACCACCGTTGAAATAACGGAGGGAAGGCGCATGAGGCCACCGGCTGTTTGCCCCAACCCCTCATGCCCTAGCCATCAGACAGGCATAACGCGCTTCAGGTTCCTTCTGAAGGAGAGCGTTCTGGTTGACAGGCAGAGGATAAGGGTTCAAGAAGAACAAGAGGAGGTCCCACCAGGCCAGTTGCCCACGTACGTGGACGTGGAGCTCTTCGATGACGTGGTTGACGTGGCTAGACCTGGGGACAGAGTTGACATAGTTGGCGTGCTGGAGGGAGAGCCAAGCCCCACGGATCCGCAAGATCGCATATTGGACACTTACTTTGTGGCCAATTACATAGAAGTTGTAGATAAGGGTTTTGAGGAAGTCCAGATAACCGATGAGGACGTAAAGCGCATAAAAGAGCTGGCGGCACTTCCCGACGTAAAGGAGAGGATATTATCTTCTATTGCCCCTCAGATATACGGCTTAGGCTACGTTAAGGAGGCCATAGCTCTCTCAATGTTTGGTTCTCAGCCCGTTTACGCTCCCGATGGTACTAGAATAAGGGGAGATATCCACATATTGCTGATAGGCGATCCGGGTGTGGGAAAGAGCCAGCTTCTTCAGTTTGCCGCAAAGCTCGCCCCAAGGGGTATATACACTTCAGGAAAGGGAAGTAGCGCTGCTGGATTAACCGCGGCCGTGGTCAAGGACCAAAAGGGCGAATTCATGCTTGAAGCTGGGGCCATGGTCCTCGCTGACGGTGGGATAGCTTGCCTGGATGAGGTTGACAAGATGGACGAAAACGACAGGGTGGCCATACACCAAGCCATGGAGCAGCAGGTCACTTCCATAGCCAAGGCGGGCATAGTGGCCTCTTTGAACACGAGGGCCTCGGTGATAGCTGCAGCAAACCCCAAGCTTGGGCGCTACATGGATGACAGGACGGTAGGGGATAACGTGAACTTGCCGGTTACGATCCTCTCGCGTTTCGACCTTATATATATAATCAAGGACAAGCCTGACTCGCTCACGGATAAGATGCTCTCAGATCACATACTCAAGGTGCACATGGTGACCGAGCAAAAACCAGCCATACCACCTCAGCTTCTGAGGAAATACATAAGCTACGCGAGAAGGTACGTGGCCCCTACCTTAAGCGAGGAAGCTGCGAACGCGCTGCAGGAGTTCTTCCTTAAGATGAGGGAGAGAAGTGTCTCATCAGATTCTCCTGTGGCCATAACTCCGAGGCAGTTGGAAGGGCTGATAAGGCTTACGAAAGCCGAAGCCAGGCTCAGGCTTAGGGACATGGCCACCGTTGAGGATGCCCAGGAAGCCATAAACCTGACCAAGATGTACCTGAGCCAGGTCGGTATCGATCCCGAAACCGGCATGCCGGATATAGGCCCGGTGACCACTGGCATGACGCACACCCAGCAGAACAGGGCATCCCTGTTCTTGAAGACTCTTGAGGAAATGCTTGACGAAAGCAAGGGCGAGGACGTTGAGCTTGAGAAATTCAAGGAGGAATTGGCCGAAAAGGGAATGGGAGAGGCCGAGTTCGAGAGGCTTTACAGGTCTTTCCTAAGGGATGGCGAGATCTTTGAGCCGAGTCCTGGAAAGGTTAATTACGTAGGGAGGAGAAAGAAGTATGAGCGAAGGTCTCTGGGTAGAGAAGTACAGGCCAAGAAAGCTCGCCGATATGGTTGATCAGGAAGAGGTAGTAAGGCGCCTTCAGATGTTCGTGAAGGAAAAAAACATGCCGCACTGCCTTTTTGTGGGTCCTCCCGGCACAGGAAAGACTACGGCAGCGCTTTGCCTAATAAACGAGCTTTTCGGCGATTCCGTTCGCGAGAATACTCTGGAAATGAACGCGAGCGATGAAAGGGGAATAAAGGTTATACAAGACCGCGTCAAGGAGTTCGCTCGCTCGGTTTCACTCGGGGAGATCCCGTTCAAGGTCATGATACTTGATGAGGCAGATAACATGACCACCGATGCCCAGGAGGCGCTGAGGCGCACCATGGAGTTATACTCCGTGTCTTGTAGGTTCATACTCATCGGCAATTACTCGAGCAAGATAATCGAGCCTATACAGTCCCGCTGCGCAATATTCAGGTTCGGTTCGATTCCCGAGAGCGCCTTTGAGGCGCGGCTTGCAGATATAGCAAAGAAGGAGGGAAGGGAACTCGATCAGGAGGCTGCTAAGCTCATATATGATTTTGCAGAAGGCGATATGAGGAAGGGAATAAACATCCTTCAGGCGGCTGCGGTTTCAAAGAAAATAGGTGTTGAGCAAGTTAGGCAAGTCGTAGGGGCGCTTGAATCTGGAGGTGCGTCGGACGCGCTTAAGCTGGCCATAGCTGGTGAGTTCTTAAAGGCGAGGTCGAGGCTCAGAGATTGGATGGCTTCCCAAGGCCTATCTGGAGTGGACGCGGCCAGGCAAATACACGATTCGTTGATAAGGATGCAGCTTGGAGAGGAGCTAAAGGCCCAAATACTCGAAGCGCTAGGTGATGCCGAGTTCAGGATAATAGAAGGCGGAGATGATCAGATACAAATGGACGCCTTCCTCGCGAAGGTGAGTGGCCTTGCCTGGAAGAAAAGGGCCGCGACTGGGACTCGAACCCAGAAAGTCGGCTCCACAGGCCGACGTGTTGCCCTTACACCACCGCGGCCACTATAACCTTGTTTCAGGGAAAAAAGTTTATCGGTTCCGCTGATTACCGGGGAGTAACAGCTTTTCTATCTCCCCTATTATTTCATCTGGATCAAGATCCTTAAGCGAGATTATGGTGGTCTTTCCGCGCCTTCCCTTCCCGCTCTTTGCCTTGTTTATGAGGCCTATGGAAGCCAAGGAGTTCATCGTTCCCCACACGGTCGTGTGGCGTTTTGGTATCTCGTTGTAGCGGTTGCATAGAATCTTGTACATGTTTTCGGCCTCGCTTGTGGAAGTGATCTTCTCTCCCCTGACTTTTATGGCCTTAGCAACGGCCAAGAGGAACAGCTTTTCGTGCTTGGATATGTTGTTCAGCGTGTTGTGATAGGCCACGTTTGCGGTTGATATCACGTTTTCCGCAAAGCCAAGGTCGACCCTTTCGATCCTGGCCCTTTCGGCTTGTCTGAATATCTCTCCAAGCAGCGTTATGGCTTTTTTCAAGTTTCCAGCCCCGTACTCAGCGACTTTGTCGAGAATGGCATCGTCATATGATCCCGGCCTCACTCCCTGCTCGCACCTATGCGCGAGTATTTTGACGGTTTCCTCGCGAGTGTAAGGTGGAAGCTGGAGCGACATCATGTAGTCTGCGTCCTTCAGAAGAGGGGCCCTACTATTGATTATCATGTTGAAGCTCGCCCCAGGACCATCCGAGGGACCAAAGATGTCCTCTATTAGATCGTTGAAGTCACGCGATTTGGCCAGCGGTGCGCTGAAAAAGGCCTCGCCGTGTTCCACGTGGATCAGGACTTGCGAGTTGGTTTCTGCTAGGTACCTTATGAGCTCGGCCTGCATGTTCCTTCTTGAGGCGAGCCGGTTACCACCGAACACAATCACCTGCCCGTAAATGTCTTTTATTATGGAATACGGGCTCCTATCGTTTGCTAGGTCGATGTTGGCGGTTATAACGCGTCTGTTTCCCTCCACTTTTGACCTTACGTTCAGGTGCCTGCTGAAGAGGACCGATAGCGCGGTCTTTCCAACGCCGGCCGAGCCCGTGAGAAGCAGCCTGAAAGAGCGCTGGTAGTCGTCCTCCTCTCTCGACTTCCACGTCTTTACAAGCCGACCAAGGTAATCCTCCCTTCCCAGCAGCCTGAGAGGTACATATGACTGATCGAATACCTCCGGCCTTATCAGTATGTTACCGCCGACTTGCGTGCCGGCGTATTCTTCGACATGGACACCTTCATCAGAGGAAGTTTGGGAGGCCACAGACTAACCTGCTGCTTCGCCATTAAATTTTATCCCCCGAAAGTATAACCGTTGCTCTCATGGAGATAGACCTGAAAGTTGCAGCTCCATCCGCAATGGTGGTATTTCCGGAGGGGACGACCGCGCGTTTAATAAGTTTTCGGAGCCTATGGTGAAAGTATGCTAGAAATCCATATAGCTGTGGAAGATCATCTCTTGTGGTAGAAGGGCTTCATCCTTTAGTTGAAAAGCTTTTCAGGGAGAGGTTTGGCCAGTTTACTCCCCCTCAGCTCGCTGCCATGCCTAAGATATTGGCTGGCGAGAACGTTTTGCTCATAGCCCCAACTGGAAGCGGCAAGACCGAGGCAGCTCTCATACCTGTCCTCTCGGGCATCGTTGGCATGGGAAGAGGAAAGAAAGGGATCAAGGCGCTTTACATAACCCCTTTGAGGGCGCTCAACAGGGACATGCTGGAGAGGATATCCTGGTGGTCTGCGAGGCTTGACATAAGGGTCGCCGTGAGGCATGGAGACACGTCACAGGCGGACAGAAAGCGTATAGAGAGAGAACCCCCAGATCTCCTCATAACCACGCCCGAGACCCTTCAGGCCATACTCACAGGTAAGGTTCTGATGGCGGCCATGGCATCCCTCAGGTGGGTTGTGGTTGACGAGGTCCACGAGCTTGCTTCCTCGAAACGCGGGGCTCAGCTGGCGGTTGCGCTCGAGAGGCTTAGGGCGGCCGTTGGGGACTTCCAAGTCATAGGGCTTTCCGCTACAGTTGGTACCCCTGAAGAGGTTGGTAAGTACGTTTTTTCAAGGAATATTGATGTGATAACATGGGCTTACGATCGCGAGAGGGATTATCGCGTTACGTATTACGACGGGCTTGAGGCAGCAAGCAAGCGCATGAAGAGGATACGCGAGGCGGTAAAGGATCATAGAGTTATCGTGTTTGTAAATAGTAGGACGATTGCGGAGGAGCTCGGGTACGGGCTTAGTGATGTCGTAGGTCTTGCCGTGCACCATGGCTCGCTTTCGCGTATAGAGAGGGAAGATACCGAGAGGGCGTTCAAGAGTGGTTCGCTTAGGGCTGTTGTTGCCACATCAACGCTTGAGCTTGGGATAGACGTGGGAGAAGTTGACTACGTGATTCAGTACATGTCTCCAAGGCGTGTTATCGATCTGATTCAGCGCATGGGAAGGGGTGGACACAGGCTTGGGACGGCCTCGAAGGGGGAGATCATCGCGGTTTCTGTTGAAGACGCGCTTGAGTCGCTTTCTTGTATATCGCTTATGTCGAAGGGCTATTTGGAACCTCCTGTTTTGCCTCGGGGGCCGCTGGATGTCGCTGCTCACCAGTTGCTCGGCATAGCGCTTGATCGCGGAGGAACGTCAGAAAAGGACTACGCGTTTGGCCTTCTTCTTCGCACGGGTCCTTTTAGGGAACTGCCACACGACAGGTTCGAAGAGCTGCTGAAGTTCATGGAAAAGATGAGGCTGGTAAGGCTTGACGAGAAGGCTTACACCGTAACTGGAAGGGGTAGGATAAACTACCTGAAGAACCTTTCCATGATAAATGACGAGAAACTCTATTCGGTCATTGACGTGTCGACTGGAAAGAGGATAGCTTCCGTTGGGATGGAGTTTGTTGTGACGCGCATGTACGTTGGCATGGATATAATACTGAAGGGAAGAGCTTGGAGGATATTGAGAGGGCCGCTCAACGATGATGACCGGATAATGGTTGAGCCATCGTCGGGTCAGGCGGCAGTTCCCGGATGGGATGGGGAGATGGCACCTGTGTCAAAGGAGGTGGCAGCGGAGGCGCTGAGGCTCAGGAAGGAGATTAGCGCGAGCTCTGGAGTTCCTGAGTCGTTGCGCCGCTCCCTTAACGAGGAAAACGAGGCAATGAGTTCTATGGGAATGGAACTACCAGATTTCTTCGTCCTGGTTTTGGAGGCATGGCAAAATTATCTGATAGTTCATTACCCGCTTGGGGACATGGGTGCGAGGGCTCTGGGTTTTTACTTGGAGTCGGTACTGGGGAAGTACGTTAGATATTGGTGGTCTAATGCCTACAGGGTGGTCTTAGAGCTGGCTGTCCAAGGAGAAGAACTGATGGAGGACGCGGCTGAGGCGCTGAAAGCTGGCGAAGATGAAGGCGAGCGCGTGCTCATGAGTTACTTTAAGGTGAGGTTTCCCTTTGCGTATCAGATGAAGTTCATCGCTGAAAGGTTTGGAGCGCTTGAGAAGAGAACCCCTCGCGAAAATCAGGTGTCGATGTTTCCTGCGATCTACGCAGGAACGCCAATATATGATGAAGCCTTGAGGGAAGGGTTGGAAACGAGGATTTCTGTATCGGATTTCAAGCAGTTAATGAGGGCTATCAGAAGGGGTACCGTTAGGGTGAGCATTAAGAGAGGAGAGGCGCTTAGCCCGTTGGCGTCTGCTTCGGTTCGCGCTATATCGCTTTCGGAGCTTCCCTCAGCGGGGACTCCGATTAGCGTGTTCAAGGCGTCTCTTGACGCTACTCAGATGGCATTGGTATGTCTTGGATGCGGACGCAAGGTGTTGGAATGCAAGGTAGGGGAGTACAGGCCAACCACGTGCCCTAGTTGCGGGTCGCCGTTTCTTGCACCTGTTTTTGGATCAACGAGGCTTGAAATGGCCACAGCGATCTCGTCCAAGAGGGCGAGGGGTGAAAAGCTCAGCGAAGATGAATCAAGGGCTTTTGCGGAACTTAAGAGGGCAGCCGATATACTCGTTATATATGGGATTAGGGGTGCTAGGGCGTTATCGGTGTATGGGATAGGGCCTGAGACGGCTTCAAGGATACTCTCTAGGTTACCAGATGAGGAGACCTTTTTGAAAAGCCTTATGGACGCTAGGCAGAAGTACCTGGAGACGAAGCCATATTGGTAGAAGGGCTTCATCCTTTAGTTGAAAAGCTTTTCAGGGAGAGGTTTGGCCAGTTTACTCCCCCTCAGCTCGCTGCCATGCCTAAGATATTGGCTGGCGAGAACGTTTTGCTCATAGCCCCAACTGGAAGCGGCAAGACCGAGGCAGCTCTCATACCTGTCCTCTCGGGCATCGTTGGCATGGGAAGAGGAAAGAAAGGGATCAAGGCGCTTTACATAACCCCTTTGAGGGCGCTCAACAGGGACATGCTGGAGAGGATATCCTGGTGGTCTGCGAGGCTTGACATAAGGGTCGCCGTGAGGCATGGAGACACGTCACAGGCGGACAGAAAGCGTATAGAGAGAGAACCCCCAGATCTCCTCATAACCACGCCCGAGACCCTTCAGGCCATACTCACAGGTAAGGTTCTGATGGCGGCCATGGCATCCCTCAGGTGGGTTGTGGTTGACGAGGTCCACGAGCTTGCTTCCTCGAAACGCGGGGCTCAGCTGGCGGTTGCGCTCGAGAGGCTTAGGGCGGCCGTTGGGGACTTCCAAGTCATAGGGCTTTCCGCTACAGTTGGTACCCCTGAAGAGGTTGGTAAGTACTTAGTCGGCTCTCGCCAAATAAGCGTGATAAGGGCGGATACCGATAAAAGATACGACATAAAAGTGGCTTATCCCATACCTGGCCCCGAAGACGAGGAACTCGCGTCGAAACTCTTTACCCTTCCAGACGTAGCGGCACGGCTTAGGTTTATGAGAGAGATCATGGAAACTGCTTCAACGGTCCTTCTATTTACCAACACGAGGTCGGTTGCTGAAACGCTCACAAACAGGTTTCGCATGTGGGATCAGGCGCTTCCAATAGGCGTCCACCACGGTTCTCTTGCAAGGTCGTCAAGGCTGGGCGTGGAAAAAGCCATGAAGGAGGGAAGCCTTCGTGGCATAATATGCACATCATCGCTTGAGCTTGGAATTGACGTTGGTTCGGTTGACCTAGTCATACAATACAACAGCCCGAGGCAGGTTACGAGGCTAGTTCAAAGGGTTGGGAGGGCAGGCCACTCCCTCGGAGCGGTATCTCGTGGGTACGTCGTAACAATGGATGAGGACGATACACTTGAAGCGGTCGTCATAACAAGAAGGCTCATGCATGGGGAACTTGAGCCAGTTAGGGTGCTTGACGCCCCTTTGGACGTCCTGATGCATCAGCTTGCCGGATTGCTCATATGGAGGAGGAAGTGGAAGATTAAGGACGTGCTAGACTTTCTGAGAGCGAGTTATCCCTTCAAAGACCTAAAAGAGGAGGATCTGAGGGCGGTTGTAGACTACATGAGCACGAGGCGCCCACGCTTGGCATATTACTCAAGCTCGGATGACAGCGTGGTTAAGCCGGCTAATAGAAGCGCTTTCTACTCCTATTATTTTGACAACCTCTCCATGATACCAGAGGAGAAGCAGTATCTAGTAGTTGATGAAAGCGGGGGGAAGGAGGAGCCCGTGGGCGTCCTCGACGAGGCATTTGTAGGAGAGAACGGCGTGCCTGGCGTGAAGTTTGTCGAGGTGGGGTCGGTTTGGGAGATAACGCAGGTTTATAACGATAAAGTATACGTTAAGAAGGCAAGCGATCCCCTTGGGGCAATCCCAAGCTGGGAGGGCGAGGAAATACCCGTTCCCCAGGAGATAGCGCAGGAAGTGGGGTCCGTCAGGAGGGCAGTTGAAGAGGGGATCAAGAACGGTAAGAAGCTTGAGGTGATAGTCGATGAGCTGTCGCGGATCTATCCCTACGCCGAAAAGGATGTCCTGATAAGGGCCGTTTCGGACGTGGTAGATCAGGTCGCCCAGGGATTGCCAGTTGCTACCGACAGGCGGGTACTCGTGGAGGTCTGGAAGGACTACGCGGTGATTCATACTCACGCGGGTCTTTTGGAGAATCGCTGCTTAGCGAGGGGGTTTGCATACCTGTTCTCCAAGAGGACTGGGTTAACTGTCCAGGTAGCACAAGACGCTTACAGGTGGGCCATAAGGGCGCCCGAAGGAGCGTTGGAGCCTGAGGAAACGTTGAAAATGTGCAAGGACGTAATACGCGACTTGGCTGGGCTTGAAAAAGCTCCTTTCATGGACCTAGCAAAGGATGCGCTTGCGTCTACAGGCCTATATAAGAGGAGACTGGTTAACGCTGGGAGAAAGATGGCGGCCATAGCGAAGGACGCCGACCTGAGCTCCGTTGGTTTGGACGAGATAGTTGCTCAGCTCAAGGGAACCGTCGTGGACGTTCAGGCCACGAGGGATGTGTTTACCTTTGACGTCAGCGTTGACGGAGCGCTGGATTTCCTGAAAGGCGTTAAAGACGGCGAGAGGGAGGTTGTAGGTGTTATCGTGAGCGAGCCCACGCGGCAGGGTCTCAACTTTCTTGAGCAGGGGATGAGGAAGGAGGACGTGGTTGCCCCGGAAAGGCTCAAGAGATTGCTGGAAGCAAGCGTGCGCCAAAGGCTCAACTTTGAGCCCGTAACCCTTGCGTGCACTTCTTGTGGTCAGTACGTAGAGACCAAAGCGGTTGCTGATCTGCCCGAATTTCCCTCCTGCCCCTATTGCGGCTCAAAAAGGATCGGAGTGAGCAAGGCCGGGGAGGACGCCGTCTGGAAGGCCATAACGGGTGCAGGCGAACGCAGGGTTTACGCGGAATTGAGAGCAAGTGCAGACCTAGTGGAAAAATACGGTAAGAAAGCGGTGATGGTTTTGGCAGGAAAAGGCGTTGGCGCAGCCGAGGCACAGAAGATCCTATCTTCAGCACAAACCGAGGAAGAGATCGTTAGAGGTGTTATGGAGGCTGAGAGGGATTCTCTGAAGAGGCGGTTCTTGGCGCAGAGGAGATAATCCTTCTAGCAAGCTCTGCTAAATCTATCTCTGCTTTGGTTCTCCATCCAATCTCGTAAGCTCCGCCCTTTCCCAGCTCCAGGTAACCCTCTTCTAGAAATCCCGTTAACAGGGACCTGGCTCTACGTTTAGGAAACTTGCTCTCAAGAAAGGATTCAACTTCGGCAGGAGGTGCTCTGCCCCCGTGGGCCGTTAGGAAAGCCAAAGCCATGGCCAAACCCGCGAGCGAGTCAATCCTCATCCATCCGAGGCTTGGCTCAAGCTCGAGAGGGGGATTTCCCTTGATTGTTACGAGGAAGCGAGGCTTTCCCTCATGTTCTACTTCCTTCACTGTGAGCCCCAGCGAGTCCAGTTTTTCGTCAAGGGCCTTTAACACTGCCCTATAATCTGATCCGATAACCCTCCTTAATTCCCACTCTCCGATGCCCGGGTTCCTATGCCTTCTTAGGAACAGCAGTTGAGATGCCCTCTTAATTTTTTCCTCGAGCTTTGCCTTATCTTCGCTCAACTGGCAACTCCTCCAAGGCGATCACTACCGAAGCGTTCGTCTTAGCACGACGTTCCGATGGCTTGATAGTTATTTTTCCAGATATGGGATCGATGTTGAGAAGTACTCTCCCATCTGTTATGGCAAATGAAAGCAGGTAAGCCCTTTCAACGGGATCACCTTTCTTTATGAAGCTGACGTAGTCTGTTTCTCCATTTTTCGCTGTAGCTTTGAGCTCGTTGATTATAGCGTCGATTCTTGGGCCAAATTCGTCCCCTTTTTTGACCTCAGCCTTAGATAGAGGCGTGTTGGAGCGTTTGGACCAGCTAATCCTCTTTCTGATTGGGCTCCAGGCGCTTGATGCGATAAGTACGTCAATTGTGACCTGAAGTATGTCGACTGATGGTGAAATCGATTGCCATAGCGCCCTCGCTAGCGCCTCTACATTTGAGCGATCAACGGACTTCTCGAGCATGAAAGGGTTTAAAACAGATGAGGTAGCCATGAACTCTACCTCTCTTCCTTGCGCGCCAACTATCCCTGAGAGCGCGTCTACGGCCTTGGCATCTTCTATGAGGTCTTCGTCATCTGGAGTTGGCCCAAGCTCTTCCCTTAGCGCTTGAGCTGATGCTTTGACGTCCCACGAGAAGGGGCTTGCCTCTCCGGCTTCTACCCTCTTGAAAGCGTCTACAACCCTATCTCTCATGGTCGTTGTGGGCAAGTCAGGCTGCCTCCATAACGTTAGACTTCCCCTCAACTTTTTGGACCAATAGGACGTGAACGGTCCCCGGCAGTGGCGGCAGGGGACCAGGAGTTATATATATGTATTCAACGTCTCCTTTTTTTGACAGCTCCTCCATGAGCACTCTAGATATGGCTTCCTTGTTAGCGGGGTCCATGTGGACGTCGAACTCGTCAACAGCCCTTATGGGTGATAGCACGTGCTGCTGTAATGATATTAAAAAAGCCATGATTGTGACGCTTCTCTCTCCACCACTGTGTGTTAAAGGGTCAAGCCTCACCGGGTTTGTACCTCTAAAACCCGCGTAGAGCTCGAGCCCTGCTTCGTTGGGATCGCCCCCCTCCTTGTAGCCTACCAGCTTTAGGTAGCCTGCCCCGCCCACGCTTGACAGTACCCGCTTGTATCCATCGCCCACTGCGTCGATCAGTTTCCTTAGGTTCTCCATCCAGAGCTTCTCCCTGTAAGCGACTTCCTGCATAAGCGATTTTCTGTTTTCCTCTACCAGCTTGGCCTTCTCTACTAGATCGGAAAGCTCTTTGCTCATTTTGTTGTAAGTTTCTTCGGTGGCATCATTAACATCATTAAGAGTGGCGATAACGGCCTTTAGCTCCTGCTGTTCCTTTATCACATCGCTTTCCTCTCTGAGCTGTGCGGGCCTTTGGTATCCGGCCACTTGGGCTTCGAGCTCTTCCGCTTCCGCTTCCAACTTCAAAAGCCTAGATTTTACCTCTGATATGGTTTCCTTGACCTGTCTCATCATTTCGGTCTTTCTGCCTTCGTCGTAGGCTATCGATATGGCTTTCTCCAGAAGGTCCCTAAATTCTGTCTCATTTGGCTTCAGGCCCCTTATGTCTTCTAACGCCTTTTCCAAACCCTCCCTTTCCTGCTCTAGCTTGCCCAGTTGTTGCTGGAGTAGGTCAAGCCTTTGCTTCTGAGATTTGATCGTGTTTTGTTCTTCTTCTAGCCTTACCCAGGCGAGCTCTCCTTCAAGCTGTGCGAGCCTCTTTGATAGTTCCAGCTTTCTTTGATACTTCTCATGAAGGGCTGCCCAGTACGCGAGGTTCTGCTTACCGCTTTCTATTTCCTCAGGTGTTGGCCCCTTTATGCTCTCCAATCTCTTTTTCGCTTCCATGAGGCTCTGGCGAAGAGGATATATGCCGACAGCGTCCTCGAATAAGGTCAGTATCTCCTGTGGTGAAAACGCGCTGAAGTTCTCTATCATGTTTTGATGCATTATTATTAGGCTGTCATTTGGGTTTATGCCAAACCTTCCTAGGATCGAGGAAAGTTGAAGCTTGCTTACTTCCCTTCCCTCAGCCTCAAACCAGTTAGTGCCATCTGCCTTTATGTACCTCGAAACTATGTAGTCGTCAGCCCTTCCGCTTGGCACTGGCCGCCTCCCGTTCTTAGGCGAGTTGTCGAAAACGATGCTCACTCTCGCCGCTGATGCGCCCCTGCGTATGAGGTCGGCGAGCTTTTTTGATCTTTCGGTATAGGTTTGTCCTAGCGCGACCGAGATCCCAATTAGGATTGACGACTTCCCAGAACCGTTCGGGCCGGTTATGACGTTGAGACCTGGCCTAAGCGGTATCCTAGCGTACTCATATGACATGAAGTCCTCAAGTATTACCTCTTTCACGAGGATGTGCGGGGCTTCCTTGTTGGCCTGCAACTCATGTGAGAGTGGTTTGACCGATTTAACCCTATCGGGGGCTAAGGGTAGGCGATTTCTAGGAAAATCCAAGTAATGAGAAAAATAAGTCCAAGAAATAGGCAGGATCACGCCTCTGCGATAGCGTGCTGAGGGTCTATCTGCGTTGCGCCAGTAGGGCAGGCATTGCTGTGAACGGAGAAGCCCGCTTGTAAGGGCAGGGTATTTTCCTGCATCATTTGCTTGAACTTGGCGGTGTTCTTTTTCGGTCCTCTTTAATTCAAATAAAAGATTCCTCATTTGATACAAAAAAGGTTAAAAGGATGATTGCGGCTAAAACGCGGTGATAACTTACGTCTACGACGCTCATTAGCGAAGAAGACATGAAAACCTTGGAAAACATATTCAAGGAGAAACTCAAGGGTCCAGTTGTACTGATGGTATTCGTTAAGGATAACGATTGTGAGTATTGCGGCGAGGAGGCCGAGCTGGCCAAGGAGCTTTCCAATGCCAGCCCCCAAATAAAGGTCGAGGTTGTTAACGTTGACCATGACCAGAAGACCGCAGCGAAGTTTGGGGTCGATAAGGCTCCTGCCGTGATCATACTTGGCGATGGGTACAAGGATTATCACGTTCGTTATTTCGGACTTCCCGCTGGTCATGAGTTTTCAGCTTTTATAGATGATATAATCGACGTTTCCAGCGGCAAGTCCAGGCTGAGCCCGGCCGGAAAAGCCAGGGTGAAGGCTATAGATAAGCCAGTGCACATAGAGGTTTACGTGACGCCGACTTGCCCGTACTGCCCCAGGGCTGTGAGAATGGCACATCAAATGGCCATAGAAAACCCCCTCATAACATCTGACATGGTGGAGGCCATGGAGTTTCCCGACTTAGCCGACAAGTACGGCGTGATGTCCGTTCCAAAGATGATAGTCA
This sequence comes from Tardisphaera saccharovorans, assembly GCF_046635845.1. Lineage (NCBI taxonomy): Archaea > Thermoproteati > Thermoproteota > Tardisphaeria > Tardisphaerales > Tardisphaeraceae > Tardisphaera > Tardisphaera saccharovorans. Next base: position 19,815 of record NZ_JAQQXN010000004.1, read on the forward strand.
ACGAGAACTACCACTTCGTTGGAGCTCTTCCTGAGCCTCAGTTTATAGAGCAAATCGAGCTAGCGCTCAAAGGCGCCCCTCCTCCCGAGGACGAGTAAGGAGGGCAACTGACTTACCTTTCCGAGATACGTTCCATCTAGCATGAATACCTCGGCTTCATCTATCTGAAGTGCTTTTTCCTTTATGAGAGGGCCGAGCCCGTAATCCGTGCCGTTAAATGGGTTCAGTGGTCTTCCCCTCAAAAATGGGTTGAAAGCGGGCATTGAGATGACGGTTGGATCGTTCGGAGTTTCTCCGAAAAGCTCTTGGAACTTCCTCATAGGATCGTCGAACTGAATGGAGGAAAATTGGAGGAAAGAGCTCACCATTTGTTCCCTGTTGACCTTTGACACTACCCAGACGGGTGCCCTTGCCCTAGCGCCGAGCTGGTCTTTTAGTTCCACTGCCCAGTGGTTATGCCCTATTACCAAGAAGTCCGCTGAGAAGAGGTCCGGAGCGGGCCAAGCATGGCCGTGAAATAGCCCTATCCTGGATCCATCCTCAACCTTTATGATCATTCCCCTTGGAGAGTGAAAGTTCACGCCCGATGGAAGCATGAGTTCTAGCCCTCCATCGTGGTTTCCCGGTATGACGTCAACGGAAAATCCTTCTGATAATAGGCTATCGAAGAACGTTGGCACGTCCTGCCACTCTTCTGCATAGCTCTTTGCCTCGCTCGCCTTAACGTCGCCGACAAATATTAGTCTTGAGGCTTTTTGGTCCTTTGCAACCGATAAAACAGACCTTAGAAGGTTTTGCGTCTGAGGGGGCACGGTAACCCCCTTCTCAGCGAGCTGGCTTTCAAATCCTATGTGGAGATCAGATATTACGATGGCCTTTTCGCGCCCTTCAAGGCGCAAGCCAAGTGCTGGTTTATCCTTGACCGGATATATCGGCGCCTGCAACTTGCTCTCCCAACGACGGGATGACTTCGTCCTCCACGTAGTCGAAGAACTTGTCTACCTCCTTAAGGCTAAAAGCCACAACGACACCATTTCTGCCGAGCCCGACAATTTGCCCATAGCGCTTTGAACGAGCTACCGTGTACCATATGCCGCCGCTCTTGTAATAGTTTTCGTATAGAGCCGATTCGGAGAGGGATTCCCCATAAAGGGAGAGTTTGTCTACGGATTGTATCCCATCGAAGAACGTCACGACTTGGTCTTCGGTCTTCTGAGCTATCATTGATGCCATTAACCTTGGTGGGACTGACATCGGAACCACGTTCTTTTCCACAAAGATTATGTCGTTGATCTTTTTTGCTATGGCGTTAGCTCTCCACTTTTTCGCGACGACCGTTAAGTACATCCTAGATGAGTACGGAGTAAAAAGAAACGGCGCTTCGTAAGTTTTCGGTACTTTAATGACTTGGCCGTGTTGGTTTACGTCTATTACAGAATCATAAGATATCACACCGGTCAGGCTTGCTCCCCTTCTTGAGAGCGCCTTTACCTCGGTGACGAACTTGAAGTCCTGAGGAGCGCCTGGCGGTGGTTCTTGGGATACACGGTATCCACTGAGCCGCCTGGCTATCTCGTCTATGGGCATCGGTTTGATGATAAGGAACAGCTTACCAGAGACTACCATACTATAAGCTTGGCATGATATAATAGGGTTACGAGTCCGTCTTCATCTTCCGTTCCGCTTAAAAGCAGAGCAACCGACTTCGTATGATTTACAAGAGCAGCGAAGCATGGGAGGATGACGTAAGGCGTGCTCTTCGCGAGGGCAAACTCGTAATTTATCCTACTGACACCGTATATGGCATGGGAGGTGATGCTACCCTTCGTCAGGCGGTGGAGGCCACTAACAGGGCCAAGGGAGAAAGAGAAATGAAGCCGTATCCTGTGCTGACGTACTCTAGAGAAAAAGCCTTCGAAGTAGGGGTCTTCAACGACATGGCCATTACGGTTGCCAAAAAGTACTGGCCTGGTGCGGTTACCATAGTTGTTCCGAGGCGGGATGAGAGGCTTCGGGATGCCACTTTTGGTTCGTTGACGATAGGCTTGAGGGTTCCAGCCGACCCAATCGCGAGGAGGGTGGCGGAACTTTCGCCATCGGGTTTCATAATAGGCACAAGCGCTAATAGATCCGGTGCGTCCGCTCCTTCCTCGGTAGAAGAAGTCGATCCGGGTGTTCTTCGCGAGGCGGAGGTAACCATAGATGGCGGAAGGCGCAGCGTTTTGCCATCAACGGTGGTATCGATCGGAGATGATGGTTTACGCGTCGTCAGAGAAGGAGCCATTAAGACGGGAGAAATAAAGCGGCTTTTGGGGCTTGAATAAGTGGATTGGAGAAGGCGTAAATACGTTTACCAGTGATAAATCATGAGCTACAAGCGGGAAGCGCTTGAGATTGCGGTGCCTATTCTCATAATAGTTGCCCTCTACGCTGGCTTTGCTCTTTACATGGGTAACTGGAGCCCTTTCATGGTCGTTATGTCGGGTAGTATGGTTCCTGCCCTTAGGGTAGGCTGGATCATCGTCGTGAGGTCGGTTCCTCCTGCCCAGATTAAGGTGGGAAACATAATCGTTTATCATAGCACTGATCCCATGATACCTGATCCCATAGTGCATAGGGTCATAAAGATAAACGACGTTAATGGGTCGCTTTACTTCCTAACTAAGGGCGATGCTAACCCGATTAACGATGCGCAGGCTGGATTTGAACCAGCTGAGGGAATACCGCAAGCTCGCGTTGTGGGAAAGGTAGTCTACGTCATACCTTACCTTGGATACGCTGTCTTGTTCCTCAAGCAGCCTCCCGTTTACGTACTTTTGGTAACGCTTTTAATAGCTCTTATCATAGCCGATTTCATAAGCGATACAGCTCATGAAAAGAAACGTGAAGGGGGGCAAAACGAATCTCAACATGCGTGAACTGTTCTGCCTTTTCGGGTTTTCGCAGGCACGGTGAACTACCCTGACCTTACGGTCAGGGCTTCCCGGTTCATCGCCGCGCTTGCTTTCACATGAGGAATACTTTGCAAGTATTCCATCATGCTACTTGTGGAGGCGCGCTTATCCCCGGGCGTCTCGCCTATGTTCCGTAGGCAGAGCCCCCTTATCTTTATATTGCCAAAGCCGAATCTTTTATCACCAAAGCCGATGCAACATCCCTGTTAAACCAGGAACCGCACGAGGGGCACGTGAATTCCCGATCTGACGGCTTCAGCTCAACCTTGGTTCCGCACACCAAGCACACTCTAGTTCGCAAGTAATTATCGTGTTGCTAGGTAACTTTGTCTAAGTACAGAGACGTTTTTATAAGGGGCCAGCTATCCTCTTTCACGAAGAAGGGCTCTCGCCCCCTAAGCCCCGATAAGGTTAAATTAAAATAAAAGTTATTAATTGCGGAAGTGCCCGAGCCTGGTCCAAGGGGGCGGACTTAGGGCCTCAGGGTAAGAAATCCGTTGCCGTTGGCCGCGGGGGTTCGAATCCCCCCTTCCGCATTGTAGAAATGCTCTTAAACTCAGAAACTCGTAATGTGACCCCATGAAAGGCGAGTTGAACGTGGAAAACATTGTGGCATCAGTCTCGCTTGGCCAGCCCATTGATTTGTACGCGCTGGTCAATAAAAATCCTTATCTCCGTTATCAACCCGAGAAGTTTCCTGCAATCCAGCTTAGGTTTGTAAACCCTCGGGTGACCATATTGATCTTTTCGTCTGGTAAAGCTGTTATAGTTGGCGCTAGAAGCGAGGAAGACGTAAAAAGGTCGTCAAGAAACTTGGCTTCGTTTCTAAAAAAGAATGGGGTTGGACTCAAGCGCGAGCCAAAGGTCGCTATCAATAACGTGGTTACATCTTTTTCTCTCGGCGAGCGCATAGACTTAGAAAGGCTTGGGATGGCACTCAAGGGAGCTGTATATGAACCCGAGGAGTTTCCCGGTCTAATCTACAGGAATTACGGCGTTGTCTTCATCGTGTTCAGCTCAGGTAAGGCGATATGTACTGGCTCAAAAAACGAGGCTCAAGCTGTACAGGCCGTCAAAGAGGCAATAAGAGAAATATGCGGTCTGCTGACTTGATCTGATGTTCTTCAGATTACTATTGCTGTCAAGAGTATGACCGCGAGGATCAGAAGCAGTGATGACTTCCTTCCTTTGCTGAGGGGCGTCACCTCTTCTAGAGCGCCGGGATCTGGGAAGAACGCCATGAGCAGTACCAGCAAGGCCATTAGCCAATAACCTATGAAAAACATGAGTATGGTCACCATGACGGAGACGGCCATCATTTGCCTTTGGGTTAAAAAGCTTCTGAAAACGTGTCCTCCATCGAGCTGGGCGGCTGGAAGCAGGTTCAGGAAGGTCACTAGCATGCCGATCCAGCTGGCTATGAGGATTGGATTAAGTGCGGAGTAGTAGGGCGATTGTCCCTTTAACGCGAAAAAGATCTGGATCAGTAGGGGAACCCTATAAAATATGGCGTAATCTTGACCTAACCTCTGAAGTGCAGAGGGCATTGCCAAGGGAGGGGAAAGCGCGACTCCTATGGCTGCAGCTACAACCGAAGCTACGAACCCGGCCATGGGTCCGCTTGCGCCTAGGTCGAACAGGTGGTCCCTGTTGAGAGGTGGTTCCTCTGCCATTATGACGGCCCCGAAAGTCCCTATGCCCAGGAAGCCGGCTCCCAGCAGGTAAGGCGGCCCCGGTATGAAGTAAGGCCATGACGCTCTTTCTCCGGACCTCTCGGTCACGAACTTATGTCCCATTTCGTGTATGCCAAGAATGGCGAGAAGGCTTATCACGAACTCCGCAGTTGTGAGCGCAACCGATGCTGAAGAAGCTTTTACACCAAGCGCCATATAGTATGCGATCGAAAGCTCATATCCAGAAACCGCCACGCTAGCAAGCGTTACCGCAAGGAGTCCAATGTATATCCAGGGATTTCTTTTTTTATGAGGAGTTGCCTTTACTATGCTTATTAGAACAAGGTCTTGTTGTTTGCGCGCAAAGGCCCAAAAGCCTAACTCTCTAAGGCTGAAGTAGAGGTCCTTGAACCGAAGCTTGAAATCATCCGTTTTCTCGACCAGAAACTGCCATCCTGATGAACCTATATATTCTTCGCGAACCGAGAACCTTGAGAATACTTCCTTTTCCACCGACGGCTGCGAGCTAAATGAAAGCATGAATAAGCCATCTAGAGCCGTTTAATGCTTGCGGCATTTATACCCTAAAAAAATTACTTTGCCTTGTTTAGTTCAGAAAGGCTTAGGACTTGCGTCTCCCCGTTTGGTTTCTTTCTGTATATGAGCATCGGTAGCACGCCGTTGTCAAGCTCGGCCTCAGCTATCTGAAGTTCGTTCATACCTTTTAGTTTTTCCTTTGGAAGAAGCGGAGGCGCACCAAGACTTAGTTGGAGCGCCCTTGCACCTATTATCCTGGTTCTTTCGTATTTTGTCAACCACGGAGGCCCTATTTTAATACTCCTCTCCACCCATGCCTCCCTCTCCCGACTTAGGAGGAGCTGGAGGTGGAGCAGCGGCTGCTATTACGTCATCTATCCTAAGTATCATTACGGCGGCCTCGGTAGCTGATTTGATCACTTGTGCCTTTACCTTGGTTGGATCTATTATCTTCCTCTCTACCATGTCAGCTAGTTCTCCTTTAATGACGTCAACGCCGTAGTTCACCTTTCCCTCCATGTGAAGCGCTCTGAGCTTGACCATGGCGTCGAGAGGGGACAGGCCAGCGGTCTCAGCCAGCACCGTGGGGATGACCTCAAAGGCTTCCGCGTATTTCATGACTGCGAGCTGCTCCTTACCGCTTAGTGCTTTTGCTCTTTCCTTGAGCCTTGTGCTGAGCTCGACTTCGGGGGCTCCGCCTCCAGCAACTATCTTACCGTCCTCGAGCACGTTCTTTATAACAAACAGCGCATCGTGTATTGATCTTTCTGCCTCATCAAGTAGCATGTCACTACCCCCTCTTAAGAGGATGGTAACGGCCTTGGGATTTGCGCATCCCTCTATGAATACCATTTTCTCGGTTCCAACCTTGCGTTCTTCGACTATTTCGGCGCTGCCCAGGTCGGCGCTTGTGAGCTCGTTGAAGCTCGTGACGACTCTTGCGTTGGTTGCCTTTGCGAGCTTGTCCATGTCACTCTCTTTTGCCCTTCTCACGGCGAGGATACCGGCCTTAGCCAAGAAGTGCTGGGCGATGTCGTCAATACCCTTCTGGCATATTAGCACGTTCGCGCCGGTGGCCGCGACCTTGTTGACCATCTCCTTTAACATGTTCGTTTGCTCGTCAAGGAACGACTTGAGCTGAGTTGGAGAAGTTATCTGTATCTTAGCGGTCGTCTCAGGCTTCTCAACTTCCATGGCAGCGTTAACTATGGCTATCTTAGCCCCTTTTACGAGCCTCGGCATGCCCGGATGGACGACCTCTTTATCAAGCACTATCCCCTTTATGAGCTTAGAGTCTTCAAGGGACTCTCCTTTCTTTTTCTCTACCTTTATGTCGTCTAAGTCCACGTAGTACTTGCCATTAACTTGGCGTGCGACCTGAAGTACAGCGTCAACTGCCAAGGAGCTCAGGTAGTCTAATCCCTTCCCACCCGCAACGACCTTGCTGGAGAGGGAAGTCTCTGCCAGTTCCATGAGCTTTTCCCTGTCCTGGGGATCTATCTTCGTAGATATCCTGTCAAGTTCCTCAAGAGCCCAATAGCTGGCCTTTTGGTAGCCGCTTATTATCAAAGAGGGATGGACGTTGTCATCCAGCAGGTCCTCTGCCTTGCTGAGAAGCTCCCCAGAGAGGACAACTGCGGTCGTCGTGCCGTCGCCAACTTCAAGGTCCTGAGCCTTGGCCACCTCGACGAGCATCTTAGCCACCGGATGCTGCACCTCCATGTCCTTAACGATGGTGTGGCCATCGTTAGTTATGGTAACATCACCAAAACTGTCGACTAGCATCTTGTCAAGGCCCTTAGGGCCGAGCGAAGTCTTCAGGGTTTCCTCAACGGTCTTAGCAACCGCTATATTGGAGCGCAGCGCTTCGGCACCTGACGTCCTCTTGGTACCCTCCTTCAAAATTAGAAGGGGTACCTCACCCTCTTTAGAAGTCTGCAAAGCCAAACCTTTCACCGATTGATACGCTTTACACGCTTATAAACAATGCGTCCGCGCGTTGGGATGCAAGTCTTCGAGATTTAGCTGCTTGTTTTAACTTCTTTTTTAGAAGCTTGGCCGCGGTCGCATCTACGCCGTTATCGTTAAGTTTTGATCCGTATTTTTGCTCAAGAAGGTAGCGCAGTTTCCATATAAGCGAATATATCTTGTTCTTGGTGTATTTCCACATGGTTTTTTTCTCAAATATGGCAGGGTCCCTTGAGAGAGCGATGTCTGACACGCTTTGGTTCTCTACGAAGAATTTGTAAAGATACTCAAGCTCATCCTCGCTGAACCTAGCAAGCGGATCCCTTGTCCTCTGCTTTTTACGCTGCCTCTCCCTCTTTGCCATTGGGTCTAAATATTTTCTGCTACTCGTTTTAACGTTTTCGGCGACTGATTTAATCTATTGAGTTGAAGCCAGGCGAGAAGCCCAAGCATGGTAAGGTCAGCTTAGCCGGCGGTTTGATCGCCGAGCGAATCGAATCCATGAGAACGGGTAACCCACTAGCGCTCCATGGTTTGGTATTACGATCTGTATCGATTCTTGAGGAATCTTTAAACCGTAAGGCCCTATCATATTGTTTTTTCTTGTAAGGATCGAAATACTTTTAAGCCTTGAGCCAAGCCTTTGTAAAATGCAGAAAATCTACTCTTTATTAATAGCAGCAATATTCCTCGTAAGCGCGATAGCTCCGGCTGCGGCTTCAAGCGCGGTTTTGCAGCCGAACCAAGTGAGCACTTATGGCCCGCTCATAAATAAGCTAGTTTATGAACAGATGAGCGATTCAAGTGCTTTCCTGGCGTTAGAATCGGGGAAGGTCCAGGCCATGGAGTGGCCGCTCACGATCTCCGAATACAAGTCGGCAGAAGGAATTTCAAGCCTTTACACCAACAGCACACCTAGCTATACGTTTGAAGGAATTGCCTTCAATTTCCTTCAACCCCCCATGAACAACGTGCACTTCAGGAGGGCAATGGCATATCTTACTGATTACAGCGCGTTCCAGAGCGATCTCGGCGCCGAGGTTCTGGCCGGGCCGCAGCTTTATAACCCAACGCTTTATTCAAAACCATTCTCGGCAGTTAACTGGTATGACCCGAGCCTTCCGTACCCTTACAAGTACAACCTCACGGCTGCCATGGACGAGCTTCTGAAGGTTCCTGGCATAACTTATAACAAGGCAGCCGGGCAGTGGTATTACAATGGTTCTCCGTTCTCGCCGACCCTCTATTACAGGAGCGACGATCCGATCAGGACTGAGGCAGCTCAAGACTTTGCAAAGGCCGCCGCGCAGATCAACCTCACCATAGACCTCGTGGGCGTCACCGACGAGACGGCTAGCGGGGAGATATATAGCCCTGCAGACTCCGCCGTGATATCGCCAGGAGTTATGGGCGCAAACCTCTCCACGGTGAAGCCTCCTGTCTTTAATTACACTTACGCAAAGACCAACGACAAGTGGGACATGTACACGTTTGGATGGATCGTGTCTGCGAACCCGAACTGGCCTGACTTCTTCTTCACCAGCGAGTACGCGGGTGTGGTCGACTTTGGCAACTACTACAACCCTGAAATGGACTACTGGGGCAACGTCCTTTACTATGGGGCAGCAAACATCTCCATAGCGCAGGAAGCCGCGTGGAACGTGCAAAAGATATTCTACCAAGACCTTCCATACATAGTGTGGTTCTACGAGCCAGAGTTGTACTCCGTCTCGACAAATGGATGGTCGGGATATGCGCTTATTCCAACTACCGGGCCTTCGACTTCAACTGGCCTTTACTATACTTCGCTGAACGTGCATCCCAGTGGGCAAGCGTACGGTGGCACGTTTACCGAGGCCCTGCACGGGGTTCCAACATCGCTTAATCCGCTATACCAGACCAACTGGGTTTGGCAAGTAGATGTCTGGCAGGAGGTCTACGATAGCCCGCTGGGCACGCCGCCGACCGGCGTTACCTCGTTGGCCATAATTCCTTGGATGGCAACCTATTCGGTCCAGAACGAGACCACAGTAGCGCTTGGCAAAGGAAACGGCTGGTGGAACCCGTTTAATGCGAGCGAGATAGTCAAGGGCCAGGTGATAACCCTTAACTTCTTCCATAACCTCACGTGGCAGGACGGTGTTCCGATAACGGCGAAGGACTACAACTTCTCGCTGTACTACTGGGACTTTCAGGGGCTGAGCGGCGCATCCACTCCAAACTCATATGCTTCGACGCCGCCTTACGGCCTGCTGGCCACATATATACCTCCTAACAACCCGTACGAGATCAAGCTCTACGTTAACTCGACTAACCTGTGGAACATATACACGCTTGACACCGCTTTGATACCAGAACACATATTCAAGTACTTCAACCCGTCCGCGGTTGCGAGCAGCACTGGTGCCATGGACACGACGCTTCCGGCGAACCAGATATCCGGTCTATCTGGATATTTGGCATCTGGCGTAACGAAGCTTCCTCAGTTCATACTCTGGTTGCCGAACCTGGAAGTTGGCAGCGGCCCGTTCACGTTCGTTAGCTGGAATAAGGTCTCCAACGTGATAACTCTCGTTAGGAACATACACTATTACAGGACAGCATGGTGGGCCTTCCAGCAGGGCGCGATAGCCGGTAAGCCTTTCACCTACACTACGAACATAAATGAGACGATATACAACCCGACGTCTTCGACCTTTGAAGGTGTAGCCCCTGGCAGCACTGGGACCATTCCAATAACCAATGCCACGGGTTATGTTGAAGTGCTGTCCAATTCGAGCCAAGTTCTCGCCAAAGCGCCGCTACAGGGAGGTTCAAACGGCGTCTATACGGCTACCATCAATACTTCCTCGCTTGCTCCAGGACTTTACGAGGTGTTTACGAACGCGACTTACACGAGCTTTGGCCTGCAAAGGTACTGGTACACCTTCACCGCGATTAACGTGAAGACCAGTGTGGCTAAGATAACCGCTCCGACGCTATCCTCCAGCTCGGTCACGAAGGGCCAGCCGGTTACAATAAGCACGCAGGCTTTGTCGTACACGGGAGCTCCTTTGGCCGGACAAACCATAGTTTTCTTGGTCAATGGTACTCAGATAGGAACGAACGTCACCAATAGCGATGGAATAGCCATGTACAAGTACACGCCATCGGCCACAGGTGTGCTTTCCGTAAGCGCCTATGCGGCTAGCAATTCATCTGTGTCATCGCCCTCGGCGAAGCTTACAGTTTCATCTCCGACTAACTACGCGCTGTACGCCATAGTAGCTGTAGTCATCATCGTGATCGTGGTCGTGGCTGTTGTGTTGCTTACGCGTAAGCCTTCTAATAAGGGAGGATCGCAACCTCAACCAGCTCAACAACAGCAAGCTCAACAATAAAAATATATTTTTTGAATAGTTTGATTTTAACAAGTTGCTTTAGGTTCGCGAGTTTCCCTTGGTGCGCTTTTGTTTTGCGCTTTTCAGTTAGTTGCATTCTTCACAAGAGGTCAGCTGTCCTCTTCACGAAATTTTTAAGGCGATCAGGGACCGATAAAACAAAGTGCAAAAATCGATCTTTTGAATGAACTACCGCCCAAAACGCTTAAAGCAGAGGTTCATTAACTTTCAATATTGAGCCTGAGAGGATTCATACTAAGGCGCCTAGGTACCATGATAGTGGTTTTAGTAGTGGTTGCTGCAATAAACTTTTTCTTGTTCCAGATACTGCCTTTTTACGTTCTGCACGTTAACCCAGAACAGTGGTTTGTGCCCTTACCGTCGGGGAGCGTACATAACGTGGCGTACATAGAGAAGATAAGGGCGCAGGTTATCGCAGCCATGGGCTTCAACCTGCCCGTGTATGAAAGGTTCTTTGTCTATCTCAGGTCGATGTTTACCTTCAACTTCGGTTATAACGTGGGAGGAGCCCTATCAGGTCCCGTCATAGTTACCATAGAACGCTTCGCACCTTATACGATCCTTCTCCTGGGTTCCTCTACGGTGGCGGCTTACATAGTGGGTATTTACCTCGGTGTCGTTTCTGCGGCTAAGAGGGGGCAAGTAGCCGACGTCGCCTCGTTTACCACACTTCTGTTCCTATATGCTATGCCATCTTTCTGGATTGGCACCCTCCTGCTGATCTTTTTCGCCTTTTCGATGAAGCTGTTTCCGATCGACGCGGAAGCGTACTTTTCGTCTTTCCATGGGATAGCCTTTGTGGGAGCTCTGCTTAAAGCGATGGTACTCCCATTTACCTCCCTTCTTCTCGTAAGCATAGGCGGCGTCTACTTAATAATGCGCAGTACAACAATAGACGTATTGAGCGAAGACTACATAATGATGGCTAGGGCCAAGGGCCTTTCAAACTCTGCAATCCTATACAAGCACGCGCTGAGAAATGCCATACTTCCAATTATAACGCTGTTCGCGATATCCATGGGTTTCATCTTGTCAGGAGCCGTCATCACAGAGACCATATTCTCTTGGCCTGGGCTGGGATATTGGACCTTTGTGGCTATTGAGACGCTTGACTTTCCCTTGGAGCAAGCGATCTTCTTTGTGATATCCATAATGGTTGTAGCCGCAAACTTCATTGCCGATCTGCTGTACGGTTTCCTTGATCCAAGGATTAGAGCGGGGTGAAGCCAATGAGCTGGTCGTCTAAGCACCAGGGGATAAGCGAGTTCTTCCACAACAAGTTGGGCATAACTGGGTTAGCTATAATTGTGTTCTTCACGTTCACGGCCCTTTGCGCGCCGCTTTTGACCTCGAATTCACCGAATCAGATTTACGTAACGGGTCCATGGGCTGTTCCACAGTGGGCGACCGCGTTCCCGCAGTACTCTGACCTTCCATCGAACATGCTTGTTACGAGCGCCGACCTAGCGAACTGGCGTATTACCACAGCCAGCTCGACGCAGGCCACGCCTCAGCAGGTCGCCTTACCGGCCTCCGCGCTTAATGGGCTCGGCTTCAAGTTCGATCCGAGAGAGGCGCTCCTGATAAGCAGCGCTGTGCCGTACTCCGCGAAAACTTTCTCGGGAGAAACCGTGGCAAGCCTTTCGTATAATTTCACTTACGAATACAAGCCTCCGTATGACTTTACTTTTGGCGATATAATATACGTTGCCAACGTGAGTAACGTTGCCGACTTCTACTTCAGGTTCATATTGAGTGGCCCAAGTGGGACGTACAAGCTCACCAGTTACGCTATTATGTCGAATTCGCCGGTTGAGGTCATAAGCTACAGAAACGGAATCCCGGTAGGAAGATGGTACGATATATCCCTATCAAACGTGTTGCCTGATGTTAACACGGCCGCTTTGGGACCTTCTGGGTCTACTGCAGTCGATAGCGGTCAGATATTCTTAGCTAAGAAGGGGATTTACAACTATACGGTCCAGCTGGTAATTATACCGCAACAGGGGGAGACGGCCTTTGTTAAGGTTTACATGGAGCCAGCTTACTTCCACGTGCTTGGCAGAGCCTACGGCCTACTGGGCAGCGACGACAAGGGGAGGGACCTTTGGTCGCAGTTCGTCTATGGGTCGCGGATCTCCATCGAAGTGGGCCTGCTTGCTTCAGCGGCTACCGTGGTGATTGGGACCTTCCTCGGGTTGTTTTCCGCCATAGAGGGTGGTGTGCTGGACGAGTTTTGGATGAGGGTAGCTGACGTGATACTGGTGCTGCCTTTCCTGCCGCTGGCAATCGTTATCCTGTTCGTGTTTACTCAAAGCCCCGTGGTTCAGAAAGATCCGTCGATACTTTACATATGGCTGGTGGTTCTCTTCTCAGTCCTTTCATGGCCAGGGTTGGCAAGGGTAATTAGGTCACAGGCTTTATCGCTTAAGGAGAGAGGATACGTGGAAGCAGCCAGGGCTTTGGGTGCTGGGAAGCTCTACATAATGAACAAGCATTTGCTTCCTAACATAATGGGTCTGGTGTACGCGAACTTAGCGTTAAGTGTTCCTGGTTTTATATTAACTGAGGCATCTCTCGATTTCCTGTTTCCAAATGCCTCCACAATACCCACTTGGGGAAGGATGATAGCAAAAGCGTACGAGCATGCCGCGTCAGCTACCGCGTATGGGTTCGGTTGGTGGTGGTTCCTGTTCCCTGGCCTGGCCATCGTGCTTCTCTCGCTGGCATTTGTGTTGCTGGGATACGCGCTAGACGAGATATTCAACCCACGGCTGAGGAAGCGGTAAATCGCACTGGTCCTAGGTAATCGAGATGAAAAAGAGGCTCTTTTTGGAATCTTGTGTGGTGCTTTTGATGGTCTTAGCAGGTGTTTCATTTTATCTGTTTTATCCTAAAAGCTACGTGAGGCCAGGTTTATCGCTTCAATACAATGAAACCGTTGGGCTAAAGAACAGTCCCACTAATGTTGAGTTTAACATAAGCGTCACAAGAGTGAAGGGACAACTCATATACTTCAATTACACGGTCATGGGGGCTCTAAATGCCACTTTCAGTCATCCCGTGACGACGCAAAACATCACCGCTTTCTTTGACCCTTTTTACAACTATACCTACGTAGCCATCGAGTACTTCGGGCTACCCTTGTTCGTTTCTGGGCTTCACGATGGTATGGGATCAACCATAGTGAAGCTTTCAGGGATCCCTTTCAACGCATCATATTCGGTTATCGGCACTTACGTTAGCGTCAACCTCACGTCCCTGATCAAGAAAGAGGGCATACCCGTGATCACGATGGTTTTCGCTGGCAATTATAATTCACATGGGATCCTTGTGGACTGCAACGTGACTAGCGTTTCCGAAGGGATATCGGTTTACGAGACCGTGAAGCTGATAAGTGAATTCATGAAATGAACGATTAGCTCGGCAGCTGACGACAGGGCCTATTCGCGCATTTTCTCCGGTGGATCTGAAGTTTGGGAAAGTTTATAAGTGGTCAATTGCGTTACAAAAAGTTCGGTGTAAAACATGCCTTTACTTGAAGTCTCCGACCTAAGGATGTATTATGTCACGAAGGCGGGGTACGTTAAGGCAGTTGATGGCCTCTCGTTTTCCGTTGAAAAAGAAAGGACGGTTGGAATAGCGGGCGAGTCGGGAAGCGGAAAGACGAGCGTGGCCACGACCATATTGAAGCTCTTACCCTCAAATGCCCGCATAATTTCGGGTTCAGTAAAGCTTCAGGGAAAAGACTTAGTGACGGCGAGCGAAGAAGAAATGAGGGAGATCAGGTGGAAACAGGTTTCCATGGTTCCCCAAGCCTCTATGAACGCGTTAAATCCAGTATTTAGGGTGGGAGATCAGATCGCCGAGGCCATATTGGCGCACGAAAACGTTTCTCAGGCGGAGGCATATCAAAGGGCTGAAGACCTGCTGGAGATGGTGGGCATTCACGCCGATAGGGCAAAGAGCTATCCTCATGAGTTCAGCGGAGGGATGAAACAGAGGGCGGCCATAGCAATGGCGTTGGCTCTTAGGCCTCCGCTCATAATCGCGGATGAGCCGACGACGGCGCTTGATGTCATAGTTCAAGCGGAGATCTTGGAGCTGTTAGAAGATGTTAAGAAGAAGTTCTCAACTTCCTTGATTCTGATCACCCACGACCTTTCGATAATATCGGAGCTAGCAGATGAAGTAATCATAATGTACGCGGGGAAAATCGTTGAGAAGGCGGATGTGTATTCGCTTTACAAGACACCTATGCATCCGTACACGCAAGGCCTGTTGGGGGCTTTTCCGGATATAAGGGCGCCCAGGAGGCGCCTTGCGTCGGTGCCGGGGTCACCGCCAGATCTTTCCTCTTTACCTCCGGGCTGCAGCTTCAACCCGCGTTGCCCGTACGCCACCGATAAGTGCAGAACGGAGGAGCCAAAGTTGAGGGAGGTATCGCCAGGACACTGGGTGGCCTGCCATTACGCAGAAGAAATAGCTGAGGGAAGAGTCAAACCCAATGGGTGAATCGAAATGGAAGCAGGAGAAAAGAAGGAAGTGATTATCAGCGTTAGGGATCTTAAGAAATATTACGAGCCCAAGCTCTCTTTCTCGCAAAGTATTCACGGCGTTAAGAAGCAGGTGAAGGCGGTTGATGGCGTAACGTTTGACGTTTACAAGGGAGAAGTGCTGGGCTTAGTGGGCGAGTCGGGAAGCGGAAAGACCACGGTGGGAAGGACGCTTCTCCGTCTTGTGGAGCCGTCTGGCGGCGAGGTCCTCTACAGGGGTAGGGATATCTTTAAAGTTAGCCATGACGAGTTAGCTTCTATAAGGAAGAGCATACAGATCATATTTCAGGATCCTTACGATTCCATAAATCCCCGGTTTAGGATAAGGGATGTGGTGGCCGAGGGGCTGAGGATCAATAAGCTCTATAAAGACGAAGCGGATCTCGACAGGAAAGTGAGAGACGCGCTGGTGGCGGTTAAGCTTACGCCACCCGAGCAGTTCATGGATAGGTATCCTCACGAGTTATCAGGAGGCCAGAGGCAGAGGGTTGCCATAGCTAGAGCGCTTGCGTTGGGGCCTGAGTTCATCGTGGCAGACGAGCCGGTATCTATGCTTGACGTATCCATTAGGGCTGAGGTCTTGAACGTGATGCTTGATCTAAAAGACCAGTACGGCTTGTCGTTCTTGTTCATAACGCATGATCTGGCACTGGCGAAGCATGTATGCGATAGGATTGCCGTTATGTACTTGGGAAGGCTAGTTGAGCTTGCAACCTCAGAGGAGCTCATAGAGAATCCCATGCATCCTTATACGCGTGCCCTAATTGATGCCATACCTGTTCCGGATCCGACGGCTCCTAAGCTCAGGGTTGCCATAAAAGGGGAGATACCAAATGCCATGGACGTGCCTCCGGGCTGCAGCTTCAACCCGCGTTGCCCGTACGCCACCGATAAGTGCAGAACGGAGGAGCCAAAGTTGAGGGAGGTATCGCCAGGACACTGGGTGGCCTGCCATTACGCAGAAGAAATAGCAAAGGGGAGGAAGGAAACTGCATGAGCTTTGAGAGTGCGTACGTTCCCTCCCTCAAGGGAATGGCCCTCAGCTTGTTCCTTTTTTCGTTGTGCGTCGCGCTAGTGGTTTTCGTCGGAGGCGCGTCAATGCTCTGGTTCTTGGCTTTCTTGGTCGCGATCTACGCGGCCTCGTTTGCGGTGAAAAACGGACAGTTAAACCGCATGATCAATCATCTTTCAAGAGGCGATGTATATGTGGAGCTCAAGTATTACAACAAGAGCTACTTCTTAGGAAGGTTCCTGGCTCTCTTGGCTTACATCATTGTTCCCGTTTTACTGCTCGGGCTTTTGGGTATTTACGTGGGGCTGGGCATGGTATTGGGTTTTTATTCAGGAATTTTGCTTTGGCACTTTTCGCGCGAGCTAAGGCTAAGGCTTTGGATGAGAAGAACGGGAACGAAAATATTCAAGAAAGTGGAAAGCTATAGCCAGGAGGGATCGCTTATGGTTAAGATGACATACAGAAGGCCTCAGTCGCAATCCTAGTAGCATTTATAAGGGTCTAAAGCATTTTACCATCGTTGAGCAGACGCGTCGTGAAAAATAGCTATGATCACGTTGAGGTGGAGAACGCGGTCAGAGACCTGGTGCTGAGCAAGAAATATCCTGTGGGCAAGTTACTGCTTGACGGGCCTCCTTTTGTTTCAGGGATACCACATCCCGGCACTGCTTGGAACAAAGTGATGAAGGACGTTTACATCAGGTATAGGCAATCAAGAGGCGATGAGTTCTCTGCGCAGCCCGGCTACGACTGTCACGGTCTTCCCACGGAGCTAGCTGTCCAAAGAGAGCTTGGAATAATGGGAAAACAGGATATTGCCAACTTTGGGCTAGAGCGCTTTGTCGAGCGGTGCAACGATCTATCTCAAAGAAACATGGAATCAATGACGCGCGTTTTCAAGTTGCTTGGGGTCGCTATGGATTGGGACAGACCGTATTTCACTTCTGATATGAAATACATGGAAGCTGAGTGGAGAGAGTTCAAGGAGCTCTACGAGCAAGGGCTTGTTGAGAAAGGAAAGAGGGTGTTTTACTGGTGTCCTAAAGACGAAACCGTTCTTTCTGACTATGAAGTTAACAATTACGTTGAGCTCGATGAGAAGTCCGTGTACGTTAAGTTTAAGGTCAAGGGTAAGCCAAACGAGTACCTGCTTGCGTGGACCACGACACCTTGGACCTTGCCTGCAAACAGCGCGCTCATGGTCAACCCAGACGTTGATTACGTCGTGGCCAAACTAGGAGGCGAACGGTACATTTTGGCTGAGAACAGGCTTCAGGTTCTCGGGCAAGACTTCGAAGTGGAGTCCGAGTTCAAGGGAAAAGACCTTGATGGGCTTGTCTACGAATACCCTCTTAAATTTCTCAAGTTCCATGACTTTGAGCACAGGGTCGTTCTCAGCTCAGAATACGTGACCGCAAGCGAGGGAACGGGGATAGTCCACGTGGCTCCCGCACATGGGCAAGAGGACTTCGACGTAGGGCAGAAAAACGGCTTGATTATGCTCGACTTGGTCGATGAAAAGGGAAGGTACAGGGGCTTCGTGGATAGGTACGCGGGAAAGTACGTCAGAGAGGCAAACGAAGAAATCTTAAAGGATTTAGGCGCCGTTGGTGCCCTATTCAAGGTTGAGCCCATAAAGCATAGGTATCCCGTGTGTTGGCGGTGCGGTACTCCTCTTATAATGAGGCCTACAGAGCAGTGGCTCATAAAGATATCAAATATAAAGCAGAGGTTGATGTCCTCGGTCGGCGATGTCACCACGATTCCGGATTGGCTCAAGGAGGCAAGGCTCACGCCCTGGCTTAGAGGCCTTGGTGATTGGGTCATATCAAGACAAAGGTATTGGGGTACTCCGATACCCATATGGGTATGCGATAAGTGCGGCGAGGTCAAGGTCGTTGGATCTCTTAAGGAGTTGGAGGAACTCTCCGGTAGTAAGATCTCGGACTCGCTCCAGATGCATAGGCCCCTTATAGATGACGTGACTTTTCCTCATTCGTGCGGAGGTACCATGAGAAGGGTTCAGGATGTCTTCGATGTTTGGTTTGATTCGGGTTCTGCGCCTTACGCGTCTACTGGAATATGGCCGCCGCCGCGCTACGAGCTAGTGCTCGAGGGGCAGGATCAGTTCAGCGGCTGGTTTGCGTCATTAGTTAAGGTGTCCGCTGGTCTCTGGGGTGTAGCTCCTTACAGAAGGGTTATGGCCCATGGCATGGCACTGGATGAAAACGGCAGGGAAATGCACAAATCGCTGGGAAATTACGTTGACGTCGATAAGATCGTGAATAAGTATGGCGCGGACGCGTTTCGCATCTTCTTCATGCAGCATACGCCATGGGAGGACGTCAGATTTAGCGAGAAGGGGCTTCAGGACGCGGTTAAAAAGCTAAACATCATATGGAACCTGTTTTACTTTGCAACGACCTATATGGAACTTGACGATTACCATCCATCTGACGTGCCTGCGTTGCTTCCCGAGGATAGGTGGATCTTGTCGAGGCTCGCAAGAATCGAGAAGGCAGTTCTAGAGCTCATGGACTCCTTTGACTACTCTTCAGCCATAAGGTTAATAATGGACTTTGCCACCGAGGACGTGAGCAGATGGTACGTGAAGCTTGTCAGAAAGAGGACTTGGGTGGAGGAAAAGCACGACCCATCAAAGGAGGCGGCCTATTACGCGCTTTACTGGACGCTTGATGGAATAGCGAGGATGCTTTACCCATTCGCTCCATTTGTGACCACGTACTTGTTGCCCACGCTTCCAGACGAGGACGAAAAAATGGCATGGCCCGCGAAGCAGTTCACGGTTGATGAGGGGTTAGAACGTGACATGGACGTGGCCATGAAGATAGTCGCCGCCGGTTTAGCGGCTAGGAACAAGGCAGGGATAAAGGTCAGGCATCCGTTGAGAGCCCTTTACGCTACTGGCCCGCTTCCCACTGGGTTAGCCCAGTTAATAGCCGAGCAGGTAAACGTTAAGGACGTAAAGCAGGGAAACGAGGAAGAGTTTATCGAGAAAAAATTAAAGGTGAGGTACGACGTTCTTGGTTCAATCTTTAAAGATAAGACAGCTTACGTGGCGGAAAAAGCGAAGCAAGGGGCCAAATCAGTTATGCTAGATGGAAAGGAATACAAGATTCCCGAGGAAGCTGTTGAGGTGGACGCCGTTCCAAGAGATGGTTACGTTGAGGCGGATTACGACGGAGGAAAGGTTTTTTTGGACACAAGAGTTGATACGGAACTTGAGGCCGAGGCGCTGAGAAGAGAACTCATAAGGAGGGTTCAAGAGACCCGGAAGAGAGCCGGTCTCTTCGTTGAAGATAGGATCGACTTGGTGGTTCAGGCCGAGGGCGAAATAAGGGATAGGCTAGCCTCAATTATGGCGGGCGTGGTGACAGATACCAGGGCGGTTTCCGCTATGGTATCGTTGCAACCGCCGAAAGGAGACTGGTTCTCCGAAGAGTGGGATATCGATGGCGATACCATAAGGATCTATATAAGGAAGGCATAGCTCACATTTTTTGAGCCTAGGTTTTTTGATGGTGTAGTGACTTATTTGTCAAGAGGTCATTGCGGCTTCTTTGTTTCCGATGTAATAGGGTATCACGTTTCCCTGGCGGTCAAAGAAGGCAAGATCCTGCTTCCCCTCAAAAGGATAGGCCGCGATGCCCATTATCCTTCCCATATAGGACAAGAGGTCCTGAAGGGAAGGCATAAGGGCTCCGCTGGGATGGCTGTGAATTGTCCCGATAATGGAAGGGGTGAATGGAGTGTAGAACACGTTTATTGAGGCAAAATCGGAACCGTTGTGCTGAAGGGGGGGCGACAAGAGCTCCTCGATATAAAGGTAGCTGCCCACTTTGTCTCCACGCGCTAGCAGCATGATCTCTTTTGGGTACATGCCCCTGGCATACTCTAGGATTTGCTCCAGGAGGTCTTGGCTGAGCATGATACCCTTGAGCGGTTTTTTCATAAGAACATAAAAAACCAGCTTATAAACAATGGGAAAAGGTTTCAAGATAAAGCGCTTTTTGGACTCATGGTGTGGGAATAGAAGGCCTCTGCATGAAAAAGGTTAAACATTCATGCACATAATATAATGTCATGGAATCGTTGGAGGAGTGGGTAGTGCCACAAATAAAGCACATGACTTTCACGGGAATCTGGAGGGTTACCCTGATGCTTTCCAATTACAAGGATTCCGTTTACCTGAGCACAGGCGAGCCGGACTTCGATACGCCGCCTAACGTGATAAAAGCAGCAGAGGATGCCATGAAGAACGGAAAAACTCATTACGTAGATCCATCCGGCCTAAGGGAGCTGCGCGAGGAGATAAGCAAAAAGTTGAAGAGAGATAACTCGATTGAGGTATCTCCCGATCAAGTGATAGTAACCGTTGGTGCAGAGGAGGCTCTGGCCACGGTGTTCCAGGCCTTCGTTAGCGTTGGAGATAAGGTCACCGTCCTCACTCCAGCCTACTCTCTTTACCTTGATTTGATTCAGATGCGGGGAGCGAGGCTGAACGCGGTTAACCTCATAGATGAAGGTGATCGCTTCAGGGTTGACTTGGAGAAGCTGAAGGAGAGCATAACCGGATCAAAGGTCATAATCCTCAACAACCCCTCTAACCCAACGGGCTACGTGATGAATGATGAGGAGATAAGGGCAATCGTTGACTTGGCAGTAGAGCACGGAACTATAATAGTATCTGATGAGATATACGAGAAGATGAACTACAGCGGAAAGAGGCTTTTGAGCCCAGCATCAATAGCGCCAGAGAACACCATAACCATCAACGGTTTTAGCAAGGCATATGCCATGACCGGATGGAGGATCGGTTACTTGGCAGCTCCTAAGGAGGTAATGGAAGCCCTAAAGATAGTTCATCATACGAACGTGATAAGCGCTTCATCGATTTCGCAGTACGCGGCACTTGAGGCGCTTAGGGGTCCTCAAGACAGCGTTAAGAAAATGGTGTCCGAGTACGCTAGGCGCATGGAACTACTTTACGGTGGATTAAAGAGGTTACCAAACGTGAGGGTCGCAAAGCCAGAAGGGGCCATATACGCCTTTCCTGATTTCTCGTTTTATGGAAAAGATGATGATGAGTTCTCCGTGAGGCTCGCTAGAGCAACCCACGTGGCGACGGTTCCTGGTAGTACCTTTGGGGAAGCGGGCAGGGGGCACCTAAGGTTTACTTTCGCGGCATCCCCAGAATCCATCAGAACGGCGCTTTCAAGGATAGAGGAATTTCTTTCATCTAAATCCGATGCGTACTGAGTTTTAATTCGGAGCAAGGCAAAAAAGCGCCGCACGGACCTTAGCCCATGAGCATAACGATATCAGTTAAATTGCTTGAGATTCACGCGGAGAAGCTAGTTGAGGGAGATCTGGTAAAGGTGCAGATGCAGACGCAGCTCAACGCCCCAAGCGGGCCTGTTGAAAGAAGAAGCGCTACCATGTCAGTTATACCGTTCGCTTTCAGCGTGAACTTTGTGCCGGCAAGCGGCACCCTTACTTTCCACGGCCAGATAGTCCTGTCAGGAGGTCAGGAGGACCTGGATAAGATCTCGAAGGACCTCGATGACAAGAAACCATATCTACCAGCGCTCCAGGTCGCGTTGAATCACAGCATAGCAACCTCAATATTGGTGTGCAGGGAGCTGGGCTTGCCCTTCCCGCTTGGGATACCCCAACTGAACCAGAGGAGCGATGAGGAAAAACAGGAACCGCAGCAGCTTCCATCGGCAATGACTATGTGATGTCGAGCTTTGGCCTCGACTCCTTGCGCTTTCCAGTACGATCTTATTTCATCCTTTATTTTGGCAATTGCCTCCCTTGCTGCTGGGTTATTCTCGTCGAACAGGTGCCGGAACCTGGCCTGAAGTCTGAGGTATTCCTCGACCGGGACAAACCTTGGGATGATCGTATGGGTCACCTTTCCATCGACGTACTTCTTTAGCGGCCACACACCAGTGTCAACAGCAAGCTGGGCGACCTTTATTGAAAGAGAAGGATCAAACCCCATTCCCGTAGGGCATGAAGCGTATCCTATAAACATCTTTGGCCCCTTCCTGCGCGTCGCCTCTTCAACTTTTTGCATCAAGTCCAGGGGATGCGAGGGCGAAATCGTGGCTAAGTAAGCCGGATTATGAGCCTTCCATATCTCGAAGAGGTTCTTCTTGCGCTTCTCGGTCCCCACCAGGTTGAGCCTTCCAATTGGGGAGGTGGTTGTGCTCGAGCCATAAGGTGATGCGCCGCTCTGCTGAAATCCGGTATTCCCGTAGGCCTCGTTATCATAGCAGAGATAATAAAAATCGAGATCTCTGTCCATTGCTGCGGACGTAGCCTGAAGCCCTATGTCATAGGCGCCCCCATCACCGGTCAAGACCAATATCTTTATTCCTTCATCTCTTGTTTTCCCTTGACTTATCAGCGAGTCCAGGGCATCCCTTATTCCCTGAGCACCGGCCGGAGCGGATGCGAAGGCCGTGTACAGCCATCCAGACTTTAAGTTAGAATAGGGATACGTCTGAAGTAGGGTCATGCAGCCGGCCGCATTGACAATAAAGGTTTTAGGGCCGAGAACCTTCAGCATTAGCCTTATCATGACCTGTGCCCCGCAGCCAGGACACATCGAAGAACCCGGATGCAAGTACTCTTCGAGAGGCGTTTCACGGATGGTCCTTATGGAGAGATCGCCTGCCAATGACACCACCTCTTAATGCTATGCTTCTTTGCTCATCTAGAATCCTTTGGTCCTTGTCTGTCCAGAGCATGACTGGCCCACGGCGCGTTAGGTCGGGGCTGACCAGTTCTCTTATCATGAATTCGAATTCCTCTGTAGTTGGCTCCTTGCCTCCCAAGCCCCCTATGAAGGAGCCAATGTGAGGAGCATCTGGTGCCCCGTAAAGCGAACTCGCTATCTCGGCATAAAGGGCGCCTCCGAAACCGGGGGAGACATCTTGATCGAAGACGGCTACTCCTCTTTTTCCAGCCAATGCACTTAAGAGATCATCTCTTGGGAAGGGTCTCAAGACCCATGGCCTTATTAAGCCTACCTTAATTCCTTTTTCCCTAATGGATTTTATCGCCTTTCTGGCCATTGTGGCAAAGGAGCTCGTCATGACGATGACGTAATCTGCGTCCTCTGCCATGTATTCGTCAATCAAACTGCGCTTTATGCCAAAGACCTTCTCGTAATCGCTTATGGCCTTTTTTAGCTCATCAAGGGTGCTGATCTGGGCCAGGTGCATCTGGTATTTGAAGTAGGAGTAAACGGAGGGGTCGAGCACCGTTGGGCCCATGGATGGCATGTTGCCAGCGGAAATTGCTGGAATTGGATAAGGCGGAAGAAAGTCTCCTAGCTCATCAGGTATCATGACCTTTTCCCTTGTGAATGATAAGTAAAATCCATCTATGTTGACCATTGACGGGAGCATTACCTTGCGACTCTCGGACACCCGGTATGCTATCAGTACGGAGTCAAGGGCTTCCTGGCATGTTTCCGCGTAGAACTGGAGGAAGCCAGAGTCTCTTGCAGCCAAGGCATCGTTGTGATCTGGTAAAAGGGTAAGTGGCGCGGCCAGTCCTCTTGAGACATTCGCGAGCACGAAAGGAGCACGCCATCCCGAAACGTTGTAGAGCATTTCGAAGGCATAAAGGAGGCCTTGTGAAGAGGTGGCGGTGAAGGTACGCGCGCCTGCGAGCGCTGCAGCGCCAGCTGCAGTTATCATGGAGTGCTCAGATTCCATCTTGGTTATCCTCGCCCTTATGAGCCCGTTGGCAGCCCATTCAGAGAGCTTTTCGACTATTTCGGTCTGTGGAGTTATGGGATATATGGGAACATAATCGACTTGCGCTAGCCGAGCTCCCCAAGCTATCGCTTCATTTCCCGTTATCAGGTCAAGCAATCGGTTGCACCTCGGTTTCAGGGTACTCTTGAATGGCGCCAAAGGGACAGACGCTTTTACATATCATGCACCCCTTGCAATTGTCGTATGATATGGAAGGCATGTGCTTTTCGTCAAGGGTTATAACTGATTCGGGGCAAGCAACGTAGCATAGGAAACATGCCTTACACCTATCGAGCGTGATGACTGGCCTTTTCACTCTCCACGAGCCGGTCTTTCTCATAACAGAAGTGCCGCTTGCTTTTATGATTGGGTTGCTCAATTCCCAGGGCTCTGGGCTTAGTTCCAAAATAGATGCAGAAGACTTTTCTTCGGGCCAAGGCTTAGGTAAGGGCTTGCCCTTTACCTCGTAAAATAAGTCCTCAGCTAAAGCCTGTTCCACTTCAAGTAACGACCTAGGTACCCTTATCTCCTTCTCTATGGCGGTCTTTATGCTGCTCACATCTAGTTTGGCTATGACGGCTGCAGCTGCAGCTGCCGCAGCGATGCTCAGCGCAAAGACGCCAAGCCTGGAGATAGATGACGTCAGGTCGACGCAGAGCATTCCGTTTTCATCCTTTTTTGAATTTACAATCACGATTCCCGAAAGGTGGGCTTGTGAACTCACGCCTCTGTCGACCAAGACCGTTATGTCTGCGTTTGCGGACCCCCTCTCCTCTATGTCGAGAGCCGAAGCGCGGACATAAGAGTAAACGGGCGCTCCCCTGCGCTCCGCGCCATAGAGGGGAAAGTCCTGAACGTTATAGCCATGTATGAAAAGCGCCCTTCCAAGAACCCTCGCTGCGGTCTTGATCCCCTGCCCCCCTCTTCCGAAGAAAGCTACAGTTACTTGTCCATTCCGAGGGTCTAAGTTTACCATATGTATTTAGCGCGTTGGCGTTTAAGGCGTAAGCGTGAAAAATAAGGGAGCTAATAAGGTAGGTTGGCGAAGAATGAATCTGCCCTCTTTCTCCAAGACCAGAAACCGTCAAAGCTGCTTGGATAGGCCGAGTAGATGTCCATGGCAGTCTTTACGTCAGACGCCATCTGCCTGAGCTTTAATAGGATGCTTGGCCTCTTCAATCCTCTTATCATGATTTCGACCTCCTTTCTAAGGTTTATGTTGACTTCTCCTGTGACAGCAGCTTGCGTTACGGTCTTCTCGTCCATTATACCGGATGACATCCCGAAGTTTATGTCATCGTTACTTAACTTGATGAGGAAGCGTCTGAAAACGTCAAGCCCTGCCTGCTTGACACCGTATTCCTTCATGTACGTGACGTTGTAGTTCCAGAGCTCGTTTATGCCTGGAAGATCAGCCTGACTTAGAGCGTTGGCCACAGCTTCAGCGGCAAACTTAGCGCTTAGCATGCCGCTACCTATGCCACCACCTGTAACTGGATTGACGGTGGCAGCAGCGTCGCCTGCTAGCACTATACCGTTCCCTACCATGGTGGCAAATGGCCTCCTGGTTGGAACCGTGTCACCGCTTCCAGCCACGATCTTGCCCTCATATTTTCCCTTGATCCAGTTTTCAGTAGCGATCTTGGGATTAGGGTACTTACCTATCATCGTTACCCCAAGGCCAACGTTAGAGAGGTTTCCCTCGGGAAACAGCCATATGTACCCGCCAGGGGACGTGTTCTGATCAAAGATTAACCTTAGGTAGCCGTGTTCTATTGCTGGTTTCATATCTTCCATTATTATCCTGTAAGCGGCGACTGCGTCTTTTTTCTCAACTACTTTTTCGATCCCCCATTCGTCTGGCAAGGTCCCTCTTAACCTGGTTTTGTTGCCGGACGCGTCCAAAACGACCCTTGCAGTTATCTCATCACTTCCCTTTACACCAATGACGCGCCCATCCCTTATCATAGGGGCATCTACGTGAAAGTTATCCATGAACTTTGCGCCAGCGCTTTCCGCCTCATCCACAAGCGCTGAACCCAACCCAACCCTGTCCACCGTGTATCCGTATCCTTGTATGCGGAAGGCTGTCTTTCCATCAGGGGAGATAAGGTCGGCGCCCAGGATCCTTTCCCGTATAACGTTTGATGGAAGCGTGACGCCCGCTTTTTTCAGGTCTTCCTCTCCTATGGCATCTCCGCAGGCTTTGTCCCCGATCCTACTTTTAGGTTTGGCGTCGAGCAGGAGCACTTTGAAACCTTGGCTCGCTAGCTTTTTCGCAGCCACCGCTCCTGTTGTGGCCGCCCCAACCACGATAACGTCGTAATCCAACTTTTAATAAACAAAAAAGCTGCCCCTTAAGTCTTTTTAGCGTTTTGCAGTTTGTTTTGCGAAAGCCTTGAACCGAGGGTAAGCCGTTTAAGTCATATCAGGCCTGTAATTGGAATGTATTATACAGGAAAAGGCGATAATGGTCAGACCTCGTTTGGACCGGGAAAGCTCCCCAAAGGTGAGCAAATATTTGAGTTGATCGGCGGAATCGACGAGCTTAACTCGGTTGTGGGCTTGACCTTAATACACGTTCCGCTGGAGCCCGTCCGGGAAAAATTGCTTTCAATACAGAACGATCTCTTCGTAATGGGCGCAGATCTGTATTACGCTTTCGAGGGTGGTGAGAAGAAAGTCAGCTTCAACGAAAGTAAAGTCAGGGAACTTGAAAGCGCCATAGATGACATGGCAAAGGCCCTTCCACCTCTGGCGTCGTTCGTGATTCCTGGGGGAAGTGAGGCGGCCGCTTACCTCCACGTGGCGAGGGCGGTGTGCAGAAGGGTTGAGCGTGAAGCGGTGAGGGCATCTTCTGCGCACGGTATTAACCCCGAGATATTGCGCTATCTAAACAGGCTTTCCTCGTACTTTTTCGTTGCTGCGCTCTATTGTAATGCCAAACTAGGCGTCAAGGAAAAGTCGCCTAAGTATTCACGAAGTCTGGGTACCTTCTCCATCGTATACATCGCCGTTAACTGCGTCATTAATTTCTTTGGCAAGGAAGTGGTCTTTTACTTCAACAACGACTTTTTTTACCCCTGGCAGGGCCGATACCTTGTCCTTTATTTGCAAAGCTATGGCATATGCAAACTGCGCTGGGCAGAACGGAGTGGTCAGGTGAAACCTTACCTTGACCTCGTTGTCGCTACTTATGTCTACCTCGTCCACTAGGTTCATTTCAACGATCCCGACTTGGGCCTCGGGATCCACAACGTCTTCGATGCTCTTAAGGACATCTTCCTCTGTTATCAACTCTACATTTTAACTGCAGACCGCAGAAGAAAAAAATTTTGGATGGTTGTTGTACAGGTGGCGAACCCGATTGCTTCATGATCTGTCTACTGTAGAAGGCGCAGGGATCTTTCCCCTATTAAGTGATCTACCAGCTCTAACGGAAGGGTTTTTCCGGTTCATTAGTACGCTTGCTTTAACATGCGAGATATGAGAGAAGTACTCCAGCGTGCTATCCGTGAAGACGCGATCATCCCCGACTGCTTTATCCACGCTCCAGGGGTATGGCCCCATCTGGGCGACGAGCCTGCACGTTTCCAGTTGGGAGTCTATGCATTTTTCCAAAGGGGTTTGTCTAACTCATTAAGCGAACTTCCGCCCCTTGCCTCTCCACGGCATTAAGTCATTCGTGGTATACCAGCAAGTGGGATAAAGCTGAAATAGCCACGCAGGGCTTGCTTATGGCCATCATAATACCAACGTATCCGGGGGCTAGTTACGTGCTTTATGCGAAGATTGTTGTGACCATTGGCTTGTTGGTTGGACTTGTTTACGTCGTCAAAAAGATAAGGTCAGTGCCAAAGGCTTGAAGGGTCCCAATTTATCTGCCGTTAGACGATAAATGCGAGTTCCTCCCGTTTTTGAGAGCTTTTACCAAGCTTAAGGTTAAAATGCGTCCTGCGCGAATATGAATTATGGATGATGAGTTAAGCATGTACCTGTCTAGGGTTGGTCTTACGTTTCCTGGCCTCGAAACGACCATCGATTCCTCTGAGTACGTTTTCTTCGGCGTTCCGTTTGACTCCAGCTCTTCGGCGTTTCCGGGTTCTCGCTACGGCCCTAAGGCGATAAGGGACGTTATACAGGGAATGGAGCTGTGGTCTGAGTACTTCGGCGTGGACCTTGAGGAAATGCGCGTTTACGACGCTGGAGACTTGGCTGTTAGCCATGGCGACGCGGTGGCAACTGCAAACATGCTTAAGCGTGCCGTCCAGAAGATTACCTCGCTTGGCAAGATCCCAATAATGATAGGAGGAGAGCACACGTTCACGCCCTTTGCGGCCCTAGCGGCTGGAGCTGATTCTCTTATAGTGCTCGACGCGCACGCTGATTGCAGAAAGGACTACCTCGGAAATCCCCTATCTCACGCGTGTGCCACGAGAATATGGGTGGATTCTGGAGGTAAGCGCACCTTTCAGATAGGAATTAGGGCTACTTCTAGGGAAGAGCGCGATTACTGTAAAGAAAAAGGGATAATCCAGTTCTCTCCCTTTCAGCTTCAATCA
This sequence comes from Tardisphaera saccharovorans, assembly GCF_046635845.1. Classification (NCBI taxonomy): domain Archaea; kingdom Thermoproteati; phylum Thermoproteota; class Tardisphaeria; order Tardisphaerales; family Tardisphaeraceae; genus Tardisphaera; species Tardisphaera saccharovorans. Next base: position 48,274 of record NZ_JAQQXN010000004.1, read on the forward strand.
GAATCCTTTATGAAATCGTTGACCGACTTTGTAAGGAAGTCGCGTTCTCTTTATCTCTCAATTGATATGGATGCCTTTGATCCGAGCTATGCTCCGGGAGTTGGTACTCCTGAACCTTTTGGTATCTCTCCTATTGATGTGCTGAGGATCTTTGAAGCTATATCGGGCGCAAATCTGGTTGGTTTTGACGTAATGGAGCTTTGTCCACTCCGTGATCCCTCATATTCTAGCTCGGCCCTGGCAGCCAAGCTGGTCATGGAACTTTACGCGTCCAAGAAGGCGCGTTTGACCCGGTCGGGAGGGGGAGTTCGATCGCATCGCGCACTAAGCCACTGGCAGTAATAACACAGTGATTGCTTTTTGTCACGCAACGTGCGTTATCCTCGACGCCCTGTTGGTCAGTTTAATAAAAACCCGTCCGCCGCAACGCGGGCATTTGAACTTAGATATGAGAAGTCCTGATGCCTTCCAATCCTCGTCCGTCAAGATGTAGCCGCACTTTATGCACTGATAAACTGGGTATTGAGACTCTGACATAGGATAAATCAGAAACCCTTATTAAGGCTTTCATGTAAGTATACTGGGCTTGAACAGCAATATGGACGAGGGTTCTAAGATAATAGGTGCCTCCGACGAAATAGGAATCTGGGAAGACCTTCTTAAGGAACAACAAAAAATCGAAGTACGTGTTGAGAAGAGCAAGTACAAAAAAGAAATCACGGTTGTCAGCGGGTTTACCGACCCCGCTGAAGCGAAGCGGATTGCTAGTCTTCTCAAGACTAAACTGGCATGCGGCGGTACTTATAAGAACGATGAGATTACTCTCCAGGGTAATCACGCGAACAGGGTTAAGGAAATACTTGTTGCTGAGGGATATCAGGAATCGAACATTGTTGTAACGCCTTAAAAATTATATTTAAAAATTTTTTGTTAGCAGATAATCACTGCGTTTTATCTTCCCCTTCCTCTTCATCGCCTAGGCCGGTTATATTGAGTCTAGAAAGCATTTCCTTGTACCTGTTCCTGACGGTTACTTCCGTTACCTGAGCGGCCATGGCTATCTCCTTCTGCGTGCGGCGGGTCTTAGTTAAGAGGCTCGCAATGTAGATTCCCGCTGCGGCCAAGCCTGCTGGGTCCTTGCCCGCTGTTATTCCGCTCTCCTGAGCCTTCTTTATAACCTCGGCCGCTTTCTTTTGCGTCTCCGCACTTAGATGCAGGGGACTGGCTATTTTGGCAACGTAATCAACTGCATCTGGGACCGGGACGCTAACGCTGTTCTCCCTTAAGAGCAGCCTGTAGCAACGCGCTACATCTTTCCTGCTGGCCTGCGTATAGCTGCTTATCTCGTCAAGGGAAACCGGGTTGCGAAGCTTCCTGCATGCGGCGTAGATCGCTGCCGCTATTACCGACTCTATACTCCTTCCCCTTACCATTCCACTAGTAGCTGCCCTGTTATAGATGACGGCTGCCTCATTTCTTATTGAAGTTGGAAGCCCAAGCTGAGAGACGATTCTGTCAAGCTCATTGAGTGCCTGTATAAGGTTTCTGTCATGACTACCCTGAAGCCTTGAACGTACCTGCCACTTTCTTATCCTCTGAAGCTCGATTCTTTTCTTGACTCCCATTTTCCCTCCGAGGTTATATATGTCCTTGGTATCAATGGTAGTTGATAGCTGCGCTGCTCCTATGCCGGGAATAGTGGGTTCACCAACTCTGCTTCTCTGATCCCTCTCTTCTTTTGTGAACGCCCTCCACTCTTGACCGCTGTCCATCGCCTTATCGCTTATGACGGTTCCACAGTCGGCGCATATGGTTTCTCCTCTCTCAGGATCAAATATTATGTTTGTGCTACCGCATACGGGGCAAACCGCGTTTTTTACCTTAATCCTAGATCCTAGTTCCTCATCGCGATCTTCCATTGAGAACACCAACTAAAGATTTATATACGTGATATTTAAGCATTTCTATTTTAGGCTTGGTTCTATCTTCGTGATACTTAAGGAGAAGGGTCAAGTTAACCCTTTAAGTCCAGTAGGTTATTTCGCGGCTTGAGCAGCATCGCCCATCTGCTTCCCCTGACCGAGTTTTTCCTGCTGGCCGTGGCGTATGTCCTTTTCATTCTTTCATCGCTTATTCTTGTATTACCTAAGAAGGTGCGTCACGATTCAGGTACCGATTATAAACCGGTAACCCTATTGATACCTGTGTATAACGAGGGAAAAGTGGCCGCTCGCTCTATTGAGTCAGTCTCGGGGCTGAATTATCCCAAAGAACTCGTCGAAGTATTAGTGCTTGATGACAGCGATGACCCAGAATCCGTGAAGTGCGTTGAAGAAGCGGTGGCGCAGCTAGTCGCTAAAGGATATAGGGCGTCCGTAGAAAGGAGGAAAAATAGGGTTGGTGGTAAGGCCGGCTTTCTAAGGGAAATCCACACGAAGCTAAGGACGCCTTACGCGTTCCTACTGGACTCTGACTTCAGGCTGAATCCCGACGCTTTGTCCAGCGCCGTCTGGGCATGTGAAAGCACGGGGGCGTCTTACTGCCAGTTGGCTTGGTCTCTTGAAGGTAGTGGTCCGGTGGCGAAACTTCAGCAGTCCATGCTGGAATATCACTTGAAGGAGGAGCAAGAGAGAGCTGTTTCACGGGGATTGCCCGTTAAGATAAACGGTAGTTGCGTTCTCATAAATAACAGAGATCTTTCCGATGTTGGGGGATGGAGCGCAGGCACCGTGACGGAAGATCTCGACCTCACCGTGAGATTCGCGCTTTCCGGGAAAAAAGGAACTTATTTACCTCTCGTAGGGGGTACAGGGCTTGCCACGCCAAGCTTTTCCTCGTTATTTAAGCAAATAAAGCGTTGGGTGATCGGCAATGCCCAGTGCATGCTGCGTTACGGAGGTAACGTGCTCAAAGCGGGGAAGAAAATTGACTCGATTATTTCCTTTTCATATTTGTTCAATTACTTTTTTTCAATCTCTTATATGCTTATACTCGCTGCAGTCCTGATTAACTTGGCCACAAAGGGGAACTCATGGTTTTACTTCTTCTCATTATTGCCTGCTGTTCTCCTTCTTGCTGTATCGATATCTAAGAAGTACTTTTACCCTTATCTTACTTCCTTTGCGTACTCAACGTTCATTGCAGTCTTCTTCGTAGAGGGCTTATTTAGGAAGCGGTACGGTTTTGTGCGTACGAAAAAAGTCAGGGAGCAGTCTGACGCGCTGGGAAAAACCCTTGTTATGATTTTTGCACTTGGCTTCTTGGCTGCATTTGCCCTTGCTCTTGTTTTGTCGAAGTTTTGCGATGCGGCCTTGCTGTTGGCGTACGCAATTTCCTTTCTTTTTGTTGCTGCTTTTTGGTAGCGGTCGACTTCCATCTCATATCTGGCATGTTGAATGTAGCTCAACAGGACGATTACGTGTAAAACGCCGGAATGGCTTAATCGCCAGCGCCTAAAGTTCACAAATCCTGCTGAAGCCGAATGCATAACCGCTCCAGCGTAAAAATTTCTATTTACTGGCCTTAACGGATCGCTGAACCCGCACGGATTTGTTATTCTTTTTTGAGTAGATCCTCTCGTAAATGGCTCCCATCATCAATGGGAGGAGAACGGTTATGTCTCCCTCGACGGTCTCATGCTTGGCCTTCTCGTTTACCTTCCCCCAGGATATGGCTTCTCTGAGCCTGGCTCCAGAAAGCGATCCATCCCATTCAGGTGCGGTTGTTATGTACACCGCGAAGTTGAGCCCTTCCTTGAACTGGTTCCACCATATGGTATGGTGCTTGGATATCCCTCCTCCGAGTATCAGAGCGCCGGTCTTCTTGTGCGTGAAGACGATATCAGAGAGCTCCTGCTCATCCAGAAATAGGTTGAGCTTCAAGTCCTTATGGGTTTGCCAAAACGCCCAAAGCTGGTACCCAAAGGCGCCGTCGAATGGGCCAGGTACGTATATGGGGATCTTATTTTTGTAGGCTTGATATACTATGGAGTTTTCTCTCTCTACCTCATTGGAAAGCTTTTCGCCGACTTTCCATATCAGTTCCCTTGTGGAAAGCTCCTTCTTTTCCTCATATATAGACGAGAAAATGGGTTGGAGTCTTTTCTCGAGTATTATTCCGTAGCTTTCGTTGGGAACGAAGACGTTGCCGAGCCTATTTATGCCTTTTTTCCTTAGCTTAACATCATCTGCAAGAAAGTCTCCGTGATAGTAATCTTCCCATGTTCTAGCTATGTCATGGTCGAGAGTGCCACATGTGGTTATGACGGCGTCTACGAGCTTATCCCTGATCATGCCGGCGATAACTCCCCTTACTCCTGTAGCTATTATGTCAGCTGGGAACGAGAGGAATGTGAAGCATTCGTCATCCGTCATCATATCCTCTAGGATGTTAGTTGCTACCGCTAGCTTTCTGGCTGTGAACCCTCCAGCATTTTCAAATGCCTTCATAATGTCATTGGTGGTCATCTGTGGGCTAATCCTGATGTCGCGTACTGGTTTCATAAAAACAGTGCTTGTACGCAATATAACCTTATTCTCTCTGGCTTTCATCGCGAGAGATCTAATGCATTAGGGCAAGAAGGCAAAAGGTGATATACTTTAACTTATGGGTGTTTCAGAGATGCTCAGGAGCCCGAAACCGCGACCTAAACGCGCTCGCAAATGCCAACTCAACCAGGGACGCCAATCGGTTGCGCAAACGAGGGCGCGAGGGGATGTCGCGCTGCGGGAACAAAAGCCGTATCCATGCAGGGGATAGTTTGCACCGCGACGGTTAAGCGTAAAAAGCGTAGCTTGCCAATTGCGCGTTGGTTGAACTGCCGAAAAAAATACTGGTTGGGGTAGATGGTTCAGCTGCTGCCCTGGAGGCTGCCCGGTATGCCGTGAAACTGGCGTCCAAGATCGGGAGTGCTGTCACGTTCTTGGGCGTCGTGGACATCCAAAGCCTTGAAAGCATAGAAAAGCTGGGACTTGTAAAGCGTGCCGCAGCTGAAGCGGCCATGGAAAGGGAGATGAAAAACTTCACTGAGGAGGCAGCTAAGATAGCTGAGGAGATAGGAGTACAGTGCGATCAGCTTGTTGCTACGGGGGATATAGTTCAAACCATAATTGACACGGCGATAAGAGGAGGCTACGGCCTTTTGGTGATAGCCACGAGAAAGAAGGTGAGTTTGGAGAGGATAGCGGCTGGAGAGCATACCGCTCGGCTGGTCGACTTCTCACCGATACCCATATTAATATACAAGCAGGTCTAGCCTAGAATGTCAGAAGAGGATACTCGTTTGGAGAGCTCATACAAGACCGCCGTAATGGAGCTGGAGAATATGGTCTCTGCCATGAAGCAGGAGACGAGGAAAAAGTATTCCAAGGTCGTGTTGCCTGTGGCTTTGCTGGTCGTCGCGCTTGCGGCCTTTGTTCATGGGTCTTATGCGCAAGTTGCAAATTCAACGGCCACCAGTACGGCACTGATGAAGGGCTACATGGCCATAGGCATGGGTTTGGCCGTTGGCCTCGCTGGCATTGGTGCTGGGTACGCAATTGCAGGAGTGGGGGCTTCAACGGTCAGTGCCACCGTCGAGAAGCCTGAGAGCTTCACCAGGGGCTTTATAATTGTAACTTTGGGCGAGGCGCTCGCCATATATGGGCTCATCGTTTCCATACTTATATGGATCTCGTTCTAGGAAAGCTTCGCAAGCTTTTTGCGCTAACGTCGCGTTTTTCGTATTCGAATCCGTTATCCTTTTTAGCTATGTTTTCACTTAACTGATTTGGCGGGTACAAATTTAATTAGGTATGCCATGATGATAGGAATACCCATAGTCTTCGTGGCGCTTTTCGCCTTCAACTTAACATATCTACTCTTACCGGTTATGGTCATATACTTTGTGGGCTTCCTTGGATACTCGATTTACGTGGCCGCCAAAGGACAGCCGTTGCTCGTGGAAAACACAAAGCTTGCCGCTAGTAGCAAGAAGAAAGGCCCCGTGCTTTTCAGAGCCCTCGCTGACGATGTCAAGAAGGCCATGGGAGGAAAAAAGGACAATGAGCAAGAGGAGCTCATGAAGAGGTCCCTCTACATGATGCTTGTTACGCTAGGCGTGTTTTTAGGTGGCATGTACGGAACTGATGAGGCCGCGAACATCTTGGCGTGGACAAAGCAGGGTTGGTACAGGAGCTGGTATGCGTATGCCGTTGGCGTCGCGGTCTCCGTGGTCGTTTCCCTCATATTTCAGTGGAAGTGGAAAACCCTGACTCAGATGACTCCGGCGGCCACGCCAGCGTCTTATGTCGTGACGCCTAACGGCGTCGTTTACGATAATAATGGCATGACAGTTATACTGAAGTTTCCGATCTACAAGATTGAGGATGTGGGCGAGAACTGCATAAGGATCGAGGGAGAAAAAAGCAAGTCCGTTGCCCTTCCATACGCCGTTAAGCTTTACACGACAAGGAAAGAAGAGCTCAAAAAAATTCTATCTCAATATGTTAAACATGAAGAAGAGGCCATAGAAAAAGCGGAGGAAAAAATACTAAAAAAATAGGTTAAAAGGTACTTTTACTTTAAGTACTTCTCCAGCCTTTTCTCTGCGTCGTCCCAGTTAGCGACGTTCCACCAAGCGTCTATGTAAGAGTTTCTGTTGTTCTTGTATTGAAGATAATAGGCGTGCTCGAATTCATCAACTATAACTACTACGGGCAATTCTGCTATGTGGTTCATGAAGTGGTTCTCGAACGTGGTGAATTCAAGGTTGCCGGTTTCTGTGTCATAGTATAGTACTGTCCATCCCGTTCCAGGCAACGACCTCATGGCCTCGGTAAATATCTGTTTGAACTTGTCGAAGCTGCCGTATTGCTTATCTATTAGGTCTGCAAGCTTTCCACCTGGCTTGCCTCCTCCTTTTCCGCTGGGAGCCATGTTCTGCCAGTAAAGTGAGTGTAGCTTATGGCCGTTTACGTTGAAGATCAAGTTCCTTATTATGCCCTGTATGTCGTAGCCCGTTACTTCCCCCTTGATCACTTTTTCCAACTTGTCAAGGGTTGCGTTCGAGTTTGTGACGTAACCCTTGTGATGGCCATTATAGTGGACGTCTATTACTTGGCCGCTTATGTAAGGTTCAAGGGCATCTATCTTGTAAGGCAGCGGAGGTAATTCGTATCTCTTAAAAGACGGAACAGTTGACATTTTTACCCTGTTATAATCCGCTATCGGGATATAAACGTGTTTTCTTCGATAAGAAGCAAATGACGGTGGGCGGTCTGTGGTCAAAGCCCCTTTCAAGAAGTTTCAAGGATCGGACGCTATCCTTATTTGCGTTGGGAAAAATGCTCTCATGGATTACGACGTCATAATTGTGGGTGGTGGGCCAGCAGGTCTGTCTGCGGCCGTATACGCTCGCAGGGCCAACCTAAAGACTGCCGTCATAGAGAAGCTGACGTTTGGTGGAATAATAACGACCACGGATCTGATAGAAAACTACTTAGGCTTTCCCGCCATAAGTGGGGCTGACTTTGGAAAGGCAATCCAAGAGCATGCCATGAAGTATAATCCAGACATGATCCAAGCGGAGGTTAAGCTTGTCAAAGATGTTGAGGGCGGCTATGAGGTTCAAACCGATGCAGGTAACTTCACCACCAAAACGGTCATAGTTGCTTCCGGGGCAGCACCAAAGAAGCTTGGCGTTCCAGGAGAATCTGAGTATTTTGGCAGGGGTGTTTCCACGTGCGCTACTTGCGATGGCCCGTTCTTTGCCAAAAAGGACGTTGCTGTTGTTGGCGGCGGCGACTCAGCGGTGAGCGAGGGTCTCTATTTGGCTAGGCTTGTGAACAGGATTTACTTAATACACAGAAGGGATAAGCTGAGGGCTGAACCGATACTTCAGCAACGCTTTATGTCTCTAAGTAACGTGGAGTTTGTCTGGAACAGCGTTGTGACCAAGATAGAGGGCGACAAGAAGGTAAACGGCGTCATCGTGAAGAACTTGCTAACGGGAGAGGAGAAAGAACTGAAGGTTTCTGCGGTCTTCATATACATAGGAGAGGTGCCGCAAACCGGTTTTGTCGACGTCAAGAAGGATGATCACGGTTACATAATTACTGATGAAAACATGCAGACATCTAAGCCCGGCATTTTCGCCGCTGGTGATTGCAGGCACTCGCTTACCAAGCAGGCCATAATCAGTGCCGGAGAAGGGGCGCTTGCGGCCATTGCCGCCCAAATGTACCTCGAGGGTAGGCTCAAGGCAGCCGAGGAGCTTGCCCAATCCTCTGCGTCAAATTGACCTTCAAACGGCGTTTGGTTCGGGTAAGCCCTTAGAGCTTATGGGAAGGCTTTCGTTTTTTTCGCAGATCGATGCCAGTTCCTTTGCCTTGTCCTCGGGCCAGAAATCGTACGTGTAAACGCCAAATCCCAATTCGGCACCGCTCCAGTGCTTAAGCTTATCAGGAGCCCTCAATGCTGGGTAAAGCTCCACGTGCAGGTGAAGCCTTTCTTTGGAGCTGAGGACAGGAGTTTGATGAAACGCGAGGACGTAAGGCATCTTTACGCCAAAGAGCCGATGGTAGCATCCGACGATCCTTCCAATAGACATGCCTATTTCCCTTAACTCTTTGTCCGTTGCCTCCGCCAGAGAAGTTATGTGCCTGATGGGAATGACGACGGTTTCATAAGGCCACCGCGGCGCGTAAGGGAAAACCGCTTTTACGGAATCGTAGCTGAGCACGGTTCTCCCCTGGGCCTTTACCTCCTCGCAGATTGGACACACCTCTTTCGAAGCGTTGGCCTCCTCATGGATTATTGGAGGAACGTAAGGTATGGCGTAGATCTGCGAGTGAGGATGCTCAATACTTACTCCTATGAGTTTTCCCATGTTCCTAAATATGAGCACAGCGTTAACGCCTTCCTTTGTTGAGAGCTCAACGTAGCGATCCCTATATAGCTTCATGGCACTTTCCAGTTCGTCAGGTGTTAGATCGCAGAGGTCGGCTGAGTGATCGAATGATTCGACAACGACTTCACAGTAGCCCCTGCCTGGCATCCTTTGATACGTGCCGTTCAGTACCGAGGTCCCTTGCTCATCCGGTGAAAGCATCGGGAAGGCGTTGGGAAGCCAGTAGGGGGCTTGCTTTCCCTTGGCCTCAGGGGAGTCCTTACAGAAAGGGCACGACCGCTTTTCCATAACCGTCATTGGGCGCGATGCCCTCTGCGATGAGATAATTATCCACTCTTTCCTGCGGGGATCAAGTCTTATTTCCCTCATTTGATCTTTGACAAGTGCGAACTTAAGAAACTTTCTAGCCCAGGTTTTTGCAAAAAACCTATAACGCATGTCATGTGGATCTCGAGATGGCTCAATCCAATGAAAGAGGTCTTCAGAGCAGCAAGGAGGATTTATCCGACTGGTACTCTGAGATACTGATCAAAAGTGGGTTCATAGACTTTTCTCCTGTTGGAGGATTTATAGTGCTGCTTCCCCCAGCGGCCTTCATCTGGGAGAAGATCAGAGAATACATGAACAAGGAGATGGAAAAAATGGGTGTTAAAAACTCCTACTTTCCCCTTCTCATACCGGAGAGCCTCCTAAAGAAGGAGAGCGAGCACTTTACCGGTTTTACGCCTGAGGTCGCGTGGGTAACGGAAGCAGGTGATCAGAAGCTCGAGGAGAGGCTTGCCGTCAGGCCCACAAGCGAAACCATAATGTATACTATGTATTCAAAGTGGATTCACGGGACGAGTGACCTTCCCCTTAAGCTAAACCAATGGAACAGCGTCGTTAGGTGGGAGACGTCTTCTACAAGGCCATTCATAAGGACTAAGGAGTTCTTGTGGCAGGAAGCCCATACGGCTCACGCGACCGAGGACGAGGCGCTAAAGCAGGCGCAGGAAGCGCTGGACCTTTACGAGAAGGTGCTCAAGGACCTACTGGCCATACCAGTGATCAAGGGTAGAAAGACGGAAAAGGAAAAGTTCAAGGGAGCCGTGTTCACGTACACCCTTGAGGCGATGATGCCAGATGGTAAGGCAATACAAATGGCTACGTCGCACATGTTGGGTCAGAACTTTTCCGTGCCCTTTGAGATAACTTACGTTGACGAGAAGGGTAATAAGCACTACGTGTGGCAGACGTCTTGGGGGCTTTCATGGAGGGTAATAGGGGCCATGATCATGTTGCATGGAGACAGCAAAGGTCTAGTAATACCTCCTGAGGTCGCTCCTCTTCAGGTCGTGTTGGTCCCCATAATATACAGGGATAAGCAGGATCCAACGCCGCGTGCTCGCGAGCTCGCACGTGAGCTGCAGCTTGCCGGCATTAGGGCCTACGTGGATGAAAGGAACGACAAGACCCCGGGATATAAGTATAACGAGTGGGAGATGAGGGGAGTCCCACTTAGGATCGAAATTGGGCCAAGGGATGTTGAGCACGGGACAATGGTTTTAGCGAGGCGCGACACGGGGGAAAAGAGTGTGGTCGACGTGTCTGATGCTGCCGCTACCGTTAAGAGTGTGCTATCTAATATACAAAAGAGCCTTTACGAAAAAGCAAAAGCGAAGCTAGTTTCCATGATAAATGAGGTCAGTACCCTTGAAGAGTTATCAGAAGCGGTGAAAAACAGGAGAGGTTTCAGTGTCGTGAACCTTTGTGACGAGAGGGAATGTGAAGACAAGATATACGACACAACGGGAGCAACTGTGCGTTGCGTCGAGGAAATTGCTGAGGGAAAGTGCATAGTGTGTGGAAGACCTGCGCGCTACCGGGCTTACGTTAGCAAGGCTTACTGAGCTTGACCGTAGATAGCGTTTAGGGCCTTCTCCAATACATCGCTTTTTATCGCGTCTTCTCTTCTCGGATTAGTAACGGGTATTCTCAGTTTGAGCTTTACGGCATCAAAAGCTAGCTCGTAGATGAGCACTTCCGGACTTTCTCCTTTTCCCGAGGCCTTGGAGGCCTCTTCAGCTAGCTCTTTTATTTTCTCATAAACCTCGGGTTTAAATCTCGAAAGGGGAACTTCGAGGTTTATCTCAACGTACTTGGTCGTTAACGGCGAAAAAGCGGTGAAGCCCTCCTTAAATAGGTTCGCGTTATTTACATAAGTTATTAGTCCATCGGGCCTTTGAACTATTGTGTAAAAGTTATCCACGCGAACTGCTGTGCCCCTTATCCCTTGTGTTTCGATCCAGTCTCCCGGTTTTATCGCGTTAGAGCTCCTTATCACGTAAGTCGATATGTAGGATGACATGGCATCCTTTGCTGCTATGAATCCGGCTATGAGGATTAAGAAAACCAATATCAGGAACACGTTAAGCGTAACGCCCAGAAGAGAGTATATGGCGGCGATTCCTATTATTACTATGAAGAGGTCAGCAGCTATTTCCAGGTCCCTTATGATAGATGATGGGATCTTTGTGAGAGCTTTGTTTAGTGAGTGGTTTATTATCCATATGGCTAGCGCGCAAATTACAACTATAAGGGCGGCGTAGAGAACCGTGAGGAGTGGAAATCCCGGCCACACAAACTGCTGCATGAGCTTCCGACCTGCCTAGAAGCTTCTTGCACACACTTAAAAGGATTTTTGGTTTAATAAATAATTTGTTTATTAACAGTTATAGAATAAAAGCTTCGATTGCTATAACGGATCAAGTTCTACTTGAGATGCAAGGTTGTTAAAGCGGACGTTGAAGCGCTGAAAGATGCCTTCCCTTCCAAGTATAGGCACTACGGTTTCCTTTTCCGATATTGCGAACTTCATGGTGAACGGATCTGATCCCTCTATCTTGCACTCGAGGTCATGCAGGTAGGCACGTATCAGCTCTCCCGCCAGGCCTACAACGATGACCTCATCACCGGACTTCAGGTTAATGCCAAGTATGTCCGACGTGCTTTTAGGCAGCATGGATATGTCGGCGCCCGTGTCCACGTAAAGCGAGACGGTTACCCACTTTCCTGACTTGGTTTTTAGCTGAAGGGGTAGTCTTGGTCTAAGAGATTTTCCGAGGGTGCCAGAAATCTCTTGCTGATATGGAAACGAAAAAATAGGTTTACTGGACATCTGAGTCATCCTTATAGGATTAAAATGTCATTTCCAGGAATATAGGCGAAATAAAGGTCTTCTTGGTCTTGCGATCTTATTACCTTATTGTAAACTTCCTTTAACGTCACGGAGGATGCGATAACCTTGCCCTTGTTTATAGCTACGAAGCGGCCACCGTATTTTTTCATGATTTCCGTATCTTCCATTCTGTTTAGTTAGCAAATCCCGCTGCCTATAAACCTATTCCATGAAATGGCATGTAGTGACGTCGTACCGCACTCACCGTTTTGAGACCAGCAGTGAAGCCGCTGCGTTGAACCGGCGTCTAACGTTCACCCTATGGCACGAGACCCGTGATCGCCTATTTACTTGCCCAGAAAGGCTTGAGATTGAGTGCTTGCAATAAGATCTCAAAATGTGGAGCCATTTGGCAATCTTAGAAAGTAGAGAGCTTGCTTGCCCTCAGGAGTATCTTACTCGAAACCTTTTGTAAAAATAATCCCGAGATTTTGATCAAGATTTAAAGAAAAGGGACCTCATCCCTGAAAAACCCTACGCTTGCCAAGGCCTCCAGGTTCTAAGCTGAATACAATGGTCTTTAGATGGGTCATTTCATCTATGCTGTAGCCTATGCCCTCCCTTCCTAGCCCCGAGAGCTTTTTGCCCCCGAATGGGAAGTAACCGACGCCGTGCTTTGGGTTATCGTTAATGGTTACTTCTCCCACGTCGAGGCTCTTGGCCACACGCCACATGCTGTAGAAGTTATTCGTAAAGACGCAAGAGTCAAGCCCGTATTTGGGCTTCTTCGCTATTTCTAAGGCCTCTGTTTCATCTTTTACCCTTATCACGACGAGCACGGGGCCAAACGTTTCCTCGTTAACTATCCTTGCATCGAGAGGGACATCTACTAGGACTGTTGGTTCGAAGTAGCACCCGTTCCTGTGGCCACCCAGTGCCAGCTTTGCCCCTCTTTGAAGCGCATCGCGGACAAGTTCCTCTACTCTCTTGGCGGCCGATTCGTTGATGAGTGGTCCCATATCGGTCTTCTGGTCCATGGGATCGCCAAAGATCCATTTCTTCTCGTTTTCAACTATCTTCGAGATCAGCTCATCAGCTATCTCATTTTCTACCAGTACCGTGGCTATTGCATCGCACCTCTGTCCGGCATTACTGAGGTTTCCTTCGACTACTTTCCTGGCGGCTAAATCTATGTCGGCGTCTTTTAAAACGATGGCCATGCCCTTTCCTCCCAGTTCAAGATGCCTTTTCTTCATCCCCATGACGTTGTTGACGTGTATACCCACATCCGTGCTACCGGTGAAGGTAACCATGTTTATCCTCTCATCGGAAACGATGGCATCGCCAAGTTTTCCTCCGGGGCCCGTGACCACGTTAAGCGATCCAGCTGGTATGCCAGCCTCCTGAAGGACGCGAGCAAAGAGCAAGAGCGCAACCGGGTCATCGCTCGCTGGCTTCGCGATAACCGAATTTCCTGATAGCAGCGCCGGGATTATCTTCGCCGAGGCGATATACAGTGGATAGTTAAATGGAGAGATGGCGGCGACTGCTCCCTCTGGCTCCCTTATTGCCAACCCCATCTTTCCGACGGTATCCTCGGACCAATCACCAGGTATGTAGTCACCGTAAATTTTCCTTGCCTCTTCCATGGTCAGCATGAGCCTTTGTGCTGTCGCATCGACTTCTCCCCTAGCCGCCCTTATGGTCTTGCCTCCCTCTAGAACCAAGGCGCGCGCGATTTCCTCTTTGTGTTCTTTGAGGAGGTCTCTCGCCTTCTGGAATATGAGTATCCTATCTATGGCTGGTATGTCCCTTATCTTCTTGCCTTCACCGGAAACCCATTGCATGGCCTTCTCTACGTCTTCGAGAGTGCCGTTCTGGACCCGGGCAACGATTGAGCCATCATATGGGGAGTCTACAATTTGAAGCCCTCCTGATGACTCAACCCATTGCCCACCTATTAGCATCTTGAACTCTGGGATTCCATCATCACCTAGCGTAAAGCATTGATCGAAGAACGAACTCAGATATTGAGCGATTCCCTTTCTTTCGGTCATGCGGTAATATCGTGGGTGGGATAAAAACATAACCTACGCGCATGATAAAAAATTAATATGTGTCAACGCGAAGAAGTTAAGCTTTATTTCTTCGGCTGCTCTTCCTTTTTCTCCTCTTTCTTCGCTTTCTTAGGCAAGAGCCTCACCTGCCCTTAATCAAGCACTGGGATAAAAACCTAACGTTTCTTGGGTGAGTTATCTCGTCCTAACGGAAGGAGGTTCCCGGTTTGTATGTGGAACGCGAAATAAGCGTTCCAGCGTGCCGCTCGCGGAGGCGCGGTCATTCCCAGGGCGCTTCGCCCGCGTTCCA
>NZ_JAQQXN010000005.1:0-44733 GCF_046635845.1 Tardisphaera saccharovorans
AAAGGAGAGGTTCCCGGAGGCCCCAACGCTGGGAGCCGCCGAGGCCGACAAAGAAAGGTGAAACTAATGTATTTCGAAGAAGCAAGGGACTACCTGGGGAAGGAGGTCAAGGACCAGTACGGTCGCCACGTGGGAACCGTTCTGGGCATCTACACGAACACAAAAGATGAGGTTACCTCGTTCGAGCTAAGCGTTGGTGATGGTCAGTTCGAGCAGGTGCCCTTCGAGATGTTCGTGGTAAGCGGAGGAAGCCTAACTCTGCTTAAGCCATGGAAGCTCAAGGCAGAGGACGTCATAAAGGAATACGCTGAAGCGCTTAAGAGGGAGGAAGCGCTCCAAGAGCTCCTCAGAGCAGGAGAGATAGGAAAGGACATCTTCGACGAAATGGATGCGCAACTGCAGGCAGCCATAAGCGCGCTGAAGCTTAAGCGCGACGAGGTTCGCAGAGAGCTTCTGGAACAGGCAGCGGCCCTCGATGCCAAGAAGCATGCCCTGAGTACCTTCATGGCTAATGCGAAGATGCAGCACAGGCTTGGAGACCTTGACGATCAGTCCTTCCAAGATATGTTGGCGTTCTCTAATAGCGCGCTTAATGGCATAAGGGCAGAGAGGGAAGACGTGTCGATAACCCTCGATCAGATAAACAGGCTCGGCGTGGAGACCAAGCCAGTTGAAAAAGTGGTTGAACCCGAGCCAAAGATCGTTGAGAAGCCCGTCGAGAGGCCTCCAGCTAAGGAGGGAGAAGAAGCAATAGTCGTTAAGATGGAAGAAGACAACGGAGGTGCTTGACGTGGCGTCCAACTGGGAAGAAAGGGAGAGCTTTTTTAGAAAGTTGGAGGAGCACATAAGGAGGGGTCCTCCGCTAAAGGAAAGGATCAACCACGCAATTTACGTCATACAAACGCAGAAAGAGAAACTGGAGCAGATGTACCAGAAGATAGAGGAGAGAGACAAGGACATGTTTGGAAAGACCGTGGCTGCGATGGCAGAGGGCGATACCGCTCACGCTGCCATCTATGCTAACGAGTGCTCTGAACTTAGGAAGATGGCAAAGGTCGTCCTCGCCAGCCAGCTTGCCCTCGAGCAGGTAGCCATTCGCCTCGAGACCGTTGAGGAGTTCGGGGATCTGGCCGTGGCAATGGCTCCCATAAGGGCAGTCATGGCCGATACCAAGAGCAGGCTTGCGGGGGTGGTCCCAGAGGTCGCCAGCGAGCTCGAGGGGGTTAACGATACGCTGGGAAAAGCCCTCATAGAGGTTGGAGAGGCCGAGGGGATAGAACAATCGCCCGTGATGGAGAACGAGGAGGCAAAGAAGATCCTGCAGGAGGCTAACACGGTAGCGGAACAGAAGGTAAAAGAGAAGTTCCCACAGATTCCTGCAGCCCCGATCATGGAGGGGGAAGGAGTTGGAGCGGTAGCGGCAGATCCTTCCCCAGCATCAGCCCAGGATCCACTGCCGATGAAGCAAATTGTTGTGAATCGCAAGGACTCGGCCACAAGCAATGATAAGCTTCAGGGCGTTGCATCGCCAGCCCCCGAGAAAAACGTCAGCGTTAAAGCCACCGTGAAGCCCGAAGAGGGGCAACTGGCGTTTGACAGGAAACTTCTAGAGTACATAAGGGCACATGGCGGAGAACTTAAGATATCTGCGGCGTCCAAGGACTTGGGCGTCCCTCCTGCGTTCATAAAGGAAACGTTGGAAAAGCTAAGCAGAGAGGGGAAGGTTAAGCTATCTTGATGGAGGCGGTCAGAATTAGCTGCCGCCGAACTCGAACAGATGGCATTGCAATACGCCACGGAAGCGCAGAAAGCCGATCAAAGCGGCTCGAGAGACGTGGCGATACTCAAGTATCAGAGGGCGGTTGACGTCCTGCTCAAATTGGTGTCCCTTTATCCGAATTCTCCTCAGTCGCGGCTCTATCTTGATAGGGCAAATCAGTACAGAGAGCGGATCAAGCAACTCAAAGAAGGGCTTGACGTCTCCACTGGGAGCGGACAGGGGCCAGATACCGTTGTTGTGGTGGAGGAGTCACCACATGTGGCATGGGATAGCGTCATAGGCGTTGAGGACGCTAAGGAGGCCATCGTGGAGTCCATTGTCTATCCTCAGAGGAGGCCGGACCTATTTCCTTTGGGATGGCCGAAGGGCATACTGCTCTACGGCCCGCCTGGCTGCGGTAAGACGTTGCTGGCGGCGGCCGTGGCAAGCGAGATACAAGCCCAATTCTATCAGGTGGACGCCAGCGCTATCATGTCAAAGTGGCTTGGTGAATCTGAGAAAAACGTGGCTAAGCTCTTCGAAAAGGCCAGGGCGGCTGCACAAGCCGGTGAGCCGGTTATACTTTTCATAGACGAGGCAGATGCCCTGGTTGGGATCAGGAACGAGGAAGTAGGAGGAGAGGCACGCGTAAGGGACGAGTTCTTGGCTCAGATGGATGGCGTAAACGACAAGGGAAAGAACACCCCAATATACGTGGTCGCGGCCACAAACAAGCCCTGGATATTTGATGAGCCATTTATAAGGAGATTCGAGAAGAGGATATACGTGCCGCTTCCGGACTTCAAGTCGCGGATTGAGCTTTTCAAGCTATATGCCAAGAAGCTGAGGCTGGCTGATGACGTGAACCTCGAGGAACTCGCAAGGATAACCGATGGCTACTCCGGAAGTGACATAAAGGACATCTGCCAATCGGTTCAACTAAAGGTAGTGAAGGAGTTCTTTGAACAGAAGGGTGCAGCCGGACTTACGGGTGAGCCTCCGAGTGGTGAGCCAAGGCCCATCGCAATGCAGGATTTCTTGGAAGTGATATCTAAGAGAAAGCCAAGCGTCAGCAAGCAGATGGTGGCATTTTACGAGAAGTGGACAGCAGAGCATGCAGCTCTCTGAATTCTTTTTTAATTGACTGGCTTATTCGGTACAGAGCCCAAAATAGCCCGGAGCGGATTCGGACCGCTGTCAGCGGGGCCAGGGCCCGCCATGCTTGGCCGCTACACCACCGGGCTGCTATTACACGGGACCGTTAGATATAAGCTTTGATTTTCCTTCAAGCTTTTCCGGGCGCCCCATCCCTTCCTTTGAAAATCCTTTAGCAAGGGCCGAGGTATCAGCCTAGCGTGTGCCAATGCGGCTCCGCTGGTCTCAGGCCAGCGATCATCAAGGCATAAATTTTTATGTTATGGCGCAAGCTTACCAGCTTGAGCATTTTCAAATCTTATGATATTCGCGGCGTCTACGGTAAGGAGCTAAAAATAGATGATGCTTCAAAGATAGGATATGCGTTTGGGGAATGGCTGCGGGAGCATGGGGCGTCGTCGTTAAAGGTTGGTCTCGGCTACGATGTGAGGCTATCGTCGCCTGCGTTAAAAGAGGCAGTTAAGTCCGGTCTCATGGCCTCTGGTTTTAAAGTCATCGACTTCGGGATGATCCCGACCCCATCTCTTTACTTTGCGGTGGCTCACTTGGCTTTGGATGGCGGGGCGATGGTTACCGCTTCTCATCTTCCCTCTAAATTTAACGGTATAAAGTTAGTTACAAAAGGGGGCATATCGCTTAGTTATGAAACGGGGATCAACGAAATACAGAAGAGAGTTGAGTCGGGTCTGGAATACAGGACCGATGCCATGGGGAGCGAGGAACGGGTTTCAAATCTCATGGACTACTATTGGGCGTTCATAAGGCGCGCTGCGGAATTGGATGGCTTGGATAGGCTGAAAGTCGTTGTTGATGCTGGAAACGGATCATGTGGTTACTTCATTGACTACTTGAAGACGGAGGGCTATGAGGTTACAGGTCTATATCAGGATCCCGATGGCACTTTCCCAAACCACGTGCCTGACCCTGCACTCGAGGAGAACCTAGTGGAGCTTAAGCGCGAGGTGGTGGCGAGAGGCGCTGATGTGGGGATAGCCTTTGACGGTGATGGGGATAGGATAGGCGTTGTTGACAACACGGGGAATCACGTTACAGCAGATCAGCTTATTGCCCTTTTGGCGCGCGAGGAATTAAAACGCAATCCTGGGGGAATAATAGTACACGACATACTTGCATCGGCGCTTATTGACGAGGTCGTTGCTGGCGCAGGGGGCAGGGTAGTTGTAAGTAGAACCGGGCACTCATACATAGATTCGGCGATAATGGCGAACCACGCGTTGATGGGAGGAGAGGTTAGTGGTCACATATATTTTCTGGACGGATACTACGGTTTTGACGACGCCTCTTTTGCTGCCCTTAAGGTCCTTAGCCTTGTGAGCGGGGCCAAGCGGGAGGGGAAGGACTTAGCACAACTCGTGGGCGAGCTTCCGGTTTATTGTTCTTCCCCAGAGTATAGGGTCCCTTGTCCTGAGGAAAAGAAGGGGGTGGTGATCAAGAAGCTCATTGAAGCCCTTACGGCAGCGGGGTATAAGGTGAACACGATTGACGGTGTGAGAGTTGACGAACCTTACGGTTGGGGAATAGCCAGGCCGTCGAATACCGAGGAAGTGTTATCTCTTAGGTTCGAGGGAAGAGATGAGGAGTCCTTGAAAAAGATCGAGCAGCTCTTCGTGCCGATCATCGATTCCGAGCTGGGAATATCGTCGCTTCGCGACTGAACGTCGCGTTTAATAGTTCACATCTAGTTTTTTTGCCTTGGATACCCCCGAGATATGCGTTGATTTCTACTCAACGCTTGAAAGCGGCCAAACTTTCTCTTGGTATCTCGGCAAGTCTGGCTGCTACTACTCTGTGGTTGATGGAAAACAAGTTCGCGTATGTCCGGGCAAGGTACCGGACTGGGATGAGGCCTATTGGGTTTTCAGGCTTGGTGACGATTTGGATGAGATCTACGCTTCTATCGATAAGGATGCCTTCATGCATGTTGCCATATCATCCCTTAAGGGAATGAGGTTAATAAAGAGCGAGCCTTGGGAGACGGTCGTGTCATTTATGACAAGCACACATAACACGGTAAGAGAGATAAAGGCCTCACTGCTTAAGCTTAGACAGTCTCTGGGATCTCGCGTTCAGGGGGACTGGAGCGACTTGGGGTTTGAGCTCAAGGCCTTTCCAACGCCTTCGCAGCTTGCGAGCGCGGACGTTAACCTGCTGGCTTCCTTTGGCTTCGGATTTAGGTCGAAGTACATATTGGACTTCGCGATGAGCGTGGCCCGGGGCGATTTTGATTTGGATTTTGCCATGCGTTCGGGTTACGAGCGGGGCAAGGACTACCTGATGTCTATTAAGGGGATAGGGCCAAAGGTCGCCGATTGCGTTCTGCTTTTTGCGGGAGGTTACCTGCAGGCCTTTCCTGTCGACGTTTGGATAAGAAAAGTAGTGGGAAATGTCTATTTGCACAAAGACGCTGACGAGAAAAACGTGGCAAGCTTTGGTATGAATTACTTTGGGAAATATGCCGGTTACGCGCAAGAGTACATTTACGCGTACTCCAGAGGCGTTAGGGCGAGACCTTCAGCCCAGCCACGAGGTCTTCGAGCACGGCTCTAGGATCAGACGCCTTGGTGTAAGCTGATGCTAGGAGTACTCCTACCGTGCCGAGCTTTACGGACACCTCAACATCCCGCCTGTTCGCAATTCCAGCCCCGCAAAGGAGCTTGCTCTTCTTGGTTACCTTTTTGAGCGCGTCGACACTAGCCGTTATGACCTCAGGCTTGGCTGTGGCAACGGATATGGGTCCTCCTATAAGCTCTGGTGGCTCCACTGCCACGTAATCGGGCTCAAACGCGGCCACCGCAGCAACCTCGCTCGGAGTTGCAGCGCATACGAGTTGCTCAAGGTTGTTCTCCTTGGCCATGTCGACAACCCTTTGAACGTAGTCAAGGGGTACCTTGTTCTCTGAGTGGTTGACCATTATGCCGTCTACTCCTATATCGAGAAGCGTGTTAAACGTGATGTGGCCGGTGTAGCTACCTTCGAAAAAAGGATCAGCCGATTGCGCAAAGACCGGTATGGACACGGCATCGCGCACAAGCCTTAGGTCAGCGTGCTGAGGCAGTACGACCACCTGGTATCCCGTCTTCTTCGATACCTCTTCCGCTATCTTAGCGAGCTCAACCGCTTTCTTCCCAGTGGCGCTCGCGTAAGCCTTAAAGTTGAGATAAACCGCAGGAACCTTTGTCTTCATTTTGATCTCCTTATGTTAGCTAGCTTCTTTTTTAAGGCTTCTATCATGGTGACTGGACTTGGGTCAATGCCCCTTAGGACGGACAGGTATATGCTTGCCATATCCCCCCTAAGAGTTGCATCAAACATCCTCTCAAGACGGCCTGATCCAGATGTGACAAGCTCGTGATAACCGCCTGCCCAAGGCCTTATCTCCTCCATGGTGATGCTTATGCGGTCCCTGTAGGGGAAGGTCCAGTCAGGATCTCTTATGAGGATTAGGTAAAGCTGCTTCAAGATCTCATCCTTGCCATCCCATCCTTCGATCTCGTTGTGATCGAGCTCTGGGAAGAACTCGAACTTAGCTGGCGCCTTGGCGTTCTCGTTTACCTGCGTCTTGAACCTCCTCGCCACGCACTGGTACTTCTCGTAGCCATATATGACAGGCATCTTTCCGAACATCTCAACCGCTATCTGTTTTGACTCGTTTTTTTCCAGCGGAACTGAAGGCAATATCTGAGATAAGGTTGACTGCAGTTGATCCGGAAGCCTTTCCAGATCTGCCCACTCTTTTTTGCCAATGATCCACTGATCAAGGAGGGCTTTAGATGCCGATGAAAGGAGGAAGGGAAGCGCTGCTCTCGGCTGCAGCCCCTTGGGAACTGGGTAAAGCGGGAGATCATTTTTACTTGCAAATTTCGTGAGTTCGCCACCTGACGAAACCGTCGCCACATGGGCTCCCTTCTTTAGCGCAAGGCTTGCTGCGGATAGGGTCTCTTCAGTGTTGCCGGAGTACGATATGGCGATCACCAGCGTTTTGTTATCAACGAAGGCCGGAAGATCGTAGTCTCTCCAGACATAGATAGGAACCTCAAGCGTTGGACTCAACCAACTATCGATGTAGTCACCAGCTATGGCGGACCCGCCCATTCCCGTTATCACCACTTCCTCGGCTCCCGCGCCCTTGTAAGTCGGCAGCTGCTTTATGTGATCGGTAAGCGCCTTACCGTAGTTCGATATGACGCGGATTTCCCCCTCCTTATCTATTTGTTCTATGGCTTTTTCGTCATCTAACAACTTTGCGTCCATTTTCATAAAGAAACCCTAAGGGCGATATACATCTTTGGGTAGTTGGCTTCCTCAGTTCACCTGCCGAGGCGTCCATGGAAGGCGTTGGGCGCCGATGGACCAGCGAGGGCATGAGGCCCTACCACCGGTATACCGTTTCATACAACGCTTATAAGTCGCACCGTGGCTTTTGTCATGAAGCTTGTTCTTTTTGAAGATGCGGCGAAGGGCATGGCCCCGCTTAACGACATCACACCGACTTATGACCTCGTTTTTGGCACAAAGAAGTTGCGCGATTTTTGGTCATCTAGGTTTCCTGAACTAGAACTGGAACTCGCAAGTAGATGGGAGAGGCCCTCTAAAAATGAGGACGATTTGCTTTTACTTAACAGCTTGGCGGTGGGGGTAGATGAGGAATTCTCCAAGGCGCTTGACGCATTTGCTAAGGGAGACCTGCCAGAGGAAAAGGGGATGGTTGAGGGTAAAAGGTTGGTCTACGCGTACGTATCTAAGCGGGACGTGAAGGCAGTAATGCCCTTTATAAGTGGTTGGCTTGACGAGCAAGACGTCGGAGCAATTGGCCAAAAGGTAATGCCAATTAGGACTACCCACACGGTTTACGATGACCTAATGAAGCGGAACCAACCAAAAATACTTGTTGACACGGCTTGGGAGTTTCTTGCCAAATCCCTTGATGCCATATCCGCTCAGATTGGCGGGAACGGTTATTACGCTGGTGGTTCTGTTGGCTTGATAGGAAGCAAAATCGAGAACGGTACAGTGGCGTTTGGGCCAACGCGCGTGGTGAACTCGACGATAAAAAACTCCATCATAGCGGGACCAGCTGTGATTGAAAACTCATTTATAGAGAACAGTTACGTGGGAAGTTATACCATCATATCAAAAGCCCACGTTAAGGGACTAATAGGGGATTTGTGCGTGATCAGCGCCGACGTGATCAATGCAAGGGTTGGCAGCGGTTCTCTCATATTAAAGGAGCTCCAAAAGGACGTCAAGACCAACGCGAGATGGGGTGCTGAGGGCCTAGCTCCTGATGAGTTAGAAGTACGGCTAAAAAGCTTTTTCAAAGACAGCGAGCTCGCTTCCAGCTTCAAGCGGCTGCAAGGTTCCCTATCAAGCTGATGCGCTCGAGGGTCCTCGTGCAATCGCTTCAAAAGCCGCTTTTCGACAAAAAGAGGGAACGGAACGGGTTAAAACGCGCGCAAGCGCCAAAAGTTCATGTAGAATATTGTTCACAGAACGCTCGGATAAGAGGTGCCTCTTTTGATAGGCGAACTACCGCTGCCTTACGGCTGGGCCTTCTGAAAGGCGTTGTTAGGACGTCCGCGCTACGATACCGATCAAAACAGGCGTTTTGGAAGTGAGCAAGTCGTAAAAGAATCGCCCCATGATCGCTAGTAATGAAGAACATGATCTTCCTTAATTCGGTTTTCACGTGAAATACCCAGATATCTCAGTAAACGTAAAACATGGGAGCAGCAGGTTTGCTCGTGAGATGCAGCGCAGGCGTAACGTGTACAGTTCTGTAGGTCAAGTTTATAAGATGTAAAGGTGATTACCGTGTGCGACATTAGTGAGGGCATAGAGAAGCGGATTTCCTATTGGCTTTTTGAGACGGCCAATTTATCCTTTGCAGGTTATAAGAGAATAAATGCTCATAGGCCTATATTTGAGTTTTACGATTCCAGTGGAAATTCGGTTGTAGTCAAACTTTACGGCGCGGACCCGGTTGCAAGCGATGAGAAGGAAAGGCGTCTTAAAAAAGAATACGATGCCCTTGAATATTTGTGGGAGGCTGGTCTCGGTGCGGGCCGCTATCGCGTGGTTAAACCGCTTGGCTACAGCGTTGAACTGGGATACGCGTTGGCCGAAGAGAAAGCGCCTGGACTTAACTTGTTCGAAGATATAAGGCGGGCAATAAGGAACAAACAGGAATTATCGGAACAGTGCACTGACATGGCTTGGTTGCTTGCCAAGATACACTCGGTTAAGGCAGAGGCGGGGAAGTGGTGGATACCTGACTGGCGGAGAAGGGTATTTGCGGCGCGCACAGGTTCCATGGAGACGGAGTTCATGGATGTGGGAAAGCTATGGGAGAGTGAGTTTCCGCTTCCGCTTCCAATCGTACCACTACACGGAGATCCGAATCCAACTAACTTTGCTCGCTATGGACTTACGCTTACGGCCTTCGACCTGCAGATGTATCATTACGGTTATCCCGTGGAAGACCTCGGGGAGTTTGCCGCAGAGCTGAAGTTCGCCTTTGAGCAGTACGCTGGAAATTCTGGCGAGGCCGAGAAGTACTTGAGTTCTTTTTTCAAAACTTATGCAGAGCGCGCCAGTTTGAGCTTTGAGGTGCTAACGGCTTACAACCCATTTTTTATGGGCCTTTGGGAACTTAACATGGCATCAAACGTGTGGATGGGCCCAAAAAGGTCGTGGCTTATCAGAGAAGCCTCTAAATGCTGGCGGTCGGGCTTGCAATACCTTAAGAGATAAGGTGTCGTTTCTCTGTGGCCTGCCAGCTCCTAGGTATGCCGTTTTCCTTAAAGTACTTCTCATAGCTCGCGTAAAACTCGTCGTCTTTTTTCTGGTCTCTCATGTTATCTGGAAGCATGACGGCTATCTCGTCTCTTATGGGATACCACCTACCGCAGTTCTGGCAGTGAAGTATGCCCTGCACTACCTTGTCATCGTTTTCCTGTATGGCAACGAGCTTTAAGGGATAATGTCCGCACATCGGGCAGGCCAATATGTCGATGAGCTTCTTTCTCAAGGTCCTTTCCACTGAATTCTGAGCGGCTTATTTAAGTGCTTTGTAAGAGTGCCTTGAACATGCACTTCTAATTCGCGCCTTTTTTCTTTTCACGCGTGAAGGCGGAGGCAGGAGGAACACAATTATATCGAACTTGACTTTTCGAAGATGCTTTTCTTTGCCTCACGCGGGCTGGCTCGCTTTTCGTGCTTTCATCCAGGAAAGCTCATTGAGCAATAGGTGCGCGTTCCTTTCGGTCAGAAATCTATCGCATTTTCATAAGAGGATTTACCTATCCTCTTCAAAAGAACTTCCTTCCCTGAATCCCGTTAGAGTTAAATGCCGGGCAAAGATGGCCTCGTCTAAAATGGAATCCGATAAGCCTGCCATACTCGGCGGAAAACCGGTGAGGAGCAGACCATTGCCTCACGGTGCTTACATAGATGAGGAAGACATAAGGGCAGTCACGGAGGTGCTTCGGTCTGGGAAGCTCTCCTCTTTATCCAACCCAATAGTTGAGGAATTTGAAAAAGCGTTTGCCGAATACGTTGGGACTAAGTACGCCATTGCGGTCAACTCGGGAACTGCTGCGCTTCACACGGCCCTCCAGGCCATGGGTGTGGGGCCAGGCGATGAAGTAGTGGTACCACCTTACACGTTTGTGTCCACAGCTACCTCAGTCATTCACGCTAACGCCATCCCCGTTTTTGCAGATGTGGAACTTTCCAGCTATAACCTGGATGCTGATTCCTTTGAGAAGAGCATAACCCAAAGGACTAAGGCGGTAATACCAGTGCATCTCTTTGGAAGACCAGCCGAAATGGACGCCATAATGGAAGTGGCCAGGCGTCACAACGTCATGGTTCTCGAGGATGCGGCTCAAGCTCACGGGGCCACGTATAAGGGAAAAAAAGTCGGTACCTTCGGAAATGCAGCCATATTTAGCTTCTACGAGAGCAAGAATATGACAACTGGTGAAGGGGGCATGATCGTGACGGATGACGAGAAGATCGCGCAAAGGGCCCGGCTCATAAGGCAGCACGGCGAGCCATCTTGGTACTATTACGTGGAACTGGGATATAACTATAGGATGCCGGCAATGGAGGCTGCGCTTGGTTTATCGCAGCTGAAAAAACTCGACAAGTTTAACTCTATTCGGCAGTCCAACGCGTCTTATTATAATTCCAAGCTTTCAAGGATAAAGGGCATAGTTGTCCCAAAGGCTCCCGATTACGTGAAGCATGTATATCACGTATATGCCCCGAGGTTTCTCGAAGAGGAGCTCGGGATATCGCCCAACTTAATGAGCAAGGCATTGGCGGCCGAAGGGATAAACCTGAGACCCATATACCCGCGTGCTCTTTACCTAGATCCGCTGTTTCAGGAGAAGAGGGTTAGGCCCAAGGGCTGTCCGTACTCCTGCCCGTATTACGGTATCGTACGCGATTACCCTCCAGGGCTGTGCCCAAACGTGGAGAAGTTAACAAAAGAGGTATTTTCGTTGCCCGTATCTCCCCTTGTAACGAAAGAAGACATAGACGATATTGTGGCCGCCGTAAACAAGGTACTGGCATGGAAGGATGAGCTCGCAAAAATCGGGGCTTGAGCCACTATGGAGGGAAGGCTCTGAGTAGCAGCGGCTCCTGGCCATCCCACAGGGCGAAGGGAAATTGTTCCCTGAGCGTTGCAGCGGCCCAATTGCCCATGTGATCTATGCCTACCAGTGAAATTTCCTTCGAACGAGGCTCCCTTATGCGTACCTCTTTAAGGGCTTCATCGAGGGCATCCTTAGCTGGTAGGTCTTTCATCAGCGTTACGGCCCTGTAGGTTAGCGCGTTTCTTATAGCTATTTCCCCCACTCCTGTGGCTGCGGCAGCACCGTAACCGCTCCTAGCGTAAACCCCTGCCCCTATTATTGGGGTATCGCCTACTCTTCCGGGCATCTTGTAGGCCAGCCCACTTGTAGAAGCTCCTGCGGCCAAATTCCCATTTGTGTCCATAGCCACCATTCCAACCGTGTCGTGGCTCACTTGGGCCCAATACCACGGATCAGGAGCTTCCCTCGTTGCCTTCATGGCTTCCTCCTTTGCTGCAGCCCAT
The DNA here is from genome assembly GCF_046635845.1 of Tardisphaera saccharovorans. Classification (NCBI taxonomy): domain Archaea; kingdom Thermoproteati; phylum Thermoproteota; class Tardisphaeria; order Tardisphaerales; family Tardisphaeraceae; genus Tardisphaera; species Tardisphaera saccharovorans. The sequence continues at coordinate 12,042 of NZ_JAQQXN010000005.1, forward strand.
TGCTTGATCGCTTGTTCTGACGGCTTTGCGTCGACCCGCATGCCTAGAGCTTTGGCAAACTTTCTTGCTCCCTCACCAACCAAGAGCACGTGAGGCGTTAGTTCCATTACCTTTCTTGCAAGGCTTATGGGGTGTTCAACTCCCTTGACGGCGGCAACCCCGCCAGCCCGTCCATCATCGCTCATTATAGAAGCGTCGAGTTCTACTTCTCCGTCTGTGTTTGGTAACCCCGATATGCCAACGCTTCTGATGCCAAGCGACTCGACCGTCATTATCCCCAATTCGACCGCGTTGACAGCGGTCTCGCCGTTTTTCAGTTGATTCATGGCGGTTTTAACACCCTCAAGGCCGAACTCCCAAGTAGCTATAACTACGCATCTCGCCATTTTCAGGAATGGCGTCGCCTTGCGATTAAGGCTTTCGGTAAAGCTTACTTCAGATCAGGTGAGCAAAGTTCACGGTTCTGCAAAGCCACGCCGCGGTAGGCAACAAGGCATCTGGCTTCAGCGCCATTATGACGTCAAGCTTTCCTATTCCACCGGACACCGTTATGAATGAAGGAATGCCTGCGTTTTTGGCAGCCACTACGTCGAGTTCGGTATCACCCACGTATATGGCGTTTTCAGCGCTTACGTCAAGTTTCTTCAGTACCTCAATGAGCATGTCTGGCTCGGGCTTTTCCTTTATGGTGCCATCTGCGCATACCGTGGCGTCCACGAGACTGTCCATACCGGTCCATCTTAACGACTGTTCAAGTATCTCGCGCGTAGTATTCGTGGCTACTCCTATGGCAATTCCCGCCTTCTTCAGTTTCTCTAGGCATTGAATTATGCCCGGAAAGGGTTTTGTGTACTTTTTCATGTAATGATCTATATAGCTGGCATCTATCTTCGCGATATACCTTTTGTGTTGCGATTCCGAAACGCCCATTTTCGATAGGATCTGCGTTGGGCTCATTCCCAAGAGCTCTACGGCATCGTTAAGAGTTGCCTCTAAGTGACCAAATTCTTTCAGTATATCCAAGTTCTGATGTATGAAGGCCTCTCTGGAGTCAAGGAGAGTTCCGTCTAAGTCGAATACCACGGCCTCAACGTGCAATGGAACCAGACATCATAACGCGCCATGCAATTTATGCCTTGCTGGGCAAACCCTGCGATTGACGACGCGATGGAGCGCTTGGCAATAATATGTTCTGCAAAACGCCAGCGCAAAGCACTTATGTCGCTCTAGTACGTTATTATGCCGAAAGTCACTGAGGATGTTGTGAAGCGCGTGGCGTTCCTCTCTAGGATAAGTCTCAAAGATGATGAAGTTTCTACTTTTGTCTCTCAGTTTAACTCGATTTTGGATTACTTCTCGATCATAGCATCCCAAGACCTTCCTTCACCGTCACCCACTGACAGGTTGGTTGATATAAGAAACGTATTCAGGGATGATGTTGTCTATGTTCACGATGATGACCTTTCGGTTATATTTCCAAACAAAGAAGGTAGGTACATAAAGGCACCGAAGATAGTGTGAAAGCTAAATGGAAGCGTTTTCAATCGCGGATAAGGTAAGGAGAGGAGAGCTATCTGCTCAAGAGGTTATGGGAAAGTACATTGATTTGATATCGCGCTGGGAACCAAAGATACATGCCTTTCTTTACGTTGACGAGAAAGGTGCTTTGGAAAGGGCCCGTCAGATAGACGACCTGGTTAAAAAGGGAGTGGATCCCGGGCGGTTAGCAGGAGTTCCTGTTGCCGTTAAAGATAACATAGCTGTCAAGGGAATGCCCTTGACCTGTGCGAGTAAAATACTCAGCGGATATGTATCTCCTTATGATGCTACGGTCGTGTCTAAGCTTCGCCAAGCTGGGTCAATAATCGTGGGAAAGACGAACCTGGACGAGTTTGCCATGGGAAGCAGCACGGAGTACAGCGCGTTTGGCCCCACAAGGAACCCTTGGGACTTGGAAAGGGTGCCGGGAGGAAGCAGCGGTGGAAGCGGGGCGGCCGTCGCATCGGGCGAGGTTCCCATAGCGCTCGGCAGCGATACAGGAGGTTCGGTAAGATGCCCCGCCAGTTTCACGGGTGTTTACGGCCTTAAGCCAACTTACGGGCTTGTTAGTCGGTACGGGCTTGTGGCTTTCTCAAATAGCATTGAGGTAATCGGGGGTTTCTCGACTACAGCTAAAGACATGGAGTTGCTTTTCTCGGTAATCAGGAACTCCGATGCTCCTGATCCTATGGATCAGACCAGCGTGTTTTCTGACCCAACGTCGTTTCCTGGCCTAAGGGGAATGCGCGTTGGGTTGCTTAAGGAGACGGTGGGGGAAGGCGCAGAACCCGAGGTGGTCAAGGCGACGTATGCCTTTGCTGAAGCGCTTCGGGAAGCTGGCGCCTTGGTAGATGAGGTATCCATCCCCGATCTCTCGCTGGCGCTGCCGGCCTACTACCTTTTGACCTCCGCGGAGGCGAGCAGTAATCTCGCCAGATATGACGGCATAAGGTACGGCATGCCTTGCCCTCTGGATGCCAAGGACTGGAACGAGGCCTACTCTAAGGTAAGGGGCGAGGGGTTTGGACCAGAGGTCAAGAGAAGGATTATGATGGGCTCTTTCGCGTTGAGCTCTGGCTACTATGATGCGTACTACCTTAAGGCGGTTGCGGCGAGGAGCAAGATAAGGCAGGAAATGCTTAAGGTTCTCAACGATTTTCAATTCCTCATCGGTCCAACCAACCCCACGACGGCCCCGAAACTCGGAGAAAGGATAACCGATCCTTTGTCCATGTACTTGCTGGACCTTGACACGGTTCCAGTGAACTTGGCTGGGATTCCCGCGTTGTCGATACCATTTGGAAAGTCGTCGTCTGGTATGCCCATAGGCGTGCAGCTGATGTCTTCTCCTCTTAGGGATGATTGGGTAATTAAGGCCGCTGAGGAGCTCGAGGCCATGGGTAGGGTCGAGATGGCGTCAAAGGTGGCAACCGTTGAGTGAACACCGCGTTATGATCGGGCTAGAGGTTCACGCGCAGTTAACGTCCCTAAAGAGCAAGCTGTTCTGTTCTTGTTCCGCGGACTACAGGCGCTTACCTCCAAATACGTCGGTGTGCCCTGTATGCTTGGGTTTACCGGGTTCGCTGCCTAGGCTTAACGGGCGTGCCTTGGAAGAAGTACTGAAGATAGCTCTTGCCCTGCACTCCGACCCAGCCCATGAGACCGTGTTTTACAGGAAGCATTACTTTTACCCTGATATGGCGAAGAACTTCCAGATATCTCAATACGATAGGGGAGGGGGAGTTACCGTGGCAAAAGGTGGCTGGCTTGATTTGACGTTGGGCCAATTCGTAAAAAGGGTCAAGATAAGAAGGGTTCAGCTTGAAGAAGATGTGGCGAAAATAGTTTATCCTTCATCCTTGCTATCCAGCGAGTACGTCATGGTTGACTATAACAGGGCTGGGGTTGCCCTCTGCGAGATGGTCACCGAACCAGATCTGTCATCTCCAAGGGAAGCACGCCTCTTTATAGAGAAGTACGCCAGCATCCTCGATCACCTAGGGGTAACCGATACCTCCTTGGAGGGCTCCCTCAGGGTAGATGCCAACATTAGCATAGATGGTGGCGAAAGGGTTGAGCTGAAAAACATAAACTCTCCCAAGGACGTGGAGAAGGCGCTCAACTACGAGGTGCAAAGGCAGATAATGATAGTTGAAAGAGGAGGTAAAATAGAGATGCAAACGAGGCATTGGGACGAACTGAACAGGGTAACGGTCGCCCCAAGGTTTAAGGAAGAGGAAGAGGACTACAGGTACTTTCCCGAGTCAGACTTACCTCCCATAAGGATAGAGCAGGACTTTGTGGAGTCGCTGAGGGCTGCTCTTCCCGAGCTGCCTGATCAAAGAGCTGAGCGGTTCGTAAGGCAATACGGTCTAACGCCATATCAGGCGGGCGTTTTGGTATCTCAGAAGAGGCTAGCGGACTTCTTCGAGGATACGGTTAGGCGTGGCTTGAACGCGGCGGACAGCGCGGATTGGCTGATGAACGAGGTGCTCGGTGACTTGGCGGACGCAAAGAAGGAACTGACAGACCTATTTCCCTTAATAGACGACGTGGTAAGGGTAGTGGGGCTTTACGAAAAGCAGCAGATAACGGGAAAGATAGCCAAAAGGCAGTTGAAGCAACTCATAATCAGCGGAAGGCCTCTTGAGGAAGTTCCCACACCGGTTAGAGATGAAAGCGTCATAACTTCAATTGTATCTGAGGTGATAGCGGAAAACCCGCACGCATACGAGAAGGCCAAAAGGGATCCGAAAGCCATGAACTACCTGGTTGGCCAAGTCATGAAAAAGACCCGCGCTAGGGCTGACGCAAAGGTCATCATCGACATCTTGAAGAAGAAGATTGCGGAGGACGAGCGGCCGTAGCGGCAGTGCTGGCCAGGCCTTATTTAACGGGACAAAGCGAAAATCCTTTTACGTCGGTCCTTTCTAACGATTAAAGGCGAGCGTTTTTGTCACTTGATGCCGAAATTCCCGACTCCCTTCTGGAAAGGGCGCGGGTCAAGCGCGACGAGCTGCTTTACTTCGCGAGGTCTGACATAGAAGAAGACGGGCTTTACGGAGAGCGCTGGTTGTTGATCACGTCTAAGAAGATCATCGTAATTGGTAAAACAGTCAAGGAGTACCCGATGGACGGCGTGAAGTCCATAGATGCCATTGAGCATCTTGGCTTAGGGGAGCTGCTAGCGCAGATAGGAAACGAGAAGATCAGGGTGATAACTTACTCGAAGAGCAGGGCGGAGGACTTCAGGAAAGCGGTAATACTGGTGTCTGAGCTGCTTGACCTCAAGGGAAACGCTGTGGAGCTCAAGGTGTCAAAGACCAAGAAAAAGCGTAGCAACACTTACTCGTGGCTTTTCGGCTTTCTCAAGCCATACAAGAAGCAAATGGTGTTGGGGCTGGTCTTTTCCGTGTTGGGTGTGGTCGCCAGCCTTTTGCCCCCATACCTCATAGAGCTTCTGGTAAACGAAGTCTTTACGGCCAAGCATGTTGGCATGCTTGTGCCGCTGGTGCTCGCGGCACTTGGAGCTTATGGTCTCGGAACGGCATTGGGAATTGGCTCTAGCTACTTCCTGAACTGGATAGGCCAGAAGATAATCTATGACATGAGAAGTTCGGTTTACTCGCAGCTCCAGCGCCTTTCCATGGATTTCTATGACAGGATGAGCTCGGGCAGGATATTATCGCGTGTAGTAGATGACGTTGGCAGAGTGCAGTGGTTCTTGGTATGGGGTATTCAGAACCTGGTGATCAGCGTGCTTACGCTCATTGGTATAGGTGTCATAATCTTCGCCATGGACTGGAAGCTCGCGCTTTTCGTTCTTTTGCCCGTTCCGATAATAGCCCTGGGTATTCCACAGTACAGAAAGAGGGCGCACGCGCTTTACCATAGGGCTTGGAGGAAATGGGCAGACGTCGACACGCTTCTCGTGGACACCATACCAGGCGTGGTGGTAGTTAAGTCGTTCTCTCAGGAGGAAAGAGAGCAGCAAAGGCTGAAAGATAAAATGGAGGACGTGGTTAACTCAAACATGGACACGGTTAAGCTTAACCTGAGCTTCTTCCCCCTACTGGGCTTTGCCACCAGCGTGGGGGCCGTTGCCATATGGTTCTACGGGGGCATGCAGGTTTTGGCAGGGACTCTTTCCCTTGGAAGTCTCATCGCCTTTACGATGTATATGGGGCAGTTCTACGGCCCCATAAACACGCTGACCAACTTGTTCCAGCCCATGCAGCAAGCGCTAACGTCGGCAGAGAGGGTGATGGAGATAATGGACGAGGAACCTCAGGTCACCGATAGCGAGGACGCTTTGGATCTAAACGTTAAAGGTGACATCATGTTTTCAAACGTTTCCTTTGGCTATGAGCCGTTTTTGCCCGTCATCTACAACGTGAGCTTTCACGTCCCTGCGGGCACCACGTTGGGTATCGTGGGTCCATCTGGAGCGGGTAAGACCACCATAACAAAGCTTCTCATGCGCTTTTACGATCCGCAGTCAGGTGCCATATACGTTGATGGCGTCGACCTTAGGAAGATAAAGAGGTCGGCGTGGAGGAGGCAAGTGGGAATAGTGCTCCAAGACCCATTTCTTTTCGATGGAAGCGTTGCGTATAACATATCGTATGGGCTTGGTGAAGTGCAGCCGGAAAGGATAGTGGCGGCGGCAAAGGCTGCGGCAGCTCACGACTTCGTCATGAAGTTGCCGCTGGCCTACGATTCTTGGGTTGGAGAGCGTGGGTCAATGCTCTCAGGTGGGGAGAGACAAAGGGTTGCGATTGCGAGGGCCATAATAACCGATCCGAAAGTCCTCATAATGGATGAGGCCACCTCTTCGGTGGATTCGGTCACAGAAAAACAAATACAGAGGGCAATCGATAATCTCGTGAAAGATAGGACAACGATAATAATAGCACATAGGCTTTCAACCATAAGGAAAGCAAATAACATAATCGTCATGAACCATGGGACGATCGTAGAAAGCGGCACTCACGATGAGCTCATTAAGAAGAACGGCCTCTACGCCACCATGTATAGGGTTCAATACGAAGAAGAGGAGGCTCAAAACGAGGTGATGGCACGTGCCAATAGATGACTTTTTGAAGGAGTTGAACTTGCTTGATGAGCACACCGTGAAGATAAGAAGGGATGCCGGCAGCTCCTTCGTGACAGTGCAGGTCGGACAGCAGCGCTACGACGGGGTTATACCGAGGCTTCCCTTCCCACTCACCAATCCGGACTTCGTGATATTCTCGAGGTTTAGTTCCGGTGAGTGGACGGACGTCGCTATGATCAAGGACATGAGAAAGTTGGATCAAGAATCTTTTTCTGCGCTCAAGGGCCTTGTGGATGAGCTTTACTTTATTCCGACGATTACGGAAGTGCTGGACCTAAGCACCACGGGAGACGAGTTTGTGTGGGACGTGATGACCGATAAGGGAAGAAGGAAGTTCAGTACGAGGGGCAGGCGTAGCATAATGAACTACAACGATAGATTAATCCTCATAGATGTTGACACAAACGTTTACACGATCGACCTAAAAAAGCTGACAGATAAGCGCAGCAGGTCCTTTATACAGAGATTTCTGTGAAAAAGTGCGGCCACCGGGATTTGAACCCGGGTCAACAGCTTGGAAGGCTGCCGTCCTCGACCAGGCTAGACGATGGCCGCTTTCCTATTTCTAAAGCCCCTTCTTTTTTAGTTTTGCGCGTAGCCCCTCAGGCTTTCTTGAGCGGAAATACGTACGCGCCAAGGTTTATTAAGGAGAACGTCTACTAAAAGACGAAGTGCTGTGAAAGCGCTGTTCGAAGGCATGTGTCCAAACTGCGGCGGTGAGATAAGCGATGACAGACTGAGGCATGGACTGCCCTGCGAGCGGTGCCTGCACAATGCATCCGATCTAATAAAGTTGAGAGATGAGCTTTCTCCCGCTCAGTTTCACGCGGCCATAGCGAGGGCACTCAAGGAGGAGGGGACGTACGCTGACTACGATCTTGTGGTCAAGATGGATGAGCTTTCGGCGTCGTTTTCGTCGTTCTTCGAGGGCATCACGGGAGAGAAACCCTGGAAGGAGCAGGAATCATGGGCGGTAAGGGTTTTAAGTGGCGAGAGCTTTGCGCTGGTAGCTCCTCCAGGAGTGGGTAAGAGCGTTTTCTCAGAGGTGATGGCGCTTTTTCTGGCCTCGAGGGGAAAGCATGTCATATTTTTAACTCCAACTACCCTTTTGGCCTCTCAAGTCTCGAGAAGGTTAAGGGCTTTCTCAAAAGGACTTGGCACGTCCGTGGCGGAGTTCACGTCTTCAGCGGTCAAGGTGGAGAAAGGAAGCCCTGATGATTCCGTGGTGGTGTTGACTTCTAACGGTCTAAGGGTACACTTTGAAGAGCTCATGCGCACGAGGTTTGACGTTGCCTTCGTAGATGATGTGGATGCCGTGCTGAGATCTTCGAAGAACGTGGAAAGGCTTCTTCGTTTGTTGGGATATGGTAGCGATGAGCTTGAACTGGCCGCAAAGATAGCGTTCGGGCGGTTGAATGCCGTAAGGCTTGCGAGAAGAGATCCGGAATCTGCCAAAAAGGCGCTTTTAGAGGTAGAAGAGCTCAAAACCAAGGTGCCTCGGCACCCGGCGCAGCTGGTGCTAACTAGCGCCACCGCAAAGACCAGAGGTAAGGGCGCAGCTCTACTGGACGCGCTTTTGGGCATGAACATAGAGGGAGGAATGGGCGGTACGAGAAACGTAGTTGACGTGAAGCTGAAGGGCGACCTCGTGGAAAAAGCGATCGAGGAGGTCCAAAGGCTTGGAGCAGGAGGTCTCGTTTTTGTTTCCCATGACTTGGGATCTAAGTTTGCCAAGGAGCTCTATCAAAAGATGAAAGAAAAGGGCCTGCCCGTTGGATTTGCGGAGGGAAAGAGGTCGGTGAAGCTGATTCAGGAATTTGAAAAGGGTAAGGTTTTGGCGCTTATAGGGATGGCAAGCTATTACGGCCCCCTCGTTAGAGGGCTTGACCTGCCGGCTACTGTGAGGTACGCGCTCTTCGTGGGCGTTCCGAAGTTCATGTTCAAGATAAGCGACGACGAGACCAATCCGCTGAGGATCTATCAGCTGCTCTGGGAGTTAGGGACAGTCCTGAATGATCCTGAGGCCAGGAAGCTTGCCTCAGAGATAAGGAGGATGATAAGGCCGCTGAGCCAAGAGGAGTTCAAGGCACTGGAAAACCACGTCAAGACTGGGAAGGGAATTCCGAAAGGTAAGGATGGAGAGCAGTCTTACATGGAGAAACTCGTGGATAAGCTGAGCCAAGCGAGAGGCAAGCTTTCCTCCCTTCTGAGAGCGGAAGGCGCGGTAGACGCATTGAAGAAGAGCCCTAGGTTGATAATCAGAGAAAAGGCGGGATCCCTTTACCTCGTGGTCCCAGATCTCATGACTTACCTCCAGGCTTCAGGAAGAACCTCGAGGATAGGTAGGGAGGGTTTTACCACTGGTCTTTCAGAGGTCATAGTGGACGAGGAAGCAGCTATGGATGCCCTGGAAAGGCAGGCCAAGCTCTACATACAGGACATGGAATGGCGCGAGGTAAATGACGTTGACTGGGAACAGTTGCTAAGGCGCATGACATTGGAAAGAAACGGCGGACTAGGAATTAAGCCGCTTAGTCCCGCGCTCATGATAGTGGAGTCACCAAATAAGGCCAGGACCATATCGTCCTTCTTTGGAAGGTCAACGAAGAAGAGCGCTGGAGGTGTGGTTGCTTATGAGGTTAACGTTGGACGCAGGCCCCTTACCGTAGTGGCTACTGGCGGGCATCTTCTTGACCTACCCACTCCTGGAGAGGGCGAGTTCGGAGTAAAGGAGATAAACGGGCAGTACTTTCCGTCATTTACCACCATTAAGAAGTGCGTGGTCTGCGGCTTCACGTTTACGCAAGGTACCACCTGCCCGGCCTGCGGTTCTACTTACGTGAAGGACTCGGCCAGCACCATTCGCGCACTCAGGAGGATGGCCTCCGAGGTTGAAACGGTGTACGTTTGCACCGACCCCGATGTTGAGGGAGAGAAGATAGCGTGGGACGTCATGATGGTCCTCTCGCCCTACAACAAGAACATAGTTAGGGCGGCCTTTCACGAGATAACCAAGGCCGCGGTCCTCGAAGCGCTTGCAAACCCTAGGCAGGTTGATGAGAGACTTACCGAAGCCCAGGTCGTTAGGAGGATAGATGACCGCTGGGTTGCGTTCTACGTCGCCAAGGCGCTGGCGGAGCTGGAGGGCAGGCCGCTTCCCGTGGCAACGGGTAGGGTCCAGGCACCAGCGCTTAACTGGATAGTAGAGCGCTACGTTCAAAGAGATAAGTACATGCACGTTTATGTCTCCGTTGAGCTTCAGCCAGCTAAAGTGAGGCTTTCCCTGGAGCTTCCAAAGGAACTTAACAGGAAGTTATGCAGGGCAGCGTTTCAGGGGGCACCGGCTACCGTTATCTCCGTGAGCGAGTTTGATCAGGAGGAAAACCCCGCGCCTCCGTTTACTACCGATGAGCTTCTGCAGGCTGCGGCGTTCTCGTTGAAGATGAGCGTCGCGGAGACCATGAGAACTGCTCAGGAGCTCTTTGAGGCTGGGCTAATAACTTACCATAGGACAAGTAGCACTCATGTCTCAGCAACTGGCATGCTTCTGGCGAAGACGTTCATAGAGGGGAAGTGGCCGGCAGAGCTGGCGTCGCTTTACCAGCCGCGGGGATGGGGCCCGGAGGGCGCACATGAGGCAATTAGGCCAACGAGACCCATGGGCGAGGAAGAGCTCAAGAACGCCATAGAAGAGGGACTAATTAAACTTCCCTTCGAGTTGCGCTGGTCTCATTATGCGCTTTACTCTCTCGTATTCAAAAGGTTCATACAAAGTCAAATGGCCCCAGCAAAAGTCAAGAAGCAAAAGTTCGCGGTCGAGATTATGCCTAACTGGAACAGAGGACCTGTCACTTCAGAGGGGGAGATAACGGTGGAAATAGCGCAAGAGGGATGGACAAAGTTGGCAAACCCAAAAGTTCATGCTCGCTTTGCGGCCGGTGATAAGGAGAGTTGTAGTGTGACCGGATGCAGGAGGGGTACCGAACCGGGAAAGGGAATATTATCAGAAGGGTCATTGGTGGCCTTGATGAAGAAGAAGGGAATAGGGCGGCCGTCTACTTACGCGGCTACTGTGGAGAGGTTGAAGAGGCATGGCTACGTGATCAGCAGTGGTAAGCTGAACTATCTAATACCGACCGAAAGGGGAATAAAGCTTGATGACAGCCTAAGGACTGCGTTTCCCGATTTGGTAAGTGACGAATCAACCAGGCGCCTGGTGCAACTCATGGACGGGGTTGAAAGCGGATCTTATGATTACCAAGAGGTGCTGAAGAAGATACACGCCGAGGTTATGACAAGCGTGGGCCAAGCGAAGGCAATTCTCGCCGGCAGAGGGAACGCTTCACCGGCTAGTAGCGGCGCCTAGACGTTTACATGTAGGTAGTAGTTGGCTAGGAGCCCTATTCCATGAGTCGCGAGGGCTGCGCCGATCCCTATGGCCACCATTTCGGTGCCCCTGTGAATCGGGTTAACGCCACTCAGTATGCCTACCAGCGATCCCACCACGAACAGCGATATTGCCGACGCGGCGTAAGATAATAATAATCCAAGAATACCTGATGCGTTGAAGATGTATGGAAGGACAGGAGGGAACACCCCAACGAAGTAGGAGGCTGAGGTGATCAAAGCGCTCTTAAGCGCTGACGCGTGAGCGCGCTTGTCTTCGTGGGAGTTGGCGGATAGCTCTTTTTCGGATTGTGTTGAAACGTAGGCACCTGCACCCATGGAGAGCGTGCCCGATGCGCCAACTATCAGGCCTCCTATCGTTATCAGGAGCGGCCTTATCAGCACTCCAGCCAGCCCGGAGACAGCGGCCAGAACCTCCACAAGGGCATCGCTCATACCATATACGGCATCCCTTACTCCTTCTGGGTTTACCCGCAATTCCTCGTTTATGAGCTCAAGTTCGTGATCTTTTTCATCATTTATGATCTTTTCAAGGCCAGTTTTTTGTTCGGGGGATAGTCCTGGGTTTTCCTCAAGGAGCCTTGAGTACTCCCTTATGGCCGTTTGCTCATGTAGCTCCAATAGCTTAACGGTTAGCGAGAGGCCGAAAAACCTTCTGAAAATGGAGTACCCCTTCGCGAGTAGCTTTGTCCTAAACCTGCTGGGCTTGACCTCTAATCCCATCTGCCTTGTAAAGCTGGCCCAGAATGCCACATGCCTTGACTCAACGTCGGCGAGCCTTTGCATGAGCTGCGACAGCTCTGGATCTCTTTCATGCGATGCTAGAATCCTGTAAGTCAGCATGTCAACGGTTTCATTGCGTACCTCCTTTCTGGGATCAAGCACCATGATCAAGGAATGTCGTCAGCTAATAAGCATCATGGGGTCGTCAACGGTGATTAGTTTGAAGTGCGGCCCATTTCTTGAATTTGCCCGTTACACTAAGTAATATCTCATCCTTGCGGGCGGGGCTTCGGGCAGCGCTGCGCGCCTTGGTCTTTTTTTGCTTGCGTGCCTCCTATGCCTCTGACAGCATCCCTCGTTAAGGCATGGGCTACTTGCGGCGTTGAGGTCGCGATCGCGCGCTTGTGTTACGGGGGCGCCCTTGGGAAGCATGCCCATCTTTGCGGTGGCATGCGCCCCTCCCTCTATATCCTGCCCTAACGGGCGAGGTCTTCAACGGCAAAGATGAAGAGATCCCCGAGAGAATTGAATAAAACCCTTGGTTAGAAGGAAGGTCGCGAAAGCTCTATGAGCGATAACCTTCGGCCTCTATTGGGGAAACGCGTTTATGCGACCGGACTTGTGCCACATGGAACAGTTGGATAACCAGGTAAGTGATTTCTTAAGGGAGCTCGGCATAGCGGTGGTGCGCACACAGGGCGCTACAGAACACTACAACGTTACCACGTACCACGGTGCCAGCGGGCCCTTCATCAACGTGGTGAGGCCCAAGGCAGAGAGCAACTTTTACGTTATAGCTATGAACGTTGCACTTCATCACTCTCATCAGGATAAGATGCGCACCATGAGCTCGCAAGAAAGGGAAAGGTCTCTCAATCAGATTAAGTACATGTTATTGTCCATGAACGTTGACTTCGCCTTCTTACCTCAAGGCTCAGACGTTCCCACTAACGTGCAGCTCGAAAAGATACTTTACGCCGGGCCGGACTGCTTTCTTCAGAACTTCTTTGAAAGCTATACCCTTGTGCGCAATGCAGGCCTTCTCGTCATAACTAAGCTCATGGAGGAATTCGGGCCAGTGGAACCTGAAGCGCAGCCCGGATACATGTGATCGGCTTAAGGTGACCAGCCATCCCTGTCATCATCTGAAACCTTTATACCATCGCCTGAGGCGGGTTTAAAGACCCATTTTCCCCTGACCCTGAGCGCGACGATCGCGTGTCTGTTGTATAGCGTGAAAGCGTCCAGAAAGCGCGAGAGCTTATCTATTTGCTCCTTGCTGACGCGAGCAACCGCTTTCCCATCCTCTCTTGTCCTGTACTTGACTTCGAATGCCACTAGATCAGAATCCTTTACAGCGACCACGTCGGGAAGCGTCTCAGAGGAGCTAGCAGAAGTCGGTATGCGCCACGCCGTCCATCCTCTTTGCCTCAGATAATAGACTAGTTCTCTTTCCGCTCTGTATCCCTTGGCCCTATTCCTGGAGGGCGAGCTCGTCAAGATAGATCATTCTCATGATTTTGGAAAATCTATCGCCGCGTAGCCGACCATGGCATCTACCTTTTCTTCGCCTCCAGCTATATCATAACTTGTGGCGTACTTCAGGAGCCTTCCCTCCTTGACCCCTAGCCTCCTAAGTGCTATCAGCAAAGCTGCCACGGGACCAGAACCACACATGGTGTACCCATTGCTGGCGACGGTTTCGAGGAGCTCATCCGCCTTCATGGAGACGATGAGTTCTATCAGCTTGTTGTCAACTTCATAAACCCACTTCTTAGCGGTCTTTGCGTTTAGACCAACAGGAGTATATCCGTAGTTAAGGCCATAGTGCGTAAAATCTGTGGTTGCGAAGAGTATTACGTCCTTGCCGCTCATCTTTACGCTTCCGGCTATGGCCTCTCCGAGTTCCTTCACCACTTGAGGCGTGTAGGTACCCATGGATATGGGCACCAGCTTGAACTTATCGCCAAGGACGCTTTGCAAAAACGGTATCTGAACCTCTATGGAGTGCTCTCCATCTTGAGCTAAGGGATTCGTGTCAACTGGGGTTGACATCCTGTCGATTATGGAATTGCTGAGGGCGGCATCAACATCTATTATCCCAAATGGCGTCTCCCACTTTCCCTCTTTCATGATGTACGTCCCAGGATAGCCCATGTGATTGGGGCCCATTATTATCACGGAATCGGGTGCCCCCTGAGACGACAGCTCGGCGTAAGCATGCGCTGCTATGGGACCTGAGTATGAATAGCCCGCGTGAGGCACTACGAACCCCAATATCTTGATTTCGTCCTTCCCCTTAACGGGCGTCAAGGGAAAACCCGGACCAAATTTCGACGTAGCTGCTGCGTTGATGGCACGCCTAAGCTCCGGCCCGCTCATTGGATAAAAGCCGGAAGCAGAAGGTCTTCTGACGTACATAAATCTATCCCTGGGCTAGGCTTTTAACTTTGTGCACTGTAATCTCTCGAACATGGATCCAGTGCAACTAGTTGAAAGAGACGTGAACGGCGATGGGAAGTTGACCCTTAGGCTGCTCATGTCGAATCAGCCACATGACGTTGAGGTTTATAATGTTGAAGGAAACATGCTTGACGTCACAATTGATGAGGCATATAGGATGAGGTTCTGGTTCCCTTTTATACTGAGCGATAAGAAGTTGAGGTGCCTTGTCAACAATAGGGCAGTAATAATAAACCTCTACAGCTAGCAGGAAACTGCAGAAGCTCATAGAATACAAGGCAGAGGATGCACGTAAGATTGTGATATACATAGATCCGAAGCATACATCGCAGAAATGCTCTATGTGTGGGTACATAGACAAGAACAACAGGCATGGCTCAGCATTTAAATGCAGGAACTGTGGCTTCGAGCTCAATGCGGACTTGAACGCCTCAAGGAACATCGAGGTACTCGGTAAATCCGAGTACTTCAGGCTGCTGTCGGCCAATCGTTGCGGTTCGATGAAACCCCACTTACGGGTGGGGCAGGAGACCAGCAACAAGCTCCGAAGCTTTGGCGAGGAGTGGCTGACTTCGTGCAACTAAACTTAAAAACACGGTCGGTAGTAGCGTAGGTTGAGCAAACCTTTGAGCTTAAGCTACTCTCAGTGGGCTGAGATCGCGCTTTCAGCGATCCTGGTGCTGCTTGTTATCCTGCTCAGATACGCGTGGAGGATAGGAAGCTTGCCTCTTGTTCCTTCGATAGTCTTTTTGACTTTGATCGTGGTTCTAGGCGTTCCCTTGGGTTGGAAGGGCCCAAGTCATAAAGCGAAGCAGTAAGCAGTGGTTAAGTTGCAGCGCAGCTCCGCGAGGGCCTGGGGATACTTTTTTCTTGTCGCATTCACGGCGATCTTTGCGCTGGTGGCAAGTGGTGTCCTGCAGCCCCTTGACGTAAAGGCTTTTATCCTCGTAAACGAGCGCTGGAACGTGCCCGCGCTTAACGCGTTTTTTATCTATGCATCGCGCTACGGTAGATCTTATTTCTGGATCCCCGTGGTTTTCTTCGCATGGGTGTTAGGAGGGGACAAGTACAAGCGCGGAGCGCTCATGATGGCCATCGCTTTCTTGATCATAATTGCGGTGGGCCTGACGCTTAAAGCTGTTTACTTTAGGCCCAGGCCCTTTCTTGTTATTTCAACCGCTAGGGTCCTTATGGCAAGGCCATCTGACTCCTCATTTCCATCTGGACACTCTTTAATCGTGTTTGGAGGAGCAACGATAGCCCTGCTCTTCTTTAAGCGCAGGTATTCAGTTCCCCTCTTAGGTGAAGCTATTTTAGTCAGCTATTCAAGGGTTTACGTGGGGCTTCACTATCCAAGTGACGTCGTAGCTGGTGCCCTCTTGGGATCGTCTATAGCTCTTCTGGTATACGGGTTTGGAAATAATGTGAGCTGGTTCGAAGACCTTTATCGCGTTGTTAGTTCGGTTTACTATGGACTGCTTTCGTTTTTTAGCTGACCGCTTTCCCTCATCCAGTTCTCGGTGGCAGCGACCCCCTCCTCGATGGTCATGCGAGGCTGCCAGCCAAGCATTGTCCTCATGAGATCAATTCTCGCTGCAGAGTGCCTTATGTCTCCTTGTCTGTACCCGCCCACAACAACGTCGACGCCGTGTCTGTCGGCTATGAGTCTTGCGAGCTGGAGTACCGTCGTCCTGATCCCAGTTCCAACGTTAATCGTTGCGCTTTCCTCGAGTTCAAGGGCACGAGCGTTGATCTCTCCCACGTCATCCACGTAGATGTAATCCCTAGTTTGCAATCCATCCTCAAAGACCTGCAGATGCTTTTCGCGGATGGCTTGGGTTATGAATTTCGTAATCACGCCGGAGTAGGGAGAATCGGGCCTTTGCCCGGGACCGTAAACATTGAAGTACCTTAGCACGATAGCTTTGTAACCCAGGCGTGGAGCCATCGCGGTTATAAGCCATTCTTGCACTTGTTTTGTCAACGCATAGGGTGACAGCGGCCTTAGTTCATCTTCCTCGGCTTGGGGCAACGGTTTTACTTCTCTGCCGCAGTAGGGGCACCGTGGTTCCCACGACCCTCTGTCCAGTTGATCCTGAGTTCTTGGAAGCGGGTATACCTTTCCGTGAATATCGCACGCGTACGCTCCCTCTCCGTAAACGGCCGCGGATGAGGACAGAACCACTTTCTTTGGCCTCTTGTTGGCGTTTTTTATGGCCTCGATGAGAGAAGCCGCACCGCAGGCGTTCACGTTCATGTACTCGGCTAATGCGTCAAACGAACGCGGGACGCTTATGAGTGATGCCAAGAAGATCACGGCATCAGAGCCATCTACGGACTTTTCAAGGCGCTTTTCGTCAAGAATATCCCCTTGAACGTAATCCGCCTGAAAGGAAGGCGGAACCAGATCGTAAACGCATAGGTCGTTATTGCTTATGAACTTTGCCGTGTGCTGTCCTATGAAACCCGATCCCCCTATCATTATTACCCTCATTCATATCACCGTGTTTCTTCAGTAAACGGAACTATGAATGCGGCCGAGAAGCCTATAAGTGTGCCGAATCGACCCGCTCTCGATCTTCCGCGATTGTGATCGCTTTTGGCTGTACAGCATCTCGTAAAGGGTCACGTACCTCTTAACGACCGCGTTCCAGCTGTAATTTTCGCGGGCATACTTCATGGAAGGTGATGTATCATGTCCCTCTAGTAGGGCTTCTCTTAACGCTGCCTCAAGCGATGTAACGCCGTAGTCGGCAAGATAACCCCTCCCCTCGGATAGAAGTTCCACATTCCCTCCTACATTGGTCGCCACACACGTCAATCCAAGCATCATGGCCTCAATAAGCGATGTGCTTAATCCCTCGCTCCTGGATGGAAGCAGGAAAACCCTCGACCTATTCATCAACTTCAATGTGGCTGAATGATCGAGCGCCCCGTAAAGTCTCACGTTCGAAGGGCTTTCGTTGGCCAACTTCGAGAAAAGAGGGCCGTCACCGATGATCGAAAATTGCACGTCAGTGATCTTCTTTGCGAGCTCGGGGATAAGGTCTACTCCCTTTTCGCGCGATAACCTTCCCGCATAGATTACGCCCATGCGTTGGTCGGGGCTAAGTGGTTTGGGAAGTTGCTCGGTATCAACCGCGTTCGGTATGTATTGAATATCTGGCCTATAGCGCTTTGCGCTGTCAGCTACTACCGTAGAAACGGCGGTCACCGAGTCAGCCCACGATAAGGCCTTTTTTTCGAGGGCGGCTGCGGCGGCGCCAACAAGCGATCCCCTCAGCATGGCCTCTTGCTCTGCAAAAAACCCGTGTAGAGTTAACACCTTCCTGCCGCGCGTTGTCTTGAAAATGAGGGCTTGCGGCACGTTGTGCGCGTGAATCACATCGTAGTGCCTTCCAGCGTGCGCCAGCGCAGAAAGAAGCGCAAATGTGGGGGTCTTTAGACCGGGCACGTTTAGATGTGGCGAGTTATCTGCGGTGGCAACGTCAACCGTGAACCCACTTCTTGTAAGGTACTTATAAAGGCCAGCTACGTGTTGCCCAGTACCGCTTACTCCCCCGAACCGCGTAGCAACTAAGAGCACCCGCATGAGGTGATCCAGGCGCTGGCATTTAACCTCTTTGGGAGAACTGCGAAAGTCTCATCCGCTCCAAGGAGCGGGATAAAGCCGTTAACCTCGCAAAAAGAACCTAGCAGGAAGCTACCTAAGGAATCGTGTTCGTAAAACGCGGGCGAACGTCCTCAAATTAGCCACAGCTATGTTTCGATAGGGCCGAAAACCGCGTGCAATGAGACGCGCATGGATCGAGGACCTCGTAAAAAGCGATCCATGATGGCTCTGAACTACCGTCGCCTGACCACTAAAACAGAGCACGGTGCTTCCTCAACCACTTTGGACGACACGCTACCAAGAAGGAGCTTGCTAAGTCCTCCAAGGCCATGGCTTCCGATGATTATGAGGTCTGCCTTCTCTTCCTTAGCCGAGTCGATAATAGACTTCACGGGCTTTCCTCTGAGTATCTTCATCTCTGTTTTGATGCCGGCCGACGTAAGTATCTCATGCGCCTTTGTGACTATGAGTTCCGCCCTTTCGATCCCTTCATCGTGCGATCCCTTAGGAATAATTCCCGTGGGCAGAGATGAGTCGTACATGCTCAGCCTTTCTAGATAAGTCTGAGGAAGTTGCATGACACCGGGTTCGATAACCGTCACCACGACTGCAACTCCCTTACGAGGGTCCGTGATCTTTGCCGCTATCTCAAGGGCCTTAAGCGAGTACTCAGACCCGTCGATGGGAATGAGGACTTTCCTAAACATCTCCTATAATCCAGTCGGGATTTTATAAAACTGCCGAATCAGCCCTCTTCGGTTACTTATTTTATGGCCGTAGAGATAAATATAAATGCCGAAAGGTGGCTAGTGTAGTTTGGCCACGTTTACATACGATTGGGAGTCCACGACTCCCTCCCCTTTAAAGTTCCATGTGATGGGCGCAGAAGCTTTCAAAAAACAGTTTGGATCGATAACTGAGTCATTCGATAAGGGAATAAATCCTATCACGAAGGCTCCCGTTAAGAAGAGGCTGGCCAGAGTTTTCAAGTGGAGAATTGAGCTTCTAAGTGACGATGAAGGCATGATATCCATATGGTCCGCAAACTGGGAGGGGTCAAAAGGAAAGCCTGATGGGCAAATTTACAGCTTGCGCGTGCCTGGGGAAAGCTGCCCAGAAGGATTGCCCTCTGATGGTACCGGATACTTTAGCCCAGATCTCATGAAGTACGTTGTGATAAACCCAAAGAGTTACGACGAGCTCAAGAGCGTGGGCGTTAGGCTGATAACAAGCGAGCTCAGCGAAAGATCGGGAAAGTACGTGTCCGTGAACGGGTCGTGTGCTGAAGTACTGGGGAGGGGAGTATGCATAATGGCGTCTAAGGGACTTGGCAAAAGCACGCATGTTTATGGGCTTGCGGGTTGGACGGAAGACGGTACCACGAAGTTCCACTCAGACGGATGGCTTTTTGCTGACGTGAAAAACAAAGTTGCGTTCTCTCCGGAAAAAAAGCACTACTTCAAGGGGATGCCTTCGCTGTCTCTAACCTTGCGTAGGATTTTATCGCGCTCTAGGAAACGGGACGGCGAGAGCAGCCTGGTCAAGACCGTAGTTGTCATGGACGGCTTTCTCGCTGACCCAAGGGAGTTTATGGGAAAGGACAAGTTCACGAAGAAGTGCAAGCTCAACACGTTCATAATCCTTAAGAGGGACATGGATGACCAATGGTTGATCAGGCCTTTATCGGCAAAGGATGCCGTAGACCTCCTTGAGGCCGGGGTGCTTTCGTCCTCTGGAGATCCTTACTTTAACCCCTTTGTGATAAGGACTCTTCAAAGGGATCAAAAAAGGAGGCAGATGTACGAGCAGCTTTTGTCTGGAAGTTCCATATACTTGGTGAACGCGCGGGCGCAACCTTGGATAACGCAGACGTTGATAAGAGGACTAGCATTAGAGGAATGGAGCTGGGCGAAGCTTGTAAATGGGCAGGTCTACGCGCTAAGAGGCGAAAAGTACGAGGCTCTATTTAAGGTGGGAGGAGAGGGAAGCAAGATAAAGAAACCAGCCAGGGCCAGTCCTGGCATAGCCTGAGGCTCAACCAAGTGGCGTGTCCGTATTACAAGAATGGAATGTGCACTGCCGTGAAAAGCGCTTCCATGGCAAAAGCGGTGGTAATGCCTTACAGATGCAAGGGAGACTACGAAAAGTGCGAAATATACAGGAAAGCCGAGTCAAGACGGCGCTTGCCGCGGAAGGCAGGTGATGAGGGAAAGGTAAAGGGCTTGATGGCGTACTTGGAGATGGGCGTTTCCGATGATCCTCCTTCCCGGTGCCAATACTACGATGCTGGTTTTTGCAGGCTTTACAACAAGTTCATACCGGATGCGAAGAGGCAGTTCTGCACCGGCCCCGAGAGCTGCCCACTGAAAGAGAAGGACGAGCCGAGCTAAGGCTTCAAAATGGCCTTAAGCGCCGACCTCAGCTCCTCCCTTGGATAAAGCGATTTAGGGTCTATGCTTTCCAGCTTGGCAGCCGCCTCCGATAGGCCCAGCTCATCCCTCATCCATCTTGACAAGTCGCCGTTCTTCATGTGCTCTCTAAGAGATTGCTCAGGTACTTTGTCCAATACGCTGATCATTCCCTCAAGAGTGTAAGCCATTTGGCCAACCGGGTTTCCGCCTAGGGTGAAAACAAAGGGATGATCTGCCACCCTTAGCGTTTGCCTTATCTTCTGCTCAAGGTCCCACAGCGCCGAAAGCCCTGTCACGGCAGCGTCATAAGGGGAAGGATAGGGACTGAAGTAGTTATGGACTTCGCCTGGCCCCCCTCCGTAGGTGTACATGTAATAAGGTATATCGCTTTCTTGAAAGTACCTCCAGACCTCTCCTTCCGGGCCATTGTAGCCTTTCAGCTCGCGCCCAATCTTCTGAAGGCTTCTGAAATAGGCCCACTGCATGGCGTTCCCAAGCCAGCAGCTGGTGTCTCTTTCTATGTCAGCCCATGAAGTGGTCGAGTTGGGGGGAACGGTTATCTCGTCCACAGGGTCTTCCTCCTTTACGACTTCGGACGGAGTGGCAAACCTCAGGTTCTCGTGCTTAAGCACCTCATACGGCAGCGACCTAAGGAAGTCGTGTATTCCGGTTTCGGGCCACTGGTGCTCGCCAAAAGTTTCATAGTCCATGAAAAGCCCAACATACTGGCCAGAAGTCCTGGAGAGCCAGTCAGCGTACTTATCGGCCGTAAGTGGCCACTCGGTCCACCACCTGGCTGAGAATCTGAAAGCCACGTCATCGCTGAGCCTGTAATTCCTGAAGAGGACTTTTATATTGGGATTTCCCTTCGGTAAGTAGACGTAGTTTGGAGAGCGCCAGCCCAGTATCCTCTCTGCTCCCTCGGCGAATATACCAGAATACCCCAGCGATGAAACGTGATTCGCTATCTGATCATTGTATATCAGCTCGGTGTTCTCAAAAAACCTGGGCTCAAAATTCAGCAATTCCTTCACCTTTTTGCGGTGTTGCTGGATCTGTTCATCAAATTCATCCATGTCATCGTAAAGTGAGGCAAGCGAGTGATAGTAGGTTTCCTCCATTATTTCGACGCGACCAGTTTTCACCAGTTGCCTGAAGCTTTCGAGAAGGTCAGGGTCATATTCCTCACACTGCTCCAGAAAAAGCCCGGATATTCCGAACGCGACCCTTAACCCTCTGGGATCACTTTTCTGGCGGTCTATGAGGTCCAGAAGGATGTCGTTCGTTGGAGTATATGCTTTTTTTGACGCCCTCAAGAAGATCTCCCTGTCGGATTCCCTATCGAAGTAAAAGTCTAACAATGGGGTTTTAGGGTGCGTTCCCATGAGATCGGACCAGAAAAAGTCCCTTTTAATCCTTCTGGGCTGATGCACCTCAAACGCTAGGACTACCTTCATGAATCAGTTTTCACGTCAGGATAAAAACATTTCAGAAGTGCTTAAACGCTCCTAATACCGCTTGGATCGCGTAAACCAGCCTCACCCGCAGCGGTGTTGGGCTGACCCAAGATCCATGCGGCAAGCCACTTCTTCATCATGGACAGGGCTTTTGTTCCCGCAGCGCACCCCTCCTTGGGTACTACTTGTCAACGCGCTTGGGCTAGGATCGAGCGCTGCCAAGGCACCATCGGCTTTCAGAAAGCACCTAGAAATACCCATGTCTTTACTCGTGTGGCCTTTTGTCATATACCCAACGGACGGGATCTCCGGTAACGAAGACGAGAATCCTGTCGAGTTTCAAGTAACCGAGTTCCTAAAACATTTTGATAATAAGCTATTTATAGGCGGTCGCACAAAGTGATTCATGAAGCCGGAGGAGCTGAAAGGCTACGTTATTGCAGAGGCCTCGGTTAGCAAGGCAAAGCTCCTCAGAGATATGGAAAAAAGGGGATACAAAAAAGAAGAAGTAGAAGAAGCGATTTCGCGTCTTTTATCATCGGGAGAACTTTTGGAAAAGCGTTCAGGTAAATCCGTGTCCTATTCTCCTCCATTTCCTGACATCGGTTCGGCCATTCAAAGACTACTTGAGGGGCAGGAAAGGATTGAGAGCGCGCTGGGTATATATGATGGGAGCTTTGAGGCCAGTTTTGACAAATTCTACAGAAAGGTAAGGGACGTGGCCGGTATTGCCACGCTTAGAGACATTAGAAACGCGATGAACATGGAGGCATCGGATTTTTACTCGAGTTTTCAGAAAATATATCACAAGTACAAGCTTTCTCCTGGAGGCGAGGAAGGGCTCATAATCGATGGAAACGTCTGGGGGGTGATCTTGGGATATGCTTGAGGTTAAGATGTCTTCGAACCCCTTTCCTTCTACGCCCATAGCGAGCGAAAGCCACGCGGACAAACTCGGAGGTGAGGCGTGGAAGAGAACCCGGAACGACCTTTTGGGAATGGCTGCTAGGGTGCGCAGGACAGGAGAGTTCGGGGCTGCCGTTATAGTTGGGCCTCCTGGTGCGGGAAAAACCCATATATGCATGAACGTTGAAAGGGAGCTTGCCGATTTCTTCCCGATCTACGTTGACGCGTCTATTTACCCAAACCTGGAAAGCGGCATAACGGGCGCTATGGGCATTACCGCGCGTGAGCTGGGATTTAGAGATTTCGCGGACTACATCTCCTATAGGGTTTACGATTATGCGGTGAAGCAAGAGGGAGACGACGTGCGCAGGAAGCTGAGATACGAGACCAAGGATAGGTTGTTTTACCTTTCATTTAAACGCTACCTGCTATCCCTGAGGAATGGCCGGCGCTACCTCACGAAGGACAATCCCTTTCTGGTTCGGGCATTGGCCAGAAACCTCAGAATCGGGTCTTTTTCTGATTTCATTTCAATTATTCCTACAATAAGTGACGAGGTCGGGCTTCGTTTCCTCTTAATAGTCGACGAGACAGAGGCCTCTTATGAGAGGGAGTTAAAGGTCCTTTACAACGCTCAACCCAGGGGGCTCTTCTTAATAACCACTTTCGTTCCTGATCGCTGGGCGAACATCAAGGACAAGGCCTTGAAGGATAGGTTTTACAATGCCTCCCTATTTAGGCAGTTAGGATACCCCAGAGCTGATGACCTTGAGGACATAATAATGTCCTACGTAGACGGTCGCGCTGGATTTACCCGCGAATGGGTCGAGGAGATAGTAAAGGAATCGAGCTTTACTGACATCAGGGACGCGTTGAGAAAGCTTCATGACTCTTACGAGGCGTGCGAAGGCAATCCTCAATGCATGGAGACGTCGTTATCCGGAATTGCAGGTGATAAGGGAGAGCTTTCAAGGATTATCGAGCGGTACATAAGACTCCAGGTGCTTCCCTTGCTGAAAAGCAAGGGCCTCATAACGTACTTCGCTGATAAGGGAAAAAGGATTCCCTCAATTAATTCCGTGATAGACGTGGTATTTGCTTCAGGAGATGTGCTCTATCTGGCCGACGTTAAGATCACCGAGGAGGATGTGTTCGCTCCTGAACCCGATTCAAATATACTCAGGGCTTCAAAGCTTGCTGCTATAGAGCTCAACGGAAAGGTTTACAGTCAGCTGAGGCCGTTGGTAATTACAAATAGGCCCGGGCAGGAAGGCATCGACTACATAACGCTTACGCCTGATGAAATAAATCAGATAAAAGATGGGTTCAACCCTCCGTCGGTTGAGGAGAAGTTCGCGCGCGCGTTGAAGCGAAGGGCACGTGGTGGACTCCGTTGTACGGACTTAGCGACGAGCAGCTGCTTGAGGTGGCGTCTAAGTATGGGACACCCATATACGTCACTGACCTCTCGGTCGTGGAAAAAAACTATGCGGACATCTATCGGGCGTTCAATGAGTTCTTGCCCACGAGGGTTTTGTACGCCGAAAAAGCTAACTACAATCCTGCGATATTGGCATGCCTTGGTTCGCTGGGAGCGTGGATAGATGCCTCATCACCTTTTGAAATAGGCTTCGCCATGCGCTCTGGTATAGATCCATCAAGGATCTCTTTCACACCCGCTAACGCGGGACCAGAGGAGCTTCGCTATGCGACGGAAACCGGGGTCAACGTCATAGTAGTGGATTCTTCCGAAATGCTCGCGCAACTGAGCGCAATTTCAAGCTATAGGGTAGCGCTCAGGTTGAACCCAGGTATAAGGGCGGGGCACTCCGAGCGCGTTATGACAGGGGAGAGGGGATCGAAGTTCGGTATATACCCCGACGATTTGAGGCATGCCTTGAATTTAGCGCTCGAGAAAACGAGACTCGTGGGGTTGCACTCGCATATAGGCTCCGGCATAAGGGAACCGGAGCCATATCTCAAGCTAATTGATTACCTGCGGAAGGTCGTTCGTGACGAGTCCTTGGGTCTTGAGTTCATCGACATAGGAGGGGGCTTCGATTTCTCTGATATTGACCACTTCCGCGGAGTGGCTCGGTCATTTTCTGAGGCGTTTGGAGATGTCATCCGGGAACTCAGAGTTGAGCCTGGACGCTACCTAGTCAAAAGGAGCTCGGTTCTCCTTACTAAGGTGAATCAAGTAAAGCAAGCCGGGGAGAGGCGCTTCGCACAGGTCGATGCGGGGATGAATGCCCTGATAAGGCCAATGCTTTATGGCGCTTTTCACCCCATGAGAAAGCTCGGCGGCTCAACGGAGGAAATGGATCTTTACGACGTTGTCGGGCCCATATGCGAGAACACTGACGTATTTGGCAGAGATGTGAAGCTTTCCAAGCTCAGAGAAGGGGACGTCATAGCGATCGAGGAGGTGGGTGCCTACGGATATTCCATGTCATCGAACTACAACCTTAGACCAAGACCTGCGGAGCTGGTAGTGAAGGGAAGCCAAGTGTTGCTTTACAAGCCCATGGAGGGCCTTGACGACCTCTTTGCACCTTACGCTTTGGCGGGTTTCAAGCCGGCCCTTGGCCGGCGATTGGATAGGCTAATAGCCTACTCGTAACATCATATCATCTTGAGGATAATAATGTTCATGGGTAAGGGAGGTACAGGAAAAACCTCCAGCGCGCTTGCAACGGGAATACTTTGCGCCGATAAAGGGCACAAGACGCTTGTTATATCGACCGATGCGGGGCACTCGATCCCAGATGCCCTCGGCGCGTCCGTGGGAAGCGAGCCGACCCGCGTGAGCGATAATCTCTATGCAATGGAGCTTGACGCGAGGTCTGAGGTTGAAAAGAACTGGGGAAGCATCAGAGATTACATGAGCGCGTTCTTTGCCACGAAGCTTGACGAAAACTTGGCAGCTGAACTGTCCCAAATGCCCGGAATAGAGGAGCTGCTGGGCGTGCTGAAGATAGAGGAACTGGGAAATCAGTGGGATGTCATGATCCTTGACTCTGCACCTACAGGTCAGGCGCTCAGGTTCCTGGCTGTGCCCGAGGTCATGGGAAGGTTTGGCTTTGAGCTGATCAAGCTTCAGCGCACGGCAACAAAGCTACTTAAGCCCATGCAGTCCATGTTACCGGTTCCCATTCCAGATGAGTCGGTTTACGCCCAGGCGGAAGGTATGATAGAAAAACTGAAGCGTGCCGGCGCCATCATGCGCGATTCCGAGGTGTCCTCCATAAGGCTTGTCACCAATCCAGAGAAGATGGCCGTGATGCAGACGCAGAGGAACTTCACGTTTATGAACCTGTTCGGGTTTAACGTTGACATGGTTGTGCTTAACCGCTTCTTCCCAGAAGGCGTCGGGGATTACTTCAGCAGGTGGAAGCAGATACAGCAGGACTACACAAAGACCGTTGAAAGTTCGTTCTATCCAATACCCGTTCGTAAGGTCAAGTACTTCCAGAATGAGGTAGTTGGTATTGATTCTCTGAGAGAGATGGGGAGAGAGATATACGATGACCAAGACCCATCATCTGTCTTTTACAAGGGAAAGCCTTTTGAGATAAGGAGGGACGAGAACGGTTACGTCCTTAGGCTACAGATACCTTTCATAGCTAAGGGAGACGTCCAGCTATCGCAAGAAGGGGATATGCTCTCCATATCCGTAAAGACCTCCGTGACCGTTTACGACAGGGAAATCGCCCTTCCAAAGATCTTGGAGGGAAGAGAGGCGGTCAGCGCTAAGTTTGACGAGAAAACTTCATCTTTGCTGATAGCCTTTAAGCGAGGAGCCCCGGAAAAGTGTAAAAGCGCGAGTTCAACGTAATGGCGTGGTATGCAATGAGTGGCGACGTGAGCAGAGAAAGGCGCGATGACGATCGCCTCCTCGCGCTTATGAGGCTTATGGGCGACCCCTTTAGGCTTCTGGCACTGATCCCAGTGGCAGCCATAGCTTTGTCCGATGAAGATAACCCTCACGTCAAGGCCGCGAAAAGGGAAATACTGTTGGCAATCAAGGAAGAGCTAGAACGCGAGCTTGGAGAAACGGCTACAAGCGCGCCGAAGCGCAAGAAGATCGAAGTAGAGCGAGAGCCTTTCCTTAGAATAATCCTCGGATAATGAGCTAAGATAGCCGGCCTTTGGCTTTAAGTCGGTGAAGGGTTAAGAGCGAAGGAGCTCCCTTGAAAGCGGTTCTTTCCCTCATGAAAGCGCGATGTTTTCTAACCCGAGAACGCAGGTCCGTTGCCCGATGGGGGTTGCCCACGACAAGGAGCTCGCAGCCCTCGCGGTTCCGACCGCTGAGCAAAGCTCCGTCGGTGCGGGAATGATTCACAGCCAAATGGAATTACTCGTGTATTTTTTTCCACATCTCTTGGGCGAGCGTGCCATCGCGCTTGAAGTCATTTATTAGCTTCTGAGCCTCATCTCTTTTGCCTCTGTGAGCTTCCAGGAACTCGTTCAATTTATCTATTAGGATCTGTTTTAGCTCGCCTGTCAGCATGCGCCCGCTTCTATAATCCTCCTCTATTTTTCTGATCTTGTAGTCATCTTGTTCGAAGTAGTAATAGAGCCACTGAAAAGCCACATCGACGTCGGGGTTTCCTCCGAGTTTTCTCTGGAGTTCAATTGTAGGTTGGCCGCCTGAGAAAGCGTACTTCATTATCTTCCTTTCAACGATTTTTGGCGGATCACTGAGATATATGGCGGACTCGGGATCCGATGAGCTCATCTTTCCCTCGGGGCCGGTAAGAGATGGCAGGAACTTGCTGTGTATTTGCGCTGCCTTGAAGTAACCTAATCCCTCAGCCATATCCCTTTGTAACCTCCAGTATGGGTCTTGATCGATGCCCGCCGGTATGAGGCACCTTTTCCTTTCAAACATGGTTGGGACTATTTGCAGGGCCGGATAGAACGTGATACCTACGTTTGACGAAAGGTCAAGCCCGAAGGTAGCCCTTGCCATGGAAAACGTTATCTTCTTTGCGATCTTAAGCGAAAGAGGGTACATGTTCCTTATGTATTCAGT
This sequence comes from Tardisphaera saccharovorans, assembly GCF_046635845.1. Classification (NCBI taxonomy): domain Archaea; kingdom Thermoproteati; phylum Thermoproteota; class Tardisphaeria; order Tardisphaerales; family Tardisphaeraceae; genus Tardisphaera; species Tardisphaera saccharovorans. Next base: position 39,715 of record NZ_JAQQXN010000005.1, read on the forward strand.
GTCCTGGAAGATGAAGGTCTTGTCTGGGTTAAAGCCGACCGCGATGATGTCGGTTATGTTGTCCATGGACCACTGTCTGGTCTGATCTAGGTTGTATTCCTGGCTTCTGAGGAATTTCTCGTCATCGGTTATCTCGATGTAAACGTTGACCCCAAACTTGTCTTGCAACCACTTTGTGAAGAGAAAAGGTATAAGGTGGCCTATGTGCATCGCCTGCGATGGTCCCCTGCCCGTGTACATAAAGAACCCCTTTCCTGACCTGTAGTCCTGTAAGATAAGGTCGAGGTCCCTGTGCGAGAAGAACACATCCCTCCTGAGCATGACATGTAAATCGCCAGCTAGATCTTTTATCTGATCCTTGAGATCGGGGGTTATTTTTTGGGTTCCAAATTGCTCTATGAGTTTGTCATAATCAACTTTTCCCGTGACTTCCCATGGGGTTACCTTGAAGGTCTCGTCCATGATGGGCATGTGAGGATCGATTTTAAGCGTTGTGATGTACTAAAATATTCATGAAAGGCTTAAATTTCGCCTATAAGTGATCCTATGGCTACATATGAAAAAATCCGGTATGACTTGCCACAGGACGAGATTCCAAATCAATGGTATAATATAGTTCCCGATCTCAGGGAACCCCTTCCTCCTCCGGTTGACCCATCTTCTGATGGCCATCGCATGAAGGTTTTTTCTGAGGTTTTGCCAAAGCAGGTTGTACAGCACGAGATGGGTTCTGAGAGGTATTACGGGATACCCGATGAGGTTCTGCAGATGTACATGCAGGTAGGAAGGCCAACGCCAATACTCAGGGCAAGGAGGTTTGAGGAATACCTCAAGGCCCCCATTAAGATCTATTTGAAGACGGAGGCATATACGCACACGGGAAGCCACAAGATAAACAGCGCCATAGCCCAAGCTTACTATTCGAGGCTTGACGGAGCCGAGAGGATCACCACCGAGACCGGCGCAGGACAGTGGGGATCGGCAGTTTCGTTGGCTTCTTCTTTGGTAGGTTTGCAGGCGGACGTCTTCATGGTTCGCGTGAGCTATGAGCAAAAGCCCTACAGGAGAACGCTCATGAAGCTTTACGGTGCGAATGTCCACCCCAGCCCAAGCGATCTCACGGAGTTCGGCCGCGCCGTTTTAAAGTCGAATCCCCAACATCCGGGGTCGCTTGGTATAGCCATAAGCGAGGCCGTTGAGTACGCCGAGCAGACAAACGGAAAGTACAACGTGGGAAGCGTTGCCAACGCGGACATAATGTACAAGACCATAGCTGGAATGGAAGCCAAGAAGCAATTGGAACTCATGGGCGACGACGTTGATGCCGTTATTGGAGTGGTAGGAGGCGGCTCCAATTACAGCGGTCTAGCCTTTCCATTTCTTGGGGAAGAGCTTAGAAAGGGCAGCATCAGGAGAAGATACATAGCCGCTGGTTCGCTTGAGGTTCCAAAGATGACCCAGGGGGTTTACAAGTATGATTACGCCGACAGCGGTATGGTGCTTCCGCAGCTCAAGATGTACTCCATAGGAGCTGACTTCGTCCCGCCCCCTGTGTTCGCGGGAGGGCTAAGATACCACGCGGTGGCCCCAACTCTAAGTTTGCTAATGAAAGAGGGGATAGTTGAAAGCAGGGACTACGATCAGCAAACGTCGTTTGCGCTGGCAAAGGAGTTTGCGAGACTCGAGGGTATAGTGCCAGCTCCGGAGACCAGTCACGCCCTACCCATAATCGTGGAGCTTGCCAAGATCGCAAGGCAAAAGAATGAGCCAATCAGCGTGCTTGTGAGCTTCTCCGGGCACGGGCTGTTGGACTTGGGCGGGTATTCAGACGTTCTGGGCCTGTAGCTTCCACTAGAACTTCATCGAACATCTGGGACCTGGTCAGAAGCTTCCCCATTCTGGAGTCCCATATTGCTGCCATCCTTCTTAATGTTTCTGAAAACCTGTCGGAGAGGTAGTATTTTCCTTTTTCCTTTCCAATTAGGCCCACTCCTAAAAGTTGTCTTATGGCAGAGTAATAGGATGCCTGTGAAATGCCCGGATGCCTTTTTAGGAAGTTTTTCCAGTCCGAAACTGGCATCTCACCCTGTCTCGCTATCTCGTTGAGTATCATGCCGGCGACAAGGGAAAGTTCTTCGGGCCTTCTTGGGAAAACGCACTTCAATACGTCTTCCATTGTAGATTCTCCCCAGTCGGACCTTGGCTTAATCGTCATAAGGGCGCTGGTCTTCACGTGGACAGGCACGAGGCTAGGCTTTTTTGGTTTTCACCGAAAAACGACGTTAGCGATGGCAAGGCATTGTGGCGAGTTCTAGCCGTAACAGTTCACCTGTTGCGAAAGTATTTTTGACGCCGTCTTGGCAACATATTTAAGCTTCATGTAATTTAACCTAAATGGATAGCTTTGTTTTAGTTGGTGGCAATAGGATCCACTACATCGAGGAGGGACAGGGAAATAAGGCGTTGCTCCTGTTCCATGGAGCGAACTTTAACGCAAGAACTTGGGTTGAAGTCGGAACCGTTGCTGCAGCGGCATCGAACGGCTTTCGGGTCATATCCGTGGATTTTCCCGGTTATGGGCAGTCTCAGGGAGAGAGGCGCGATCTCTCAAAATTCGTAGGCGATTTCATAAAAGCGCTGGGCTGGGTCAAGGAGCCAGTCTTGCTGGGAGCTTCCATGGGGGCAAGGGCCTTGCTTGAATACGCCTTATCGGTTAGCGGAAAAGGAATCAAAGCACTAATCCTAGTCGGTCCGGTTGGGTTAGCTGAAAACGCCGAAAGACTAGATCTATTATCGGGCTTGAAGGTCCTCGCGATATGGGGCAGCGAGGATAACATATCGCCAACAAGCAACGCCAAATTTCTGCAAAAAATAGGCGCCTCAGTCGAAATAATTGAAAAAGCGCCTCACGCCTGTTACATGAAAGAGCCTCAGAAGTTCAACGAAATAGTCGTGAAGTTCTTGAGGTCGCTTTAGGCGCAAGCTGCCCGTAAAGGCGTAACGGTGGTACTTTCAGCTGTGCTTGTTGCGCTTACGCATGTTGGCAAAAATACTTTCAATTAAATGGCGTCATGAAGAACGAGCGGTTTAGGAATAGTCTCAGCAAACGACATGAAAAGGCATCTAACTCACATGCGGTCGGAGCTTTGTGGGAGATTTTCACAATAATTTCAGCGTTTAGTTGATGTCCATGAGGGGAACCGTGATCTTGAAGAAAAATGGCAAAATGCCCGTATGACGGAACGGAAGTAAAGCATCCGACAAAAACATGGACTATGATCGGAAAGCCCATGGGAGGAAAGAGGGTAAAGCTCACGAACGGTATATTCCACTGTCCGACGTGCAATAAGAACTTCAGGGCTGTAATAAAGAAGGAAATAATTTCAGCTTGATTTTTTATCTGAATTCCTTTGGCTTTGGCGATTTAACCGCGCCACCAAGCTTAACGTCGTGGCGCGCTTCATCGCGAATTCGGACTTAACCTAAAGGCTCGGTTACGTGGGGTACTACTGCGCACCTATTGTAGCCAGGATTTTGATCTCCCGTTTTGAGCTGTGCCTACATGGACCCCTTTAGCGTTTCAGCTGATCCTTGATCGCTAAACCGGAGAATAACGGCATTATAATCTAGGTGCTGTGCCCTCGTTCTGCACATGGAGTAGACGGAAAAGTTTATGAATATAAGCTGATTCATATAAATATGAGTAAGAAACAAACTAGCTGTACAGATATCTGCTTCGCGCTATCTGACGACACGCGCTTAAACATACTTTTTCTTCTGGAAGAAGGGGAAAAAGATGTCTCAACGTTGGTCTCAAGCCTCGGTAAGAACCAATCACTTATCTCGCATCACCTCAAGATCCTAAGGGACGCCAATTTGGTCGTTAACCGCTACAAGGGGAAATCGATAGTTTACTCTCTTGCCGATCCATCGGTGAAGGAATTTTTGGTCGCACTGAGAAAGCTTACCGATTACATAAACCAGATAGGCCTGTGCATCGAGCGCGGCAAGAAGGGTGTCATCGTATCAGATAAGAGGAGCTTAAATCCCGAAGAGTGCAGCCAACTCGGTAAGGAATCCGTTGATAATTAGGCGGACCACTAGGGTTGGAAAAAATACGATTTCGTATGCTGAATGCTGTGAGCACGAAGAGAAGACGTGGCTTTTAATACACGGACTTGCGGGCTCTTCAGCTAACTGGCTTAAGTTCATGGAATTAGTTGAGCGGAGATTGAATGGTGTGCATGTAATTGCGCCCGATTTGCTTGGTCACGGCGCCTCCAGCACGCCTGCAGTTTCATATTCTGCGTCAATGGAAGCAGAAGCCCTGAGCGAATTCATGTCTTCTCTTGGTTACGATAGCTTCTCAGTTATGGGGAACTCGCTAGGGGGGTGGATAGCCATGCTTCTTGCCCTGAAGGGTCATGTGGGCTCGCAGGTGCTCGTTGACTCCGGTGGTATGCCCCTTTCGGTTATCCCTTGTCTAGATCCTAGCGATGAAGATGAGGCACGCGCGCTTCTGGCAAGGATATTCTCGACACCGCAGTGGAGAACACAAGAGATGGCAAGCAAGCTTATGCAGGCCCGCAACAGGGGTATGAAAAACGTCATAAGGTCTTTTCTTTCCTCACAAGAGCGCTTCATGAGTTGGAGCGATATATCAAAGATAAACGTCCCGACCTTGCTTGTTTGGGGCTCCGATGATCGCCTTATTCCAGTGGAGCTTGGGAGACTGCTCTCATCAAGGATAAAGAGATCCAAGATGATCATATTGAACGGCTTGGGCCATGAGCCAATGCTCGAGGATCCTGAGGCGTTCTTTCTCGCCGTTAGTGAATGGATTAGGTATTGGTGATGGGTATGCTATGAATTTTTGCATGGTCTTTTTTGCTGGATGAGTTATCCAGCCCTAACGGAAGAAGGTTCCCGGTTTATATGCGGAATGCGGGGTAAGTGCTGCGCTGCAGCGTGCCGCTCGCGGAGGCGCGGTCATTCCCAGGGCGCTTCGCCCGCGTTCCA
>NZ_JAQQXN010000006.1:0-30685 GCF_046635845.1 Tardisphaera saccharovorans
CCACGTTCGACACAGTTATGCCCCTCCTCTCCGCCTCCTGAAGGTCTATGTGGTCGTATCCCGTGGAGCGCGTGCATATGAACTTGAGCTTCGGGAGCTCGCGCATGAGGGAAGCGGTGAGCTTAGAGTAGATAAACACCGACAAGAGATCCGCATCGCTCGCCTTTGACGCGTTTTCTGGTGAAAGAGGCTCCTCCATGAACTCGACTTCTAATTCCGACGACAAGGGTTGCAGCCCCACCCTTGTGGCCTCATCGGCCTCCGCGATAAATAGCTTCATATGTAATTCCGTTCATGCACTTAAAAGCCTTGTCTTTAAAGCAGGTGAACAAAAACTATTATGGGAGCAAACAGCACGGACACGGTAACCATGACCTTGATGAACGGGTTCACAGCGGGCCCTGCCGTGTCCTTAGTAGCATCTCCTACCGTGTCGCCTATTACCGCGGCCTTGTGGGCTTCGGAGTTCTTTCCCCCGTATACGCCGCTCTCCACGTACTTCTTGGCGTTATCCCAAGCGCCTCCTCCCGTGGTCATCCATATGGCAAGCGGGAATCCCGTCACTATGGCCCCAAACATGTAGCCGCTGAGTCCCAAGGGCCCTAAGACAAGGCCCACCATAATCGGGGTTCCAGCCGCGATCATGGCTGGCAGCGCGAGCTCTCTAAGCGCAACCCTTGTGGTTATGTCAACGCACGCCGCGTAATCGGGCTTGACCTCTCCTTCCGCTATTCCCCTCACCTTAAACTGCCTCCTTATCTCGTTCACAATGCCAAAAGCGGCAACTCCCACGCCATCCATCAGCAGTGCGGTGAAGACGAAAGGCACAACGCCTCCTATGAACATTCCAACCAAGACGAGTGGATCGTAAACCAGCAGTTGGGAAAGCATGGTTTTCGGCAACTCTAACTCAAAGCCCGCGAAAAGCGATAGAGATGCCAAGGCGGCCGACGCTATGGCATAGGCCTTTGTCGTGGCCTTGGTTGTGTTGCCAACCGAATCCAAAACGTCCGTGACGCTTTCCCTCACGCTTGATGGCAGGCCCGCCATCTCGGCTATCCCACCGGCGTTGTCGGTTATGGGGCCAAAGGTGTCTATTGAGATAACCATCCCCACAAATGACATCATGGCCACGGCCGATATGGCTATCGCGTAGATACCGTCACCAAGGCTCGAAGTGAGGCCTCCGTTGAGTATAAATACGGCAAGCACGGCTGCAGCCACCACGATCACGGGAAACACCGTCGACTTCAATCCGTTGGCCATCCCAGTTATTATGTTAAGCGCAGCCCCGGTCTGAGACCTCTCCGCAACCCTGCGAACCGGCCTGAACTCGTAAGAGGTGAAGTACTCGGCAAAGGCATACATGGCTATAAGCACAAGTGTGCCTATGACTATGGCCAGATACAGTCCCCTGGACTGCCCAACTAGGAAGTAATCGATAACGAGGCCCAAAACAGCGGAAGCGGCCAGACCTCTGTAGAAGGCGTTCATTATACGGCTTCCCGAGGGCACTACGAATAAAGAGCCCACCAGCGTTGCAATGACCGAGGCACCCGCGACGTAAAGCGGAATGGCTTCGAAGGTTGCTCCCCCCTTTAGGAGGTACCCCAAGAGCATTGCGGTTATCAGCGTAACGGCGTAAGTCTCAAACAGATCGGCGCCCATCCCAACGCAGTCCCCCACGTTATCACCCACGTTATCAGCGATCACGCCAGGGTTTCTCGGGTCGTCTTCAGGAATTCCGGCCTCTACCTTTCCAACCAAATCAGAACCTATGTCAGCGCCCTTTGTGTAAATGCCACCTCCCACCCTCAGCAGCAAACTCATAAGCGATGCCCCAAACATGTAGCCAACCATGTCCAGGGGATCGCGAAAGGCCGCGTAAAGCGCACCTATCCCAAGCAGGGCTATGCCAACCACAAAGAAGCCCATGACCTTTCCTCCTTCATAGGCTGTCGAGAAGGCGGGCTTAATACCTCCCTGGAGCGCCATGGCTGCTGTCCGAACGTTTGCTCTCAACGAGACCTCAAGCCCCACGTATCCCGCCAGCGCCGAACTCAGCGAGCCCACGAGAAAGCTGACGGCGTTTTGCCAGCCAACGGCAAAGAATATGAGGGCAGCCAGAAAGGCAGTAGCTACTGTCATTATCTTTACCTCTTCTACCAAAAAGGCATCAGACCCCTCCTTGATGTACGCGGCGATCTCCCTCATCTTGCCGCTTCCAGCATCAACCCTAATCAACCTAAGGGTAAAGAACGTGGAAATCAGGATGCTCAGAGCTCCCATAAGGAGGGGAAAGGGCTCTTCCAACGCAGTATTATATCCGCATAAATATATATACGTTGCCGCTCACCGCAATCAGTCGAGCGACTTTAAGCTTATGAAGAGAAGCACTCGATCATCAGTGGAGTTATGGGCCATCCTGTGAACTACCTTCTATTAACGGACGACCTTTGCCCTGCGGTCGCGACGGACCTGCGTCCTCTCCAAACCACAAACCTACCGCATTTTTATAAACGACCATTAAGGGGGCTTTTTCCATATCGACCTAGAGTTAAAAAGCCAGATCTAGGGCAGAAGGGAAAAATCTACGGCCCAACCGATCATAAACAACAAAGAAATGCAGGTCTTGAGCTCCGATGATCAAAGCGAAGACGAACTGCAACGATTTCCATAAAATCCGAAAGATTTCGTCTACTCTCTCATTAGTTGCCTGGCGGCTATTATGAGCGGATCCCACACTCCCGCCACGGCCGGCATGTACCCCATCTCCACGAAGAAGAGGTCTTGGGCGGTTAGCCCCTTGGAAACGGCAAGCGCCAGCAGATCAACTCTCCCCAAGATCTCCTCTTCTCCGACCAGCTGCCCACCGAGGAGCCTTCTAGTCCCCTCTTCTGCCACAAGCGTAACCCAAATGTCTTTGCCACCAGGATAGTAATGCGCGCGACTCCGAGCCTTAATGGTCGTTTCATACGCCTTGAACCCTGAGCTCTGCGCCTCGCGCAAAGTTAGCCCGGTCTTCGCGATCAGCTTATCGTAGAACTTTGTTATGACGGTCCCCACCACTCCCGGAAAGCTCATGGATCCGCCCACAGAATTGGCGCCTGCAACGTATCCCATCTTGTTCGCCACGGGCGCGTATGGCTGCCAATCGGGCTTTCCGGTTATGAGGTTAACTGACTCGGCGACGTCACCGGCAGCATAGACCCCATTTACCGACGTCTCCATGCGGTCATTGACCGCTATGGCCTTGCTTGAGCCCAGGCGCAACCCCTTGAACTGAACGCTTGGCTCAATTCCAATCGTGATAAAGGTCCCATCAACCTCGTACTTTTCAGAGTCTGTAATGACAACTCTGCCTTCATCCCTGATCTCCCGCAGAGATTGATTGAGCGCTAACGACATGGAAGCCCCAACCCGATCGCTGACTACCTTTCCGATTTCGGGATCAAGCATCCTGCTCAACGGGTATGGGCCCCTGTGAACTAGCGTGACCTTCTTTCCCAGCGAACTGAGCGCCTCCGACAGCTCTACTCCCAGCACTCCCGCTCCCACGACCGCAACTCTTTCAAGCGATGAGAGTCTCGAGACCTGCGTGACGGCCTCCGCTGGATGATGAACGTAGAACACCCTTTCTCCAAGGCTTCCGGGCACATCTGGTATCTTCGGCCTTGCGCCAGTGCTAATAATCAAGGAATCGTACTCCATTGCCGAGGTTTCGGTGCCGATCTTGTACGTGACCCTCCTGCTGCCCAAATCGACGTCCACAACCCGCGCACCGACCTTAACATCTATTGCCCTTTTCTCGCGAAAGTAGGCCGGTGTGTAGGTCATGAAAAGCGATGGGTCCTTAAAGAGCCCCTCGAAGAAATAGGGTATTGCACAAGGCGCATGACTTACCATGTCGGTCTGTTCAAGAACCGTTATCGCTGCTCCCTGATCAAGCCGCCTTGCCCTCGAAGCCGCGCTCATCCCAGCTGCCCCGCCTCCTAAAATCAAAACTCTTCTGGAAGGCATGCGTTATGCCATCGATCACTAATAAGCTATGCCACCAACCGAGCGGAAAGTTCCGCTGCACGTTGTCGATCAATCCCGATCCACGCCGTGATCCGACTACGTTAGCTCGGTTATTCAACGACTTCTCTCAAAAATAAGACCGTTTAAAAAAGCTTTCTCACGCCCGTGAACTGCCCCGCCCTTTTGGGCTAGATTTCTGGTTCAACGACCGTGCTCCATCACCATGCTACCGGAGCGCGGTTTCCCGACGCTGGAGGCCTTCGTTCGTCTGTCCGGAGGGCGGGTTAAGGCGCTTATTTACGGGCGTAATTTCGGCCCGCACCGGCCCTACCGCCATCGGTCATGGCGCTACTTGGAAAACACTTCTATAGGGGCCATTCATCCCCTTCGAGGGGGCTTCCGCCCCAATTCCAAGGGTTAAAGCGGAGATCCAGATCAAAAATCCCCAATCCCTATAAGCCGTTAAGAACTGCGCTTGTGATCGCTTTCCTATATGGATTACTTATGGGCCTCACGCTTGCAGCTCCGCCAGGCCCCATGAACGCGCTGATAGCTCAGGAGGCCACTAGGAGCGCAAAGCAGGGCTCCCTCGTGGGAGCCGGAGCAATGACGGCTGACGGTGCGTTTTTCTGCCTCTCGTTTGGTGTCCTTTACCTGGTAAAGCCGTACTTAACCTTTTTTTACGCACTTGGGGGCTCCTTCATGCTAGTTCTCGCCTTGCAAACCCTGAGGCAAAAAGGGAACCCAAAGCCCAGCGAGAAGCGCTCCGGTTACCTCACGGGCCTTGCCATAGGCCTTTCAAACCCATATCAGATCGGCTGGTGGCTTAGCGCGGGACTTAGCTTCATCGGGGTTTTTGGCATCACCAGCATAGTGGGGCTTTTCACGGCTTTGGCCTCATGGATAGTCGCTTTTCCGCTTGCGATTAGGGCCGCTGGAAAACGCGGAGGAGAGCCAGTTGCCAGAGCCATAAGGGTCTTATCGGCGGCCGCCCTCCTGGCCTTCGGCCTTTACTTCATCTTCGAATTCGTCAAGGCCATGTTTTAATCGAAATTGGCTTACCGCAAACTCCAAGCCTTCAGCAAAAGCAAGCGACGCAATTCGTAGAAGGGCGCAACGGGAATTTGCGCGAGATACAGGCAAGTAAACGCCTGCAGATGTCAGGTCCCTTGAATCCTCCATAGACCGTGCAGCGATCGTCATACGACGGCATTCGGCTGCTAGCGATCAAATGCTGAAATCATGACCTCTAAGCGCTTAGGTAGAGAAGCCGAAAACGAACTCTTGTTCGACAAGTTTAAAGCGCGATACCAGCTTTTGCGTATGGGATCAGTTGAGCAATCCGTGGTGGAGGCGCTCAAATTTGGCGAGGCCTATCAGGCGGACCTCGTGAAGGCAACGGGCTTCTCGAAGAGCAGGGTATCTGAGGTCCTAACGAAGCTGGAAAGGGATGGCGTAATCGGAAGAACTCACGTCGGGAAGAACTACGTGGTATACCTGAAGTCGCCCCCGCCAGAGAGGCGGCAGGGCAAGGTCACCCTTGGCATAATTAGGTCGGCTGAATATCCGTACGTCGTACCGCTCAAAAAAAGGCTATCTGAAAAAGGCATCGATCTCGAGATCAAGGTCTACGATAACGGGATTGACGTCATGAAGGAGCTATCCATGGGAAAGCTTGACTTTGGCATTTCACCCATGGTAATGCAGCTCTTCTTCTACTTCTTGGAATCACCGATCAAGATCATTGCTCCCGCGGGCGCAGGAGGGGCAAGCATAGTGTCAGGCAAGTACCTCTCTGAGCACCCCAGAGTCGCGTCCACTAAGCTCTCCACCATGGAACTACTGGTTCGGACGACCGTAAGCGGAGCAATTATGGGAGAAGTTGGGAACATGAGCTACGCTAGAAGCCCTGAATCACTCGTTAAGATGCTCGAGGAGGGAAGCGCTGAGGCCATAGGTATATGGGAACCTTACGTTACCATGTTGACCGAGATGGGGTTTCACAAGTTGACAGATTACTCCGACTTCGGCGAGCACTACTGCTGTACCTTGGCCTCTCACTCGAGCCTCCCCGAAAAAACGGTCAGCGCGGTGGTTTCCGCCTTTAGGGACGCCCTGTCAGCCTACCGGTCAAACCCGGATACCTACTTGGCCCCCTATTCTGCCCTCATAGGCATGCCATACAAGCTTGTGCTGAAGGCAGCGTCGGCATATACTTATCCCGATGACCTAAGCGCCTCGGTAATGCTAAGGCAGATAGAGCAAGCTGGAATCCGGGTCCCCTATCCCGGAGAGATCAGGGACGCCATATGGCGTCCTCGACGATCCCTTGCCTCGAAAACCAATCTCTCGAAAAGCGTTCCTATTTCATCGGGACGCACCGTATCCCTTGACCTCGGCCTTCCTATGGTCGCGAGGTACACCCCATACGGCTCGAGGCCGTCCTCTCCCAGCACGCCGTACGATGAAAATATTATGAAGTCCTCCGCAAAGCTGAGCAGCCGGGCCACAAAGCCATCCACAACCGGGTATGCCTTGCAGAGCTCGTCTCCGGAAAGCCTCTGCAAGGAGGTTATGCCGGCAATCACCGGCCTTTGGCTGAGGTTTTCCTTTACTGACTTCTCAACGCACGCTATTTCGTCATTGAGGTTTGCGGGCGCCGCTAAGTCCCTGGAGCAAAGGCCAAGCGTTGGGCTCTGTATGGGGATGTTAACGAGCGTCGCCCCCGTGGAGCGAATAAGAGGTGACGCGTAAACGTCTTGCGATTCGCCAAGCTGCAGCACGCTCCTCCACGAAATGCAGGGCTTCTTTGGCAAATCGCTTTCCGTAACTCCCCTTTGAGCGGAGTCCACAAGTCCCAGAAGCGCGTTTGCCCCACAATCCATGAACTTGCTGTACGATAAGCCATCTATACCGAGAAGCAATGGTTTCATGCGTTAAAACAAAGCACCGGATTTATCTTTAACTACTCATGAAGCGTCGGCTCGCGTCTTCGAGCTTCACTCCCTCTAGGCCTGAGAAGAGCTCGTTCTTGACGTCCTTGCCCAGCTTTATCAGCGTTCCCCAGGCTGCCAGCGTCCCCGTAGCCGCTGCTACGTTTATCCCGCGAGAGAGCCCAGCCCCATCCCCGGCTGCAAAAACCCCTTCTACGCTGGTCTCCATGAGCGGTGTCACCGACGCCTTCATGCTGTAGTACTTTATCTCGGGAGCGTAAAGAAGCGTGTACTTTGACGCGAGGCCGGGCAACACGCCATCCATCTTATCTATGAACTCCAGCAGGTCCTGCATAACCCTGTGGGGCAAGGCCATGCTTATGTCTCCGGGCGTGGCCACCTTCATCGTCGGCTCGATCGTGTTTCTGCCTATCCTTTCCCACGTGGACCTCCTTCCGTCCTCGAGGTCACCAAGTCTTTGAATTATGGGCTTTCCTCCTCCCAGCTTGGTCGCAAGCCTAGATATGCTCTTGCCGTAGTCGATGGTGTCCTCCATGGGATCAGTTAGCTTTATGGAGGCAAGCAACGCGAAGTTCGTGTTTTCGCTGATGCGGTTTGTGTAGGTTTCCCCGTTAACGCCTATGGTGCCGTCGTCGTACTTCTCTACGACCACGTATCCTCCAGGGTTAACGCAAAAAGTCCTCACCTTATCGTCATGCGACCGCGTGTACATTATGACCTTGGGATCCATGTAAAGGCTCGTCAAAGGATCCATAACGTATTTGGGAACCTCTACCCTTATCCCGACGTCAAGCGGATTTGGCGTCAGCTGAACTCCCAGCCTTTTAGCTTGATCCTTAAACCACTCAACTCCAACCCTTCCAGGCGCGATTATTACCGCGCGGGACTCCAGCGTTCCCTTGTCGGTCCTGAGCTCAAAGAAGCTTCCGGTCTTCCTCACGTCCTCCACCGACGTGCCAAGCACGAAGTTCACGCCCCCCTTTTCCAGATACGTGGTAAATGAATCAATGACCGCCACCGATCCGTCGGTACCTATGTGGTGCTGCTTTATGGGTATGAGATGTGCCCCTACCTTAGCGGTCATGCGCTGATACTCGTTGAACTGCTCGCCTTTGGGCTCGAACACCCTCTCTTTGCTCGCGCCGAAGCGCATGAAGACTCCATCGATGTAGTCTATTAGCTTATAGCTGAGATCCCAGCTCCCGACCAGCTCCTGTAGATCTCCGCCCACGTCCGGCCTCAGGTTGATTATTCCACTGCTGAAGAGCCCAGCTCCTCCAACTCCATGATTTATGTGACAAACAGGACATATGCAACGACCGACCTTGGACAAAGGACAATTCCTCTGCCTTATCTTGAACCCCTTATCTATGACCGCCACGCTGACCCCTGGGCTGTTCTCTACGAGCTCTAGGGCAGCGAAAAGGCCGCCAGGCCCCGCTCCGATTACCGCGACGTCGTACACCATGGCTCACCTCGAGAAGAGAGGCATTACTTTCAAAAACGTTCCCAGAAAGCCCATTAGCTCCATTTAATAAACGTTTTGGTCAAGAGACCTTAAGTCATCAGGCCGGTAAATCTTCCGAGGAGAACGCGACTTAGCAAGCCTCGAGCGGGCTTCGAACCCGCGACCCCCTGCTTACAAGGCAGGTGCTCTGACCGGGCTGAGCTATCGAGGCGTTTTATAACAAAAGCCGATCTTTAAACTTTGCTGGAGCACCTGGGTTATGCGACAGCGGTTAGCGCATGCTACAAGCATGGATTCGCCAGCTGGTCAAGTCCGAGCTTGTCGCCGCAGCTCACGTCAAAAACTTCGAGACGCGCAACTCATGGCGGCTCCCCGTTGGCTTCTCAAGAAACGCTTATTCGCGCGCTTTTAAGTAACCCATGATATTCTCCGCGGAGAGGCTTCCAGAAGCGGCGAGAGAGGTGCTGAAAAAGTGGGAAGTCGTCGAAGAGGACGCTTCCAGGTTAGGCGAGGCGGAAGTCATTATGGCCTGGAGGGTAGTACCAGAGATGATCACATCGGCTCCAAAGCTCAAGGCAATACAGACGTTTTCCGCGGGGGTGGATCACCTCCCCTTCACCGCGATTCCTAAGGGCGTTCGGATCTTCTCAAATGCCGGCGCCTATTCGGTGCCCGTAGCGGAGCACGCATGGGCGCTTCTCCTTCACCTAGCAAAGGGGGTAAACGTCATGGATAAGCAGAAAGCGGTAAACTATCCAAGGCAGCTGCACGGAAAAACGCTGCTTGTCCTCGGTGCCGGAGGAATAGGACAAGAAATCGCGAGGATCGGAAAGTGCTTTGGAATGAGAACGCAGGGAATTAGTCGCCATCCCAGGCAGAGCCCGGTCTTTGATGAGGTCTATGGCATTCAATCCCTAGATGACCTACTTTCTCACGCTGACTTCATAGCCATAGCGCTCCCGCTTAACAAGGAGTCTAGAAACCTTCTAGATGCCCGGCGCCTTTCCCTGCTTAAAGATGACTGCGTGATGGTAAATGTTGGGCGCGGTGACGTGGTAGATCAGCAGGCGATCTACGACTTGCTCAAGAGAAAGAGGGAGTTTAGGTACGGCACAGACGTGTGGTGGCACGAACCACAGGGTGAGGGCGCTCACCTTCCCTTCACGCAGCTGGAGAACTTCGCCGGCACACCGCACATAGCAGGAGGAGCGTCGAAGGAAACGGCGGACTTGGCAAAAATCGCTGCGAGCCGCAACGTCGCCAAATTCATGGAAACAGGCAGCGCCGACAACGAAGTCAACGTGACCGACTACACGTGATTGTTGATCACCATATCCAGTTCGAACGGCACCCTAAAATAATAAGGTAAACAGCACATATGTCAATAAGGCTCGTTTCGTGGAACGTAAACGGCTTGAGGGCCGCGCTAAAGAAAGGGCTGGTCAATTTCATCAAGGAGGACGGGGCCGAATGCTACTGCTTCCAGGAGATAAAGACGAAAGAAGTGCCTCTGGAGCTCCAAACGCTTGGATATAACGTCTACGCTAACCCCGCCGTCAGAGAGGGATACAGCGGGACGCTGGCCCTCTGCAAGACGGAGCCCTTGAGCGTCCTAAGCGGAATGGGCGCGAAGGAGTTCGATGATGAGGGAAGGGTGCAGGTCCTCGAGTTTCAAGATTACTTCCTTATCAACTCGTACTTTCCGAACTCCCAGCACGGTCTCACGAGGCTCGAATACAAGCTCAAGTTTGATAACGAGTTCACGACGTTTGCTGAAAATCTGAGGAAGATCAAGCCCCTGATCATATGCGGGGACTTCAACGTAGCTCATGAAGAAATAGACATCGCGAGGCCCAAGGACAACGTCAATAACGCTGGATTCACGCCACAGGAAAGAGAATGGATGACCAAGTTCCTCGCCCTTGGCTACGTGGACACCTTTAGGTACTTCGTCAAAGAGGGCGGGCATTACAGCTGGTGGTCCTACAGATTTAACGCACGGCAGAAGAACATCGGATGGAGGATAGATTACTTCATAGCGTCAACCGAGCTGTTGCCAAGGCTAAAGGCGGCTGGCATACTTGAAGGGATAGAGGGATCAGACCACGCTCCCGTTTACCTCGAGTTAGAACGAAAGGTATTGAAACCCTCGAAATAAAATCAAAAAAATGAACAATAATCACAAAACATAAATTCTGCTGCATTCAATAGTAAAATGACCACCTCAGGCGAGACCAGACTAAAGGTCAACGAGGCAGTAAGTCAGATCGTAGATGGCAACTACGTATACCAGCTGTTGATATCCACAGGGCTTGTTAACGCCAACGCGCTTGCTAGGGAGATCAAGGAATCGGTGGAGGCCATGACTGGGAAAAAAGCAAAGATAAACACCATAGCCAAGGCCATAGCCATGAAAAAGGTAAGCGAGGTTGAGACCTCATCCGTATTTCGTGGCCTGAGCTTCACGCTCGACTCAAACCTCATAGAGAAGGAGCTGGACGCAAAAGAGGCTGGCTCCGTACCCCTTGCGTCCACCCTTCTGCTCTTCAGGCACGGCGATAGGATAGTGCTGCTGAAGCAGAGAGGTGAAAATGACGAAAGCTCTGACCTCGTGCTGCTCAGGCTGACGTTCCCGGGAAACTCGGTAGCGTATCATCCTCTCTGGATAGTCTTCAACAGTTTAAAGATAGAGGTGAAGCACGTGCTAAGGCACGACAACGATCTTTTTATTTTCATGAGACGCTCTGAGGCCATAAGAGCCCTTACCGTGATCGAGAGGCTGACATCAAACCTAAGGGCCGAAAAATAGGCGTAAATTCTCCGGCTGCCTTAATAAAAATGAAAGAGTTAGGCGTAGCGGTAGTCGGGCTAGGGGCCATGGGATCGCAGCATGCTAAATTCTTCAAAAATCAGGTGCAGGGCGCAAAGCTTGTGGCTGTTGTTGACCAAGTAAAAGCCGTAGCCGAATCGGTTGGGGCCGAACTGGGGGCCGAAAGCTACACGACCATCGATCAGGCCGTAAGGGACGAAAGGGTGGACGTCGTGTGTTTGGCAACCCCCACGTACCTCCACGTGTCTCAGGCGCTTTACGCGCTTGAGTACGGAAAGCATGTGCTGGTTGAGAAGCCAATGGCCACAACCTTGGCAGGAGCCAGACAGCTCATAAGCAAGGCCAAGTCAAAGCGTCTCAAGCTCGGAGTGGACTTCATGGAAAGGTACTCAGATGCGGCGGCATCCCTTAAATCTCTCATCGAAAAAGGTGACCTTGGAAAGCTCTTCTTGATAGAGGGGGAGCTGAAATGGTGGAGGGACGAGAAAAGTTACTACCTCAAGGACGAGCTTGCCAGAAGCTGGAGGGGCATGTGGGAGACCGAGGGGGGCGGGGCGCTCACAAATCAGGGAATACACACCATTGACCTCATGATTTACTTTGGAGGAGAGGTCCAAGAGGTCTTTGGTCACATAGCCAACTTCTCCCATCCAGCCATACCAGTGGAAGATACTGGAGTAGCAGCGCTCAAGTTCAGGGAAGGCCACTTGGGCACGCTCTCGGAAACGGTGTCCACAAAGCCCGCGTCCGCTCAATACCGCAAGATAAGGATCATGGGAACCGCGGGCAGCGCTGAGATGACGGACAACAAGGTCACCTTTTTGGCGACGGAGACCAAAAGCGAGATCCATCTCTCCTCAACCACTGGCGAGACGCTGAAACAAAGCCCGAACCTATACATAAGGCTGCTGCAGGATTTCATAGACTCCATAATCCACGAAAGGGAGTTCAAGGTAAGCGGTGAAGAAGGAGCAAAAGCGCTGGAGGTGATTAAGGCCGTATACCTTTCGTCAAGCACCGGGCAGCCGGTGCGTCTGCCCATGTCTGGCGAAGTGGTGATATGATTGGAATTGGCTTTCAGCAGCCTAGCCTACCCAGAACTCGACCTAGCGGGCGTTGTGAGCAGGGTTAAGTTCTTTGGCTACGACGCCCTAGAGCTCAGGGTAGCCGATGATGGCAAGCACATAAGGCCGAGCTATCCGCTCAGCGTTAATGAGGCTGAAACGCTGAAATCGGTAAGGGTAGCTGACCTCGCGGCGTACGCCAGGTTTTCGTCAGACCAAGCTCAAAACGACAGGGCCCAACGGCTCGTCGGAACGCTTTCCCAGATCGCCAGCGACCTTGGCGCGAAGGCCATAAGGGTCTACGTTGCAGATGTCAACGAAGACGCAGCAAACGCGCTGGACGCCTCTGCAAAAATCGCAGATCGTTATGACGTTAAAATCATGGTTGAAACCCACGACCCCGTGCTTTCCATGCTTCATAACCTTCAGGCGTTCCTGCAGAAAAGCCAGAAAGCATGGGTACTTTACGACCCAGCCAACATGATTTACGCGGGCGAGAGACATGAAAAGGTGTTTCCGTTCATAAGAGACCGCATTGCCCACGTGCATCTCAAAGATTTCGTGTTTTCGGGCGAGAAAAGGGTGTTCTGTAGGCCTGGCATCGGCGTGGTCCCGATTAAGGACATAGTTAAGGACCTAAAGGAATCTGGATATAAGGGAGCTCTGTCCGTGGAGTGGGAAAGGCTCTGGAATCCGGAGATGGAGCCAGCTGATGAAGTTTTACCAGATTACCTGAAATACCTGAGGTCCTTATTGCAGGAGGTTAGGTAAAGTGGAACTTGCGATTATAAGCGACGAGATATCCAACGATTTTGAACACTCCCTGAAGGTTATCCGCGAGCTCGGGGCCACCTCGGTTGAGGTAAGAAACCTATGGGGAAAGAACGTGGTTGACCTGTCACAATCCCAGCTAGAAGAGCTCAGAAGGCTCGTGAAGGCCTACGGGCTCAGGCTCAGCAACGTCGACTCGGCGGCCTTCAAGACTTACCTTCACGACGAAGAATCCATTGAGAATCATCTTAGCATGCTGCAAAGGGCGGTAGAGATAAGCCGCTACTTAGATCTCACCTTCACCAGGATATTCACGTTTTGGTGGGAGGGCAGCCTTGTGAAAGCCATGCCCAGCATACTTGGAGCTCTCCAAAGGGCCGCGGAAATTGCCAGCGCTCAGGGGGTAACGTTGGCCATAGAGAACGAGTACAGCACCTACACGGGGACCGGAGAGGAGACGGCGCGGATCGTAAAGCAGCTGCGCTCCCCTTGGGTAAAGGTGCTCTGGGATCCTGGAAACGCCTTCTTCGCCAGAGAGGAGCCTTATCCAGAAGGGTACGCGCAGGTGCGCGATAACGTGATCCACGTTCACTTGAAGGACGCGAAGGTCATTGATGGGGAATTTCGCTGGATGCCCATCGGAAGTGGTGACATAGACTTCAAGGGGCAACTCAGGGAACTAAAGACGCTAAATATCACGGCCTCGCTGGAGACGCATTACGCGCCCTCAGGCGACAAGGAGCGCGGCACTCGGGAGTCCTTCGCGGGTCTCATAAAAACGATCTCTGCCCTCGAGGGCTAACGCGGACGACGACCGAATCCCCATCCTTGAGACCTAACTGCTCCCTCACCTTAACTGGGGCAATAAACTCTATCACGTCATTGGGGTGATGCGTGCGCTCAGGAAAAATCAGGGCGCCCGGCACCTCCTCTTCTCCACGCGAAACCGACGCCCTAACGAACTTCAGTGCCCCCATGACCCTTCCTTCATGCTCAAAGGCGGCTATCTTGTATTTGGATATGCTGGCCAGGTAGTCCCTGTTGGGAAAGCTCCCCGTTATCTTCAGGTTAAGCGTTCCAGGAAAGGGCTTGAACCCCAGTTTTTTCACGAACTCGGCGAGATAGCCTTCAAGGGACATGTAATAGGCGCCGTCGCCAAGCCCCGATGACACCAGTGCCTCAAAGCTGGTGTTCTTAACCTCAGACGATAATAGGTCTTCCAATTGAAGGCGAACGGACTCCAAAAAGCGCATTCCCCTTTCGGTAAGCGTGACCTCCTGTCCTCCCTTCACGAGGTTTCTTGAGATTATGCCTTCTGATTCCAACAGCCTCAGAACCCTTGCCGTCTCTTGCTGTGAAAGGCCTGCGGCGTTGGCCAGCTTGGTCGAGCTTATGATTTCTCCCCTTTTTTCCATTTCAAGCAAGGACAGAAGCACGAAAAAGTAACGCTGGCTCGCGCGCACTCTAAACAGGAGGAACGGGGACTTTTATGCGTTCTGGCGTGATTTCGACGCTCAGGGGAACGACGCATCGCATGATCTTTACCCGTTTTAGATTGAGCCCCATGTCCCTTAAGAAGGGTTCCATGCGCCTGTCCAAAAGAAACACCTCAGCGCTATCGCTTTCGCTTCTGACAGCCCTTCCTATGGCTTGCCTAATAATTATCGAGGCTTCTTCTTTAAGAAGGAACCACGTGGTCCTCTTACCCATCTTTTCGGTCAAGAACTCGAGCACGTCCTTCGAGTACGCATCTCCGATGTTCGGATAAGGAATTCCCACTATTACAACCCTTTTCACCATGCTCTTTCCGTCCTTGACGAACTCGACTCCCTCGCTCAGCTTTCCCCTGGCGACCACTACGACAAGCCCCGCACCGGGCACCGACTTCACGGATGATGAGGAATCCTCGACGTAATCCGCGACCTCCCTGAACCAAGAGGCCACCTCATATGAAGGAACAAGCACAAGAGTTATGCCGTCAGGACTCCTCAGCGACGACACGACCTTCACGTACCTTTCCCTGTTTCTATCTCTGAGGGTGTACCTCGTGCTGAGGTCTCTGTTCCAGTAAAAAGTAAGGTTGGGGTTGAAAGGATTTATGGATATGAACTCAAAGTCCTTAAGGCCCCACACTTTTTCCATATATGATTTTGAGGGGAGCGTTCCAGACATCAGAAGCCACCTATCCTCGTTGAGCTTTGAAAGAACTGAGGACGGATCCATGAGTTTTATGACGACGCCTTCAGGCGTGACGTAAAGCCTGTATGAGGGGTCATCCAGTTTCTCCAGTGCCCGCTTGAAAGACGCAAGCTGGTGATCCTCAACCTCCTCCGAGTGGAAGCTGCCAAGGTCGGGAGGCTTCCGCCCTTCCTTTACGCCCTTTTCTATCCAGTTTTCAAGCGCGTCTAGCACGGCATACACGGTGTCCTGAACGTCCGTACCGGCATAAGCTGCGCGTAACCTAGATATCTTTTGCGAAGTTATGCTGACGTCTACCATGTCCTGAACGTGCATTAGGTTGTGCGCTTCATCGAACACGTGCAGCGAGTTTCCTTTAACAAGTCTCCTATAGAAGAAATAGTAAGGATACGTGTAAAGGTAAACGTCAGCCTGCTGAAGCTTTATCCAAGAGTACGCGCACTTCTGTGCAGCTCTCTGCCGCTCCAGGAAACCCACGATCCCCAGCTCGCTTACCTGTTTCCTGCTGAACTTCCTATCGAAAAAGGGACAAAGTGGGCAGCGCGTTACGGAAACGACGTGATCTCCATCCCTTACCCTGGGCCGTAAGCAAAAGCGGTCCTTCCCCGCCAGTCCCGCAAAGGAAAGGCCAGCCTTCCTGCAGTCCCTTTCCCAAGAGAGGTACTGCGACAAAGTGCGAGAGTAAACCGATGTGGGCCCCAGATGGCGGGCCACCTCAAGCGCTATCAGCGTTTTCCCGCTCCCCGTAGGAGACTGAAATGCAACGCTTTTCTCCTCTATCACCGAGAGTATGCGCTCAGCCGCGTCTTTCTGGTAAGGCCTCAGGTTAAATTCCATCGCATATAGCTAGCAAGGGCTTATGTGCCTTCCCATCCCCAAGGCAACATGAGAAAGCTCGCTAAATCGATCATAATTGTGATTTCGATTGCTATTTATGCAACCACGCAAAATATATATGGAAAATGACCGCGAAACCCGAGGAAGGGCATGGAGAAAAGGTCGCTTACGTGCTTATCAAGACCAAAGTGGGAAAGGAAAAGGAGGTTTTGAGCCAGCTTAAAAGGGCAGGCTGCGTAGGAGAGGCCAGCTTACTTTTGGGCGGTTACTATGACATCCTTATGAAGGTATCCTACCGCACGCAAAAAGACCTAAAGGACACCGTGGCTTACTCGATACGCGGAAACGATGACGTGGTATCTACGCTTACCATGATCAGCCTAGATTAAGGGAGTTCACGACGGACTCCATTTTTCTCACGCACTTCTCGTAGTCTCCATCTCCAAGGGCAAACGTTGAGCTATCAGCCAAGCCCATCCTCAACGCTATTCCTCCGAATCTGAGCGCCAAGAGACGGCCGTGGCTGTTCAGCGCTCCCCTTGAGGAGTATTCCCTTGGGTTTTCTTTGAGCTCGCGGAATATGCTCAGAAGCTCTTGCTCGTCCCTTCTCTTCAACGGCCTACCCTCCTGGCAACGAGGGCCGGGACTAGAAACGCGGAAAACAGCGCCAGAGAGCCCGCAAAGCCAAGGCCCGCGATGCAGTATCCTCCTAGCAGCGGCGCCAAGAAGCTGGCAAAACCAGTCGAGGAAAGCACCATAACGTTCATGACCGCGAAGTCCGCTGCCTCCTCGCTGGCAACCTGAAGAGATACCGTGACCGGGAACAAGCCATGCGAAATCCCCAAGCCGATAAGGCCAAACAGCGGCAAAGGCATGGGCAAGAGGAGCGCCAGCGTCGATACCAAAGAGATCCCCACCAAACGCCTAAGATCTATGAGCTGAACTGGGTGCAAGACCCTTGTCACGAAAGAGCCAAGGAAGAGAAGTATGAAGGAGCCTTGCGAAAGCCAAGCCGGATAACCGAGGTCCACCAACCTAACGCCGAAAAAGGTCGTCACGAAGTTGTAAGCCATGTACACGAGGAGGCCGTAGGCGAACAAGTTAACGTACTTTTGCTTGAAAACCATTACATGCGAGAACGAAAAGGGCTTTCTGCTGCTCTCGACCTTGCTGATTGGAAGGCCAAAAAGCGAGGCAGCGCTGAGTATAAGCAATGCCGCGGCGCTGCCGGCGTACAGGACAAGGGGAAGGGCAAGGGATGCCACGAGCGTCGCAAGGCCCAGCGAGGCGTAGTAAGAGAATATCCCAGCGCTGCCTGAGTGCCCAGCCGCATCAAGCGAGGGCACTTCGACCATTGACAGGCCAAACCCGAGCGCTAGAAAGAAGCCAAGCCAAGCGACTTGAGAAAGGGCCGCAAAGGAAAAAGCCGTAAGGCCAAAGCCAAGAAGCGATGCTTTCCAAAGCGAGATGGGCCTTACCAAGCTCACGATCGTGCCCACACCAGAGCCAAGCCATATGGCAGCCGAGAAGATCCCGATCTGAGTAGCCGTGAAGTGATTGGACCTTAGCATTATTGGTATGGCAGTTATGGCAGCCAGACTCAAAAAGCGCATGAGAAAGGTTGCCCTGACGTAACTCCTATCGGCGACCATTTCGAGTCCTATCCCATCACCTGCCATCAAGCATGTCCAGCAGGTTCCTTATCCTGTCAGCCGTGCTGGGATGGTCGGAAAACACCGTTAAGATGGATGAGCTATCAAGAAAGGCAGGTATCGGTATGATGGGCAAGGGCGCCTTCTCATCTGCGACAAGCACACCAGAAAGCTTGAGTAGGGCGCTTATCATACAACTTGGGCTCGTGAGCAGCGCAGCCTCCCTATCGGCAGCGTATTCCTCGCTTCTCGACAGCCACGGCTCCATGAAGTGAGGAATGGGGTTAGCCAGCATTACGATCCTAAGCGATCTACTAACAAGCCTCTTAAGAGGATCCCTGTGGCTAACGTGAGATAGCTCGTGAGCCAAAACCGCGCGCAGCTCCTCCCTGCTAAGCGTTTCAAGAAGGCCCACCGATATCACTATCTTGCTTCCGAATAGGGAGAACGGAGCAAAGGCGTTGGGCTCACCGCTGTCGACAAGCATGATCTCGGGCGCTTTGATGCCCAGCATCGCCGAGAGGTTTTGAACCTCTCCTTGGACCCACTTCGGGGCCTTCAACCTTTGCTTTTTTACCCTTGAAGACGACGCGACCACATGCACTACCAGCATGACGAGCGCCGCGCCAAGCAGCCAAGCCTCGGGGTCCCACCTGGTCCAGTGAATTATGGAATAGCTCACGTGCCCAAAAACCATCCCGTCAAACCTCAGGCTGTGAGATAGCGCAACCCTGATAAGCAGTATTATCCTTCCCCTAAAGAGCACTGGCGCCAAAGGAGAAAGGAAAAGCGGGATCGCTGAAAGCGTCATCCCCAAGAATATGGACTTCTCCCCTATCCTCTTGTCCGAGCTGTTTACCAGATAGGACAGAGGAACTGCCATGGCCGAGAGAAAGAGGCTGAAAATGAGCAAGTGCTCATCTATCATCATATGCCAAATTATGCGCGCAAGGTACGGGTTCTGAAACACTAGAGGGAACTCATGACCCTGAAACCTGTAGTGGATTATCACTTCTTCTCCCTCTTCAGCTTTTCAAGGTACTTGGCCAAAAGCTCCCTATCCCTTTCGTTCTCGGCCATGAGCTCCATAAGCCTGGATATGGTTGGTTCGGCCATCTTATCGAGCAGCCTATCAAGAAGATCGGAAACGACATCGCGCTCGTAATCCTCTTTTGTGACCCCTGCCGAATATATGTACCTGGGCGTACCTTTGGATTCAGAGAGGCGCCGCTTGACCATCCCTTTCCTGTATAGCCTGTCCAAAACCGTGGAAACCGTGGTAAGCGCAAGCGGCTTCCCCTCTGCCTCAAGCTCATCTCTAACTTGTGAGACCGTGGCCTCACCAGATCTCCATATGACGTTCAGAACGTCATACTCGAGGGTAGCAAGCCCGCGCTGCTTTTTCATATGCGTAATGGGCGCAGCGCTTAAAAAGGCTTGCCTACTACAAGTGTAGTAGGCCACCAAAGATGGAGATAACTTGTTTGCTTGCTTCGCCAGCCCACCCTCTCATAGGCCAACCAAGGACAGCCGCTTCCCTTAGAAAAGCCTATCCTCCAGAGGGAGTGAGGTACTACTTCCTAAATGGCAGGGTTCCCAGGGCTCCCGGCAGCGGAGAGTATGCCGTGACTAAGGGAACCGCATTGAAGCTGGTGGCTGACGCCTTTAGGATTCAAGGGTTTAGCGAAAACGTTGACCTGAGCCACTTCGTGTTCTGGTACCTGCCGAGGGCGGCTACATCATTTTGGACCTACTGGCTCCCGGGCCTGATTGAAAAGAGAATTCCAAGGCTGGCTGACCTGCTGGAGCACTTTACAAAGCCCTGGGTTCAAGAAAACGACACGTCAGTAAGCCAGTTTCTCGAGGGCTACGTGGGGAATGCGGAGGGAAAGTGGGGCTGGCTAGTTGAGCTGTCATCTGAGATACTTAACTCTAAGTCAAACAAAGGCCTCATAACGTGGTCCAACTGGGCGGCCAGAGGCTTTGAAAAGGACGGCGTTGAAAGGGAAAAGATAAACGTGGTCCCTCTGCCCATGGAAGCAAGACCAAAGTCAGTTGAAGCGTATCATAAGCCAGCTGGATCCCAAAAGACCGTGCTCTTCGTTGGACTGGACTACTGGAGGAAGGGGGGCGACACGGCGCTCAGAGCCCTCAAGAGGGTCAAAAAAGAGATACCGAACTTTAAGCTGATATACGTGGGCCGCGTTCCATCTGAAAAGGTAAACGATTACAAGCTGGACTGGATAGAAAGATACGACTTTCTTGAGAGGGATAAGCTCCTCAAGCTTTACTCTTCCGCAGACGTTTTCTTCATGCCCACCAGAGCAGAGGCTTACGGCCTATCAATCTTGGAGGCCATGGCCTTTGGTACACCGGTGGTCAGCACGAAAGTTGCTGCAATACCGGAAATCGTGCCAAGCGGGGCCGGTTTCTTAACCAACGACGAGGATGAAATGGTGGAAAAGATAGCGGACCTAATTAGTGATGAAGAGCTAAACCAAAAAATTGGGACAAACGCCGCGAAGGTGGTGGCGCAAAGGCATGAGCCGCGCTCGGTGTCAAAACAAGTATATTCGGTTTATGCAAACGCGCTGGGAATGTAACTCGCCGGCAACTTTTTGATCTGATGGTGATTCAATCAATTGGCGGTTGCTCGTCGCGTTCAGCACCTCTTTTCAGCAACCCTTCGAGAACCTTCTGAAGGCCAACGGCCGAGTAATTCATACCTATCATTGTGGTTCTGCCCTTTCTCTCAACCTTGACCTCGGTGCTGAGAAAGCCTAAACCCTTCAAAGACTGTATCCCTTCCCAAAAGGCCGTATGTGCTCTTGGCTCTATGCCGTACTCCTCGCAAACGGTAAGATACTCCTTTTCGGCCTCTCCGGTGGCTATTCTTTCTTTGCCAGCCGATATAAGTGCGCGCGCAACCGCCAGAAGCGTTACAGCGGATTGAGTTGGCAAAGAAAGCAGTTCCTCCTCGTTAGGAACTCCCTCTATGTCCCCAAACACAACCCTTACGTCCTCTGGCGTCACCGCGCTTCTGCCTTCGGCTTCCGCCCTCTTTCCAGCTCTCCAAAGGAGCTCAAGCGCCAACCTCGCATCTCCTCCTGACGAGGCGCCCAAACTTGCTGCTTGCGTTACGACTTCGTCGTCAACTGCTCCCCTTTGAAACGCCTGAGGAACCCTCTGCATAAGTATGTCCCTCAATTCCGCGGCGCTGTAAGGCGGAAATATGACCTGATTGTGAAGCAATGTGCTCTTTGTGCTTTCGTCGAGCCTTCCCATAAGGGCTGGCGACCTCGATATGAATATGAAGTTCATCCTTCCGCTTCCCCTTTCATCGCGGGTAAGCTCGTATACGGCATCCGATCCAGAGGCATCGATTAGATAATCAACCTCATCAAGTACCAGCAACAAATATGAATTATCGTTTTCAAGGTGCTCCAGAACCATGCGATGTATGTCCCTAGCTGAAAATCCCTTATAAGGTTGGTAAGGGTCAAGCGAAGATATTATTGATTGCAAAACGGAATACAGCGTCCTTTCTTTCCTGCAATCAATAGATATCGATTTAAACTTAAGACCAAACCTTCCGCTTGCCTCCTTTGTAAAGATCGAAGAGAAGAGCTTCGTAACGGCTGTCTTTCCAACGCCCACGCGCCCACTGCACAGAACTTTCTGGCTCACCTTGCCTGGGGACTCTAAGGATACCCTGAAGAAGTTTACCAGGTCCCTCATTTGAGAGTCCCTGTGAGGCAAATAGCTAGGCACGTAATCTGGAAATAGAACTGCCTCCTCCTTAAAGATCTTCCTAGAATACCCTATTTCGTCAAAGAGGTGCTCGTAGCCCCCATCACTCATAATTTAAGCGCCGCAATTAGTATTTCAACTTAACCATGGGGCTATGGTGAAACTATTACAGCAAAAGGCCTTCCCGTCATCTTCGATCACCAAAGCTTATTTGCTAGAAACATCCATCGGTATGGAAAGCGTTAACAAATTCAAGAACTTATTATATCGCGAAGGCGCCAAAGGGCTGCTTGGCCACATCAAGAACGAAAGGAATTACGACTGGATTGGAATATACGTCAGAAACGGCGACAAGCTTGTGCTGGCCATTGAAATCGGCGCACCGGCCAACCATCGCGTCATAAACGTTGGGGAGGGCATCTGTGGGCTTGCGGCAAAGGAGAAAAAAACGGTCGTTGTTGATGATGTCAGCAAGGAGAAGAACTATCTTGCCTGTTTTCCCTCGACCAAATCAGAGATCGTGGTACCCATATTAAGAGGAAGCGATGTCTTAGGGGAGATCGACGTCGACAGCGATACGCTCAACGCTTTCGGAATAACCGATCAAAAAATCCTTTCCGATGCGGCAGCAGCGCTTTCCGAGTCATGGGACAAGCTGGACTTTCGCATCCGAGTAACTTAAATTTCAATGCGAGTTACTTTATTGAGATATGGCGCTTTCAAACAGACCCGTAAAGGGGTTTACCCCCTCCCTACATCAAAAGGTAAGCTCAGCTGCAGTCAAATGCCCTAGGCTTAACTCTGACGTCATATTCGTGCTTAAAAGAGACGGATCATCTGAAGTCGATGGATGCCCATACTACAGAGACGGAAAATGCGCTATCCCATACGCGCACAACTTGCTTAAGTTGCCGGCCATATCTGATCGCTACAGGGTCAGAGGAAGTTACATGTGCCCGCTATGTGGGCACAAGCTTGAGCTTAAGATGAACGGCATTTATCAATGCCCCGTCGATAAAAGCATGTACCTTCCTCCAGACATGCAAGTCCCATGCCTCTTTTATAGGTCCAGCGGGCGAACTACCCTTTTTAAACAGCGCGCGCTTCTAACTCTTCGGTTGACTGGACTTGCTTGCCTTGTCGATTTATCATACTGAAGTAAGCAAAGGGTCGGCGTCTCCGAAGCCCCCATTCTAGGCCCAGCTAATCTGATAAATCCTCTTCGCTCAGGGCCGCGTTCAGCACCTTCTCGAGCTTGCTCCTAAGCTTCTCGTTTGCGGTTATCACTTGACCGTTCCTGTATATCAGTGCCTTTTTGGCCACGTCCACGGCGCCCTCCTCGTCGTCAACCCTCGCCTCCAAGCCGGCCTTCTTCAACTTGCTTGCCAGGTCCTTCAAGTCCAATACGGGTGGAATCGTCCTAATCGACATTATGGTCTCACCGTTGATCATCATCTCCTTAGCTATTACGACATTTTCCTTGTCCATCACGTCAGCTAGCCATATGTCCATGGTATCAGGGTTAAACGCCATAAGGCGGCCCCTGAACACATCTATCTGCTCTCCATCCAGCCCGGCGGCCCTTTCCACAACGACTTGGGCCCCAATGCTGTTGCTCAGCATCTCAAAGAACTTCTTTTTCATTACCGAGCCCTTAAAGCTGTCAGCCATTTATACATGCCTAATAAAAACACAGGAATTAAGCATTTCCGTTGTAAAATGCAATTTTTTGTATTAGCGCAAGCGAACCTACGCCGCACCCACGGACGAAGCTTTGCTCAGCGGTCGGAACCGCGAGGGCTGCGAGCTCCTTGTCGTGGGCAACCCCCATCGGGCAACGGACCTGCGTTCTCGGGTTAGAAAACATCGCGCTTTCATGAGGGAAAGAACCGCTTTCAAGGGAGCTCCGCCCCTTATCCTCACGCACTTAAGCCTTTGCTAACTCATGGCACGATGCTGTCGGGCCCTTGCTGCGACGCGGGTGCTCAGCTTCTCCTTGTAATCGTTCCACCTGTAGACGGCTGAAAGCGCCTTCACCGCCTGTTCCGGCGTCGGATAAGATGGTATGCCGTTTCTCGTGAGCCACTTCATGGCATCATCGCACTCCTTTCCACCCACGAAGCTCGTGACCATGGGCTTGTTCCTACCAGCCTCATCATAAGCCTGCGCTATCTGCTTTGCTATGGCCACCGGATCGGTCACAGCGGTCTGACAATAAAGCACTATCACGGTTCCGATTCTATCGTCCTTAAAAGCAACCTTTAGGGCGTCGTAGTACTGCTTCTCGTTTGCCCCGCCGGTCAAGTCCACGGGGTTCTTGGGTGAACCAAAACTAGGCATGTACTTCATGAACTCCTTCTTCATGTCATCTGGAGGGACAATAAGCGGTATGTTGTTGAACTCGCAAGCATCTGTCGCCAGAACTCCTACTCCGCCCCCGTTAGTGACTATTACGGACTCTTTGGCCTTGAGCGGCGGTGACTGGGAGAGAGCCTTAACCCAATCAAAGGCCTCACCAAAGTCAGCTGCGCGTAGCACGCCTACCTGCTTCATCGCAGCATCAAACACGTTATCAGCGCCAGCCAGCGACCCCGTGTGGCTTGCCGCTGCTTGGGCTCCCCTCTTGCTCCTGCCTGACTTTATGACCACGATCGGCTTCTTCAGCACAACCTTTCTCGCCGTCTCCATGAACTTTTGTCCGTCTTTTATGCCTTCCACATACATCAGGATGGCATTTGTCGATGGATCGGAGGCAAGCCACTCGAGAAGGTCCGCATCGTCTATCTCTGCCTTGTTTCCGGTGCTAATTATGGCCGACATACCTATTTGCTGAAGGATTGTCCATCCCATAAGGGCGATTCCAAGCGCACCACTTTGACTTATGAATGCGACCTTCCCAGGTATGACGTCCTTTGGGCCGAAAGTGGCGTTCATGGTCTTTCCGCCATAGTAAACGCCGAACGTGTTAGGACCAAGAAGCCTCATGTTGTACTTCTTACATATCCTCACGAGCTCTTCCTCTTCTTCCTTATTGCCAACTTCTCCGAAACCCGAAGAGATCACGTCAATGGCTTTGACGCCTTTTTTACCGCATTCCTCAAGAGACTCAGCCACGAACTGCGCTGGGATGCTTATTACGGCAAGGTCGACAGGACCGGGAACGTCTAGAATAGAGGCATATACCTTAAGCCCCTCTATCTCCTTTATTTCATCTGCTTTTTTGTTTATAGGGTAAATCTTACCCTTATAGCCGTACTCCTTGAGGTTACGCACTATGACGTTTCCTATCTTGTTTTTTACCTCAGAAGCGCCTATCACCGCAACCGATTCTGGAGCAAGCAACGCATCAATTCCTTCCACGTTTGCCATTTCAACCCTATTAAGAACTTGGGTAGTTAAGTGTTTATAGCATATCGAGTCGATTTACCTTACCCATCAGCAGCTGTTCAAGTGAAATATCGCCTGTTATGCCCTTGATAGCAAGGCGCACCACAAACTAAGTCCAAGGTGGTACAAAAACGAAGACAACTGATGCAAAAAGACTACAACGCTGGGGTCGCAGCTAGGCCATTTCAAAGGTAACCAAAGAGGCCCCCTAACCCTTCAATGGCTCGCCTTTACAATAAACTTTTCCCTTGATCCTCCTTATGAAATTTGGGCATGCCATGCAATCTGGAAAGGCAACCATCCGACCCATAACTGGGCAATTGACCGCTTCTTTTTGCATGCTGCTAAGCATCTTCCGACTGACGACGCCCCTTAAAGACGACAGCGCCTCACTGCTTGCCTTAACTCCCTCAGGAGCCTTTATCACATCAACTAAGTACTTTTCGTCTGCCATGGTGAACGCATCCACACATCCATAAAAGTTTAAGGGCCGACTTCCAGACGTAGTCATCTTAACCACTGGAGGTCCCATCCGTCGAGTTAATGATAAAAGGCCACGCGAGTAAAGGCATGGGTATTTCTAGGAATTTCCTGAAAGCCAATGGTGCCTTGGCAGCGCTCGATCCTAGCCCAAGCGCGTTGACAAGTAGTACCCAAGGAGGGGTGCCATCGGAGGATGCAGCCGTAGGGGCAGCGGCAGCTTACCCGCCCTGCACGCGCTACAAAAGCGGCAAACCACATACGCTTACACGTTAAAACGAGCAGTTCAGCTCTGTTACAGCCGTTCGCTGGAAGTTGGGACCCTTGAGTTACTGGCATATGCGGCGTAGTAAACTGCCAAGGAGAAAAGAGATACGACCAGCTCATCGTAAGGAAAGGGTATTACATTTAGTCCGTTGAAAGCCGCGGGCCCGAAGTACGACAGCACCATTATTCCAGCCAAATAGATGATCAACCAGTAAGATCTAATTATCTCACGAAGGGCGGCGAAAACCGCCTTCTTGCGACCTTTAACGTAAAGATAAATTGCTATACCGCTGGCCACAAAACCCACGCCGTAGCCCGTGTACGGCCAAGCGCTCCAGTAAATCAAAAGCGAGGATGCCACAAAGGCTAGAGGAGCAAGTATCCGCGCATAAGGAACCGAGAAACCGGCTTTCAAACCCCGTGACCTGTAGACCATGGCTGCAAGCGGCCCACTGATCCCGTAGCTCATAATACCAGAAATGGCGGACACATAGTAAAGTGCCCAGTAACCTATCGAGAACACCATTATGATGCTCTGAAAGGCCGCGATTATAAGCAGAGAAGCGTAAGGCGTCGCATACTTCTCGTGAATCCTTGTGAGAATCCCGTCTTCAGCCATCTGGTAAGGTACTCTCGCCGTGGTCGTTGTGAACACGCCTGCTGTCCCAAGGGCGGACACTATTATGCCGACGGTTATCAGCAGCGCCAGCGGGAGTGCGCCGTTAAGCTCCGCAGCCTGGGCGAGCGTAAGGTCGCTGGGCACAGATCCCCAAGACCCAGCCTTGACGCCTAGGGCTGCCCAGTTTACCATGCCCGTGAAAACGAGTCCAATGCATATATATACAACAGTGGCTATCACCATTGAGATGAGCGTGGCCAGAGGTACGATCCGGTTCGCGTTCTTCACCTCACCTCCGAGATCAGATGGTTGCCTAAAGCCCATGTAGGAGAAAACGGTTGCTGATACTCCCAAAAGAACGCCCGATTCCGCCTGGTCTCTCGGCAAGAAAAGCCCATAATTTGATGGGTGAATTAACAATATCCCGGCACCCAAAAAGCTCACCAGCGCGGCAAGCTTAAGCCCGGTCGTGGCGGTGGCGTACCAACCTCCGTACTTGACTCCCACCACATTTATAAGGGTCAAGGCCCAAAGCAGGGCTAAGGCTATGGCCAAGCCATCATAGGTAAGCTCGTTAACTGAACCGAATACGGGAATTTTGCCCATGGTCGTTAGGCCTGGAATGAACGACGTCATGTAAAGCATTATGGTGAAGAGCTCGATAGGAACGGTCGTGGCGTAAGACAAAAACGTGCCCCAACCTGAAATGAACCCCGGAAATTCACCCGAAGTCTCTCTTGCGTAGACGTAGAATCCCGCCGTGGTTGGCCTAAGGCTACCAAGTTCGGCGTAGAAAAGCGCGACCACGGTCATTATAAGGCCGCCAATAATCCACGACAATATACCCAGAGGGCCTGCGACGGAGGCAACACCGGCAGGTGCTATGAATATGCCCGCCCCTATTATGGCGCCTATGCCCATGGCTGTAAGCTCAAGGAGCCCCAATTCCTTCTTCAGCCTCAAGTCCTTCTTAGAGGTTGTTTCCATTTTTGGACCGAAAGAAATCTGTATATATTGGTTTCGGTCTATTTTGACCAAAAATGAAAAGCGCTTCTGATCTAATCGACGAAACCCTCACGTTAGATCCCTGCATAGAAAGAAGCCTAGACATGGGATATGCCAATCTCAGCGCGGTAGCCAGAAGACTTCACGACCTGATGCCAAGCACGGGTCCAAGCCTCACGGCGGTCGCAAGCGCGCTAAAAAGGAGGACAAGGCAGAAACGCGCCCTTGACGCGCTATACAGCTGTGTGGCCCGGACCTCGCTAACAGTTAGGACGGGCTTGGCCAAGATCTCCTTGTCCCCATCCGATAAGGATCTGGAGCTTCTTGAAGGATTTAAGAACAAGGTCATAGGGTTTTCAAAAGGAATAGAGACCGTGACCGTTTTGATCGATGAAAGGGACGCTGAAGGATTTCTCAACAACGTAACGGGGCAAGTCTTGGAAAAGAAGAGCGAATTGACGGCCATAATACTCAGGGGACCAACCGAGATATTAAATACAGCTGGCTACATGTCTTTCTTTTTGGGGATCTTGTCCGAGAAGGACATAAGCGTAGATGACGTGGCCAGCTCATACGTAGATGTCATGATAATGCTACGTAGCGAGGACGCATCTCGGGCCTTTTCGTATTTCAACTCCGCCATCGAGGGAGCCAAACGCTTATCCTCTTTAACTCGGCGAGGATCGAAAGGGAACGGAAGTCCCAGTTCGTTAGAAATGTGATAGTTCAATGTAGGGTCGCTTCAAAGCGCTTGCGGTGAGAAGAACGAACAACCTTTCTTATTACGTTTGAAAGAGCTCAAACCAGATGCGCGACAATGGATAACGCAAGCCTAATCCAAAGAACGCTCCGGCGGATGAGAAGCGTCATAGAGAACAAAACTATCCCCAACCTAGCAGGGCATGCGTAGGTCCCAGCCGCGCGGGCACCGTCGTAGCTCACAACGACAGAGCGTACTCCCGGGCTCACCGGTATCGTGACGTTACCGCCGAGACCTGTCACATACCGCTCGCTTCCCTCGTTCACGATAGCGCCGCGAATTGGAAGGTCAAGCGGATCAACGACGGTCAAGTTAAGATAATCCAAAGAGAACCTTGCGCCTAAGTTCATGGGACCGCTCACGTGGAAGCTTGATACATTACTCACCATGGTAACGTTATTAAGGAACGCGACCACCGACCACGTCCCTCCTTCGAGATATGCGCTCAGCAACTTCGCGGTTGGGCGAATCTCGCATTTTTGAGTTGATGACGTAAGCACCATAACCGATGGGATTTCTCCGCTTATGCTGAAGTTGACTTGGTAAAGCACCCTGTACTCTGCGGTTTCTTCGATCTGACCAAGCACCCGTAAATCTGGATTTGCTTCGTTTCCCGTATACCCCAGCGCGTTGCCCTTCCACCCCTCGAAAGCGTAGATGAGTCCTCTTGCTGTAACGTTAGAACCCTTCAAGCTTATCACGGAACCGTTCACACGCAAGCTTTTGCTTACGTTACCATGCGAGAAAATCGATACCGGATAGAGTGGCCAGAGCTGGCTACCGTTGTAAGCAGGTAATCCAGGTCCCACCTCAAAAGAAGCGTTTGCGTCGTTATCTATGCTGCCATATGGAGCAACTTCGACATGCAACGGGAAGGAACTAACCCACCTGTATCCGGAACCCACCGTTGCCCAAAGCCTACCATTAAACCACGTAACGTTTCTAAAGGACACGAGAGTAGCAAGCCGCGTTTCATTTTCCGTAGATGCCCATATGCCAGCCATCACGTAATTGCCAATCGCGGCGACCTGAAGGCTCCCGATGACATGGCCATCATAATAAGCTATCCATTTATTTCCGGCTAGCACAAGAGAATACAGTTGAGATGAACTTATTCTCGGATAAAAGGGAACAAGGGTAAGAGAGAAACTGCCGTTTAAAAAGGCCGCCCCGTAAAAGCCTACGGGTGTGCTTGGATCCAGATACCTAACGGAACCGTTCACATACCAGTAAGAACCCGGAAGAACGGCGTAACCAACCATAAGCAAAGCATCTTCGCATCTAACCCCAATCCATGCATAAAAGGCAGAACCCTCTTTTGGGTCCACTTTGGCCGTGCTTATAAGGGCCGACGCGCCATAGGCACGCAGCCCACTGGATACGAAGCCCGACTCGTAAGTCATCGAACTGGGAAGAACGATAAAAAATAGCGCGATAACTGCAACTGTCCTCAAATGCGCCATAACGCCCAACCTCTGCATTTTAAGCTTAACGTGATGGGCCGTATGAGTGGAAGTCCCCTTGAAGGAATGGATGGCACTTCATGGAAAGTTTTTTGTGGCTAATGCGCAATGGGTAACTACGCGGTAAAGATGAAGGGGATCGCACTCAGTTTTGCGATCTCTGCTATCGCTATGTCCAAGCGGTGAAGTAAGGCAGGAAGGTGTTCTAAAAAACCGGGAATCGCGAACTTCCTTAAGGGGCAAATCCAAGAGACAAAGCGCTCGAAGGCCAAGGTTATGGAGGCGCTATTTGATAGCGATCGCCCACGCGCTTCAATGTACAAAAAAGCAACCTCAATACCTAGGAGCGTCAGCGCCGCAAAAACCAAGGCGTCTTAGGACACGCGGAGAAGGCTTCCGCAGGTAAAAGAGAACCGCGGAAAGGACTCTTTTGATCACCATTCCACTCTTGTTCCAAATGAGGCAGGCTCTCATAAAGAGGCTCCAATACAACTAAGCGCGCTAACAGAACATGAGTGAGAAGGGCGTGAAGGTCGGGAAAACAGGGTTTGTGGGGCAGGTGCACTTCATCCTCCATGTAATATGGCATAACACCACAGTCAAATACAGCGAGCAAGCGTATGTATATACAGCGCTTGAGTGAGCTCAAGGTGGATGACGTGGAGCAGATAGCCAAGAGCGTTGAGCTGGCCACGGTCAATCCCTTGAAAAGGAACGGCGACTACTACCTGCATGCCGCTACCTGCGTCCCGAGTTCTCCAAGGGTTGAGGTGAAGAAAGCCATGGGCACAGATCTGAGGTAAAACAGGTTGCCTTCTCCAACGGCGTAAAGCTCGCGTACTCTGTTCTCATGTTCGAGCAACTGAAAAAGCTTTACCGCTGCTCATCCAGAGCGACTTCAAGACAAAAAAAATTCCAATAGGGAGGAAATTTCTCCTTAAGGTCAGGAAGAGGAGTTCGAACGCGAGCACAACGTGAAGAGGGATGTGGTGAGCAAGGTCGCCCACTAAGTTGCGAGCAATCGCGAGCAGTTGTTTTTCACGCCGACCATGCGCGATAGTGGCGGAAGCCGTTCGATAGGAGAACATACGAGGCCCCAGTGGTGGAACTTTGCGATGCCTTGAAGGTGAAGGAAGGCCAGCTAGCATCCCCCATCTGG
>NZ_JAQQXN010000007.1:0-22399 GCF_046635845.1 Tardisphaera saccharovorans
ACCTCAACGGCACGCCTGTCAGGGGCGCCGAGGTGACATTCTACGCAAATGGCACGATGATAGGCACCTCTGAAACTGGCGAGCAGGGCACCGCAAGCCTGACTTACGCGTTCATTAGAAAGGGCATCGCGGTTCTAAGCGTCTCAGCGGATGGGGTCGTGTCCAGCGCTACTGTTATTGTGCAAGAAACGAACTTTTCTCTTGCGGTTTATGTTCTCCCAGTCGTCTTCATAACAGCGATCGTCATCGCGATTTACATCGCATTACGTCATGCTACACGCTCTAAGCCCATGCGATGCGGCCAGTTAACAAGATGCGGAAGGGATGCCCAGTTGCTGCATATCAGCGTGGTTCCTTAAATGATCACTGATAGGGCTAAAATTGCGCTAACGGCAACTCGATTTCTGTCGCTCTTAAGAGGTCATGACTGACAACTACATATCCACATTAATTTCGAAGCAGCACGACAACGTATCTCGAGGGACATCTCCCCACAAGAAGTGCGGTAAACTACTTGGACTTAAAAACTATAACTCTTAAGCGGACGGCGCTATTAATCTGTTTTACGAGCTTATCCACAGCTCAGAGTGGGCTGTCTTCATGGCGTTTCCCGCGTCGAAGCAAGCTCTACATCTCTCCCTAAGTTGCCTTATAACTTGGAGCGCCCCACGGGGTTGTGAAGCACCTTGTTTTGTTCCGCGCTTTCTCGAACTCTTCTTTGATTTTCTAGTTCTTGGGGGGTCTTTCCCATTTTCTTTGAGCAAGGGTGGCTGATAACGATAGAAGTTTCTTGCAGTAGCCGCCGTAGTTTACCCTGGATGCCACGAGGATCGTCCTGGAACTGAGCTCTGTGGCCACCTTAGCCATGGAATTTTTCATGGCTATGCCTTTTCCTCTATCATTGGGTCTAACGAGTTCAACAGGAACTTCCAGAAAAGGGAGCGCAAAGGCAACGCCGCAGCCGGCGGCTATTTCGAAGTGGGCCTTTTAAGGTTGGTAAGACGAGCCCAGCTGCCAATCCGTCACCGCTCATCATAACAGCTTTAATAGATTTAATGCAAACTCGTTCTTAAAATCATTTAAGTTTTAGCTTATTGGATCGTTGATGTGTTAAAAATTCAGAATCCTTTATTGTAAGAGGGATTTTATCTCTTTCGAAGTGGTTCAGGCCACCGAGTTCCTCATCTCGAGATCAATTATCCTGTTGAACTCAACGGCGTATTCTAAAGGTATCTTCTTGGTCACAGGCTCCATGAATCCCCTGACTATCAGTCCCCTTGCCTCCTCCTCTGAGAAGCCCCTGCTCATGAGGTAGAAGAGCTGTTCTTCGGCTATCCTTCCCGCGGTTGCCTCATGGGAAACGTCTGCATCAGATTCGTAGACCTCTTCGGTCGGGAAAGTGGCCGTAGAGCTATCATCGCTTATGAGGAGCGAATCACATTTTACCGAGCTTGAACATCCGGTCGCACCTGGGTTAACCTTTACCTCTCCCCGGTATATCGCCCTTCCGCTTCCCTTGCTTATGCTGCGAGATAGGACGTAGGCAGACGTGTCAGGGGCGGCGTGAATTATCTTAGCCCCGGTATCCAGGACCTGTCCATCTCCGGCCATGGAAACGTAGAAGTGCTCTGCCCTTGCTCCCCTTCCAGCTAGCACGCTCGCTGGATAGAGCATTGTGACCCTGCTCCCCAAAGAAGCCTCGACCCACTCCATCTTTCCCCCCTCTTCCACAATGGCCCTCTTGGTCACCAAGTTGTATATGTTTTTACTCCAGTTCTGTATGGTTGTGACCCTAACGCGCGCCCTCTTTCCCACGAATATTTCCATAATTCCCGCGTGAAGACCTCCTTTGACGTACATGGGCGCAGAACATCCCTCTATGTACTCCACGGAGGCATCGTCCTCGGCAACTATGACCGTGTGCTCGAACTGGCCCATAGATGGATGGTCAACTAGGAAGTAGACCTGCACTGGCATGCTCACCTTAATTCCCTTGGGGACGTAGAGGAAGGTGCCGCCGCTCCATATGGCTCCGTTGAGCGCGGCGAACTTGTGATAAGTAGGAGGAACGCAGCGCGTCATGAAGTACTTTTGAACCAGGTCTGGGTAACGCTTCACAGCCTCGTCCATACCCATGAATATGACGCCCTGCTTGGTAAGCTGGTCCCTTATGCGCTCGTATATCACCTCAGATTGGTACATGGCCCCATTTCCAGCCAAGAAGTTCCTCTCTGCTTCCGGTATGCCTAGGGCGTCAAATGTCCTCTTGAGATCCTCTGGGAGTTCGTTCATGTCATTTGTGGCTTTTACGCCCGGTTCTACGTAATACGCTAGCTCATCAAGCTTCAGCCCGCTTAAGTCGGGACCCCACGTGGGCATAGGCTTGCTTTCAAATACCGACAGAGAGTATAGCCTCTTCTTTAACATCCAATCCGGCTCTCCTTTTTCCTTGGAAACCTTTCTTATGATCTCTTCGTTGAGACTACCGGCTATTGCTGCTTTTTCCATCCTATTCACCTCCAAATGAAAAGCGCATTTGAAGCCTTGCGTGAGGACTCTGTCCCCTTCTCTGATCTGAAACCACTTATAAGGCCGTGATGAGGGGTTAGCCGCATCCTGGCGAATACTGCGGGATGATTTTCAAGATTTTTGGCGATTTCGTCGGCTATCGCATAAATACCCTCTATGTTTGTTGCAGCTTCCATGAAGTAACGTTCCGTCTAAGCTATTAAGTATAACGGTGTTATTGGAAACGCAATGAAAGCCTGTGAGTGCGCCTTACAGAAAAAAATGAGCAGGAAAGCTTTGACCTTCAGGAAGGAGATGAATTGCGGAAAGCATGTTAAATTTAATGAGGGCATAAGAGGTGTGGAAAGCCATGCGGATAAGTTCTCTAATGGAGGCATGCAGGATACTTCCACGGCAAATCCAGCCACTGGCTGGTCTTGAATGCCTCCACAATTTGTCCCCCATCGGATAAAGGCATATACAGATTGCACGCAGAGGGGGATGCGTGCAAGGGGAGCGCTGATAACCCCAGAGGGGCAACGTTTGTGACAGGAACGATTCCGAAACTCGAGAATGGAGGTTCCGCAAAACGCTCCCAGACCGCTAGGGATGATGGAGCAACAGGAAGCAAAAGCAGAACCTCCGTCGCTTCAGCGAGGAGAGCATGCCATTGCGAGTAACTCGATGCTATCATGGACTGAAATATTGAAGCTTAGAACGGGCGAGTGCACGCGAACTTGGCTCGAGTTTTGGCGCTTTCTGCGGCGCGTAAGTCTAAGCGAGGGTCTAGAAAATATCTCTGGTCTTGGTGGCTTTAAATTAGACGTACCTCAGGAGTGTTAGGAGATTGCTTTCGAACTTACCAACAGCTACGTAATTTGGTCTGTTCTTTAAGTTATCTTTAATGCTTACCTTCATTTGTATTTTGTGAATGATTAAAATCGGTTTTTATTGATGGCAAAATAGTAAATATGTATGGTTGATCTTTTGATCTGATCCCAGAATTCGCGGCATAGGTCTGCTTTTTTAGTGGTTTGATACCTCCGGCCGGCGTTTTGATCTCAGCTTTTTCTGATTTGCTTATGCGGTATAGTTTTGAATGCTGCTCGGGTGCCGAGATGCATTTATTTCAGATACGAAGAAATTATTGGTGAGGTTTTTGCGCGCTGGCAGCTTGTTCTTATTGTTTATCTTGGTGTCGACGCTCTTGATGCCCCAAGGGCTTGAAGCATTGTCGTCACAACCTAACTTTTACGTGACCAGAACCGTTTTTTTGATGCCTGAGGGCTATTATTATCAGGAAGTGAGCTCTGAAGGAAGTCGCGTGTTACTCATGCTTAAAGTTAATTCCACCGAACCAATCTACGCACTTGTGATGAATTCTACGCAGCTTAGTGCCTTCATGAACAGTGGTGAGCTCGCTTACCTTTTTGCTTCATCTGGTTCATCGATATCGGGAAAGGTAAGGCTAGGCCTAGCTGGACATTACTACGTGGTCTTGATCTCAAATGAGACAAGCTTTCCAGCAGTGGTTACGTTAGGTTACGCAACAGTACCGGTTGGCGTGCACGTGCTTTACTCGTCAGCTCCAGCTCCCATAGGCATAGCGGATTATGGCGTGATGAACTCTTCGGGTGTGCTCCTACCATACGCGGTTAACGCAGAAGCCATTATAGGGCAGGCTAACATAAGCTCGTTGGCGGCCTATAACCCGCTTTTCTTATCCCCTTATGTGGCCAGCTTGCAGCTGAACGCCGTCCTCCAAGTTAACACAAGCAGTGGTTCTCAGGACTACCTGGTACAGAACGTCGTTGAATTTTTCACAAACAAAGAGGTATTGCGCTTGGCCGATAACGTGTGGAACATAACTTCTCCGTATTCTTACATGTCTTCTTCGCGGGTATCTGGTTATGGAGAAGTGGCAACCCAGCCTTGGGCCCCTCCTTGGGCAAGAGCAGCGTCCTCAGTTTACTCATATGTCACCACAAACTTCACATATTCTCTGCCTTTCACTATTACGTTGAAGACAGCGGTGTTCAGGGAAAACACGAGAGCAGAGATCTGCTTTGGCGCGGCGCTCAATGGTATCAACGATACCTATGATAGAGTGTTTATAGCCGAAACCGGTTCATTCAATGCCTCGTTTATAGTAAACGGTTACTCGATGACTCCTGTTGGGAACTACTATGATGCCGAGCTGGTGTTTGGAGGAGGATACGGAGGGGAAGCAACGCAGTTCACGTCAATGAGCTCATCCCTTTCAATGGCTTATGTGTTAATCAACGGAAGCGAGGTAAGGCCGCGTTCGATTTTTGGCTTTGGCAGCGACACGGCGGAAAGCGCGTATAACCTGGTCACCGTGTGCCCATCTGGAACGCCAGAAGTCAGGATCGGTAGTCCTGATCTCTCAAAAAGCTTCTCCCTCTTATCTTATCCCTTACCTCAAATGTATATTAAACCGGAGTCCTTGCCAAAGCTTCAGAAGCCGCCCTTGCTTCAGGGAGCCGCGTTGCTGATGATTGCCATTGCGTTCGTGGTCTATCAGCTTGAGGTCCTTCGTAATCGTCCTAATGCCAATCCGGAAATCTGAGCTTAGCGCTTAATCCTGACGGGGTAGCGGTAGAGCCCTCAAACGCCCTCAAAAGGCTCGAGAAGAGGGTGAAGATCTAAAGCAAAACCTTTCCAGAAAGAAGAAGGGCTCCAACAACCGCAGAAAGCAGATCAAGAAACTCAGGAGGGTCCACCAGCGCATAAAGGACGCCCGCAACGACTTCCTCCAAAAGGTATCTACGGCGATAGCCAAGTCGTACGATACCGTGATCGTGGAGGATTTGAATGTAAGGGGAATAATGCAGAACCACCGTATCGCGAAATCGATATCTGATCAGGGCTGGTACACCTTCAAGCAGATGCTTAATTACAAGCTGGAAGAGCGGGGAGCAAAGCTGGTGAAGATGGGAAGGTTCGATCCTCCCTCCAAAACGTGCTCCGGGAGCGGTAGCGTGAAGCACGACCTAGCTCTTTCCGACCGCGTATTTCGCTGCGATGCCTGCGGGCTTATAATTGACAGGGATCTGAACGCTGCCATCAACATCTTAAACATGGCTCTGATGAAGGTAGGGCGGGGCACGCCCGAATCCATGCCTGTGAAGATCAACGCCTCCGTAACCCGCCTTCCGGGCGTGGCCGAAGGAAGGTTTCCGGCATCGGGAAACCGCGCTCCGGCGGCATGGGGGATCGAGCGCGGTCGTTGAACCACGAACCTCACTCCCTTCAGGGAGGAGAGGATGTCAGGATTAGGCAAGGACCTTGAACGGCAAAGCGAAGAGGTATGGCGCGAAATAATCACTGAAATTTTTCACGAAAGCATGTACCAAAGGTCCCTTGTTGCGGTAGGAACTGCGATCCAAGCTACCACGAGGACTGAAAGCGCCGCGATGGGTACGGCTATGTTGTCATCTATATATTTTTGTCTTTCCGCAAAGGTGGAAAGAACGGCCGCGATGATTCCTGCCCACCCAAGTAGCATCCCCAAGAGCACTGAGGTCACCAGCATTGCCGCGCTCCCTTCCCATGCCTTAACCCTTGTTCTGTACCTCAGATTTCTCACAATACCGGTGACCCCATCCCCTATGGCCATGAAGAGGACCGGAACCACGCCAAGGAGGAACGAGTGATCGAGAAACCACGTCAGAAAGAGCACGAGACCCCACATTATCGTGAAGTCGACTTCGTAAACATTATTGGGATCTTGGAACCACGTAGACAGCTTTCCGGTCCTGTGAGGAACGTAGACGGCCATACTTAGCAATATTGCCATAACTAACGGTATGACTGGTTCTTTGAATGTAAACGGAATTAGGGCAGCAACTACACCCGCTGCCAAGATGTGAATGGTCTTTCTACCGAAGTAGGTGGCTGAAGACGGTGGGTATCCTTTTTTGACGGCAAGACCATAAACCCACCTTGACACAAAATAAACCACAAATATGACCCAAAACATAAGAAGGGTCGCGGGTAAGACATCGTGAAGCACGGCGGAGGGAGTTATACCTTCCCAGCTTAACATAAATGCGAGATGCGTTAGCCTTTAAGTCATCATGCTCTCATCTTTATCAAGGGCAAGTGCAGTACATAACCTTTAATTGCCCTCGGCGAGCCCTGAGGAACATGCGCCTAACTTAAAGGTATTGGGCGATCTACTGGCTCTTATTGGCGGGCTTCTCGGCGGTGCCCGTAGATAGGTTTTGGCTTGTAGGGTTCCTCTAAGTACTTTATCTCGTTATCGGAGAGTTTTACGCTTACAGCGCCAACTGCTTCTTCTACATGCTCTGGGTTCGTGGTCGCTATTATCGGGGCTGTAACTCCCTTGGCGAAGAGCCAAGCGAGACCTACTTGCGTGGGGGTTGCGCCCTTGCTCTTTGCTGTCTCGACTACCCTCTTAACTATCTCCGCGTTCTCGGGAGGCTCTATGTAGAGCTTGTGGTCCCCGCTTCCTGGGGCAAGTCTGCTATTATCGTTCGGCCCCACTACCAGTTTTCCATCCTTATAATACCTTCCTGATAGGACGCCAACGGCGTTAGGGCTCCAGGGTATAAGCCCCACACCATGCTCCTTGCAGAACGGTATCATCTCCCTTTCCTCCTCCCTGTAAAGGAGGTTGTAGAGGTTCTGCATGCTCACGA
Source organism: Tardisphaera saccharovorans (assembly GCF_046635845.1). Taxonomy (NCBI): domain Archaea; kingdom Thermoproteati; phylum Thermoproteota; class Tardisphaeria; order Tardisphaerales; family Tardisphaeraceae; genus Tardisphaera; species Tardisphaera saccharovorans. Next base: position 7,194 of record NZ_JAQQXN010000007.1, read on the forward strand.
ACTTCTCGTATCCCTTCATCTCGGCGGTGAAGTAGGCGGTCGCGAACTGGTAAGCCCACATGCTTGAGGCCCCTATGTACCTCACCTTTCCCTCGTGGACTAGGTCCGTAAGCGTGGAAAGGGTCTCCTCGATGGGAGTTTCGTAGTCCCACCTGTGGGTCTGGTAGAGGTCCACGTAATCGGTACCAAGCCTCTTGAGGGATGCGTCTATCTGCTTCATTATGTGCTTTCTCGAAAGCCCAGAGCCGTTTGGTCCACTTCCCATCGGGAAGTAGACCTTGGTGGCCACGACGGCGTCCTCCCTCCTTCCCTGAAGGAACTCGCCCAGTATCTCCTCGGCCCTTCCCCTGGAGTAGACGTTGGCCGTGTCGTAGAAGTTTATGCCCAGGTCCCATGCCCTCGAAAGGACCTTGAACGCTTCCTCCTTTTCTACGGTCCAGTTTCCCCAATTGCCAAACGACATGGTCCCAAGGCATATCCTAGAAACCTTCAACCCCGAGTTACCGAGACGAACGTATTCCATGGCGAATACGCGTAGCCGCGTAAAAACATAGCGTGTTGATGTTCCCTCTTTCGCGGGTAATCCTAATAATCGCCATCTGTCAGTTGGCCACATCATCGCCCTTCTTTTCGGTATGACAGAGAGCGCATTTACTGCAAGGCGAGCATCTCCCTTTATCTCGAGTTGCCCGTTCAGGAAGTCGCGCACTGGATCGTCGATGCCCGCAAGCAGGCGGACCAGCGTGGACTGATGCAGTCCGATTTCCACTAGATCAACGCCGGATTTCACGTCGCCTATGGTAACCGTTTCTAGCTGCTTGACGTCGTTAAATATCTTGAGGCGTATTGGAAGTTTAGGAGCCGTTGGAAGACCCTCCGGCCAAAGTTCGTGAATGAACTTGGTCGGCCTTAGCACGCTAACTAGCAGCTCGCCATGGGTCATCCTGTAGAGCCCGGCTATAAGTGGCTCTGGAGCTGGCTCAGGAATTGTGATATAGAATACTTTTGCGTCATTTTTATCGAAGGCTGTGGCAATAAGTGACGCCATGGTCTCCATGTCATCATGAGCCACCACTTCCCTTATGAACAGGGAATCGCCTTCTCTGTCTAAGTAGGCGTATCCCTTGTTGGGTATCACGAGTACCTCGCTTGGATCGAATGGTTTATAAGAAAACGTATGCCAAAAGTTTCTCTTTAGGAGTTTTTCCTGCCAATACTTTTCGTCCCTGCGAACTGCAAAAGAGGTTGCTTTGGAAGCGTCGTTATAAGCATCTATCAGCGTTGATGCGTTTTCTGGAGCGAAGCGCGTAGCCGCCTCCAGGTGCATGCCTGCCTTTAGTCTTTTGAGAAGCGCGTTTACGTCCCAAATTTCACCCGTGTACCTGCCAAAAAAGTGAAGTGGAGAGAACCCGTTCCTTCTGTATATTCTATGTGCCGTTGAACCATAATCCGTGAAAAGCATCGCCACGTTCTCATCGACCTCTGATAGGGCTGCTTCCATGAGTGATGACGCCACGCCTTTTCCTCTGTAATCCTTGTCCGTGCACACGGCCGCAATACCCGCAACGTTGACGAAGCTTCCCCCTATGTTTACCTGCCTACGAATCGACATTACATGTCCCACGATTCTTTCGTTTTCCTCAGCCACCCAAATCTTTTTTATGTCAAAGCCAGGATCTATCTCACCGGCTTGTGCATATTCCTCTGGAGAGGCATTAGCGCCAAAGCACGAGTTCAATAGCGGGACTATTTTTTCCTCATCGCCTGCCCTGAAGTGCCTGATTATCATGCATTATATTTCACAGTCGAATAAAAGAAGAACGGCATCGCTAGATTTAAGAAAACAGCATGTGAACTGACTGAAGCTAGCGGGATTATACCCTTCTGAATTGTCTAATGGTGCACGTCCAGCCTGCATCGGTACCTTCATCTTGTGAGTAAAATAATGGAAAACGAGAAATTTTCCATGAAATCTGATTTTGCAAAAGCTATGAGCAAATCTATCCACGGTTTTGAAATGTCTTACACAGTGATCTCCTTTTCATTATATTATGAAATCATTAATATCGTTAGCATTTGCTAGCGAAAATGAAGCTCTTAATGAATTTGGATATCTTACTTGCACGATTTTAATTGAATGTTAAACAAGCTAACTGCATTAGAAGACCAATCCTAAAATGTTGTTCGATGTACCAATAAATAACTGCAAAACTGCTTTTATAATTTAAACTTAGATTTTTTCTGAGTTTCAAGTGATTTATTTGTTCTGGTTCTGCTTCTGATGGTAAGTGCGTAGTGGTTTTCTTGTTTCCGTCATACAGCCTCTCTTACAGATAAAGTTTTCTTATTATGCAGGACTGCTTTTTTGCCATAATAAGGAAACGCGGACGTTGTTTGCCTGTTAAGTCGCATGATTTCCGTTGGCGTCGCTGCTTTGGCAGCAATGTTGCCTGAGCCAACCATAATGAGGTGACTAGCATGGAACCGGGGTTCTAGCAGCTTCGAGCGCGAGGAGTTCTCAACCGTCTTCATAAGGTTGGAGGACGACATGATCACGATCTGCAAGGAGGCATGGGTCATGCACGCGGAGTCCTTGGTTAACCCCATACTGCTTGGCACCAAGGGAGGTTTTACCTTGAGCTCTCTTACCCTCTACACCGATATGAACGGCCACATGGTAAAAATAAGCCCGCAGGGCCTCCCAAGAGTCGACGCTTTCACGCAGAAGATGGCCGATTTCGTTCAGGGTATACAGGGAAAGAACGTAAATCCGATCGATCCGAAGAGCATAGTGATCATGGACTACATAGTTCGCGCCATATGCAGCCTCGCTCAAAGCAAGAAAGACGTGGCCATAAATCTACCCAGCGATTTAACGTGAGCACGTTTCCCTGTCGAGCTGAGGCCGATTAGGCACGCAGGTTAGGGCGATAAAAGAGTAGCTCAAGTTATTTTATCTGTTGACTATAAATTATCATCAAAAAAGCCTTATTAATTATTGTGCTAACAGCATTATGGATACTACGAGAAAGGCTAGGATAGGTTTGATCTTTTCCGTGATGAATCCCTCAGAGCCAACGTGGCCGCACGTGGGATACGACTATGACTCAAAGGTCAAGGAGATCTCATCTAAGGTTAAGGAGGCCTTCCCCGACGTTGAGTTCTTGGAGGCAGTAATAAGCGCCGGATGTGGAGAGCCGGCCGTTTTTCCCGATCGCGAGGGATCCCTGCCCGTCGTGGGACTGTCAGGAGAAAGAGGTCCTAACGCGGACCTCATTCCGGACGACGTCGAAAGCTACGTGGTTTTTCTCATTGGGATATGGAACGGGGTGCCCGGAGACGTCGTAAGAAGGGGAAAGCCCACAGTTCTTGTCGACGACCTCTTCGGAGGCACAGGGGAGTTTCTATCGACTTTGTCATGGGCCAGGGAGAAAGGCTATCCGACTATAGGAGTGGCGTCATCGAGTTTTGACGACGTTCTAAGGGCCATCTCTCTTCTCAAAGCGGTTCACTCATTGAGGAGTTCCGTGATTTTAGATATAAGGGATGGTGAGACCTGGTCAGAGAGGAGAGGCATACCGAACGCTCTGCGCGAGCTTGGAGTACAGGTGAAGTTCATGTCATCTGAACAAGTGAAGAAAATCTACGACGAGGTAAAGGACGAAGAGGCGATGCCGTATTACCAGAAATGGCTTGATGGAGCGCTCGGGATAAAGGAGCCGCCTAAATCCGAAGTCATGAAAGCGGCGAAACTCCACGTTGCGCTTTTGAAGGCAATGAAGGAAACCGGTGCTGATTCCGTCACCGTCGACTGCCTTTCATTGGTTTTAGGGAAGAAGTTGCCGGCTTATCCCTGTCTTTCCTTTGCGGAGCTGGATAACGAAGGAAGCGTCGGCACGTGCGAGGCTGACTTGGATTCAGCTTTCACGCAACTCGCAGTGAGGTACATCACGGATAGGCCTAGCTTCGTCTCGGATCCGGTCATAGACACGGCGAAAGGGGAGATCATCTACGCTCACTGTACTGCGCCTTGGAAGATGTTTGGAAGCCGCGGCCCGACTAATCCATACGTGCTGAGGACGCATGCGGAAGACAGGAGCGGTGTCTCCGTTCAATCTCTGCTTCCGACAGGCGAAATCGTCACAACCGTGAAGTTCGACGTTGTGAAAAAAGCGATGGCAGTACACTCGGGCATTGCGACAGAAAATCTGGAGACGGAAAATGGGTGCAGGACAAAGCTCGGCACGAAAACTAACGTCAACGCCATACTGGCTAATTGGAACGCAGGCGGCAAGTTTGGATGGTGGCATCGCGTGACGGTTTATGGGGATTTCAGGGATGACTTCAAGAAGCTTGCGGTGCTTCTGGGTATGACTGCGTTCGAGGAGGATAAGGGGCGACTCTGACGGCAAGAGATCGAACAGTATCGAGTTTTTCCACGCATCATATTAAGTGAAATACATAACGTTTAAGATTTGGGACAGTTTCGAGGCAATTTTATCGGATTGCAAAGGCTATTCAGTTCTGCACAAGTGCTTAGCAAATTATTCAAAAGCGTCCATGCTTAAAATGAAATATATTGATGCCATAATATAAACGTTTAAAAGTCTGGGCGCAAATATAAGTAGGAAAAAGTTGACGAGTTTCTTTAAAAAGGTGGCAGCCTACTTTGCTGTTGCGGTCTTCTTGTTAAGCAGCCTCGCGATGGGCGGCTCCATCTCACCCGTTTCAGCTCAGCAGGCCCCGCAAATAGTGCTTGCGCAAAACACGACGATGCTTTACTCGCCAAGCATGCCCGTCTGGAATCCTTTTGCTGCATCGAACTTCGTTACGACAAACCCGCAGACATCCGATCCTCCATTAATGTGGTATAACGCTCTGACGGGGGAGTTCTTCCCAGGCCTTGCTACGAGCATGTCGGAGTTTCCGTCTAACGCGAGTTTCATAGTTTACCTGAGAAAAGAGCTCGACTGGTACAACGGAAGCGCGACGATGCCTTTCAACGCGTGGGACGTCTACACGTACTTCTACATCGAGGCTAAGGTCTTCCATGGATACTGGCCTTACCTCAATGCGAGCAAGATCCGCGTGCTCAACAACTACACCATAGAGTTCACGCTTAACGAGTGGGCGCCCACGGTACCTGAACTTCTCGTTCAGAACATAATTGGAACGCCATATGAAGTATGGAAGCCTATATTGGAGAACGTGACTTCAATGAGCGAAAAACAGGCGACTGGAGCAGCTGATTACGTGGAGCGTTTTATTGCTCCTCCTTGGTTCCTTGGGCCTTACTATACAACTGTGTCCGTGCCCTATGCCATAATGCACCTTGATCCACCTAACCTGCTGCAGGAGTGGGCGGCGGTATTTCCGTATCATACTTGGCAAGACTATGATCCGGAAGTCATATGGTGGTGGACTGGAGGAGGAGGACAGACCCTTAACGGCATTTTGGCTCATAAGGTTAGCTGGATCCAGTGTGGGATGTCGCCCGCTCAGTTCAAAACCGCGGCGTCCTCTGGTTTCATCCCGTACCTGAAATACGGTTACATGGGAGACTTCAACATGATAATCAACCCGGCCGTTTATCCGTTGAACATAACTAACGTCAGACTTGCGCTCGCTTACGCGGTTAACAGAACCGAGATGGTCGACTCATGGAACGCCGACAACATGACGCTATACGTTCCGTGGACTTACGCCGGTTTCTGGCCTAACTATGCTAGCCTACCAAAGTGGATATACAAGGATATGTACAACTTTACGACAAATCTAACGAAGGCAACTGAGCTACTCGAAAGCGCCGGACTCTACAAGAAGGGTGGGCAATGGTACTTGCCCAACGGCCAGCCATTCAAATTGACCTTCACGGTCATAAACGGTTGGCTTGATACGGCAACGGAATGGGAGAACGCTGCCTCCCAGCTGACGGAGTTCGGCATACCCACGACGGTTCTCTCGACCGACGCCGATACGTTCTACGGTACAGAAATGTTGGACGGGGATTTTGACATAGGGATGTATTGGAGCGCGGAAACTTTCTCGTATGCGTCTTCTTGGTCGCTTGGGAACTGGTGGTGGCTTACTGGATATACGAACGCTAACGGGACGGCGTTGTACTCAAAGGGATGGAACAGTAAGGCCAACTATCCGATAGTCTATCCTAACGGCACTAAGGGCGTATTCAACATGACTACCTGGTTCGCCGACTTCGAAAAGGCCGTGCCTGGTAGCGCGGTATATAATGCGACGATTGCAGAAGCCCTGGCGTTCTTGGGTTCACAACTGCCCGGAATCCCCGTTGTGTCGAAGACCGATGACCAAGGATGGTCGCCGCTTACTTTCAATGCCACGTGGATTCTGCAGCTTCCGAGGGTGCCGCAGACCAGCTTCTTCGTGGGTATAAGTCCAGGTTTACTAAATGCCGATATGGGCGGATATTGGATGACCTTGCTCGGCGTTGCACCGCCAGGAGCCCAATCACCTCTTGAGGAGGCCATAGCCACCGACTCGGTTTCACCAGAGATGGCGGCCTTCTTGGGTCTTCCGTCATCTTATTCTGCCAATTACGCCCAAAGCGAGCTTTCCAGCGCTCTCTCCACCGCCAAGATCTCGTTAACGTCCAGTCCCACGACCCTTACCGCCGGTACCCCTGTAACCCTTAGCGCTACAGTCACGTACGCTAACGGTACCCCTGCATCCGGTGTGACCGTCGACTTCCTCGCGAGCGGCGCTCAGATCGGTACGGCAACGACGGGTAGCAACGGGCAAGCAGCTTACTCTTACACGCCTATGTCTGCAGGAACCCAGATCATAACCGCTAGGCTTGCCCTCGCTCCCTCTGTAGTCTCGAGCGCCGTAACGTTGAACGTCACCGCTTCGAAGACAACGACCACCACGACAACTACAGCCACAATTAGCGTCATCACGATGCTCTACGCCATAGTCGCTGCAGTCATTGTAATAATAGTGGTAACTGTAGCGGTGCTGATGGTCAAGAGGCGCGGAGGAAAGACGCAACGAAGGCTTAATCGAATATTCAACTCATTTTTTTATTATTAAAATTTTAATTGAAAAAAGGATTGTTAGGATTTAGCTCTTAGAGCCCGAAAGGGACTCAAGGGTTTTCATCCTCACATCGTAGCCCTCTGCCTTCCACCAGAGCGCTCCTCCTAGCCCAACCCCCTGGAGAAGCATGCCATACACCACAAAGGCCCATTCTGGGAACGCCGCAGTTGCGTAAGTGGAAATGGTGTAGGCGGACATGGCTATTGCCCTAACGGAGCCTATCATGAGTCCCCTATTCCTTGTGGGAAACAGCTCGGGCTCGTAAATGGTTCTAACGAACCATGTCATGGTTATGAAGAATAGGTTTGTGAACGCTATCGCATAAAACGCCATGGCGCTGTGATAGCCTAAAACCACGTATCCGAGTGCTGGAATAAAGCTCAATACCGCACCAGCAAACGAGACCAGCGCGTAGTCCTTTGTGTCTATGCTATCGATGAACGTGGGGACCACGAGGCCGGCTGCTGATGCTCCTAGGTTTGCCGCGAACATAACCAGATAGATCGTAGCTCCTGTGAAGTAGTAATCTGCGAGAACGAACGCCATGAGGCCCCACGTCAGGTAATTTGCAAGGCTCCATAGAGTTAGCACGCTGAACCTTGACTTCAGGCTAAGCTTCTTCTTGACGTCTGAGAGCTGGGCATCTGGATCTTGCTCTGTTCCGAGCTTTGATAGTTCCCTCATTGCCTTTTCCTCGTTGCCTTTTGCGCCGAGCCACCTTACTGACTCGGGCATTAAAAGCCTCAGCACGATGGCGACTCCGAGCCCCACAAGGGCCATAAGCACAACTGACAGCGAATCAACGATATAGGAGCGTCCTCCAAGGAAGTACGTAAGGTAAGCCATGGCGGCCGCAGCAGCGGCACCTATGTTTTCGAAGTTCGGGCTCATGATTAGCACTTTTTGCCTGTGTCTTGCGGGCATTATCTCCGCGATCAGCGCCAAGCCAACCGGCACCTCGCCTTCAACGCCAACCATCGAAACGGCGTAGCCAAACAAAAATAGGGCCATCTGCAATGAGTTCTTGGGAATCAGTAAAAGGTCGAGGGCAATTATGAGGCTACCTATCCCATAAAGGCTCATGGTCAAGAGGTACATCCGCTTTCTTCCCATGAACGCATCGGAAAGCCATGGTAGCAATAAAGTCCCCAAAAGGGGCGCCGCTGCCACTACTGCTATGTAGAGGACGTTTTGGTACTCCGGGTAGAAGGCGTAGCCCAGCGTGTTTATTATCCCCCAAAGGAAGAAACCTATGGCCGTTGATGCGAAAATCATCCAGTGCGTTCTTGTCCAGCGAGCCTTGTCGACCATTGAAAAGATCGCGTCCGACATTTCTTACGAACATATGTTCGGGCAATTGAAAAGCCTTTCGCAGACACTTCCGCTTTGCTTCCTCTAAAGCCGGGGCGGGCTTGAAATGGCACCAAATTCGTTTCTCTAGTCAGATTCTCTAGTCAAACGGTGGGCCGTCATCTTGAAGGTGTTGGGCAAGTGCGAGCCTTACGCAAACAAAACTTTTATGTGGATGCCTGCATTTATGTCGTGAACGCAGTTGACGTAGGATTCGTTAAGGATAAGGCAGACCAGATCCTTAGCGAAAACATGAGGTTTTACTCGGGAAGTAAAGAAACGGTTGCTAAGATAGTGGCAGCGGTCATCGCAGGCGGGCACATATTAATAGAGGACAAGCCGGGCGTTGGGAAGACATTCTTGGCCAAGGTCATGGCTAAAACGCTGGGACTTTCGTTTAGTAGGATTCAGTTCACTCCGGACCTTCTTCCCAGCGATATAATAGGCACGAAGATGTGGAGGGCAGCTGAGGGCAAGTTTGAGGTTATGCTGGGTCCCGTATTTTCGAACTTCGTGCTTGCGGATGAGATAAACAGGGCTCCGCCGAAGACTCAGGCCGCGCTGCTGGAGGCCATGGAAGAGCTCCAGGTGACCATTGAGGGGGAGACGCACCAGCTGCCTAAGCCGTTTACCGTTATGGCAACTCAAAATCCCATAGAATTTGAAGGTACGTATCCCCTTCCTGAAGCTCAAATGGACAGGTTCATGGTAAAGATAAGCTTGGGTTATCCGTCGGAGGAACTGGAAAAACAGCTGCTCGGCAGGAGGGTGGAATGGAGGACTGACGATCCCACGGCGTTTGCAAAACCTATAGTAACCGATAAGGAGTTGCTTCAGATGAGGGATTTTGTTGAGGCAAGGGTTACCGTTGACCCAGACGTCATGGGATACATCCTATCCTTCAGGAAGATAAGAGACGACGAAAGGGTGATTGCTGGTCCAAGCCCAAGGGCGCTCATATCGCTCCTCCGCATGAGCAGGGCCATGGCCGTCATGGACGGAAGGGATTACGTCATACCCGATGACGTGAAGCAGGTGGCCACAGAGGTGCTGGGACACCGCGTAGTTCTAAAGCCGGAGATAGCGCTTGAGGGTAACGTGAGTGGAGCATCGGTGGTAAAGGAGTACCTCGCCGAGATACCCGTCCCAAAGTGAGCGCGATGGTAAAAGAGATCTCCAGATCTTATTTTCTGCTTCTTGCCGTGCCCATATTCTTTGTTACCGTGGCCGTGATCAGCTCACAAAAGGCGCTTCTCATGCCCGCGGTTTACTCGGTCATAATGGTTGGGTTGATCCTTTACCTCGATACCGACCTCAAGGCTACGGTCAAGTTTTCATTGGACAAGGAAAGGGTTTACGTGGGCGATACCGTGAAAGGAAAGGCGTCGCTGGAGATCGGTGGACCTCCTGGGATGGTAACCGTTGTTATCCCGCCTGCCTCTTATCTTGAAAGAGATGATGCGCCCAAGTACAGGCAAAGCTTTGAAGTGGTGAAGGGCAAGGCATCGAGACTTTACTTCAAGGGATTTCAGACGCTCGATAAGAGCTTTGATGTAGAGGTAAAGGTGTTGAAGAGAGGGATATACGACTTCGGCAAGGTGAACTACGCGCATCAAGGTCTGCTTGGAGCATCGGTTAAGGAGAGCAAATGGGATGCCCAAGTCCAGCTGACCGCCCTTCCAAGGTACAAGGTAGCCAGCAGGACGTCGTGGAGGTTGAGGCCTTCTTCGGCCAACCCGAGGGTTACGCGCAATAGGCTCGGCCCTTTCTCCACGGACTTCCTCTCAGTTAGGGAGTATGTCACTGGCGACCCATTCAAGTTCATCAACTGGAAAGCGACGGCCAGGTCGCCCAACGGGCAAATCATGGTCAACGAGTTTGAGAGGGAAGGCCTTAGGAACGTGGTTTTTCTCTACGACGTGGGCAGGTGGATGAGGTACGGCCTATCTCAGGAGAACCCCCTTGAGAGAGGGGTACCGCTTGTACTGTCGCTTTCGAAAGCGCTCCTCGATCACGGTTACAACGTTGGGCTTTGGACAGCGCCGCCTACCGGGGTTTCCGTTATGCCATCATCAGGTCAAACGCAGTTTCATAAGATACTGAAGGCCATGTTGGAGTTGTCTTACTGGGAAGAAAAGGGCATTAAAATAGAGGAGCTCCTCATCTTAAGGCGCGTGATCTCAGAAACCAACGCGCTCCTCGTGGTCGTAAGTAACTTGGCCGGAAGAGAGGTGCTTAGGTCCCTTAACGAGACCATGACCGTGAGGGGAAAGGCCTTGACGAGGACAATTCTCATAGACGTCATACATACCTCCATAGTGATGAGGAGAGAACTTGAGGCCGAGTTTCCGGGAATGAAGCTCATCGCCGTTGCGCCTGACAGGAAAAAGACCTACTCAATGCTTCCACGTGGGATAATGGTTATACCTTGGGACCCCGAGGCTCAGGGGATTGGAGAGGTAATGGAGAAGGTGATGGGCATAGTGGGGTGGATGAAGTGAGGCCGCTGGCCGCCCTTTTGGCTGTCGTTCTCCCGCTCGCCCCCTTTGTCTTTTACCTGGACTTCTCAACGTTTCCAGAGGGATTTATCATCGGCCTGATGGCGCTGACCTTCCTCATGGGCTTTGTGGCAGTCATCAGGCGCACCAGGGTAGGCCTTGCGGGGCTCTTCTCAGCTCTCGTCTCGGCCGGCTTGGCTATGCTGGGAGGAGGATACGTGCCTTATCTCGCTCACGTTGAGCTTGGGGCATTCAGCGCAAGCAGCGCGCCGCTTCTCGGCTTGAGCGTTTCAGCAGCGCTTTACGGCCACTACATGGGTAACGTCTACGAGGGAGCGTCAAGGCTTTCGGGAACGCTTAAAAAGATGAACTACGAGAGCTCGGATCTGCGCGAGCTGGACAAGATGGCCCTTTGGTCAGCTGCCATTGGCGCCGGCGTGCTCTTATTGTCATACGGTTTGTACGTGGTCTTGAGCACGGCAAGGGTTTATGCGATCGGGAGCTCATTGCTCGCCCTCGCGGTCTTCTTGGTTATCTACGGCATCGCAATGGCATCGGTTAGACGGCACGTGGAAGGCGAGGGGGTGGAGCAGAACGGGCGAGGGAACTCGCGCGCTCTCAGGAAAGGCGCTTGGAATTCGGTCACTTACAAGGGCGCTTTACGCGTGGTCATTTCTTGCAATTGGCGTCATGGCGATCGTGGCCCTGCTGCTGGGAAATGACGCGGGTCAAGTGGTGGCAGAGATAAACTCGGACCCTGCTGCCATGGCCGAGGTCATCTACGAGCTACTGAGTACCGTAAGCGTGTTTTCAGTCGCTTTTGACCTGTACGGGTTCTTCATTTTTGCGACCACCATGGACGCCGCCTATAGGTTATTCTCTGGGTCGAAGCTTCTCAGAGGGACCTTTAGGTTGGCGGCGAGGATCGGGTCAGCACTGGGTTTGGGTGGCTCTGTTTTGGCGTTTATGGGTTACGTTTTACTCTTCATCGTGAAGTTCACGCCGAGGGTAAGCGGGGTCATAGGCGCAGCTGTGATGGGCCCCTTGGTGCTCATTCCTTTACCCTTGCCCTGGCCCATGGCGATTGGGCTGCCGCTATGGTGCCTTGGCATCATGGTATATGCTATCGCTCTGGCCCTTGCTTTTGGGTCCGAGCATAACATCCGCGGTGAGCGCCTTTCGTTTATGCTTGCGATTGGCCTTGCCCTGCTTGTGATGCCGATGCTGGGAATGATAATTGCGCTGTTCGCGAGCAGCAAGCTCGAGGGGATCGAGAGTTGAGCACAAGCAGGGGGATGGCGCTTGCCTTCATAGGTGCCGCGATCTTAGTCATATGGATAGTGAGCAGTTCCATAACCGTACTTCCGCTTCAGAGCACGAGCGAGGGAAGCGTCGGTCGGAGCTCAGGCCCCCCAGGAACGGGAAGCGGGAGCGGCGGACTTGGGCTGGGATTGGGAGGGCTGGGACTGGGAGGCAAGGGCTTTGGCATCAACCTGAGCGCGACATCTATAACTGTCCCCAAGTTCGGCTACAATTTCACGGCACCGAACGCCACGAGCGGGTCTTTGCTCTTCCTTCAGCTTCCAGTGATTTCCTTCAGGATACCGTTGCCGGGAATAAAGGCAGGACCGCTGAACATGTCATCATTGGGTATTAAGCTAGGTGCTGGAGGAGGAGGGTCTGGAGGTCAGGGAAAATCGGGCAAAAGCAGTACTTCTACAAAGGCCGTGTCAACCCCGATCGTCCTGCCTAACCTTGAGGCATTTGTGTACGTGCTTATAGCCCTTATCGTCGCGATCGTGGCCTTTGCGCTCTTAAAGGGGACAAGGAGACAGTCCGTGCGCGAGGTCTCGGAAAGGCCTTCGGAGAAGGGAGCTGCGCGTTTGTCTAAGATCATGGCAATTCGTACTGAGGGCAGAGCGGACCGGCAGCCCTCTGTATACCTTTTCAAGGGTGCCGTCGTGCCCTACAAGGCTTGGGGAGGAAGCGGGTTTTTGGAGCTGCCGGTTCCTCAAGACATACCGCTCACTTGGAGGGTAAGCGATCCGCTTCCCTACGCGCTACCCGAAGGGGCCATTCTTCGTTGCTACCCAGAGTGCAGGGTAGAGGCCAATCGGATAAGGTTTGAGAGAATTGGTTGTTATTCCCTTGAGGTGAGGTCGGGTGATTACGAGGAGCTTCACCCAATAAGGGTTGTCTCATCGTATAGGGAAGACGTCATGGGCTCCTTCAGGGCCAACCTCAGTGGGGTAGAGGACGCTCTGACTCCAAGAGAGACATGCCAACATCTCTTCAATGAAAAAGCGTTGGAAGAAAGGCCCGAGATTTGGGCAACGCTGCGCGTTTTCGAGGCATGCAGGTACGGCGACCGCGAACCGGATAGGAAGACTTACGAGCTGTTCCTCCGCGGACTGCAAAAGCTTAACGGCTCGGTCGTTATGGGATGCGAAAGTGAGCAGTGACCGCATCACAGCGATTAAGTATGGTCTCGCTTATGGGCTAACGCTTGCGGTTTACTTACTGCTTTTGTCCTCTAAAATAGGTTCTTTGGCTGGCCCGTTTTTCGCCGCGGTGCTCGTCCCGGTTTGGATTGGCCTCACTTTGGCTCTTGCGGGTTCCTTGCTGCAACGGGCATCGCTCAACGCCGAGGGGAGAACCGCTAGTTTGACGACTTCCGCTACTTGGGAGCTGGGCTTCTTGGTCGCCTGGGTTCTAGCTCCTTCGGCTGGATTGTACTTGTTTCTGAAGGCCGCACTGGGATACTTTGCCTCGCTTATCGCGCTAAGCCCCTCGGAGCTGGAATACACCGTGAGGTTTGCGGCAGCCGCTTATGTTGTGGGCGTCGGAGGTATCGCTTACAGGGCCGGCTCCCAGCATCCGGGAGAGGGGCCCGGCGCTTCCATATACTACAAGATGGCTCTCGCGCTTGTGCTGTATGGACTCGGCTCGTTCTTTGGCTTGTTAAACGCCTACGCCGAGGCACCGCTGGTATTTGCGGCTTTCGTGGCTGCCGCGTTTGCGATCGCACAGCTCGGACTGGTATTGCTCTCTTTCAGGTGGCCCGAGGGCGCGCTGAAGGCATCGGCTGAAGCTGAAAGAAACTACGGAAGGGCACTAGCGTCTTTTTTTGCCATAGGTATTTTCTACTCTCTGCTCATGGCCACCAGCAAACCTCAGTACGCCGAGATAGCGTGGCTCTGCATCATACTGCTTATGTTCGTGGCGGCCTTTGCCTTTTTCTTCAGGAGCTACTCGGCGATGGCCAATACGACAAACAAGATCGCGGAAAGGATATACGAGCAACACCAAAAGGAAGTCAAGGAGTTCGTTTCCGATGAGGATGAGCTTTACGTTATGATGATATCTGATTTCCTAAGACAGGGAAGAAAGGAAAGGCTGCTTGTGTTCGCGGCTTACAGGCTTTCTGCTTGCGGCATGAACTATGAGGACATAACTAGAGCGCTTAGGAAGTTAATTGAATATGAACCGTTTAACCCCAGCGCCTTATGGCCCTGGGAGACGTGGTCAGCTCGGAGGCAGATGGAAAAAGATCTTGAGCTAAGGAAGAGCTTGGTAAACGAGGTCGTAGAACTGGTGAACGGATGCGCTGGCTCGACTACTAAACCGTAGCTTGGGGAGCTTCGGCGAACCGTGAAGTGGAAATATTTAAAAAGACTTTTAGTTATCTATTTATGGCGGTGTTGAAGCTACTTCTAATTGCATTTATCATAGGTGCAATTGTAATGCAATCGGCCGTAAGTCAATACGCTAATGAGTTACCGCCCGTTCCCCCGCGTACTTACATCCCCAGCTGGGTTCCTCCTGCTTATTCTTCGCTTCCCTGGGTGAGCGTTAGTGGGACGCATTTCGCCTTTGCCAACGGCACGTACGTTACCTTTCATGGGCTGGATTACATGGGGCTTGAGCTTCATCCTGCCTTTTATAACCAAACGTCTCAGGACTTCGAAATAATGGCATCATGGGGCTTTAACATAGTGAGACTTCCCGTGGACTGGTCCTGGGTCGAGCCCGAGCGGGGAGAGTTCAATCAATCTTACTTAGATCAAGTGAAGAAGGTAGTGGGTATGGCCAACCACTACGGGATATACGTGGTCATAGATATGCACCAACTACATTGGTCGCCGGTTTTCTGGATATGGGGAGGGGATAACGGCCTAAGGGGAGATGGCCTTCCCTCTTGGGCGGTTCCCTATCAGCAGCAGACCAAGAACGCCGAAGAGAAGGACAAGGCCTACTTCTGGTCCAACACCACGGTTGAGCAGGACT
>NZ_JAQQXN010000008.1:0-17721 GCF_046635845.1 Tardisphaera saccharovorans
AACTAGCTGCGTTAAGGACGAGCCATTAAAGGTAACAAGGCCCTGATATACCGCCGTGAAGAACGGTTCATCCACGACGTAGAAACCAGTTGCGGGATCTAGGGCATCAGGTGAGTATATCTGGCCCATCGATCCCAGGTCAACTAAGGTGTTCGGATTCGGAGGAGATATGGTCACGGTCTTAGTCGTTACCTTGGCAACTGGTTTTGAGGGAACATAATAGTGTTGGTAGGCGACGTATCCCACTGCGCCTATCACCACTATGACTATCACTATAACAGCTATCAGCAAAGTGCTGATCGGCTTCTTTCCTTGAGATCCACTCTGATTTTGCTTGTTTTCAGACATTTTAGTTTAGCAAAAGCGAGCAACATATAAGGGTTTCGACCTTTTTTTAATCCTTCGCGATTTAAACCTGTTAAAAATTCAAAGTCCTCTCATTTTTGGAAAAACATCATTCAGAGCTATCCTGGTTTAGCTGACCACTTCTCGCTGATTCCTTGGCGCCTTTCACGATTTCCGGACCGAAGGTCGGCAGCGAAGACAAAAAGGAGTCATCCGCCCTTAGGAAGTCCTCAACGCTCCTAATCCCGTTTTCAAAGAGTATCCTAGCCCTTACTCTTCCTATACCTCTGAGGCCAATCATCGGTATCAGTTCCTCCTTTATGCCTTCCTTCACCCTCACCGAAAGCCTGTAATACTTCTCCCCGGCACCTCCTCTTCTAAGAGGAGCAGACAACCTGTAAGCGGCGTAGAAAAGCCATTGATACGTCTCCCTAAGCTGGTACAGGTCGCCTGGAAGAACGCCATACTTCTTCTCGATCGCTTCAATGCCGGCTTCGTCCATCCAGTCTTTTAGCACAAGTGCCGTTTTAAGCGAAGAAAGCGGATCCTCGCTATCGTAAACGTGATCCTTTAGCTCATCACTCATTTCCTCATCCAGTCTTTCAAGTGCATCCTCGAGATCATCTTCCTCGCTTTCCCTCACCCTGACGGTCCCCGCGTCAGGACTTAGCGCCACCGCGAATATGGCCATAAGGTCGGAGGAATCTGGCTTCATGGAACGCAAGACGGCACGAATTATAACAGCCGTTGCCGGCTTTACGTAAAGCTCGGCGGTCCTTTTTCCAAACGGGAGCGCCCTATATTTCATCCCGTCAAAACGCACAAATCCCTCGTTCTCAAGATAGTCAAGCGACGACTTCACCTTACCCTCAACATAATCGTAACTCGCCTTATATCCAGAGAAGGATAACTTGAAGAATTGCACAACGCCATCCAGGGTATCCTCATACCCTGATGCGATGGAGGCCAGCGTTTGAAACTCAACCTCATCGCCCTGAAGTAGATGGCCCTCTATCGGTTCTGGCGGAGAGCGCACGTAAACGTCAAAGAACTCTTCTGGGTCGCGATCGAAAAACGCTATGGCCTCCCCTTCCTTGTCGTACTGAGGTCTCCCAGCTCTTCCGCAGAGTTGCCTGAACTCCATAACGGATATGGGAGCCATCCCAAAACCAGATTCATACCGCATGATGCTGGGAATAATAACGCGCCTCGCAGGCAGGTTGACGCCAGCAGCAAGCGTCGGAGTAGCAACTATACCCTTTATCAGACCGCGCTTAAACGAGCTTTCAACGGCGTTCCTCTGCTCTGGAGAAAGACCAGCGTGGTGAAAAGCTATTCCCTTCTCAACCAATACCGCAAGCTCTTTCGCAAGCTCGGTTCCATCGCTGGAGGAAATCGCCTTGGCTATGGCTTCAAGCTCAGGGTTACCGCTGTACCTATCGGTCACCGGGGCTAGGTCCCTTGCAAGCTTAACGGCATTTCTCCTGCTGTTAGCAAAGACCAAGAACTGCCCTCCCGCTTTCAGCGAGTCCTCCGCTAAGCACTTCACGTAATGCGAGGGCTCATCCTTAGGCCCGCAGACCTCACGCTCTGACCCGTCATCGTACACGACCTTTCCATCTCTCATCACCCCAATCCTTAACGGCACCGGACGCCAGTCCGAGCTCACAAGCGAAGCGTTCAGCCAACCGGCGAGTTCCTCGGCGTTCCCTATAGTTGCCGACATCGCTATGATCTGGGCACTTGGAAGCACTCTCATAAGCCTGGTCAAAACCGCCTCGAGCGTGGGTCCCCTGCTCTCGTCGTTCATGAGGTGAACCTCATCTACCACTACCACTTTTACGGCTCCCAACCAGGAGGGCCTCTGTCTCAAGAGGGAATCGGCCTTCTCGTTTGTAGCTATTATGAGATCGTAACGGGCGAGCCACTCATCCTTCGAGTCATAGTCACCTGTGGTTACCGCGACCTTCATTCCGATCTGCTGCCAAGCCCTTGAGAACTCCTCGTACTTCTCCGATGCCAGGGCTTTCAAGGGGACGAGGTAAAGGAACTTTGAGGTGGGATCCTTCATATAATTCTGGGCTATGGCTATTTCTGCAACAAGGGTTTTCCCGCTAGATGTCGGAGAAGTTATGACAACGTTCTTTCCTTGAAGGAGTCCTGCCTCAAGTGCGGACTCCTGAGGGGGATATGGTCTCTCATATCCTCTTGAAGCTATTATCTGTGCCAGCCTGCGATCAAGCCACCTTTCCCAGTACACGATGAACTCCTAGCCATATACTATAAGCCTATGTCGCTCGTTTCAGGCTCTTCACGTTACGCCATATAAGGAACAGAAGCGCGGCCACCGGGGCTATGAGCGCAAGGTACCCCAGCTTAAATCCGACTGAATCGATCATGATTCCAGCCACCGTTGGAACGATCACCCCTATAATGGTCATAACAGAGAAGAAGAGGGAGTTAGCAGCGTTTCTAAGCTCCTCGCGGAACCCCCTTCCTATGTATATAAGCGATATTGGATACGTAAATCCGTGAGGAAAACCCAGTATCAGGAAAGCCAGCGCAAGGAACGCAAGGTTAGGCGATAGCACCATTAGGAAAAGGCCGGCGATAGTTAACGATACCGACAGATAAGTGAGGTTGATTAGCCGCTCAAAATGCTTTAGTGAAAGAAGAAGCCTCATGGAAAAAGACGTGGAAAAGAAAAGTGCGAAAAGAAGCTCGACCTGAGAGTAGCTCGCGTTAAAGAAGTCCTTGGCATAAATCCCTCCAAAAGAAGTAAGCATAGCAAATGGGATGTTGTAGGTGAGGTTATTGTACACGGCTGTCCAAAAGTAAGGGTTTCTGGTGACTTGTTTGACACCAATACCTGAACGGCTTTCTAGCTGAGGAAATCTTATTGTAGGAGCAATTAAGGCTACCAAAACCCCGAGGGGCAGGAAAAGTAGAAAAACCTGTTTCAGAGAAAACTTCAGTAGCATCACCCCCTCTATGGATGGCCCAACCACTAGGCTCGTGCTGAGCGCAAGCGTGTAAACTGCAAGCACCCTCTCCCTGATCTTTGGATCGTCGTACAGCCCAGCTGACGTGATTATGTTGGGCATCAGAAGACCCATGACAAAACCAGCAAGCACCGATAGAAGCCATATGGTTATAGGCGTTGCCAAATAGAACAGGGGAAGCAATATCGCAAAAGCAATGCTAGCTCCCATAAAGTAAACCCTTCTCCTGCGCACGCATATCTTAGAGTTGTAGAGCGTGGCCGTAAACGACGCCAATGAGAACGCGCTTGAAAGCAGACCAATTTCGGTGGCGCTCAGGTCAAAGTCGTACTTAGCCACGAGCGGTACCGTTGTTACCATCATGTTGTTGCTTGCCCTAAAGGCAAAGGTGATCAGCACTATAAAGATCACCGCTAATATTAGCTGCGACCTCATCATGTGCTAATCGAAATAGCTCGTAAAAGCCTTCCCAGTGCCATTAACGGCGCTTTCAATCAGAGCTCTTAAGAAGGCTTTACGCGCATTATCTCGTTTTTTACATAAAATGAAGTCGCAAAGGCGACAACTTAGCACTCTCACGCAGAGGATGACAACAAGAAAGCACCAAAACGCCCATAACCAAAACTTTGCCTCGGCCGGGATTTGAACCCGGGTCCGCGGCTCGAAAGGCCGCTATCCTTGTCCGGTCTAGACTACCGAGGCATGGTGTAACGTAACGCACTTAAAGGGTTTTTGAGGTGGGCTTCAATCCCTTAGATCCTCGATTATGCGTTTCAGCCCTAAGACGTCTATGAGCGATGAAAGCCTCGGCCCGCTCTTCCTACCTATGAGGCTCTCATAAACGCTTGAAAACGCCTCTTCGATGGGCACGCCAGTTGCGCTTGATATGTCCCTTAGCTTTTGAGATGCCTCGGCTCCGCTTTCGTTGCCCGTAAGCGACCTTATCCACTCTAAAGCTATGCCCTCGGCCTTCCTTGGTCTGTACACTATCCGGTACTCCTCAGGAAGCTTATCACTCTTAACCCACGCTTCCACGTAAGGCCTTAAATAATCGTCATCGAGGCCTACGCGCCTCTTGGCGCCTTCCCAATTGCCCTCAAGCTCGTATGCAAGCAATAGCGAGACAAAGCGCACCTTCCAAGAAGGCGAAGGACTTGAAAAGTGTATCGCAAGCCTCTTCTTCTCGTCTCTTGGCTTCTTGAGGTTATCCTCAAAGTCCTCGATAAGTCTTATGAGACCTTCACCAGAATCGTCTAAGTTCTTATCCTTCTCTATGTCGACGCGGAGCAGGAAGTACTTGAGTACTTCGGGCGGAAGGTATTTCATGAGGATAGAAAGGGATCCCACCCCCTGAGACTTACTCATCTTTCTACCGTTTAGCAGCACGAAGCCCCAGCGATAAGTCAAGGGAGGCTCTCTGCCGAAAAGCTGCTTGTGGACAGCTTCGGCCGTATCCCAGCTACCACCCCTAGTATGATGGTCTTTGCCTGCCCCCTCAAGCGTAACTCCAAGAAAGGCCTGCCTGGTAGGCCAGTCTAGGCGCCAAGCCATTTTCCACTTGTGAGACTTAATCGGTATCTTTCCAGAGTGACCGCATCCCTTAGCGTATCCCACGTCCTTATCATCAACGTAGTATATGTAGTCGCCATCGAAACCGGTAACTCTAGTGGTCGCTATGTTACCGCATTTCTCGCATACCGGCATCACTATGTCCATCCATGAATCGGGCAACTGCTTCAATGACGTAACGCTTAGAATCTCCCTAACAGCTGGAAGCCTCTCAAAGAACATCTTTACATACGAGTCATAGTATCCCGCTTGGTAAAGCTCAATAACGGGAATAACCCTAGGTGAAACGCCAAGCTTATTCATAAAGGAAACCGTGTCGTCCAGAAAGTGCTGGCCATAGCTTGAGTGACACCCGTAAGGATCGGGCACGTCTACAAGCGGCTTTCCAAGGTAAGGCTTTAGATCTCCAGGCACTCCATTCGGAACCGAGTCAAAGGCATCCATTATATCGCCTATAAATATGAAATCAGGATCATCGCCCATCTCCTTTAGCCTGTTTGTTATTACAGACGGAAAGAAGAACTCCTCAACCGTTCCAAGGTGTGTGGGGCCGCTCGTGGTTATGGCTGAGGCTATAACATGCTTACCCGGCCGGCTCATCACCTTTTCAGCAAGATCGTCAATCCAGCTTTGGGCTTCTAAACTCAACGTACACGATGACGTTAAGCAGGAAGCTAATAACAATTGTGGTTGTATCGTATACGCCATACAAATGTTTACCCACACCTTCCCGCTATAGTTTTCCTCCTTCTAAATTCACAGCTGCTGCATTCAAGCAACGAATCCCGGGGACATGCATTAATGGGGCTGAGCCTGTCTCTGTAGTCAACGCTTATAATATCACTGTATTTCTGCTCCCCTCAGTTTTCCCCTTAAACGAGACGATGATCTTTCGCAATTCTATAATATGATTTGGTACAATCAGTACCTTAATTTAATTCGATCGAATTAGGCTATACTTGCCAGCGCGTGCCGCTTATACCTTATATATAAAACCTCTCCTAATTTCATGATCTCTTTAACCAGTACCAGAAATTATATAAAGCCATAGAAACATATTATCTCGTTTATTTATTGAACAAGTTTATTTCGATATTAAAATTACAGTCGCAAAATATTCTGAAAACATTATATAAATAAAGTATATCAAAAAATTATACTCGGGTTTATTAGATATCAGCTAGGCTTATACGAATATATATACTGTCCATTAGTCGGGTTGACCCATGGCGGATAATATCCTGCAAATGGATGACCAAAACTGCCCAAATAGCCTAGGCCAAGTTTAGCGGCTTCTAGCCATTCGGCTTGCTCCTCCTGCATCGCTGAGGCAAACTGCCTATTAAATGCTGAAATCCCTGTAGGACCGGTTTCCATCAGCGTTAGCGCAGCACTATCCAGAGTCTCCATGACATCGTCAAAAACGCCTCCATCGGATAGCTGGTATACCATATCGTTTTCAGGCGTGCTCTTCAGAAGCTGGTAACTGTAATCGCAAGCAGGAGTCGTCATTCTATACGTGGCGTTTTCATAGAACGGCGATGCCTTCCACGTATCAAATAACTCGCTACCCTTGTATGATGACCAAATTCTAACCGCCTTCAATGCCTGGCTTGTCTCAGAGGATATGGGAACCCCTATGCTGTCGACAACTATAGCGAAGTAGTTTTGCGTTCCTGGGAAGTCTTCTCCCATCAGTGATATGTTACTCCAGCTGGTGTAAGGAGCTATAGCTGGGTAGCAGGTCACGTTAGTGAAATCGTAGGCATAGTTAACGAGCCAGTTGCCGTTAGCAGTGAAGACCGCCTTCCCCTCAACCAGATCAGCCATCCCGGTTTGCCAAGCTATGCTTTGCTCTCCCGGCATCTGGTACTGAGGAGCTGTAAGGTTCACGAAATAATTATCAGTCTCATTTATCAAAGCCTGAACTTGAGGATCTGACAGGTTAATTGTACCATACGTTATCTCATTGTAGAGCTTCGGACCTGCTAACGCAAGAAATATATCTTCCCATAAGTTCAGCTGATCCCAGCCGCCATCTCCGTATGGTATCTCCCAAGCCGGTATTCCATGCTTGTAAAGCTGAACCGTATCGTACATTAAGGTCTGTATGTTGTTAGGTATCGGCAGTCCATACTCCTTAAGTATCTTCAGATTCATGAAGAGCTGGGCCCCCTGGTGAACATTGCTTGGCGATGAAAGCGCTGTACCATTAAACTCTATACCCTCATAGGTGGCGGGTATCATGGCAGCCGTGACTCCCCACTGCGAGAGATATGGCGTAAAGTTCACGAATCCCTTAACCCCATTAGGTGTTATGAATACATAACTCAACATCTCAGGACCACCATGCGTTTGGAACATAGCTGGCGGCTTGCCGGCCTCGATCAAAGCAAGTATCGCATACTTTGCGTTAACTCCACCGCCACCTGGAGAAATCTCTTTTTCAATAGTTATACCTGTCTGGCTTTTTATATACGGGAAAAGATGATTCATAGCTACAACCCCTGTTGCCGACCACCACGTATAGAAAGTTATCGTTGAAGCCGGTTTCGGGTAGAAGAACTCGTAATAAGAAACTCCTCCCGCAACTACTACTATCACTATAACTACTACTGCGATTATCAGTGTAGTACTAGACCGCTTCTTAACTGGTTTTTCAGGCGGAACACCAGATGACATTTCCATTAGTTTATTCCCATCACCTTTTAAGGACTTCGGATTTCCATAAGTCAAAGTAGTATATTCATATGCGATATAATATTTGAACTATGTAACGATATTAGATCTCCTATTCTTATCATAAGACAATCATAGCTTTAAAAAATTAAGAGTAAAATAAATCTGATATAAATTATCATTCAAAAATTAAATAGCAAGGCAAAACTTTCTTCCATAAAAGGGTCAAAATGATTGCTCTTTCCCCAGACAAGAATTAATACGCTTAAGAACTAAATATTTTTATCTTTTCCTTCCGCACGTAGACGTAATACTCATCTCCCTTTATAGGCTGATCCACATAAGTAAAGATCTGCTGATTGTCGCTTTTCAGTTCAAGAGTTAACCTGAAGTGTCCTCCCTGATAACTTAATATACTGAAGCGGGCCTTGTCTAGTAACTCAAGACCACTAATTTGTAAAGGTTCCCTTGAGGCAATCACATCTTCAGGTCTTATGCCAATTATAACCTTGCTTCCAGAAAGACCCGGAGGTAAATCCAACGAAAGTTTACCTATAGCCAGCTTTTTCTCTTCGCTGGCAACGGCTACTTGAAGCTCGTTTATCTCTCCTATCAGATTCGCCACAGTAACGGAAACTGGGCTATCATATACTTGTGTGGGGCTACCGATCTGGACCATGTATCCACGGTCCAAAACCCCAACCCTTTCAGCGACTCCGAAAATGTCCGCTGGATCATGACTCACTATTACTGTTGTGATGTTGAATTTCTTCGTAATCTCCTTAACCAAGGCCCTAGCTCCGTCCCTGATCCTGGCATCCAAGTTTGTAAAGGGTTCATCCAGAAATAGCGTTGAAGGCATTTTAACAAGGGCCCTAGCCAACGCGACCCTTTGCATTTGGCCGCCCGACATCTCCCTAGGGTAATGGTCAAGTACTTGGGTGATGCCAAGCGTATTAGCGATATCGCTTACCCTCTTATGTATCTCTTGGCTATCCAAATTCATGTTCTTTAATGGAAACGCTATGTTATCATATCCACTCATATTTGGATATAATGCCCACGTCTGAAAAACAAATCCTATGTCCCTATCTTTTGGCTCCAACAACAATTTTCCATCCTTTGCCGCTATTTTATCCCCGAAGTACACTTCGCCCTTCGTTGGGACGTCAAGCCCAGCCATTATTCTCAGCAGCGTTGTTTTGCCAGCCCCGCTCGGTCCTAAAATGCCAAAGCTTTCGCCCTCTTTTATCTCGAAGGTCACGTTCTTCAAGGCAACTACTTCTCTTTCTCCTTTTCTGAAGACCCTATCGACATTCCTAACAGTTATTTTAGACATTTTTAAACACCTTTACTACCGCCTAGAGCTAATAACCCCCTTATGAAGTACCGTCCCAGGAATACGAAGATCGCCAGGGGGACGATACTCGCTATGACCGAAGCCGCATAGCTTTCGTTATAAAGCACACCATAACCACCGGAATACAGCCTTACCGCTACTGGAACAAGCCTCATTGACGGCGTCGTAGAAAGTATGAGGGGAATAAAGAAGTTGTTCCAAATCTCAACAAATACGAAGATGAAAGTTGAGAGGAGAGCGGGGATCATGATAGGAAGAATTATATACATGAAGATCCTGAACGAACTGGCTCCATCTATCTTTGCAGCTTCGACTATATGTTTGGGAATACTTGAGATAAATATCGACATTAAAAGTGCTGCCATAGGCAAATAAAATATCAGGAACGCTACTATTAATCCGTAATAATTATCGAGACCTCCGATATCCACTATGAACTTGGTCAATGGCATTAGCACTGATTGATATGGGATAAAAGTTGCAAGACTAATTAGAGCAAATATAGCATCAGCCACTAGGGTCAACGTTTTGCTATATGATAGAGTTAACGTATAAAAGTAAAATGCTCCCATCGAGCCAAAGAATACAGCAACCACGGCGACGACCAGAGAAACGATCGCGCTATTTAGAATGGCTCCTTCTAGGGTACCAATCACTGCCCCATATGCTGACAAAGTAGGATGCAATGGAGGCATAAGAACAGGCGTTATAAGCACGTCAAAGTTTGATTTGAACCCATCAACAGCCATTGAATATGCCGGAATAAGCCATATGACCGCCAATATAATTAGGATAACATAAGTTAAAACCTTTTTATATCCATCCATACTCTTCACCCCCTTATAAACCTTCTAATTATGTACAAGGCATAGGGAATGATTACAGCCGTGGCAATTATTATCACAATTGTTGAAACTGCAGACGATTCGGCAAAAAACTCTACAGTAGACAGATAATACAGATATGTAACCATCGTGGTAGTATAAGTGGCTACCGGGGTCCCAGATATTATTAGTGGGCCACTAAACTCCTTAAACGAGAATAGAAACAACATAGCTGTAGCTACAACAAACCCACTTAAGGAATTAGGCAATAAGACCTTCCGTAATATTTTAAACGACCCTGCACCGTCGATTTTGGCAGCCTCTACCAATGATGGATTTACTCCCATAAACGCGGCAAGAAAGAAGATGACAGCTAAGCCCGCATAAGCCCAGACCGACAGAATCTCAACGCTAGGAAAGACCATCCATCCAGCACTCAACCAAGGTATCTCCGGGAGCCCCACCTTAGCAAGCAACCAATCTATTCCTATCGTCGGATTATAAAGCCACATCCAGATAATTGCACTTACGGCCATAGCTATTGCCAAAGGATAGATAAATATAGATAAGAAAACTGAGCGAGCAGTATTAGAGCCAACTTCATAAAGCAGCCACGCTATAAGGATTCCCAGCAGATCTCCTGCAACAACAACGGTTATCGAAAGTTCGAATGAGTGAGCCAAAGATTGAAGAAATATAGCTTCCTTCATAGCTTCGTAATATGAGTAAAGCCACGTTACCTTAGGTACAGGATTAAGCAGGGACCAGTTGGTCAGCGATATATATACATTCCAAGCTACAAGATAAATCAAGATTGCTGCCGTAATTCCTATCGGAACCACTAACAAATGATCCTGCTTATCCATAAGAATTATGTTTCCATCTTTTTAAGCGTTTCGGAGTATAAATTTTGTAATAATAAGTTAATAATCGATATATTTATAGTTACTGATCTAAATAATTCGAATATAATTATAGATCATCCCTAAGACACGACTATAATCCACTTCCAACGAATCTGCACGCTTTAACTTTACTACAAAAGCACGTAAAAAATGCAACATACTTGATTAGTGAGCACAACATCAAATATTAAGTTTAAATCAGTGTAAATTTAGTTATTGAAATAAATTTCATATTAAGCATATTAAAATCAATAACCTATCCTCCCGTGGCGGCGCCGGGGACGGGATTCGAACCCGCGAGGCCCGGAGGACCAACAGCTCTCGAGGCTGCCGCCTTTGTCCACTCGGCCACCCCGGCGCTAAATTGCTAAACTACGAATTTAACCTTTTTCTTTCAACCACCTCGCCGCATAAATCTCAAGGAATCTTTCACGGTCAATATCCTTAATAAGGAGAACTAGCGGAGAAAATTCCTCATGAAATCTAGCTTCTCACAAAATTCATAAGCAAATTCATAATCGGATTCCAGATCGTGCAGCAATGCGCTCTTAGCTGCTTTCCCGGATAACTCGAAGGAAGTCCATCAATCTGCTCACGGCTCTCAGGAAGCGCAGGATTTCATTTATTCTATCTTATGAAGGAGTCGTGAAAATCGTTAGCTTGATCTCCTATTAGCCCGATCTCCATTACAGAAAATCGTGATATAAATTAATTTTACCCGAAAGAAAATCTAATCTTCCCAATTCTCAGAAATCGCACAAAAATTTTAAGATTCCATTTTTCCAAAAAGTCAACCAATCGCCTACTTTGATTTTTCCGAATTAATTTCATATATGCAACAACGTAACCGATCGAGCACAACATCGCAAGCATAAACCAGTAACGGTAAGCGTAATCTAGCGACGGCTTCAATACGTTCAAGCCAGCATAGCCCAAATAAAGGAGAAGTGCTATTTGTGAGGCATCGCCGGCCAGACTGGCTGCAGTGTATTTAACAATGTTCATCTTGAGCGTTCCAGCGGCTAGCGACGTCGCATCTCCGAGCTCTAAAAAGAACGCCGACATGAATACAGAAAAGGGCCCGTGGCGTTCTATCCATATCTGTGCTTTTTCCAGCTGCTTCTGACCGACCTTGAAGTGCGCCAGCACTCTCCGTAAAATCGAACGAGCTACGAACCTGCCGCTTAAGTACTCAACCTCGTCAAGAAAAAGAGCAGAAGCTGTCATCGTGATGAACGTGAGGCGCAGACTAAAATCCCCTATGTAACACAGGTAACCATAGAAAGGTACCAGCACATAAACCGGAATCGTTGAGAAATCGAAAATGAAAAACATTCCCACGTAACCAGTAGAACTTAAGAAAGAAAGAGATTTCTTTTGTTCGGATATGTAAGCCGATACGTCGATAGCACGCAAGTAGCCATTAAAGATACCTACAGCAGATACGACAAGTGCTAATATAGATATGACGAACGCGTAGTGAAGATACTTTGAAGTATAACTTTCGTCGTTACCAGAAGTCGATCTCTTCCGCCTCACGATAAACATAAGGAGGCTTTAAGGTCGTCGTTGTCAATAGGCCAACCCCTGTTATTTATCTCAAAACGACCCCTCGTCTTACCCCTAAGCTGGCTGTCCACTAACGCTGCCTGTTGCCATACCCATAAAAGATGACTCGCCGTTTCTCTGTCAGTGCCGTTCGGCAAACGAAGGCCATCAACCGCTTTGTTGCATAAATCCCGGGCGACGGGATTTCGCTTCTTTTCACTTTTCACTTACCCCTTCGCGGCCTTGCCCTCGCGTGGCAGGCCATGGCATCATAGGCCCAAGCCGTCTGCACTGCCTCTGCAATGAGCGTTTGGGGCTTCCTAGCGGTAGGGTCCTCGCCAAACTTCCTCTTCATCCGAAAGAAGCCCTCAACGGCCCACCTCCTTCCGTAATCCGTTTGCTCCTTCCACCTCTTGTAGCCCAGGGAATGGTACTTCCTAATCTCATCCCTTCTTCTCTCAAGCGGGAACGGTAAGTGATCGCGTTCGTCCTTTAACGGCGCTCTCCGCGTCCCTTAAGGAAGACCAGGTTGGCATCGTAAGCTTTTGTCGTGGAACCTCTTGACGGTCTTCCCCTTCTTCCTGACATCGGCGAGCATCTTGGCGGCCGTCCTTGCTTCCGAATGGCCCCTTCCCTCGATGTAGGCGTCGGCGCTTAACAGCTTTTTGCACCTAACGTCCACCGTTATGACCAGGACGACGTGCTTCTTGCGCTTTCCCGGCTTTCCGTACCTGTAGGTTAAGTACTCGCCAGCGCTTCCAGTTTCAACCCGGTGCCGTCTGCAGCGATTTCAAGTTCGTTGGCGCTCGGCAGCCTTATCTCTGGGATCGTTTGGGATATCCTGTGCCAGGCGGTCGTGTAATCGTCAGCCCTGGGGATCATGTGAAAGACCTTCAGGCGGCGCGCTATTCCCTCTAACCCGCGGTAGTCAACCCTGGGCCATATTGCCTGCCACCTTACAAAAGAGGCGGGGTAGAGGAAGGGCCTTCCTCTCTTATTTTTGTTGGCCTTCTTCAGTTCCCTCTTCCAGTGCTTGAAGATCCTGATATCGAGAAGGAACTCGCCCCCTTACAACTACTCGTTGTAGGCGTGCCAATCACGTTTAGGGCTAGGCTTATTTTCCTTGCCGGAGGATTTATCCCAGTGGTTAGAGCTCTTGATGACCATACCATTACGGCTCTAACCACTACTTATTCCGCGTGCTGAAAGTGCTTCTGAAATCATGCAACAATCCACCATCAACGAAAGGGTTAAAGGGCTGAGTCTTTATTTACTGAAAGTTGGCTAATTCACCAAATGGTCTCTTTGCAGCGAGGAAGCTCGTGAGGAACAGGAGGCACTTCCTCTGGAGTAAGGAGAGAGTACAGCGCAGGTTAAGCGGCCTTCGCTACAAGACCGACCCACTTGGAGGCTCTCCTCAGGCCAGGGGAATCGTGCTGGAAAAGGTAGGAGTAGAATCTAGGCAACCTAACTCCGCTGTTAGAAAATGTGTGAGAGTTCAACTCATAAAGAACGGAAAGCAGATAACCGCTTTTGTCCCCTGGGACGGAAGCCTTAACGTTATAGATGAGCACGATGAGGTTATAGTTGAGGGAATTGGTGGTTCAAGCGGGAGGTCCATGGGCGACTTGCCAGGCGTGAGGTGGCGCGTCTCCAAGGTCAACGGCATCGACCTCTGGCAGTTGCTCATAGGGAAGAAGAAGAAGCCCGTGAGGTGACTCGAACTGAGCGAACAAAAGCAGGAAACATCCCTTGCCGTTCCAAAGCTCTTTGGAAAGTGGGATGTCATAGGCATAGACGTAAAGAACAAGGGACTCGCCAGGTACTTGAATCTCTCCCCCATATACATACCGCACAGTTACGGGCGTCATTCATCCTCTAGGTTTGGAAAGGAAAACGTGCACGTAGTCGAGCGCTTAATAAACGACATGATGCGCCATGGCCGCATGGGAGGAAGAAAGGAAATAGCGATGGCCATAGTGTATCAGGCGTTCAACATAATAGAGGCAAAGACCGGCAAGAACCCGATTGAGGTGCTTGTGAGGGCCATAGAAAATGCAGCGATCCTTGAGGGTACGACCAGGATAATTCACGGCGGCATAAGGTACAGGGTCGCGGTGGACGTATCCCCTATGAGGCAGCTTGACCTGGCCCTAAGGAACCTAACGGAGGGGGCAAGGGAGGCCGCAAAGTCCAGTCCAAAGCCAATCGATGAATGCCTCGCAGACGAGATAATAGCTGCATCGGAGAATGACGCCAGGAGCTTCGCGATAAGGGCAAAGCACGAAGAAGAGCAGATAGCCATGGCCGCAAGGTAAACGGTTTTTTTAACGCCTGCTCAAATCTTATATCCTTGCAAAAGGGAAGTGTATGAGCTCTCCTTTCGGGGCCTTCAAAAATCAAGTCTTAGAATACTTAGAAAGCCTCGGAATAAAGGAACGTGAACAACGGCTTGAGGTTCCCCCAAACATAAACCTTGGACATCTGGCACTTCCCCTTTTCGAGTTCAAGGAAAAGAAATTCGAACTAACTCCTCCAACCGGGCTTATAGCGGATGTTGCGCTGAAAAATGGCTACCTTAATTTCAAGGCCAACATCCCCGCTCTAGGCCTTCTCCTATATCAACAGATCAGCGAAAGAGGAGAAGAATACACCTCCCTTAAGACCACCGGTAAAAAGATAATAATCGAGCACACGTCGGCAAATCCGCTGCATCCAATGCACATAGGCCATGCCAGGAACGCTTTTCTGGGTGATTCCATGGCAAGGCTCATGAGGGCAAGAGGGCACAACGTGTCGACTCACTTCTACGTTGATGACATGGGGCTTCAAGTTATGATAGCGTCAGTAGGATATAAGGCAGCGCCCCTCATGCCGAAGGGCATAAAGCCTGACCACTGGGTGGGCTTCGTTTACGCGGTAGCTAACATAATGTACGAACTGGCTGAGGTGGGCGCGAAGCTGAAAGAGGCCGTAGACGATTACAAATCGCTAGTGGAAAAGCAGGATGAGTTGGCCGGATACGCGGAAACGCTGAGGGAGAAACTGCCCAGCGAGTTCGACGAGATAACCTCTAGGCTCTCGAAGTTAAGCGCTGAGGACTGGGAGAAGGAGATCTCTCGCATGCTAAGAGGTATGGAAACCGGCGACCCAGAGGTAAAAAAGCTCGTAAGGGGGCTTGTGGAAACAGCCCTTTCTGGATTCAAGGAGACCTTAGGTGACACTGGAATAGGCTTTGACCAATGGGACTGGGAGAGCGATCTCGCAAACGGTGAAGAGATAACTGCCCTGATCGCAGCCCTCCGTTCCTCTCCATTTGCCATAACTCACAAGGGAGTCCTGGCAATAGATTGTAAGGCAGTTATGGAAGCGAAATCGGTTAAGCCTGACTCGCCCATAAGAGAGGTACCGCCGCTTGTCCTCTTGAGGAGTGACGGCACAACTCTTTATCAAACAAGGGACATCCTTTACTCCATAAGGAAGCTGTCACAGGCAGACGAAGTTTATAACGTGGTTGGAGCAGAGCAGAGCACGGCGCAGCTCCAGGTCAAGCTCGCGCTTTACGCCATAAATCACCCGAAGGCCCCCTTCATCCATCACGTGCCCTACGAGATGGTCAGGCTGCCCGGAAGGAAGATGGCTGGTCGCTATGGGTCGTACGTCACTCTCGACGAGGTGATCTCGTCGGCCATATCTTTAGCTGAAAAAGAGGTCAAGAAAAGGAATCCTGACCTTGATGACGAAACCCTAAGGAAGTCATCAGAGGCCATAGGGATAGGGGCCGTGAAGTACGCACTTCTGTCGGTCAGCTCGCAGAAGGTGGTCGAGTTCCAGCTTGAGCGCGCCCTGAACTTTGAGGAGAACTCAGCTCCTTTCATACAATATGCGGCCGTTAGGGCCAGAAGCCTTCTCATGATGGCCGAGAAGCGCGGGATACCGGAGAGCGAAAAGCCGGACTTTCGCAAGTTAACAGACGTAGACGAGCAAAGGCTGATCTTGTTGTGCTCAATGCTTCCCGACACCGCCGCTTACGCGGCGGACACGCTTCACGTCGAAGCACTCGCCACGCGCCTAATGGACATAGCAAACGCATTCAATTCGTACTACGCTCGCGTGCCCATATTAAACGCGGAACTTGAAACCGCTCAGGCAAGGTTAGCGCTGGCAAGAGGCATCAGCGTGTCCATAAGGTCGGGCCTGAGGCTTTTAGGTATCGATGTCCCGGAGAAGATGTAGGTCCATGGTTAGTCGCTGGCTGCACAACCCTTATAAAGAAAGCGCTTGATTTAAAACGGCTTGCCGGCGTCTCCTAGTGGCCGATGGAGGTGGCCTGGAGAGCTTTTCCTAGCCAGCCACTGGCCCGTAAGGGCCTCGTGGGTTCAAATCCCACCGCCGGCGTCCAAAAAATCACGATTTGTACGTGTAGTTCGAGTAATACATAAGGTTGTAGCGGTAGCCCACGAACGGGTTGACCACAATTCCCTTAAGGTAAGGCTGCTTGAGCCAGTAGGAATAGGGCGTTGGCAACCACATGTATGGGGCCTGACCGTAAATTATTGAGTAAGCCTTTGCCACGCCCTCCCTCTGGAGCGTGCTGTTTGTCTCCCAAGGCAGCGTGTCGTATATGCTTTGGAGCGCGCTGTTATTCATCCAAGCTAGATTGCCGGCCAAGCCGCCGAACTCGGCATCTGTCTGAGCCATGAGTTGCTGGTATATGGGGTCTGGCCAATCTGGCCCCCAAGCCAAAAGCACAAGGGCTGGCTCGCCGCTAGGGCTCGTCCAAGTGTCCGTGAGCGCGGGCGAGACGGGATAAAGGGAACTGCTTATACCTATCTGCGATAGATCCTTCTGTATTATCTCGAACTCCGTCTCAACGCTCGGCGTGACGGGCGATATCGTGTATATTACCTGAGGCGGAAGCGGTTGTCCGGATTGATCACCAAGGACTGTACCATTAGGCAGCGTGACGTAGAAGTGACCTTGGACCCCTGCCTTTTCCAAATACTGTTCCGCCAAGCTCGCGTTATACGAGTACACTGGAAGGTTGTCAGGGTTATAGTAGGGCATACCAGGAGTTATTGGCCCAACGTACATGGAAGCCAACGATGTCCCGTTGAACTGATATATCGCATCTATTATGGCCGTGTAGTTCACGGCGTGGACGAGGGCAAGCCTGAAGTCCGTTATGTTAGTCGGGAACACCTGCATATTGAAGGATATGTAGTTGGTAGCGGGCTGAAGCCCCTCGTTTTCAAATATGGCCGAGAAAGGCACGTAACTCTTGTACTCATAATTATCGTAGACAGAAGTAAGCGAAGGTATGGAGACGTAACTTATTTGAACCTCGTTGTTATCGAACTCTTCTATCCGATCTGCGTGCGACACGCCGTACTCTATGATGATATTGGGTATTTTAGCGGGCGCGATAACCCACGGTACGTTTGAGGCCTTGGCTGCCCAGTAGTTGGGGTTTGCCTTGAGGGTTATGC
>NZ_JAQQXN010000009.1:0-14343 GCF_046635845.1 Tardisphaera saccharovorans
CAGCCCTCTTCACTATGCCGACATCATATTCCTTCTCCCAGTTTTTGATGGACATGCCTTGACACGATCAATGGCCCCATCTACGCCTTTTAAACGCTACATTAAAAGTGCGGGCGGAAAAATGCAAGCACTTTTCATCAAACAAGCTACGCGAAGACCTCCTAACGATCGGCCACCTGCACAAAATTAAAAGTATTCAAAGGAGCCTATGGCAACTGTTCTATAACGTCGGGAAGATCGCCAAACTTGTCGGGATCGAGATAGGCATCAGGCTTAATCTGGTAACTGGCAGAGGCATGACCTATGAGTATGGCCTTCATCCCAGCCCGCTTGGCACCAACCACATCTGTCTCATAAGTATCTCCAACGTAAACAACCTTGTCCCGTTCATATAAAAGCCCAAGCCTTGCAAGCGCCACGTCAAAGATCAACGGATCCGGTTTCTTAAATCCTACCTCGGAGGAAAGCACTATGACGTCAAAAAGCCTATGCAGTCCGTAAGTCCTTAACTCAGGCCAAGTGAACGCGGCCTGGGCGTTCGATATCAACGCAAGCGGTCTTCCTAGCCTTCCCAAAACCTCTTCAACACCATTTCTAAGCCCGAACTTCTTGATGCTCAACGCCCTGAAAACGAGACACGCTTCCTCCACAAACCTACGCCTCGCGGACGAACCCAGTATGACTTCCATGACATCCCTCACGTCAGCCTCGGGGTACCGCAAGCCCATGCTGACCTCCCTCTTCAGCCTCTTATCGAACTCCGCCCTATAGGAGGTAGCGAGCTTCTGCGGATCCACGTGAACCTCATTGAGTTCCAGCCACCGCGAGAAAGTCTCAAAAAGCTTCTCGTCTTGCTCGTCCGTTTCTATCAGGAAAAGGGTTCCATAAGCGTCGAAAGCAACCGCCTTAGGCTTCATAGTTACATCAATCTCACAAATTTAAAGCAACCGTTAGCGCCCCGTAAGCCCTCACACAGACATTCTTATTTCGGTCCCTTTACATTATTTATATGATAGAACTTACTTCCGACGCGCTTTCATACGCGCAAGAGCATGGAGCCGAATACGTGGAGGTAAGAGGAGAAACGACGGAGTTTCTCGACTTACTGGTAGAGGATCGCGGCGTCGTTCACTCCATTGGAGGTATATATAACGGAGTTGGAATAAGGACTTTTTACGGCTCCGGGAGAGGATATTCCTCGACGTCCTTCATAACTAAAACCTCGATCGAAAGGGCCGTCGAGGAATCCGTTAGAATGGCCAGGGCGTCGAACTTCAACGCCACCAAAGTAAAGCCAATTGAGGGAAGGGTTGAAAACGTGAAGGCCCCAATGAAGCAGGATCCAAGGGAACTCGACAGTCAAGATAAGGTAAAGGAGGTATTGGCACTAGCTAGAGCGGCATCAAAGGTAACGTCTGCAAAGCTGACAAGGTTGCACTACCTGGAACTTTACGAGGACAGAACCCTGGCCACGAACTACGGCCTAAGGCTCAGAAGCATAAAGCCCTCGGTATACGTGTCCATAGAGGCCTATGGTGATGACTGGCAACTCATCTATGAGGATGGATACGTTGGAGGATGGGAGGTTTTCAAGCAGATCAGGAAGGACGTTGACGAGTTCTACGAACAGCTCGTCTTCTCTTCAACTGATGCGGAAGCCGAAAGCGTCGTGCTCTCTCCAAGGGCCGCCTCGAATTTCTTAATTGACGACGTCCTACCCCAATATGTCTTTCCTAGTGAAAGCTCGTACGATCGCTTCCCGTTGCCTAACTTAGAAGTTTTAGATGACCCCACTCGGGAATCAGGCTACGGATACATGCCATTTGACGACGAGGGAGTGAAGGCCGAGCCGATACAGCTCGTGGCAAGCGGCAAGGTCGAGCGCAAGCTTACCACAAGGGAACTTGACGACTACGGAGGAAGGGCGAGAGCGCAGGACTTCATACATGAGCCGGGACCCGCAAACAGCAACACCAGGGTCGTGTCAATTGAAAAAACCTCAATGCCAAAGGACTTCTACTACGTGCCTTTTACATATTCTCTGGGCTCCTTCAACTCGGGCGAGGTCATTTGGCTCTATTCACCCCTTACCGTGGTCTACAAGGGCGGCGCGCCGGTTGGCAGAAAAGCGCTCAGACTGGGTATTGACCTATCTAAGGTAAAGGTAACGGGCATAGAAGGGGAACCGAAAGGCTTCGGATGCCTCAGGAAATTTGGAGGTGGGCTCATACCTATAGCCGAGGAATCCGATGCCCTTCTCGTGGAGGGGGGAACCGTTGACTGAAGATCAGCTCGAATCTGCGGCCGAGATGGCCGTGTTTGATGCCGAGAAGCTCGGGGCGAGGGAGGCCGAGGCCTATGCCTCCTCCATAAGAGGCCTTAGGGCAGAGGTGGTGGACGGCTACCTTCATTACTCTTCCATATTCAACGAGGTGGGCGTGGGAATAAGGATAGTTGAAGATGGTGCCACGGGCTTCAGCTTCACAAATTCGCTAACGAAGAAGGACATCAGAGATGCTGTTGAAAGGGCCTTTCACCTCTGCAAGAGCTCAAGACCCGATTTTCCGCCAGCTACCCTCCCTAAGTCGCTGGGAAAGAACCAGATAGGCGACTCCTACGATCCACGCATAGCTAAGATAAACGTGGAGAGCGTCGTGAACTTGGCAAAAGAGATAGTTGACGGCATAATGGAGGTCGACAAAAAGCATGAGCTTCACGCGAGAGGTAGCGTCAGATCCGTCGAGCTCATAAGGGCGGTTGACACCGCAGGCGCAGGAATTGTGACCGAATCGGTAACGATGCTGCAAGGGCTCGCAAGGGCAACGCTGCGCTCGGACCCACTTTCAAGTTGGAGCGAGTGGGACGGCGTCAGGGTTGGGAGCCTTGATGGGGCCAGCGAGGGATCGACGGCGGCCGAAAACTGCCTATCCCTAAAGAACGCCTCCAAGCTTGCAGATAAGCCGGGGCCCATGCTTTTAGATAAACAAGCGCTCGCATCGATAATGTCTGTTGCATGGAGGGTTTTCGATGCCTCTTGGGGTGGGCACTTAGAGCTAGGTCATCAGATAGGCCAGTCATTCCTCAGCATTTACGACGACGAAGTTGCCCCAAATGGGATATCGTCAAGGGGATTTGATGATGAGGGACTTAAGACTGGCCTCATACGCTTGGTGGAATCGGGCACCGTTACGACGCTCCTCACTAACTACAGGTGGGCACAAAAACTGAAGCTCAATCCAACTGCCAGCGCCTACAGGTATGGGGATAGGCCATTTACGGCATCTCCGCAAATTGGTCCTACCAACATATCCATCAAGGGAGATAACGAGGATTTAGGAGAAATGCTCAAGGGAACGCGGGGAGGAATCCACGTGATCGATGCCCGCAACGTCAAGCTTATTGGAAAAATGCTCACTTTCTCTGCCTTTCCAGCCTTTGAGATAAGCAACACCGGCGAGGACTCTTCTCCCCTTAGGCCGGTTGAGATATCCATACCCATAGAGCAGTTCTTTAAACGCATAATTGCTGTTGAAAGCGGCAAAAAGGAATATCCCGGGGTATCGGCGTCGGCGGTAGCGCTCTCGTCAAGTCGAGGGGCGCGAGTCGGCGTCCCCTAAACCTCGAAAAGAAGCTGTCCCTGTTTTCTTCTTCCTTCTCAAATTCCTCAAGAAGTTGCCTTTGCCTTTCGGTCAGCTTCTTTGGGATCTGAACGTTTATCCTAACCACTTCGTCTCCGCTCGCGCCTCTTCCCCTTACCCCAGCGCCCTTTATCCTTATGGTAGAACCGGGCTGAGT
This sequence comes from Tardisphaera saccharovorans, assembly GCF_046635845.1. Classification (NCBI taxonomy): domain Archaea; kingdom Thermoproteati; phylum Thermoproteota; class Tardisphaeria; order Tardisphaerales; family Tardisphaeraceae; genus Tardisphaera; species Tardisphaera saccharovorans. Next base: position 3,796 of record NZ_JAQQXN010000009.1, read on the forward strand.
GCCAGGAGATATATGAACTACCTGCTTGCCCTCTAGCGTTGGGACCTCGATATCGCCTCCAAGCGCGGCCTTTGACATGGGTATTGTTATGTCCACAACTACGTCGTTACCGTCCCGGGTAAATGTGGGATGTGGAGCGACCGTTAGGTGGACGTAGACGTCTCCCGACCTTCCCGATCTTCCCGCGTTTCCCTGTCCCGCAAGTCTAAGCACCTCACCATCCTCAACTCCCGCAGGTACGTCAACAATTATCGATCTTTCTTTCCTCACGTAACCCGTGCCTCCGCACGTGGGACAGGGCTTCTCAATCACGTAACCCTTTCCTCCACAAGTGTTACAGGGAACTACCTGCACAAATCTCGCAAATCCTATTCCGGACACCTTCCTCACGTAACCCGTGCCTCCGCACGTGGGACAGGTTTTTCTTGCGGTCCCCGGCGCCGCTCCTGTCCCACCGCACGTGGGGCAGACCTCAATTCTCTTTATCCTTATGGTTTTTTGGACTCCCTTAACGGCTTCCTCAAAGCTCAGCTTAAGGCTGACGTGGATATCACTGCCCCTCTGAGCCGATGAGGGACCATAGCCGAAAAGCGTCTGGAAAAAATCCTCCATGTTAAGATCTCTAAATATGTCGCCAAAGTCGACCCCACTGAAAATGTCCTCTTCGGAGTGCTTTCTGCCGAAGCCCTCCGCTCCTTCGGCATCGTATTCCCGGCGCTTTTCATCATCGGAAAGAACTGCATAGGCCTCTGAGATGAGCTTGAACTTCTCCTCTGCCTCCGGGGACTTGTTCCTGTCCGGATGATACTGAAGCGCAAGTTTGCGGAAGGCGGCCTTTATCTCCTCTTTAGTGGCGTTTCTGGGAACGCCAAGGACTTCGTAGTAATCTACGTCGGCCACCTTCCATCGCTTCCCTACGATTGCTTATCTCCCTCGACTTTAAAGTTCGCGTCCTTGGCTTCTCCCGTGCCCTGCGCTTGCGTCCCGGTGGCATTTGATGATGAAGCAGCACTATAAGCCACTGTCCCCACCTCAGAAAGCACTTTCTGAAGTCCCTCGGTTCTGCTCTTTATCAGGTTTACGTCATCTCCCTTCAAGGCCTCCCTCAGGTCCTTTATGGCTGAATTGACGCGTTCCTTGAGGTCCGATGGAACCTTATCTCCGAGATCCGCTAGCGACTTCTCACTCGCGTATATCAGCGAGTCAGCGTTGTTCTTTGCCTCAGCGAGCTCCTTCTTCTTCTTGTCCTCTTCCGCGAAACGCTCTGCCTCCTTAATCATCCTCTCCTTTTCCTCCTCGCTGAGCTTGGTCGATCCAGTTATCGTTATTTTCTGCTGTTTTCCGGTCGCCTTATCAACAGCTGTCACGTTGAGGATGCCGTTGGCATCTATGTCGAAGGTCACCTCTATCTGAGGTACTCCTCTCGGGGCAGGAGGTATTCCGGATAGTGTAAACATACCAAGTGAAAGGTTATCGGCCGCCATTGGTCTCTCGCCCTGAAGCACGTGGATTGTGACCTCGGTTTGGAAGTCCGCGGCGGTCGTAAATATCTGGGACTTTCTTGTAGGGATCGTCGTGTTCCTATCAATTATCTTTGTGAACACGCCTCCGACGGTCTCGACCCCCAAGGATAGTGGGGTGACGTCAAGAAGAACGATATCACTTATCTCTCCAGCCAAAACTGCTCCCTGGATGGCGGCACCTATGGCAACGCATTCCATTGGATCGATTCCTCTCTCAGGGGCTTTGCCGAGGAGCTCCTGCACGAACCTCTGTACTATGGGCATTTTTGTCGGGCCCCCTACCAGGATGATCTTATCTATGTCCTCCTTCTTCCATTTCGCATCTTGAAGGGCCTGGGCGAGAGGGGCCTTTGTCCTCTCTAGAATGGGGGCCACGAGCTCCTCCAGCTTGGCTCTGGTCAACGTCGCGGTCAGATGCTTGGGCCCAGTTGCATCTGTGGCTATGAAGGGCACGTTTATGTCGGTGGTCAACATGGATGAGAGCTCTATCTTGGCCTTTTCCGCGGCTTCTCTAACCCGCTGCATCGCCATCTGGTCTCCAGTCAGGTCTATCCCCGTCTGGTCCTTGAACTGCTTCACGAGATAGTTGACTATTGCGTTATCCATGTCGGTACCTCCGAGCTGGGTATCTCCATTCGTCGCCTTCACCTCAAAAACTCCGCCTCCGAACTCCATCAGCGTGACGTCGTAAGTCCCTCCACCAAGCTCGAAAACCAAGATCTTCATCTCCTTGTCGGACTTATCTACCCCATATGCCAGCGCTGAAGCGGTGGGCTCGTTTATTATCCTAACCACTTCAAGTCCAGCTATGGTACCAGCGTCCTTAGTCGCCTGCCTTTGATTGTCATTGAAGTGTGCCGGGACCGTTATGACGGCCTTCTTTATGGGTTCACCGAGATAGGTTTCTGCGTCACGCTTTATCTTTTGAAGCAGAAAAGCTGAAAGCTGCTCTGGGGTATACTCCTTCCCGTATATCTTGTACTTATAATTTGTTCCTATCTTCCTCTTCCAAGCTGCTACGGTTCCCTCGGGATTAGTAGCGGCCTGCCTTCTCGCGGGCTCCCCTACAAGCAGCTGGCCGTCCTTAGTAAAAGCAACGTAGGAGGGAAAGGCCTTACCTCCCCATACCGTTATACCCTCTGCGCTCGGGATCACTACAGGCCTGCCACCCTGCATAACCGCAGCTGCGGAATTGCTCGTACCCAGATCTATGCCCAATATCTTTTCTGGCATTTTCTGATATCATGTATAACGGTCATACGCCCTATATGTTTTTTGATCCGCCGATTTTTACTGGGCTTTTCAAGCTAAGTTAACGGTTTATCTCACTGTACTTGCCTAGATTTAGAGATCTTGACTATCGACGGCCTTAGCACCTTCCCCTTCAGCGTGTATCCCTTGCGCAACTCCACTGCAACGGTGCCAGCGGGCAAGTCGGTTTCCTCTTCACCTACTGCCTCATGAATCATTGGATCAAACTTTGACCCAACTGCGGGAATCTCCTCTATTCCTGCCTCCTTAAAAGCTGAGCGAAACTCATCAAGTATCATCCTAAGTCCCTCCTTAAGGTTTTGATCGCTTGTCTGCTGCCATACCCTTTGCAAATCATCAACCGCAGAGATCACTGGAAGAAAGGCCTTCGCCTCAAGCGAAAGAACCCTAGCTTCTATTTCAGCGTCTTCCCTTTTCCTTACGTTTTCCAGATCCGCTAACGCGTACATGAGCTGCTTTTGAACCTGCTCCAGTCTTCTGTTAGCTATCTCTTTGTCCAAAAAGAGCAAACCTGGATCGATTTCCACGAAGGCCCCACCTATGACATAAAAACGGTGCCATAATAAAAGTATCGGAATTAGACCTTGGCGCCATTACATAACCTACCCAAGAGGGCGAATCGGGTCAGGTCTCGCTTTCAGTTTAAAAGCCGCTCACGCAGTTTCTGATAAGTTGCCTTCTCTTAAGAACCCGCTCCCGAAAGATAACGTCATAGTTCATCTGATCATGAGATCCCGGTTCTAAGAACGCTTTTTAACGACCAAGGATTTCGTTGTATGATCAACGAAGATCTGGCTTTAAACCTAATACGTCGTGCTGAGCAACTCGGCGCTTCTTACGTCGAAACCCGTTTCGAGGAATCCGAGGAAGAGGGGGCAATCGTTAAAAACAGGGAGGTCGACGCGGTGGGATATTCGCGCGCGAGTGGAGTGGGAATTCGGGTGGTTTACAGAGGAGCGCTTGGTTTTTCATCAACAAACGACCTGTCTGAAGCAAGCCTAATGAAGATGTTGGACACCGCTATCAGCATGGCCAAAGCCGCGAGCATCAGGATAAAGAATCCCGTGCGCGTCGCTCAGATTGAAAGCGTCTCAGCAAAATGGGCATCGGAGCGCAAGCAAAATCCTTTCTCAGTACCCATGGAGGAAAAGATAAACGAACTGCTCGCCCTAGATGATTACGCAACTTATGCTGACGTCACATTCCCCGCTAGGGTGTTTTCAATCGGGTTCAATGAAAAGAGAAAACTCATCGTTAACAGCTACGGGGATAAAGTGGAGAGTGATGTATTAAGGGCGGAGGGCTTTATCTTTCTAACTGCCTATAACCCGCAAAAAGGAAGCATACAAAAATATGATCAACTGGGCGAGGCCAGCGGATGGGAAGCGGTGGCCAAATGGGACTTAAGGAATAGGACGAAGGAACTGGCAAACGTCCTTTCAGATAACTTGATGAAGGGGACCCTTCCCGAGACTGGGGAGAAAGACGTGGTTTTGGGCTCTGAGGTATCCGGCATAGTCGTCCACGAGTCCGCCGGTCATCCAGCAGAAGCAGATAGGATACTTGGAAGGGAGGCCGCGCAAGCTGGTGAGTCGTACCTCAAGCCAACTTCATTGGGCCTTAAGATCGGATCAGATAAGGTCAACGTAATCGATGACCCAACATTGCCCCATTCTTACGGGTACTACCTCTACGATGATGAGGGTGTAAAAGCTAGGCCCAGGTACCTCATAAAAGATGGTATAATAAATGAGTTTCTTCATAATAGGGAAACCGCGTCCCTTCTGGGAGCCCAGCCAAACGGCGCAGCCAGGGCCTCAGCTTTTGACAGGGAACCCATGGTAAGGATGGCAAACACCTATTTCGCGCCAGGAGATCAATCATTGGATGAACTGGTAGAAGGCATAAGCGATGGCGTATACATAAAGTCTTTCATGGAATGGAACATCGATGACGTGAGGTGGAACGAAAGGTACGTCGGGTTGGAGGCCTATTCCATAAAGAACGGCAAGATCGAGGAGCCACTCAAGGCTCCCGTGCTGGAAATAACAACCGGAAAGCTCTATTCAAGCGTTGACGCCGTTAGCAGAAACCTTGCTTTCAACGCCGCCACGTGTGGCAAAGGTGAACCATCGCAAGGAGTTCCTGTGTGGACAGGAGGTGCCGAGGTAAGACTTAGAAGGGTGAGGATTTCTAAGAGGTGATCCGAATGCAAAGCGCCGATCTGGACGTCGCTCAAGTGGTCGTAAGGAGCGCAAAACCGGGCGAGGAGGTAGCATGCCTCATAGCTTCAACTTCCAGAAAGATGGTGAGGTTCTCTAACGGCGAGTTCACGGTTTCCCAAGCATGGAATGAGATCGAGACCGCGATACTTTACAAGAACCGTGGAAGCATCGCGGTTGGCTCCACCCTAAGCACCGCCACGGACGCAGCCCTCAGCCTGCTCGACAGGCTGAGGATTTCGGCGGCATCCATGAAGCCCAAGCAGGATTTTTCAAAGCTAGCGCCCAAGAGCTCGTATAAACCTCTCACAGAAGCGCCCAAGGAACCCGTATCAGATGGCATGCTGGCTGACATGGTGCTCAGAGCGGACTCCGCTGCCTTAGCAAATGGCGCTGAGAGGTCCGCAGTTGTGCTGAACTCAGAGGACAATTCATGGCACTTGGTCACGACAACTGGGGCAGAACTAACAGCTACTTCCACGTCAAATCACCTGGTAATAAGGGCTTTCTCAGGCCAGGGCTCTGGGCAAGGCATAACGGCTTCAAGCCGCCTGTCTAACCTCAACCCAGAGGCAGCTGGTGGGAGGGCCGGAGAGCTGGCAAGAGATGCGAGGTCTCCCGAACCAGGCGAGGAGGGATACTTCGATGTTGTCCTTGATCCTTCCATATTTGCTAACCTCGTAGATTCAATCGGATATGCCTCTTCGGCCTATTCGGTCGAGTCTGGCTTTTCGTTCCTGGCTGGGAGGCTTGGCAACGACGTAGCTCCGCCGTTCCTCTCAATATACGATGATGGGCTCCTCAAGGATGGGTTACTGGTAAGGCCGTTTGATGACGAAGGGTACCCCACGCAGAGAACTTCAATAATAGAGGCAGGACACCTCAGACATTACCTGACCAACTCTCACTTTTCTAACAAGATGGGCATTCCAAATACCGCTAACGCTGGATGGATTGAACCAAGGCCATGGAACTTAGAGGTATCCGCTGGAAAAGACGAAGAAAGCGATCTCTTTTCCGGCCACGTCATATACATAACCAATAACTGGTACACCAGATTTCAAAACTACGTCACCGGAGATTTCTCCACGATACTCAGAGATGCCGTATTCGAAGTGAAGGAAGGGAAGAGGATAAGGGCACTTAAGGGATTACGGCTCAGCGATAACCTGCCCAGGATGCTGTCATCCATAACTGCGCTGGGAAACAGACAATACCTCATCAGATGGTGGGAGGTCGAAACACCTGTTTTACTGCCGTACGTAAGGATTAGCGGCGTGCACCTGACCTCGGCTGGCTGAGCCCTATAATAAACCCCTAGCAAGTTCACCCTCATAACTGGAGCAGAGTTGCGCAGCCAGAACCGACAAACCCCTATCAGCGACTGGAATATTTGAGCACCGAAAAATCCAAACCGGTCAGGTAAGTACGATATCGCTCAAGCTTCATGCTCATCTGATTTTTACTTTATCTTTGTATACCAAAAAATATATAAACTATAATGATAATATTATTTGAAATGAGGATATACGTGAAAGGCAAGTGGCTTGAAGAAGACGAGATAACCAGCTTGTACAAGACCGTAAGCCCACCGCAAAAAAGAATTCTCGAGACGCTTTACAAAATAGGGCAGCCATCAACAATAAGCACTATTTCAATGAAAACTGGGATAAAGCGCCAATACGTTTCAGTACTCATGAAGAAACTAATTGAAGGAAATTACGTAAAGAAGTACGGACGCCGCAACGCGCTCTACGCCATAACCGATCAGGGATATCAAGCCATAGAGAAAGGCGAAAAGGTAACCGCGTGAAAACCGCGACGGCTCTACTTAAGTCGCGGTGCCAGAGTTGAGCGACTTATCCTCTCAAATACCTCTCTCTGCGCATCAGTCATTTGCCCTGTCATATTGATAAAAGATAAAGCGTTTTGAACTGCATACCCATGAAAGTGATTATTAAACAGGACGTAAGAGGTCATCTCCTCAAGCTTCTTAAGCCTATCAGCCCAAGGCCTCAACTCGTCGTCTGAATACTTATAATCAAACCACACCTTTTCTCCGTGCCCGTGAAACCTAACGTAAACGCTGTCAGAAGTTATGAAGTTGTAAGGAGGAAGCAGCGGCTCATCAACGGCGACATACGGTATTCCACGGTCGCTTAGTTTCAATATAACGTCGTCATTGACGATGGAGGCATTCCTGAATTCTACTGCGACAAATATTTTTCCTTCGATTGTCGAAAGGAAGTCGAAGAGGTAAGGCGAGTCTTCCGCCCCGAAATAAGGAGGAAGCTGTAGAAGCGACGGGCCAAGCTTGCCGCTGCTTTGCAGCGGCTTTAAGAAAAGCATAAAATCATCGAGGTCAGCATCAATATCGCCGAGCTTGCCCAGCATCTTCTCGTGGGTTATAGAGCGATTGAACTTCGGAAGAAACTTGAAACCGTCTGGCGAAGAGGCAGCAAGTCCCTTGGCCATGGAGGGTGGAGGAACCCTGTAAAACGTGGAGTCTATCTCAGCTATATCAAACACCTTAGAGTACTGCGAGAACTTGCGGTCCGGAGTATTATATAGGATTCCCACCCACTCATCGTAGCTCCAACCCGAACAACCCACATAGATCACATGCTAACCCCTCGTCAAGTTCTTCCCTTGGTTTTCCCAGCGCTCTATCCAATCGGGAACCTCTATCAACGAGCTTATGTGGCCTCCTATGCCGTCATCGCAAGAACCATGCCCGCCATCAAAGATTAAATAATGCCCGCTGTCCCTAAACATGGAAAAATCCATGGTATGGTCGCCCACGGTCACGACCGCTTCCATGGGTAATGAGAGGTAACGACGTATGTCATCTATTACGGCATCCTTCCTCGTGGGGTTAACTGCGATCTTCGCGCAACACACAATTCCACTCTCGTCAAACTCGAGCGAGTTACAAAACCTCAACGCTATGCCCATGGAACTTACCAATTCATCGATAAGATTGCACACGCCAGCCGACACCGCTGCAACTTCCCATCCCATCTCCTTCAGCTTTCTAATTACGGCCACAGCCTCTGGCCTGGGCCTTAGCCTCGTCCTAATGCGATCTATGTCATGTCTAGTTAACTTAAGCCGCCTTAGATCCTCAATGGTCAGCTCGACCAGGCGCTCGTAATCTATGTCGCCAGCTTCAAAAGCCGCAAAGCGCTGGTCAGAAAGGGCGGCCTGGCCACGGATAGAATAAAGCAAACGCCAGCTGCTCTTCTCGTCATCTAGCGTTCCATCAACGTCAAAAATCACGACACCCTTCATGCTAATCACTAAGGCCCCAGCTATCGCGGGAGAGGTAGCAAACAATAGACGTTGCAATATAAGTATTTTGGGAACGCTCCCGCAAGCCAGCACTAAACCCACGGCGCGAAGAAAACCACGACCTCGATTTCGCCATAAGCACAGCACCTTATGAAAGTCAAGGCTAGGAAATTCAAAACTCTCGGGGGCCGCTAGGGCCGATGTCGCGCTTTGGAATCTCAACGACGTGCAAGGGTGAGCTAGATCTAGGGGCTGAATACCTTAGCTAACCACCGCATGTCTTCCGGTACTACCCTGTTGGCCTTGACCGCTTCCTTAAGCGGGACAGCGACTATCTTCTCTCCCTGAAGGCTGACCATTTTGCCAAAGTCGCCGTTCTTTATGAGATCAGCCGCAGCGATTCCAAACCTTGTTGCTAATATCCTGTCGTACGCCGTAGGGCTACCTCCTCTCTGGACATGCCCAAGCACCACAGACCGGGTCTCCACGCCCGTGCGCTTCTCGATTTCCTTCTCAAGCCACTCTCCTATTCCTCCCAGCCTCTCATGACCGAACGCGTCTTTTTGGGAACTCCGAGTGAAGAAGTCCTCAATTCCCTTGGGGACTGCTCCCTCGGCAACCACGACGATGGCGAACTTGCGGCCCTGTTCGTATCTCTTCTTAACCATTGAACACACCTCATCTATGTCAAAGGGTTCCTCTGGCAGCAATATGACGTCAGCGCCACCCGCCAAGCCAGAGTACAACGCTATCCATCCCGCATGCCGACCCATAACCTCAACAACTATGGTGCGCTGATGCGATTCAGCAGTGGTGTGTATTCTGTCGATGGCCTCTGTAGCTATGGCAACAGCAGTGTCAAAGCCAAAAGTGCGATCGGTCCCGGACAAGTCATTGTCGATAGTCTTAGGTATGCCGACGACCTTGTAGCCCAGATCGCTGAGCTTCGCGGCAACGCCCTGCGTATCGTCTCCGCCAATGGCGACTATTGCATCAAGGCCAAGCTCCTCTATGTTGCGCAGCAGCTTGTTTTTGTCATCCTCGTTCGCGAAGGGATTTGTCCTAGAGGTACCCAGAATCGTTCCGCCTTTCGGCAGGATCCCGGAAACCGCATCTCTGTCTAATTTCATCACGTCTTTTTCGAGCAGGCCTGCCCATCCCCGCCTTATGCCGACGACTTCATACCCATAACTAAGGGCACGCCTCGTAACACCCCGTATGGCAGCGTTAAGGCCCGGCGCATCACCACCGCCCGTAAGTACGCCAATCTTCATTTGCGAGAACACCTGCCGTCAATTTTAAGTTTTCCGTCTTAGTTTTACGAACCTAAACGAGCCAGTAAGCGCTCATTTTTGCAGGCGAGTTTTTACGCGCCAGCTCACGAAGAGCTCATGGAAAGGCGCAAGGAAGCCTATAAGCGGTCCCTCTTTCAGCTTAGACTCAGACTAGCCAGCACCGAATACGATATAGAACGCAAGAGGTTAGCGGTTAACAACCCCATCCAACTTTACAAGGACATACTGCAAATCAAGATATCAATTAAGGAGCTTGAAGACAAGCTAAATACTTTGAAAACCGATGACGACCTTGAGAAGTGGAGAGAGACCGCAAAAGCGGTTTTCGCCTCTTTCTCTCAGGAAAAGACCTTACCCGCTTTTTTAAGCGAGGCATTTAAATCAGTTGCTGACCAATTCCGAGTCCGGTAATAAATACCTAGGAAGACCTATCTCATAAGTTTTAACTCTGTCGGGTGCCAGGCTATGATAGCCCCCCTTCCGCAAGGGAGATGGTAGATAGCCCCTTCTCTTCCCTTTTTATAGAAAGGCTCTACGGCCGTCTGACAAGATGGAGATGGGTGAAGCATGCCTGACCTTGAGGAAAATGAGAGGTCAGAGAACGGGAAGGCGCGAGAGGACAAAACCTACGACCTCAAGCTCGACAGGAGCAATATCCCGAAGGGCAGGCTCTTGCTTCTGCAGAGGCTCTTCTTGGAGGTAAAGTGGTTCAACAATCATATCGTGGCAACGAACACTACAGCGCTTGAACAGATGAAGACTACAAGCCGCCTGAAGGCGTTGCATCACCGGTTTCCGAGGACGGCGATAATTCCATGGAGGGAAAAGCTTTCAGTCAAGATTAGGCAGGAGTTCGAACGCGAGCACAACGTAAAGAGGGATGCGGTGAACAAGGTCGCCCACTAAGTTGCGAGCAATCGCGAGCAGTTGTTTTTCACGCCGACC
>NZ_JAQQXN010000010.1:0-11968 GCF_046635845.1 Tardisphaera saccharovorans
CGAGAGGAGGAAGGTCACGTTCCGCGTCCCAGCCGAGATCCTATCCTTCTACGATCAATACATGAGACAAGTAGTGGAGGAAGGAGAGTACGCCGTGGAGGTGGGTTCCTCCTCAGAAGACGTGAGGCTGAGCGGCAAGTTCTACGTGACGAGAACGCTGGTGATAGGCGAGAGGAAGAGGTTCTTCAGCGAGACAGTAATCGAATAAAACTTTTATCAGGCAAAGAGCGCTTAAGAAATAAAAGCTCCCCTAAACGTAGATAGTTCAAAGGTTTATTTCTATCTGCTTTCCCTCGTAATTCGTGCTCCAGTCGGGCTGGCCTTCGTCTTTCCCTGCTCCCTTTCCCTCTCTTACGAGCACTAGGTCTATCTTCATGTTAGGCCTCTTGAAAGGCCCCTGCTGATCTCCTATCTTCAGCTTCCTTTCCCTTTCAACCCAAGAGAAAGGCACCCTTGCGAACTCTCCTCTTTCATAAGCATAGGTCTCGCCGTCGTCGTCATAGAAGAAGAACTCGGCGTTGTCTCCTTTGTACACCCTGAGCTCAAGCTGCGATACAGGAACTGAAAGGCTCTGATCCGCGGGGCCAAGCGGTATTATCGCTCCTTCCTTTACGAAAAGTGGGACCTTGTTAAGAGGTGAATCAACCTCTATTAGAGAACCCCCGGCTATGGCCTTTCCGGTCCAGAAGTCGTACCAGTTGCCCTTCGGTAGGTAGACCCTTCTCCTCGTACTCGGCGCCGTTACTGGGCATACCATAATCGACGGGCCGAACATGTACTGATCTGATATGTTTAGCACTTGTCTATCATCGAAGTCCATGAACAAAGGCCTCATCATGGTGTAGCCATCGGTTACCATCCTCGCGACGGAGTAAATGTAAGGGAATAACCTGTGTCTTAGCTCGATGTAACTCTTGATTATTTGCTTCCCATCCTCCCCGAATCTCCATGGTTCCTTTGCGTACCACGTGCCGTGCACCCTCATTATGGGCGTAAAGGTGCTCCACTGCAACCACCTGATGAATATCTCCTTATAAGAGGGGGTTGATGGATCGCCACTGAAAAACCCTCCCGTATCGGTTGTCCAGTACGGTATACCTGACACGCTGAAGTTGAGCCCAGCTGGGATCTGGCCTGATAGAACTCCCCAGTCGTGGTGGATGTCGCCAGACCAGATTATGGCAGAGTGCCGCTGCTGACCTGCAAAAGCTGACCTCGTAAGTATTACGACCCTCTTATCGGTTACCGACCTTTGCCCCTCGTAAACGGCCTTGGTATGCATTAGCGGGAAGGCGTTGACCACGTTTGCCCCGGGTCCCATGGCCGTCTGTGAATCGTGAAGCCCTGTATAGAACGACCATATGCCCAGGTCTGAGGCCTCATCAATCGGCTTGTTGAGCTCTGGCTCTGAGGCGTCAAGCCACCACCCGTCAATTCCAAGCTTAAGCAACTCCTGCAGCCTAGCCCAGTAAGCCCGGCGCGCCTCCTCGTTGAATGGATCGTAATTAAGCGAACCAGGTATGAGGTATCCTTTTTGTGAAAATTCCCTGTAAACTTCTGTGGACCTACCGAAGTTTGACCAGACAGATAGCATAAGCCGGATCCCGGCGTCGTGAAGCTGGGATGTAAGTTCCGATGGAGATGGATAATTATCCTCATCAAATTTAAGGGCATTCCAACCATGCTTTCCCCAGTACATCCAATCCTGAACGAGCACGTCGAGGGGTATTTTCTCTTTCTTGAATTGGTCAGCGATCTGAAGCAGCTCCGCCTGGTTTTTATACCTTTCCTTTGACTGCCAATATCCGTAGGCCCACTTGGGAAGAAGCGGCACCTGTCCCGTAAGCTTCCTGTAGCCCGCTACGACGTCATCAACCGTATTCCCGCGAATGACGTAGTAGGTCACCGGGCCGCGCTCAGCCCAATAGGCTATGCTCGCGTACCCTGCTTCCTCCACTAGTTTTAGCTTGGAGAGGCTGGCGTTATCCCAAAGTATGCCATAACGGGCGCTTGACACGAGCAAGGGAACCGCAGTTTCCGTCGGATTCCTTTGTGACAGCACCACTTCGTTGCCCAGGTAGTTGAAGAGACCTTGGTGTTGCCCGAGCCCGTAGAAACCGTCTCCGCTAGCCATGTAGTCGATTTGGCTGGCCCCATCAGAGATCTCGTGGCGGACCTCCCTGAGGAACTCCTGTTTAGCTGAGAAGACGATGGAGTCCTCGCGAACGGTTACTGCCAGCGACCCCGTAGAGAGAATTATACCATCGGATTCGGTTAGAGAAGACTTCACGTTCCACTCTCCCAGCGTGACGGCCAGCTCTGGGGCCTTCCTTGAGGTATAGCGGGATATCTTTACGATATCCTCAGACAGGAAGGTGATCTCGGTCGTCTCGGTTCCCGATTTTAGCCTTATACCGTTATCAAGCCTCTCATACGTGTTCATAGGTTTTTAACACGTTAATATTTAAGTGCTGAAGACAGGAGCTGCCTCTGGATGCTTTAGCTCTAACTCTGGGAGCGAAAATCCCTTGAGGGGGATCTGCCCGCCTGCGAAAGCGCGAGGGCTTCTAACTGGAAAGAGGCCGTTGATTAGCAGGCTTCGTTTGTTTTGCGTCTCGAGCGTTGGTAAGCGCTGAGCGAATCTCCTCACCCTGTCCTGTGAAGCCGAGAGGCAAGTCATTAAGTCCCAACGCCTTAAAAGTAGGCCACTTTCCAGCCCGTGAAGAGCTTGATCCGCAACCCAAAGACACCACTTGGTCTCTTTTATAGCGAGCTGGCTAAAGAAGCGCGCTGTTTCGGACCCCCTAACATTGTAAAGCCCAACGAGACATCTGGTACGCTGATCCCTCAAGTACAGAAAGCTCCTTTCGGACTAGTGAGGCGAGCGAAACCCATGCAAATAAAAGTCATAATGTTCGATTACGACGGGACGCTCGTAGATTACGCGGAGGCTAGGGAGAGCTCGCTAAAAGTCGCCATAACTGCGCTTTCGCTGAAGCTCGGCGTTCAAGAGGTTACCGTAGCGGATGCGATTAGGCGCGTGCAGGAGCTCATGGAAAGGCGCCAGATGCTTGACAGGGACGTCTGGTGGGTCGAAGCAGCGCGGGAGCTAGGACATGAACTAGCGCAACTTGATGCCCAAGAAATAACCGACCTTTATTGGTGTGAATGGAAAAAGCGTTCGAAGTCATTTCGGGCTTCGGCACCCATATTGCGTTCTCTGAAGGGCATGGGCTACCGGCTAGCCATGGTGGCCAACACGGATGGAAAGCCCGGAATGAAGATGCAGAGAATAAGGCAGGGCGACCTAGACTTGAGCGTTTTCGAGTTGATCTTGATCGCGGGAGATGACGTCCCCGAGACCAAGCCCTCACCTCTGCCCTTTCTCGGCGCCCTCCGGTCCCTTGGTATCAATGGATCCGAGGCGATTTACGTGGGAGATGACGCGCGCGTGGATGTCCCGGGCGCGACAGAAGCAGGTATGTTCACGGTGATCGTGTCCCGGAAAGGGCTAATTCCGGACGTTCCGCCTGACATCGTCATAGGAGAACTTGACCAGCTGCAATACATGCTGGCAATCGCAAGGCTTTAGGGGCTCCGTTTCGCTATAACCCATGAGCACAGACAAGCGTAATGCCGTGGCGGTCTTATCTGGAGGACCGGATAGTATGAGCTACGCTGCCCTCAAGAAGTCTGAAGGATACGACATATATCCCATAATTTTTGATTACGGACAGAAAGGTAAAAAAGAGATCCAGATAGCAAGGGATCTGTCTCGTAAGCTTAACTTTCACGAGCCGCTCGTGGTAGACATAAGTTCGGTAAAGGGGCTATGGGAAGGTTCTCAACTTACCGATGAAAGGGAAAAAATCGAGGACCAATATCAGCCCTCGGTGGTCGTTCCCCTTAGGAATGGGGTATTCCTGCTTTACGCCTCCATTTACGCGCTTAAGATAGGAGCGCACCTGATAATCTACGGATCGCATGAAGACGACATAACTGCTAGAAGTGAGAATGGGGAGCCCCTTTACCCCGACTGTAGCCCGGCCTTCTCGCTGGCCCTCGAGAACGCCCTCAACCTAGGTCATTTTCCCATTTACGAGAAAAAGTTCGAGATATGGTCACCTGCACGGGAGCACATGAAGAAGTCGACGCTGCTCAGAAAGGGCTATGAGATCATGGGAGACCTCATTTACGAAACTTGGAGCTGTTACAAGAGCGGGGAAAAGCAGTGCGGGGTTTGCGAGAGCTGCCGTAACCGCAAGAAGGCTTTCGCTGAGGCCGGAATTCCAGACAAAACCGAGTACGAAAGTTGACTTGGGAGTTTTACGTTTGGCTATGCATAATCGCCTTTGACGTGCTTGGCTCAGCGATTTGGATAAGGAAGTTCAACAACTTCATCCTTCCGCTGGCAAACTACGTGCTCTTGGTGCTCATGGCGCAGATTTTCGCGGTAAAGCTCATCGTTTATCCCTTGGTCAACTTAACGGCCACCATGGGAACTATGCTTTATCCCGAGACGCTGGTTTTGCTCGACATAATAAACGAGTTCTACGGAAAGCGCACCGCGTATATGAGTGTCATAGGAGGAGCTATCGCCCAGGTTTTCATGATAGCCTACTTTGTGATCTCGCTTGGCATTAGCTCCGTAAACGGTGTGGACGCCGCATGGGCAGCGATCTTTTCGGTATCCTCAAGGGTTGCCATAGCATCCATAATAGCGTTCGTGATAGATGAGCTGTTTGACGCTTATGTTTACGCTTACTTCAAGCAGAGGATGCCTTCAAAGCTTTACTTCAGGTATCTCGTAGCTGACATTCCTACGCTCACAATTGACACGCTCGTGTTCACTCCAATAGCGTTCTACGGCGTCGTTCCTCTGGTCCCTTTGATGGAGGCGCTTTTCATACTAAAGTATCTCATGGGCGCAGGTTCTACCCCCCTTATGTACGCGGCGAGGTACCTTGGGCACGGCCACCGCGATGCAAAGGAACAGGAACTAAGTGCAAAGCAAGCGACTTAGTAACTATGAGCTCGCGACTGACCAGACTTCCTTATGAGCGATGCGCCCAACAGAACCAAGAAGCTGAAAACCGTGGTAAGGAAAAGCATGTTTGAGGCCCTCGCGTAATACGCTTGTTGTGTCAGGAAGGGATACTCGTAATAGGCTCCGCTAATATCCGCTATCTGATTGAGAGTGAGCAACGTCATCACCAGTCCCGTTATAAAAAGGGCGAGCCCCATTATGAAGATCTGCCTTTGCATAGGTTCTTCACATAGGGGCTTATACGTCGAGCGCTGACCACGATGATACATGCTGTTTTCAAGTCCTTTGCCTTTTAGTCATCTTCAAGTAGCCTTTCCCACTTCTTCAAGGCGGTCATCAGCTTATCGCTCACGGTTATTGGCCTCGGAGTGTAGGTTTTTATCGTAGCGTCGACAATTGCGCAAGAGCCAGTCGGATGCCCACCCCCTCTTATCTCAGAAGGAACAGATGGATCTAGGGAGCTGGTCGTGACGTCCTTTATCACTTGCACGTCAAGCGCGGGGTCGCAACGAGTGGCAACGGCGAAAAGCACCTGGTATACGTCTGACGGATCAACACCGTCGTCAACCACTACCACGGCCTTTCTCATCATACCTCCCATGGCAAGTGCGGCAGCGGCCGCGCGCGTGACGGCTCCACGGGTGGGGTTCCTCAACGAGATGATTAGCACCGAAGATGTCATGCAGGGCTGAACCAGCGAGTAGACACCTGCGACCTCGATGCCGAGGCTCTCGAGCGAATTCCAAGCCAACGCACTCACCGTAATCTGGGAGCCAAGCGAGTAAGAGTCAGACGACCCCTTGAATGGGGAGCCTCCCTCGTAAAGCGGAGGGTTACCCTGAATTATGGGGTCGTTCCTGTGCCAGATCTTTTTCACGCGAATAATGGGACTTGGACCCTTGTGCGTGTAATAACCCGCGCACTCTCCGAAAGGTCCTTCATCTACCATCTCACTTGGTGGGACCTCGCCGAATATCGCCATCTCGGCTCCGCTGGGAATGGGCAGCTGGGTCTCCTGATCGATGATCACGTCCATGGGCCTTCCGGCTAGTCCTCCTGCCAAGTCTAGCTCCTGCTGTCTCCAAGGAAAGGCCGTCGCCCCGGCATAGAACGTGAGTGGGTCCTGCGCTCCAAGTACCGCCACTGGGGCCGCCTTGCCCATATTCCAATATTTTCTTATGATTGCAAGTCCGTCGTGCCCCGGGCTGATCATCAGCCCCAGTGTCTTACCGTCGTGAACCATGGCGCGGTAAACCCCAACGTTAACCCATCCTTCGTCAGGATCCCTGAGGATGACCGCTCCTCCTGCGAGGTACCTGCCCGCGTCTTCTTCATGCCACCTGGGTATGGGAAAGCTGAGCAGATCTACTTCCTCGCCCTTCAGCTCGTTTTCCTTAATCGGTCCGTCGCTCACCTCTGTTGGCTTCAGGGGCTTTAGGTCCCTCAGCTTTCTTCTCCAGAAGTCCACCAGCTCCATCTCCCTCATTCCTGAGGGCCAGCTAAGTGCCAACGACTGCATTTCTCTGGAGATGTATAGGTTAGTCGCAACCCTTAGACCCTTGTTGTAACCCTTGACGACGTCAAAAAGCAGGGCGCGCGGTTTTGCGGAGCGCGCGATCATGGCGGATATGGCGCCTATTTCCACGTCCCAGTCGGCGCCCTTAACGTCTTTAACAAGCCCGCGGTGTCTTAGCTCTTCCAGGTATGCCCTTAAGTCGTGAAACGCCATAACGCGTGAAAGCGCACGCATAAAAAGCTGTTTCGGTTAAGGCTCGAAAGCCAGCTCCACCTGAATCTTTTTGCCAGGGGTTAAGGGAAATGCCATCATATCGAAGTAGCTTCCAACGTCAGCCTTGTTCTAGCTCATGCTGAGTGGAGTTACGTCGTCGGCTCGCGACCCTGGCAAGAAAGCGTACTCCCTGAACATTAAGCAGGTAAATCCACCTTCAGACTGGGCAGCTTTTCGCGGAATCCGTTCAGGGGCGTCTCTCCAAACGATCGCTTTGCGCCGTTCGAATCCCCGAGCATGGCGTCTCCAAGTTCCTAGAGGACTACGCGCCATGCCCCAGAGAGGCGAGGTCTTCTTCTCGGTTTAGCGCTTGTGGGCGGCGCATCGAACTGGGCCGCTTGCTTTTTTTAAGCTCGGTACAAAGCGCTGCCTTTTGGCCGAGGTCCTGTCCCGCTACCGTCGCACATTGGCTGCGCGCGTTTCTTCATGGTTTATCTGACACAAAGGCATTTATATGAGATCCGATTGATATGTGGAAAATGGGCAAAAACTGGTATTCGCAACTTCCAAAAGGAGCGAAGCCGGCCCTTTGGTCTTTGTTCTTGGGTTGGATGATGGACGTTTATGACGTTTACCTGGTCGCGTTCTTGGGTCTGATTATAGCTCGCGTTTACCTTGCACCTTACCTTGGCGCGGGGGCGTACGTTCAGGCCGTTTACGCCGCTGGTGCTTTAACTGCAACGCTCGTGGCCAGGGCCGTAGGCGCCATGATATTCGGGCCGGTAGCCGACAGGAGGGGAAGGAAGGGTCCCCTAATGGCATCCCTTCTGGGCTACTCCCTTTTCACCGTTCTCACGGCCTTCACCGTTGAGCTCGTCAAGCCCTTCCTCTACGGCGCATCGCTTGCCCTTGGGGTCATAACCCTATTCGTGGCCTTCAGGATAGCGGCGGGCATATTCCTAGGAGGAGAGTGGACCGTTGGAGCGCCTTACGCATCGGAGCTGTTGCCCCCTGAGGTAAGAGCAAGGGCGACGGCGTTCATGCAGGCAGGAGCTCCCCTGGGCCAGCTCCTCGCCGCCCTCGTCCCCTTCATACTTGCTGGCTTAATGGGGAACACCGCGTTCTCGGCCTTTGGCTGGAGGGTCACCTTCGTCCTGGGTGCCCTTCCCGCCCTTCTGGCCATCTACATCCGTAGGTCGCTCCCAGAGTCAAAGGTTTGGGCCGAAGCCCACGACCGCAGCAACAAGCTGAGGGTCCAGTGGAAACGTACGCTCCACGCTCTCATGATAAATGTGGGCATGTTCACGTGCGTGTACGCTGTGGTGGCATCTTACGGAAACTACATAGAAGAGCTCTACGGTAGCTCCACGTACGACGTGCTCAGCTTCAGGGCAAGCGCCTCGTTCATGTTACTTATAGTGATAAGCCTCGTTGGCGTGGTGTCGACCTTGCTTTTTGGCCAGCTTGGGGATAGATGGGGAAGGAAGAGGGGCCTGCTTTTGGCGGCGATAGGATTCATAGCGCTTTCGCCCTTTGTTGCCCCGTTCTGGATAGAAAAGCCTGGCCTAGGCTACCTCATGCTTATCTCTTCCATCTATTCCTTCTTCGTTGGATCTACGGGTATACTGCCCTCTTATGTCAGCGAGCTCATATCAGACGCCACGGGAAGGGCAACGGGCGCAACGGCCTACAACGGCAACCTCTTGCTGACGGGATGGGTGCCGTCCTTAATACCGATCCTGGGAAGGGTACTGATAAGAGCGCCCATCTCTTCGCAGTTCGCGATCGGCATGACGATATTCTCGTTTATAGGTGGAGCCGTGCTTTTGACGTTTACCGCTTTTGGCCCTGAGACCAGGGGACTGCAGCTAAGATAACTTAACTTTAAAAGAAGCCAGCTTCTAGAAAAAGGAGTCCATTACGCACGGAGGAAGTCTTTTATTCATCGAGAGCACTTTGTACCGCTATGAGTGGTTTCGTAGCGGGATCTGAACTCGAGTTGCGCATGAGGCGGCTGATATCAACGATCGAAAACATGCCGTTTTTCGATGAGAATAAGCTTGAAGATGAGTCGGGCCTGGGGCCTGAAGCTCTCATGATTTTCAGAAGTTACGTAACCGGGAAGGGGCTGATTCCCCGCGCATCAATAAGTTATCAAAAGCTGGGGCTCAAGTCCGTCATAGTGACCGCTAACTTAAGGGCAAATGACGCAGAGACCGCGAAGACCATTGCAGGCATCTATCAAAGGAATGGCTTCCTGCTATCATGGTCAAAACCCTTTGGATCAAAGACGATATTTTCGAGGCACTCGGTCCCTCAGGAATTCCTTGAAAGGTATAAGGAAAGCTTTCAGAACATGGTGGAGCTTGGACTCATTACAGATTTCAACTGGATAGAGTTCAGCAAAACGCATACGAGGTTTAGCTTTGAGCCTTGCGTATTTGATTACTCGCAGGGAGGCTGGAGGGCAGCCCCTGGCGACTGCAAGCCAAGGACCCTCAAAGACGGTAGCACCGAGATTGTACCCCACATAGATGAATATGACCTCAAGATACTGGTGCAGTTGAAGCGTACCGCCATCCAGTCTTGCCAGTCTCTCGCGAACGCAATAGGCCTTTCGGTTGACGAGACCATGCAACACCTAAAGGGCCACGTGCTGGGAGGGGGTGATAAGAGTAAGTCCATGATCAACTCCTACTACATAGACTTTCTTGAGCCAGGCCTGTTCGCCTCCGACACGGTTTTCGCCGATTGCATCTTTACGCCGACCGATACAAGCTGGCATGACGAGCTGGTCAGCGATCTCCTGAGCATCCCTTACCTCATATTCATAAGGGCTGATGAGAGGGTTCACGCCACTTTTGCGTTTCCAACGGTGAGGCTTTACCAGCTTGCGTCTTTGATAGAAAAAGCTGCGAAGGAATCGAATGTCAGGAACTACGAGTACTTCCTCATGCCTTGGTATAACCTGAACGTCTTTACCATGTCGGACGATCTCGGACTTTTTGCCAATTTCGAGGGAGGGAAGTGGCATTACGAGGAGGATCTGGTAATGCAAGAGCTAACGCACTTGGCGAAGTACCTTGGGGTCACGGCTTAATTGAGCCGTCGCACTTAAATGAGCCCGTCTGTAATACGATGTGAGCGACCTAATCATAACGCATGTTGACCTAGACGGCGTTTGCTCTGCGGCCATGGCAAAGAGGTACCTCAAATCCGACCCGTTTGTGGTCTTCGCTAGTCCGCGGAGGTTGGACGCCGTACTTCGCAGAACAAGAGAAGGACACGAAAGGATAGTGATAACAGACCTATCGCTCAACCACGATATATCGGAAGCGGTCGCAGCTGAAGTGCAGAGGCTTGCCTCTTCGGGCAGTAAGATTACTTGGGTAGACCATCACTCTTGGAATCCCAATGACGTGGAGAAGCTCTCAAAGCTTTGTGAACTAACAGTAGAGAACTCGCCAAGCGCCGCTTCGCTGTTCTTTAGGAAGTACATGAACGATGATGAGGTATCAAAAAAGATCGCCGAAATAGGCGATGACGCCGATACTAATACGAACGCCTTACCAAACACCCTCGCGTACAAGTATGGCACATGGGAACTGGAAAACAGGTTGCTCTTGCTGGATAGCTTCACGCGCGGTGAGTTCGAAGGTGACTTCATCAAGAAGTGGCAAGAAGAGGTGAAGCTTCAGGAGGAAGACTCTGAGAGACTCGTTTCTCAGTTATCTCCTCTCACAAGCAACACGGGAAAAAAGTACGCTGTGATCGACGTCAGGGGCAGAAAAGCGCAAGGCACTTATGCCGCTAAGCTTGCTGCTCAGAAGCTGGACTTGGACTTCGCGGCCGTCATATACTCTTGCAGGTCCATCTCGTTTTACAGGGGAGTTAGGGACGTAAACCTGCTGCCATTGGCCGAAAGACACGGCGGTGGTGGTCACGCTTACGCTTGCGGAGCTAGCCTCAGGCCCTCGCTTTACGAGCGCATACTGTGCTTTTTATCAAGACGCTACAAGACAAAAGAAATGAAGCGCATAATCCAAGAGCTCAATTCAATATGAACGCTTTCGGCTTGGAGCGGGGCTTCAGGAGGCCATGGCACGGCTTGTCTTTCTGTCCTTTGGTCGCAAGACGAAGGAAACCTTCAGTTACCTAGTTTATGTTTTTAAAATCTCGAATATAAAGATCAAGGGCTTGGCTGAGGCGCAGGGCTAGGAGCCGAAGGCGGCGGTTGGGGTTGCTGGGGTCTGAACGTAAGTGCTAGTATGGCGCCGATGAGCATCAGAAGAGAACCTATCAGAAATCCCCACAGGGTCACAAATGATATTATGGCCATGATGAGCGAAAGTATGCCCCCCGCCTCTGGGTTGTCCCGAATTAGAAAAGCCGAGAAGAGCGAGATGAGCGCGAAGACCCAAACTATTATAATGAACATGACGAAGGGAATTGCTAATGTAGGGAAAGCGTGCATCATGTATATGGGATGAGCCGGATACGTCCTCGAAGGAGCTGGGCTAACGTAAAAGAACGCTGTGATTCCAATGGTTTCAAACAGCGCTGCAAGCAGCTGGAACACGGAGCCTACGAGCACTAATATGTAAGCCGTCCTGGGATACTCCATTTTTTCCAATTGTGTACAAGCTGGCGCAATTAAAGGTGTCGGGCGCCATGATTCATACAGCCTTCTTAACAGTAAGCTTACGCAGATTGCATTAACTGCGTGTTTAGCGACAATATAATTTCATCTACGGAATTTAATAACGGCGTATTGCTGAGAAAAATTCTAAAAATACTTATATAGTGGCACCAACTCACTAGCATGTCATCAAAAAAGCATTTGTCTAAAACGCTAGCGGCGGCTATTATAATAGTGGCTATCGTGGCGGCGGCCGGAGCGGCCTACCACTTCTATAAAAAGGGTAATAATGCGCAAGAAAGAGAAGTGGTAATCTCGCCGCCGGATCCAACCACTCTTGTCGATATGGGAAACATGGGCTACATCTCCACGCCGGACGCCCTCGATCCCTCTACTGGTTTCAGCATACTTGACGCCCCTATTTACACCGCGGTTTACCAACCACTCGTAATTTACAACGGCTCGTCTTTAACGCACCTAGTTCCCGTTTTGGCCCAATCGTGGACCATGGAGCCCAACGGCACCACCTACGTCTTCATAATGAGGAACGACG
>NZ_JAQQXN010000011.1:0-10821 GCF_046635845.1 Tardisphaera saccharovorans
TCTGAATGGGACTCTGGAACGCATCCCAACAACTGGGTTGAACCAACCGATCCAGACCACAAGTTGGCGCTTGAGGTTCACGACTACTACACGACGTTTAACTCGCATGCCATTGAAGGGCCTTTTGACCCAAGCCCTGGCTTGGTCGCCGCCATCTACGCGAGCCAAAAGTGGGATATACCGCTTTGGGCGGGAGAGTTCGGCGACGATCCGAACTACACCGTGGTGAGGATGGCGGTCACCGCTTTTGATTCATTTGGCATTTCGTGGAGTTACTGGACTTACTTCTGGGCGAATTGGCAAGGCTATACTTTCGACGCCCAGGGCAACGTCAGGCCTGAGGTAGCGGCCCTCGTCGAGCCTTATATCACGATTTCCTCGTCTCCCGTTTCGTCCTTGGTCGAGAGGACGCTTTCAAACGGTTCGGTTCAGGTAAATGCCAGCTTAGCGGACAACGGGTGGGCTGTGGTCTTTGTGCCCTACAGATATTACGTCAAGGGCTTCTCTCGGGAAGACCGGTGGATTAACGTATCCGCGACTCGGGGAAGCATTAGCCTGTTGTGCTTGCCCGTGCCGCAGAAAGTTTACCAGCACGTGGATTTCAACGAGATCGGGCTTCCAGACGACGCGAACTGGACGGTGACGCTTAACGGAACAGTGCAGGGGGAAACCGTATCACCTCTCGACACGTTCATCTTCTTCAACGCGAGCAGAGGGACCGCGAGCTATCAGATCAGCTCCACGCAGTGTTACGCAGTCCCAAGCGACGGAACGGTGAACGTTGGAACGTCGCCAGTTATAGTGAACGTAAGGTTTTACCAGGTCGGGCTTAACCTATCGGTTTCGCCTGCAAAGGCCGTCGAAGGAGTGCCAATCGTGTTGATGGCCCACGTGACATTTGCGAACGGCACGCCCGTGCCGCAGGTAAATGTTACCTTTACCGCAGATCGTCAGCTTGTCGGGGCGTCCGTTACTTCAAGTAACGGCGTGGCCGAAATAAGATATGTTCCCGCCGTGCGGGGGCCGCTTAACCTGACGTGCTATATAACGGGATATCCTGCGCTCTCGTCCGCACCGGTAACGCTCACCGTCAGTGGCAGTCAAGAGCTTTACTCGACTGTCATTATTATCGGAGTTGTAGTTGCCATCGCCGTGGTAATCACGGCCTACCTCGCTTATCAGAGAAAGAAGTAAATTCATATGGCGTCAGCTGTATATGTATTTACGTTAATTTCAAGGAGACGAATTGCAAAAACCGAACCAAGCAGGAGCGCCTACAGGTGGGTAGTCGCGCTTGCGGCTGGTATCGTAATGACCACGAGCTTTGTCTCGCTTCGTCTTTTCGCATACTGAGCTCCGACATAGCGGCAAGCACGAGAACGAGCGCTGCGCAAGTGCAGCAAGTGGGCGTGGACTACTTCAGCGTTGGCCTTTTTGCGGCTTTTTTCTTGGGGCACAGCGGCATCTTCGATAGAAGGATAAGGAAAGGCGTCGTGCTGGCCCAAGCTTTCCTCATAATCCCACAATTCCTCATACCGTTTGCGACATCCCTGTGGGAACTCGGTGCGTTGAGGTTTATGTAAGGGCTCATGATGTTGGCGCTTATCTCCGAGCAGCTTTCACATTGGTTTAGCCGCGAAGAAAGGGCGCTTTCTTTGGCTTTCTCGATTGGGGCCATAACGCTTGGAAGTGCGCTCGGAGGGATTTTATCTGGATTTCTCGCGTTCTACAGCTGGCGTTCGTCGTACTTCATAATGGGCTTTATCATGCTCCTTGGAGCAATTACCTACGTCGGGTTGGCGAAAGAGCCGGCTCAAGTGGCTCAACAAGCAGAGGGGGAGAGGGAAACTAGAGTTTGGCGGTATCCCATGACCTGGCTTATGGGCTTTGTTCAGCTTCCCCTTACTTGGGTACTTTTCACCTTAGGCGGATACTTCCCTGCCTCTGCGGTTCACTGCGGGTACAGTTCATCGCAAGCGGGAGAAGCGATAACGGCATGGGGGATTTCCGGCTATGTGACAGCCCTTGTAGGTGCTTTCGCTGGTGATGTTCTATGCAAGCGGGGAAGGAGGACTCGCTATGAGGTCCTTTCCGCCAGGCTTAAGCCCATGAGCATCAGCGATCTGCTTATGGGGCTAGACGCTTTTATGATATTTACCTTGGGCCGGTTTTCGCTTTCTGCATTGATCGGCGCGGCCATTGTCAACCGCTTTCTAATGATGCTTCCTCCTAACTACTGGGCACTGCCCGATACGGTATTTCCGCCTGAGATAGTTAGCGCCGGCGCCTTTGCGATGGGTCTTATATCTAATCCTGCAGACGCCTTTGGTCCAGTAGTATCGTCGTTCCTTTCGTCGAACTGGGGCTTGGTATTTTTCCATAATGGCGATTATTTCGTTTGCGGGCATCGGAGTGAACGCCTTAATGGCGTCAGTAGCCAGGCGCGAGGGCTGAACCCAAAGGCATAAAAGAAGATATGAACCATTTTTTATGCATGCCGAGTACGACGGCTGGTACCCAAAGGTCAAGGGTAAGCTGGGAGGATACCTTAAGGTGATAAAGTTCCATCACGCGCCCTTAGTCGAAGGTCCAGCTCTCGTGGGAGCCCTTGCCTTTTCTGGGGCCTTTCCACCCGATTTTCTGCGGCAGATGGTTTTGATAGTCGTCGCCGCTCTTGGAGTGCACGTATTTGGCGAGACCTATAACGAGCTGGTGGGCACAAAGTGGCATATGAACGACCCAGTGAAAAGGCCCTTTGTGTCAGGTGCGGTCAGTAAGGAAGAGGGATGCGCGCTAGTGTTCCTAGGGGTGCTGATCTTTGAGTTTGCCGCTTGGGCGCTGAACGCCTGGGCATTGGACTTAAGCCCCCTGGTTGTGTTGGTGACCTTGGCTTACCCACATCTAAAGGATAAGTTCATTGGGGCTCCTTACGTGTTGGGCGGCATCGTGGGTATCGATGTACTTGGCGGATACGTTGGGATATGGGGAGGCCTAGCCTCGTCTTTCGTCTTCCTTATGAGCAAGGCGCCTTGGCTGTTGGCGATATCTGGGATAGCGTTCACTGCATCTTTTGACGAAACGCTTAACTTGCCGAAAGTGAGCGTTCATAAAAGCGCTGGAATTGCGGAGTTATCGGCGGTGAGCTCAGAGGGCCTTACGCTTGGCTTCATAGCAGCTAACAAGCTCATCTCGGTAACTACGGCGATGGCGGCGTGCTGCCTTCTGGGAGTTATCCCTGCGCTCTTCTCGGTCACGTACTCGGCCTTGGTGCTCGCGACGCTTCCGATGCCCAAGAAAAAGCAGATAGGTAGATCGGTCAACATGGCGTTGGTTGCGTACGCGATCCTCGCAATTGGGCTTGCGCTATCCCATGCTTAAAGCTCAAGCTCTTTTTGATGGCAAGGAAGCAGATAAGCAAGAAATTGTGATCCGAAAACTTGCATCTGTCCTTTGATCAATAGCGGATAAGTCATGGCCGGAAAGGAGCGAGATACAGGATATATGCCCAATACAACACATCGGCATATGATCAGTGGTCTTGACGAAAAAGATCATGTGTTTCTTCCTGCCAGCCTGCCCAACAAATCGTTATGTAAGTTAGGAAATTTGGGCGTCGCATTTATTGGAAGTAGCCTGAACCCCCCGCCCGTGTAAGCGCGCCGGGTACCGTCTCGCGTTAGACTGGTTTTGCGTTTAGCTACAGCTCATCGCTTTCGTCGCGATCTTCAACATGGACGACTTGTAGTAGCTCTTGCGTCTCGTAAGATGAGGATAAACGCAATGCCGCTCTGGAAGTCGTGAGCGCTCCACCTGGTCCATAAAATATGGGATTCTTGAGGAGAACGTGAAGACTTGTGGAAGCACGTGCATACGGAAGGGGTTCACGTAAGTCACGCTATGAATCGACATTTACGTAGGGCCTTAAAGCATGAGCAGCCGGTACTTACAGTTAAGGTCCTCTTGAGGAGATGTGGGTTACGATTTGGTAAACTGCTATCTGAAAGCCCGTAAAAGCGCTTAGATTTTCAGGATTGGGAGCCAGTCGCAGCCTTTCGGGGACGCAAAGAGCCAGGATCGCCTTGGCGTTACAGCGATCTACGCGAAGCCTTAGCTGACTTAGAAACACGTATAAAGAGGCTTTGATATTAAGCCGAGATCCGCTTTGGGGATCAAATCGTGGATTATGGCACCAAGGCCTCAGTACTTTCCCATAACCATTCTGCCAGTTTTGCTTTCAACATCTCTGTCATATTATGAGTTTCATGAATTAAGCATCACCTATGCGGTGTTGACGTACGTGGTCGGTATGCTGTTACAGGGTTTTACACACGTCACAAACGATTACTTTGACGTGAAGTATGGTACCGATCTTCCAGGCTCACCCACAACCAAGTACAGAAGGCACCCCATCTTAAGCGGGGATATGAGTATGAGAGAGATAGCTTATGAAGCCGTAGGCCTTGCCGTTATCGCAGCTGCTCTGGGTGTATTCTTCGTTTTGGAGGGAAGATCTCTGGCCATAGTGCTCGGGTTGGGGGCCGCTATCCTATGCTTGGAATACACCGCTCCGCCCATAAAGGCGAAGTACAGGGCCTTGAATCAGGTGATAATGTTTATACTTGAGGGACCGTACTTGACGCTTGGAGGCTTCTACCTTCAAACTGGGCGCATAACAGCGCTTCCGATAATAGCCTCGCTTCCGCTGGCCTTCATAATGTGCGAGGTGTTACTTCTTGACGACATGAAAGACGTTGATTTTGACCGTAAGGTGGGAGTGCATACCATACCCACGCTATTTGGTAATAAGGTGGCTGGGCGGGTGGTGACGGCGGAGCTGCTAAGCGCTTATGCCTCCTTGGCTCTTTTGGTCGCCTTTCGGGTAATCCCACTTTTATGCTTGATAGCTATGGCGACTTTTCCACTTCTTTACTGGAACTTGCGCGTGGTAGTGAAGGAGTTGCCTCCCACGACGGGATTGAAAAGCATGGTGGTCTCGCTCATATTCGGTTGTACTTACGCGCTTGCTTTTGTATTTTGATTTCTACGTGAAGCTAGGTCTTGGGTGAATGCACCGAATATCGCCTTGAAGCGATCTGAATCACGTTATTCGCCCCACCTTTCGTCCCGTGCTAACGCTGAAGAACCGGCCTGATATCATCCTTTCGACCAATTCGGTTAAGCCGCTTGCAGGCCTGAGACCATATTTTAAGCAGCTAGTTGCCACAAGGAATAAATTTCTTGCGCGCTTAAGACGTCGCCTTGCTTTAAAATGGAGGTGCTATCCGCTAGAACGATGTTTTGGAGGGCAAGTTTAACTTAAGTCTTTGGAAAAAATCGAGTCACCTGAAGGCCCTGCCGCTTTGAGCTCTTTACTAAACCTGTCCAGCTGCACGCACTCATGCATTCTCCCGCGGTTATTTTGGTTTGAGGGCAGCAAACGGCTTTCAAGGTCGATTTATCAGGACCGTTGTCATGCATTTGCGTTTGAGGACAGCGGAGTCGATGAGCGAGCGACCATTAATGCTTTCGGCGATGGGACAAGCGGTAAAGTTCAGGTGACAGCGATCCGATGGGCTAGTGCTTTGGGTAAAAATTGAGGACACGTCTCATGCGAAAACTCATTCCCATGGGTGAAAGTAAGCTCACTTTCCGGGCGTAGTGCATGAGTGCTTTTTTATTTTGGCCGGCGAGCTAGCTCGCGGAGCAAGGAGACGGCACTGCCGCTTGTGGTTTCAAGCGTCTAGGGTTAACGGGCTCCGTGAGGCTCGAGGATAGGTCGAACTTACCCTTATGCGTGCACATGCGGAGAAGGCGCGTTGCGGTCTGATGATAGCGGTGGCCGAGAAAATGAGGATGCCCTAGGTCGTACATTATGCTCACTATCGCAAATTGAGCGCCGAGCTTCGTTGAGGAAAGGTATAGGAAGGCCTGCCGAAGAGCTTCGCCCAGGAAGGACGAATTATATGACAGGGTCAAGCCAGTTCCACATACGAGAGAAGCTTCATCGCCATGAAGAGGTGGCCCGCCTCATTGGGGTGAATTGGTTCAAGGGCGAAAGCGGTGGGTTCCCTCTTCTTAACCAAGTTCTCAAAATCGGCCTGTAGGTCTATCAGTTCCGTGGAATGTTTGACCCTTAAGCGGCGAACGGCATCGGTATAGCTGGGCAGCAATTTTAGCACCGCGTCGCGCCTCGTACCAGGGTAACTGCCGCGGCTTATGTAGAATGGAGTTATCAGCGTTATGCCCCTTACCTCCTTCTCAGCGGCAAATAGGAGTTCATCGTACGTCCTCTCGTAGCTTTCGGGGCTTAATTCCGTTACCCCGTCGAGATATCTGTTGAGGTCGTTTATTCCTATAAGTATGATGAGCCAGTCAGGGCTCAGCGAAAGGACGTCGTCGTCCCATCTATCCTTAAGGTCCTTTACGGTGTTTCCGCTAATTCCCGTATTGAAGATTTGAACTGAGAGCTCAGGATATGCGGAAGCAAGGAGCTCCGCGAAGAACTTGACGTAACCATTGCCTAAGGGATAGAACTGACCCATGCGTCCCGCGTCTGTTATGCTATCGCCGGTAAAAACTATCTTAAAGCCGCTTTTTAGCTTCATAAGCGACAAATGCGTAAAGAAATAAGCTTTTGTTTGCGTGGGGTTGCTTTTTATGCTGAGGTCCGTATTAGGTCTAGGTTTCTCCTTGCCTTTCTAAAATGGGCTAAATGGTAACGCCCAATAATAAGCGCTTTGGAATTTTCATCTCTGTTTTCCGTAAAATCGCTACTGAATCGTGTGCTCGTGGTGTTACTTGCCACGTGATTTTTGCCGCTATAAAGCGACCTGATTTTCAGCTACCAGATGGGCGTTTAAACGCTGGGAGGCCACGCTTTGCCGCATAATTCCCGTATGACGGTTTCGCGCTGTTCAATATCTGCTTTACCTCTTCTCGCTTGTGCCCTAGCATGATGGGTCAATGCGTGAATCACTTGTGGTCTTCCCCGTGAGGGTTTTCGGCTTCTTAGAGGTCGCGCGCCCGCCTTTACGAGAAGAGGCCCTCAAATGGTCTAGCGCATGCCATGGCCCATTTCGCCCTTTGCTCTCTGTAGTCCACAGTACCTCCTTACCCCGTTTCCTCTTTCATCATTGCGAGAACCGTCCATGGCGACCTTCTGCTTTCAAGGGAGCTCTGCGCATCACTTAAGAAATAAAGGATTGGTCTCGTAATCATCGTCGCCGCATGGCCCATTTGCCGTCTTCCGTCCTGATATCAGCAATCATCTTGAGATCATTTTTGGTTCAGAGTCGTTTCTTCCCGCGTTTTGACGTAAACGCTTAACGGTTTCTCGAGCCCAACGCCCGCGACGACCGCGAGGATTGCGTGCTTCTTCCGCCTTTCAAACTCGTCGTAGCCATATGTCGATTGCTCTGCAGCCAGGTCGATTCTTAAGCGGGTGTCGTCAAGCGCCATCTCCATTTCTTTGCCGCCTGGCAATCCTTTGCCTATTGCCATGCATATGTCTCGCGTGATGCCGCCATGGGTACCAAGAATTAGGCCTATGCTCTTCATGGGGGTGGGCTATTCCCTTTGGCTCCGGTAATTATCGCTTGCCTGGCTGCTTGCTACCTGACATGGGATGAGGTAGGGTCCCTCTTTTTAATTCCCTCTTCTAATGCTTGAGGGGCTTGACGTCAAGAATGATCTCACGGTTAACAAGCATCTCCTTATTTTAGGAGTGCCAATGGTGATTAGGGGCTAGGTCTATCGCTCTTCGAGCGGGCCATATCCCAGTGGTTGGGGCTATTGGTGTCATATCATTGGGCTATAGCCACTACTTACCCATCACGTTGAAAGCTAACTTGAGAATTATTCCTGTGAGTAATTTAATAACCCCCTGAGCGAGAAATGCTTATATAGTCTTGCTTTGTGCGCGTATGGTAAACAAGGTCAGAATAGGCTTCATAGGGGCTGGAGGCATAGCAAACGCCCATTATCAGAGATACAAGAATATTCCGGATGTTGAGATTGTGGCGGCCTCCGATGTGGATTCGGCCGCGCTAGAGAGGGCTCAAAAGGAATGGGGACTTTCCAAGGATCAAGTATTTCAGGACTATAACGAGATGTTATCGTCCGTGGAACTAGACGGCGTCAGCGTATGCACGCCGCACCGCATTCATGCGCCTGCGTCGATAGCAGCGCTCAAGGCTGGAGTGAACGTCTTGGTCGAAAAGCCCATGGCTTCTACAGGCGATGAAGCATATGCCATGTATAAGGCCTCGTTAGAAAGCGGAAAAGTACTAATGGTGGGCTTTCAGAGCAGATATAACCCGGGACTACAAGCCGCAAAGAGGTTTGTGGATTCGGGCTTCTTGGGTAAGCCTTACTTCGCAGAAGCCGTTGATGGGGGGCGCAGAAGGGGAATACCTGGATGGGGATCTAGCGCGGGTAAGACCTTCATAGAGCGCTCCTTATCGGGCGGTGGCGTAACACTGGACATAGGCGTTTACGTACTCGACTCTGCTCTTTACTTATTGAACCATCCCATTCCTGTCTCGGTGGAGGCTTCCATCGCTGATTACATAGGTAGGGATAAGAGCGCAAGCGAGATACCTGGAATATGGGGTTGGGATCCCAGTAGATTTGAGGTCGAGGACTTCTCGGCCGCCTTCATAAGGTTCGAGGACGATCTGGTCATGACTTACAAGCAGGCGTGGGCCATGCACGCCGAGTCCTTGGGCAATCCGCTGATACTGGGCACCAAAGGAGGCATTAGCCTTTCCCCGCTTACCCTATATACGGATATGAACGGTTACATGGTTAATATAACTCCACAACATTTACCTCAGCTGGACGAATTCACTCAGAAAATAGTTGACTTTGTAAGGGTGATAAAGGGAGAAATAAAGAACCCAATACCTACAAATGGAATAGTGGAAATGCAATACATTATTGACGCGATTTACCAGTCAGCCAGGACTCAAAAGGAGGCCAGCGTTAAGTTGCCTAAGGACCTTATAAATAGCCAGTAGGTTCCATGCTGTGTTGACGGGAAATCTATCTTTCTGTTTTTTCTTTTGCCCTTATTATAAGGATTTTGAGCTCGAATATGAATTCTAGGCCATAAGAATCGCATTAAGCTTGGCATATGCTGCTATTTCTATTAGTAACCGTCAAGAGTTTATGGCACATGGTTCGCGAAAATTGGTTTTCACGAGAGGCTTTGCTTTTTGCTTTTGCTCTTAGAGCTGTTGACGATGGCGGGCCTAAGCGCTAGAAACATGGACTTCATTCTGTCATTGATATCTTTCGTGGATTTGCTTAGATTTTCGGGAGATCGGCCCTGATGAGGGAATTAATGTCACTAAACGAAATGCAAAGCGCTGGCATATCAAAAGAATATGGCAAAGCGCAATGGCCGAAAAAAATATATCTGGTGGCAATTCAGTTGCAAATTGTTAAGCTCAAACCGTTCGACTTCGGAGGCGGAAAGAATCAGATCTATGATTGCCCAGATGACGGTCGAGGAAAAGGTGGCCCAAATAGGTGCGGTAAGAGCCATAAGCCTTACTGAAAACGGGAGTTTTTCTGAGGAAAAAGCACGGAAGTTCTTGAGTCATGGAATAGGCTTCATAACGAGACTTACAGGAGATGGCCTTACGATCGAGCAGGCTCGTGATCTAGTGAAGAAGGCCCAAGATTACATTTCAAGTAATGCCACCATAAAGATACCCGCCTTGATAATGGAAGAATGCCTGGCAGGTGTTAAGGCCCCAGGGGCTACTTCCTTTCCACAGGCAATAGGCCTAGCTAGTACATGGGATATCTCCCTAATCTCCAGAGTGGCTTCAGCAATAGGTGCTCAAGCTAGCAGCCTGGGGATAACTCATTGCCTTTCCCCCGTTCTCGACCTTGCGGTTGACCCGAGGTGGGGAAGGACCGAGGAGACCTACGGTGAGGATCCCTACCTCGTCTCCTCCATGGGAGTTGCGTACGTGTCGTCTCTTCAGGCGCAGGGCGTAGCCGCAACCGGAAAGCACTTCGCGGGGCACGGATCCTCCGAGGGAGGGAGGAACACCGCACCCGTGAACGTCTCCGAGAGGTTCCTAAGGGAAAACCACTTGAGGACCTTTGAAGCAGCCGTGAAAGAAGCCAACATGAAATCCGTTATGGCAGCCTATCACCAGTTAGATGGAATACCATGCCACATAAACCACTGGTTGCTACGCCGCGTTCTGAGAGAAGAATGGGGATTTGACGGCGTGGTGCTCTCGGATGGCGGAGGTATTCCTAGATTAATCAACGTTGATTACGTTGCGTCGGATTGCCAGGAAGCCGCCGTTAAGGCGCTAGCCGCTGGTGTCGATAGCGAAATGCCGGAGTCGACATGCTATCATACGTTGATCGCTGCCGTTACCTCAGGAAAGATCCCGGTTTCAATCCTAGACTCTGCAGTAGAGGAAGTTCTACGCGAGAAGTTCTGGCTTGGATTACTTGATGAATCGGCCAAAGAGGTAAGGGAGGCAAAGTTAGACGATGAGGTCTTTAGGCGTGTTGCTCTTGAAGCTGCTAGAGAATCCATTGTGCTGTTAAAGAATGACGGAACGCTCCCGCTTAAGAAAGGCATTAAGTTGACGGTGGTTGGGCCTAATGCCGCTGATCAAAGGAATCTTTTCGGAGACTATCACTATACAGCACATCTTGGGTTAAGTAGCCCTGATGTGCGTACTGAGAGCATATTAGATGCCATAAGGGCGAGGAACTCTTCTGTTCTCTACGCCAAGGGATGCGACGTAGCGCTTCCATCTAAGGACGGCTTCGGGCAGGCCCTTGAGG
>NZ_JAQQXN010000012.1:0-624 GCF_046635845.1 Tardisphaera saccharovorans
ATGTCCATCAAAAACTGGGAGAAGGAATATGATGTCGGCATAGTGAAGAGGGCTGTTATGAAGGTTCACCCAGGCATGCCCCTCAAGGAGAGGATAAACCACATAATATACAGGCTCAACACCCAGAAGCAGATACTTGAGCAGACCGCCTACAAGATGGAGCAGAGGGACAAGGAGTTCTTCGAGAAGGTCACCGAGGCCCTCATCAACAAGGACGAGGCGAGGGCCAAGATGTACGCCAACGAGTGCGCGGAGGTCAGGAAGATGGCAAAGGTCGTCCTGAGGAGCCAGCTTGCCCTCGAGCAGGTAGCCCTTCGCCTCGAGACCATCGAGGAGTTCGGGGACGTGGCGGTCTCCATGGCTCCCCTTGCTCAGGTCGTGGGGAGCATAAGGGGGGAGCTGAGCGGGGTCATGCCCACGGTGAGCTTTGAGCTCGGCGAGATAAACGAGACCCTTGGCCAGCTGGTCACGGAGGCCGGGGAGGCAAGCGGTGCCTCGTACGACGTGGAGGCGAGCGAGGAGGCCAGGAAGATACTGGACGAGGCAGGGGCGGTTGCCGAGCAGAAGATAAAGGAGAGGTTCCCGGAGGCCCCAACGCTGGGAGCCGCCGAGGCCGACAAAGAA